>NZ_JBHUEP010000007.1:213366-736869 GCF_042680925.1 Ottowia beijingensis
TTCGGCTGCTGGCCGAGACCGAAGGCGCCGAGGAGGTGCTGTTCGACCAGGCCCTGAGCCCGGTGCAGCAGCGCAACCTGGAGCGCGCCATCGGCCTGCCGGTGAACGACCGCACGCTGCTGATCCTGGAAATCTTCGCCCAGCGCGCGCGCAGCCACGAGGGCAAGCTGCAGGTCGAACTGGCGCGCCTGCAATACCTCAGCACGCGCCTGGTGCGCCGCTGGAGCCACCTCGAACGCCAGCAGGGCGGCATCGGCGGCCGCGGCGGCCCGGGCGAGACGCAGATCGAACTCGACCGCCGCATGATCGGCGACGCCATCAAGCGCACCAAGGACCGCCTGGTCAAGGTCAAGCGCCAACGCCAGACCCAGCGCCGCCAACGCGAGCGCCGCGAAACCTTCAACATCTCGCTGGTCGGCTACACCAACGCCGGCAAGTCGACGCTGTTCAACGCGCTGGTCAAGGCGCGGGCCTATGCGGCCGACCAGCTGTTCGCCACGCTCGACACCACCACGCGCCAGCTGTACCTGGACGATGGGCAGGGTGGCGGGCGCTCGGTCTCGCTGTCCGACACCGTGGGCTTCATCCGCGATCTGCCGCACGGCCTGGTCGAGGCGTTCGAGGCCACGCTGCAGGAGGCGGCCGATGCCGACCTGCTACTGCACGTGGTGGACGCCGCCAACCCGCACCATCTGGAGCAGATCGACGAAGTGCAGCGCGTGCTGCACGAGATCGGCGCCGCCGAGGTGCCGCAACTACTGGTGTTCAACAAGCTCGACGGCCTGGAGCCTGGGCGTCGGCCGCACGTGCTGAAGGACTCCATGGCGCTGGATGGCCGCGAACTGACCCGCGTGTTCGTCAGCGCCCGCACCGGCGAGGGCCTGCCGCTGCTGCGTGCCGAACTGGCCGCGCGCGTGCCCGCAGCCGCACACGAAGACCTGTCATTGAGCCAAGCGGAGGGAGCACCCGCCCCGATTGGGCACAATCACGGGTCGCACCCTCGAGAAGCCAACGAATGAAAGACCGCACGAGCGCCCTGCGGCTGGCCCTGTGGCCACGCCGCATCCGGGGCATGTTCAATCTGAATGACCCGCACTGGGGGCGTGGCGATGATTCGTCGGGCCAGGACAGCCCGCGCCCGGACGACCAGCGCCCGGCCGATCCGCCGCGCCCACCACCCCCGCAGCAGCCGCCCCGCGGCGGCCCCAACCAGGGCCCGCCCGATCTGGACGAGCTGTGGCGCGACTTCAACCGCAAGCTCACCGGCCTGTTCGGCGGTGGCCGCGGGCGCGGCCCCGGCAATGGCGGCCTGGGTGGCGGTGGTTTTCAGCCCGACATGAAGGGCGCCGGCATCGGCGTCGGCATGATCGCGGCGGTGGCCGTGGTGATCTGGCTGGCCAGCGGCATCTTCATCGTGCGCGAAGGCGAGCAGGCCGTGGTTACCACCTTCGGCAAGTACGACTCGACGCGCAACGCCGGCCTGAACTGGCGCATGCCGTTCCCCATCCAGCGGCACGAGACGGTGCGCGTGACGCAGATCCGCTCGGTCGACGTCGGCCGCGACAGCGTCATCAAGAGCACCGGCCTGCGCGAATCGGCCATGCTGACGCAGGATGAGAACATCGTCGAGATCAAGTTCGCTGTGCAGTACCGCCTGAACGACGCGCGCGCCTACCTGTTCGAGAGCAAGAGCCCCGACGATGCCGTGGTGCAGGCCGCCGAAAGCGCCGTGCGCGAGGTGGTCGGCAAGATGAGCATGGACAACGCCATGGCCGACGAGCGCGACCAGATCGCGCCGCGCGTGCGCGACCTGATGCAGACCATCCTGGATCGATATCGTGTAGGCATCGAGGTGGTGGCCGTGAACATGCAGCAGGGCGGAGTGCGCCCGCCCGAGCAGGTGCAGGCCGCGTTCGACGACGTGCTGAAGGCCGGCCAGGAGCGCGAGCGCGTGAAGAACGAAGCCCAGGCCTACGCCAACGACGTGGTGCCGCGCGCCGTCGGCACCGCGGCCCGCCTGACGCAGGAGGCCGAGGGCTACAAGGCGCGCATCGTGGCGCAGGCCGAGGGCGATGCGCAGCGCTTCAGTTCGGTGCTGGGCGAATACCAGAAGGCGCCGCAGGTCACGCGCGAGCGCATGTACCTGGACGCCATGCAGGAAATCTACAGCGGTGTGAACAAGGTCATCATCGACAGCCGCTCCGGCGGCAACCTGATGTACCTGCCGCTCGACAGGCTGCTGCAGTCCACGGGCGCTGCTGGCGCCGCCGCACCCGCGCAGGCCGCACCGGCGCCCGCACCCGCCACGCCGGCGCCAGCCGCCGATGCGCGCTCGCGCGACAATGCGCGCGCCCGCGAATCCCGCTAGGAAAGCCGTCCCATGAACAAAGTCGGATTCATCGGCACCACCGTCATCATCCTGCTGGGCCTGCTGGCCTCGACCATGTTCGTGGTCGACCAGCGCCAGTTCGGCGTCGTCTACCAGCTCGGCCAGATTCAGAAGGTGATCACCGAGCCGGGGCTCAACTTCAAGCTGCCGCCGCCGTTCCAGAACGTCAGCTACATCGACAAGCGTCTGCTCACGCTCGACAGCATGGACACCGAGCCCATGCTGACGGCCGAGAAGCAGCGCGTCGTCATCGACTGGTACGTGCGCTGGCGCATCACCGATCCGCAGGCCTACATCCGCAACGTGGGCCTGGACGAGAACGCCGGCGCCATGCAACTCAACCGCGTGGTGCGCAACGCCTTTCAGGAAGAAATCAACCGCCGCACCGTGCGCGAGCTGATTTCCACCCGGCGCGAAACCCTGATGGCCGACGTCAAGCGCGAGGTGACCGAGGCCGTCAAGGGCGAGAAGCCCTGGGGCATGGACATCGTCGACGTGCGCATCACGCGCGCCGACTACGTGGAGTCGATCACCGAATCGGTGTACCGCCGCATGCAGGCCGAGCGCCAGCGCGTGGCCAACGAGCTGCGCTCCACCGGTGCCGCCGAGGGCGAGCAGATCCGCGCCGACGCCGACCGCCAGCGCGAGGTGACGGTGGCCAATGCCTACCGCGATGCCGAGAAGGTGCGCGGCGAGGGCGATGCCGAGGCCACGCGCGTCTATGGCGAGGCCTTCGGGCGCGATCCGCAGTTCGCCGAGTTCTACCGCAGCCTCGACGCCTACAAGGCCAGCATCGGGCAGAAGGGCGACGTGCTGGTGATCGACCCGCAGTCGTCGGACTTCTTCCGCAACCTGCGCGGCGCGCCCACCCGCCGCTGAGGCCGTGGACGGCAGTACGCTGCTGGCGGCGCTGGGACTGGCGCTGATCATCGAAGGGCTGCTGCCCTTGATCGCGCCCGGCGCCTGGCGCCAGGCTTTCAGCCAGTTGATGCAACTGCAGGACGGGCAGTTGCGCTTCTTCGGCTTGCTGGCGGTGGGCGGCGGGCTGCTGCTGCTCTGGCTGGTGTAGCGGCGCTGCCGCATCGCCCCGCGTGGCGCTGTGCGCGCCTGATCCATCGCCATCACGAGCATCGCACCACCCCGGTGGGGCGTTCGTGCGCCTGTAGAATCACGTTTTTAACAGCCCGCGAAAGCTGCCACAGCCATGTCCGCCTGGCTTCTGCCGGATCACATCGCCGATGTTTTGCCCTCCGAGGCCCGGCACATCGAAGAACTCCGCCGCGAATTGCTCGACACCGCCCGCTCGTATGGCTACGAGCTGGTGATTCCACCGTTGCTTGAGCACCTCGAATCGCTACTCACCGGCACCGGCGAAGCCCTGAATCTGCAGACCTTCAAGCTGGTCGACCAGCTGTCCGGCCGTTCGCTCGGTCTGCGGGCCGACACCACGCCGCAGGTGGCGCGCATCGATGCGCACCTGCTGGGCCGGCAGGCCGTGACGCGCCTGTGCTATTGCGGCCCGGTGGTGCACACGCAGCCCGAGCGCCCGCACGCCACGCGCGAGCCGTTGCAGTTCGGCGCCGAGATCTATGGCCACGCCGGCCGCGAGGCCGACCTCGAAATCCTGACGCTGTCGCTCGACTGCCTGAAGGCCGCGCAGGTGGGCCATCTGTCGGTCGACCTGGCCGATGCGCGCATCGTGCGTGCGCTGCTGGCCGGGGTGATGGTGGACCCCAACATCCTGACGGAAGTCCACGATGCGCTGGCCATCAAGGACGCCAGCGAACTGGCCCGCCTGACGAAGAGCTTTCCCGCCGCATCGCGCCAGGGCCTGCAGGCGCTGGTGGGCCTGTATGGCGGCGTGGAAGTTCTGGATGAGGCAGAAAAAGCGCTGCAGACGGCGCCCAACGTGCGCGAGGCGCTATCGAATTTGAGATGGCTCGCTTCGCGCCTGGAAGGCGTGGCGGTTACGGTGGATCTGGCCGATGCGCGTGGCTATGGGTATTACAGCGGCGCGCGCTTCGCGGTGTACGCGCAAGGCGCGGGTGACGCGGTGCTGCGCGGTGGCCGTTACGACGGCGTGGGGGCGGTGTTCGGCCACAAGCTCGACCGCGAGCGCCCGGCCGTGGGCTTCAGCCTCGACCTCAAGCAACTGGTGCGCGTGGCCGGGCGCCGGCCGCTGCGCGCCGCGATCCGTGCGCCCTGGGGCGACGCGCCCGGCCTGCATGCCGCGGTGGCGGCGCTGCGCGGGCGCGGCGAGACCGTGGTGTGCGTGCTGCCGGGGCACGAGAACGAGATCGACGAATTCGACTGCGACCGCGAACTGATCGAGGTGGGCGGGCAGTGGGTCGTCCAATCCAACTGAGTTTTTTGAGCATTGAAGGCGGACATGAAAGCAACCAACGGACGCAACGTCGTCGTGGTCGGCACCCAGTGGGGTGACGAGGGCAAGGGCAAGCTGGTTGACTGGCTGACCGAGAGCGCGCAGGGCGTGGTGCGCTTCCAGGGCGGCCACAACGCGGGCCACACGCTGGTCATCAACGGCGTCAAGACCGCGCTGCACCTGATCCCCAGCGGCATCATGCGCCCGGGCGTGACCTGCTACATCGGCAACGGCGTGGTGGTGTCGGTGACCAAGCTGCTGGAAGAGATCGAGGGGCTGGAGAAGGCCGGCGTGCAGGTGCGCGAGCGCCTGCGCATCAGCGAGGGCTGCCCGCTGATCCTGCCGCTGCACGCCGCCATGGACGTGGCGCGCGAAGCCGCGCGCGAAAGCGGCGGCAGCGAGAAGATCGGCACCACCGGCCGCGGCATCGGCCCGGCCTATGAGGACAAGATCGCCCGCCGCGCCTTGCGCGCGCAGGACCTGAAGCACCCCGAGCGCTTCGCCGCCAAGCTGCGTGACCTGTTGGCGCTGTACAACCACGAGCTGACGGGCTTCCTGAACTCCGGCGCCATCACGTTCAGCGACGCGCTGCAGCCCTACCTGAAAGACGGTGCGCTGCAGTTCGACCCCATCTACGACGAGGCGATGCGTCAGGCTGAAGCCATCAAGCCGATGCTGGCCGACGTCTCGCGCGAGCTGAACGAGGCGCACCAGCACGGCGCCAACCTGCTGTTCGAGGGCGCGCAGGGCACGCTGCTCGACGTCGACCACGGCACTTACCCCTTCGTCACCAGCAGCAACACCGTGGCCGGCAACGCCGCGGCCGGCGCGGGCGTGGGGCCGGGGCTGCTGCACTACGTGCTGGGCATCACCAAGGCCTACTGCACGCGCGTCGGCGGCGGCCCGTTCCCGACCGAGCTGGACTGGGAAACGCCGGGCACGCCCGGTTACCACATGAGCACCGTGGGCGCCGAAAAAGGCGTGACCACCGGGCGCAGCCGCCGCTGCGGCTGGTTCGACGCCGCGCTGCTCAAGCGCAGCGCGCAGGTCAACGGCCTGAGCGGGCTGTGCATCACCAAGCTCGACGTGCTCGACGGCCTGAACGAGCTGCAGCTGTGCACCGGCTACGAACTGGATGGCGAGACCATCGACATCCTGCCGCTGGGCGCCGACGACATTGCCCGCTGCAAGCCCATCTACGAGACAATGCCCGGCTGGAGCGACAGCACGGTGGGCGTGACGCGCTACGAGCAACTGCCGATCAACGCGCGCCTGTACCTGCAGCGCATCGAGCACGTCACCGGCGTGCCGATCCACGTCATCTCGACCAGCCCGGACCGCGACCACACGATCATGGTCAAGCACCCGTTCCTGGCTTAGAGATTTCTAGTGAAAATCGGGCTCTAGCGCCCGTCCCGCCTGCGCAATAAGCTATTGGATCAGGAGCAAACCCGATGTTGACCGAAGATGGCAAGCACCTCTACGTGAGCTACGACGAGTACCACAACCTGATCGAGAAGCTGGCGATCAAGGTGCACCAGTCCGGCTGGCAGTTCGACACCATCCTGTGCCTGGCGCGCGGCGGCATGCGGCCGGGCGACATCCTCAGCCGCATCTTCAGCGTGCCGCTGGCCATCATGTCCACCAGCAGCTACCGGGCCGAGGCCGGCACGCAGCAGGGCCATCTGGACATCGCGCACTACATCACCACGCCCAAGGGGCAGATTGCCGGCAAGGTGCTGCTGGTCGATGACCTGGCCGACACCGGGGTCACGCTGCAGGCCGTGGTGGACCGCCTGCGCAACAACTACGAGCCCATCACCGAACTGCGCACGGCGGTGATCTGGACCAAGGGCTGCTCCGGCTTCAGCGCCGACTACTCGGTGGAAGACCTGCCGACCAACCCCTGGATTCACCAGCCCTTCGAGGCCTACGACAGCCTCACGCCCGAGAAGCTGCTGGCCAAGTGGAAGATCTGAATCAGGGCGCTTGCCCTGAACATCACTGCCGGGCCGCGGCCGGCGTGCCCATGCCCTTCAGCACCGCGCTCCAGTGTGCGGCGCGCTCGTGCTGGCCAGCGTGCAGCAGTCCGTTCACCAGCAGTTCCAGCGTGTCGCGCAGGCCGGCCTGATCGGGTGCCATGGCGCGCAGCGCGGTGCACAGCCGCTCGGCATCCTCCAGCCTGCCCAGGCGCACGAAACGCTTCACCAGGTTCTGCAGATCGGCCGGCCGCAGTTGCATGCGCGGCCGCGCCTTGTCCAGGTAGGTCTGGTAGGTGGCGTGCTGCAGTGCCAGCGTGTCGCGGTCCTGCGCGCGCAGGCGCAGGATCAGCTTGGCGCTGCGGTGAAAGTCCTCGCTGGCCGGCTGCGCCTTGGCCAGGTTGAACCAGGCGCGCAGCACATCGGCATCCTGCGGCCGCAGCTGCGCCGCAGCGCGCCAGGCGGGCAGGGCGCGGTCGAACTTCATCTCGGCCGTCAGGCGCTCGGCCTCGGCCACCCGGGCGTCGAAACCGTCGTCGGGCGCGCCGCCGGCCCGTTCAAGCGGCTGCTGCCGCACCCGGCCGGCGCGCAGGGCCAGCGCCATCAGCAGGGCGCCCGTCAGCAGGCCGCCCAGGTGTGCCATGTAGGCCACGCCGCGTCCGCCGGCAAAGTGCTGCAGCAGCTCGTTGGCGATCCAGGCCGGCAGCAGGATCAGCGCCGGCGCGGTGACGTAGTTGAAATAGAAGAACAGCTGGTAGAAGAAGCGGATGCGCCGCATGCGGTACATCACCGCGTACATGCCCATCAGCGCCGACACCGCGCCCGATGCGCCCAGCCCCAGGCCGCCCATGCCCGCATAGGCCCAGGCCGCCAGGGCCGAGCCACCCACCGCGCCCGCCAGGTAGGCCAGCAGGTACAGCCCGCTGCCCAGCGCCAGCTCCACTGAAAACCCGAACAGGAACAGGAACAGCATGTTGCCCAGCAGGTGCCCGGTGCTGCCGTGCAGGAAGGCCGAGGTGACCCAGGTGACCGGGCGCCATTCGGCATCGACGTTGTGGTCCTGCGACCAGCGCGCGGTGAAGGGTGCGGGCCGCAGCTGCTCGTAGGCGCTGCGTTCGGCCTGCCAGGTGGCGTGGTCGGGATGCGTGGCGGTGATCACGCGGCCATCCGTCAGCCGGCGCATGAAGCTGCTGTCGCTTTGCATCAGCTGCAGCACATCCTCGTATTGCTGGCGCTGGTAGAGCATGCGCGCCGCCGCCAGGTGGCGCGAGTCGATCTTCTCCAGGTGCTGGATGAAGGCCGGCAGCTCGATGCGCGGCAGTGCCGTCGTCAGGTAATGCCGCGCCGCGCGCTCGTCGGCGGCGGCCTCGTGCCGCTGCGGGCCCCACCACACCCACAGGTTGATGAGGATCAGCAGCATCGTCATCCACGGCGGGTGGCGCCAGCTGGGCTTGGATTCGAGCGGAATGGCGTAGAACATGGCGTGGCCGGATCAGGAGCGCGCGGTGGATGGCGTGGCGGGGCTGCGCAAACCCCCCCGGTATCATGGCCTGCACCCGCGTGGCGCCGCGGATTGTCGCCGACCCGCGCTCGCCGCAGCCTTCACAAGAACAGGAAAGCACGCATGAATTCACCCCTTGCACCCGACGCGCGCCCTGCCAGCGACCTGCCGCTGGAAGAGCTGTACGAGAATCGCCCCGCCGGTGTCGAACCTGGGCGCGTGCGGCGCGGCCTGATCGTTTTCGTCGTCGCGCTGGCCGCCAGCTGGCTGGCCTACCAGCTCATGCCGTTCGAGCCCGCACCCAGGAAAGGCCTGGCGCTGCTGCTGTTCATCGCCATCATGTGGCTGACCGAGGCCGTGCACACCACGCTGACGGCGCTGATGGTGCCGGTGGGCGCGCTGCTGCTGGGCTTTCCGGATTTCAACACCGCCCGGGCCTTCGCCGCCTTCGCCGACCCGGTGATCTTTCTTTTCTTCGGCGGCTTCGCGCTGGCCACGGCGCTGCACGTGCAGCGGCTGGACCGCAAGATCGCCTTCTGGCTGATGTCGCTGTCGGGCTCGCACCTGGGCGTGGCGGCGATGCTGCTGTTCGGCGTCACCGCGCTGCTGTCGATGTGGATCAGCAACACCGCCACCGCTGCCATGATGCTGCCGCTGGCCATGGGCATCATGAGCCACCTCGACCGCAAGACCGAGCGCAACACCTTTGTCTTCATCCTGCTGGGCATCGCCTATTCGGCCAGCATCGGCGGGCTGGGCACGCTGGTGGGCTCGCCGCCCAACGCCATCGCCGCGCGCGCCATCGACATGGACTTCGCCGGCTGGATGAAGATCGGCTTGCCGCTCATGCTGGCGCTGATGCCGATCATGGTGGTCACGCTGTGGCTGGTGTTCCGCCCGCGCCTGAACCGCAAGATCAGCGTGCCGATGGAAGAGATCCCCTGGACCACGCGCCGCGTGCTGACCATGGTGGTGTTCGCATGCACCGCGCTGGCGTGGATTTTCGGCAGCCAGGTCAGTGCCGCGCTGGGCGTGACCGCGCCCGACACCTTCATCGCCGTCACCGCGGCGGTGGCCATCATCACGCTGGGCCTAGCCAGCTGGCAGCAGGTGTCGAACAACACCGACTGGGGCGTGCTGTTCCTGTTCGGCGGCGGGCTCACGCTGTCGGGGCTGCTGCGCAGCTCGGGCGCGTCGGCCGTGCTGGGCGATCAGGTGGCGGCCTTCCTCACCGGCGCCGGGCCGTTCGTCATCATCCTGGGCGTCACCACCTTCATCATCATCCTGACCGAGTTCACCAGCAACACCGCCTCGGCCGCGCTGCTGGTGCCGGTGTTCGCCGCCATTGCCGAGCGCATGGGCATGCCGCCCGCCGTGCTCGTGCTGATGATCGGCATCGGCGCCTCGTGCGCCTTCATGCTGCCCGTGGCCACACCGCCCAACGCCATCGTCTACGGCACCGGCCAGATCCGGCAAAGCGACATGGTGCGCGCCGGCGCGGTGCTGAACGTGTTCTGCGTCATCGTGCTGACGCTGTGGGGGTACTTCTTCCTGCGTTGAGGGAATTTCAAGCGAAATTGGCCTCCGGCGCTTATGGGATAAGCGCTGGCAGCTATCAAAAAAGAAGTAACCGGCTGGTGCTTCAAGGCGCGGCAGGGCGGCGGCGCCGCCGCGCCGCCCTCAGCCCTTGAACTTGAAGCCCGGCAGCTGCTGCCCCAGCCGCGCGCCCATCTCTGCGCCCAGCGCCTGCAGGCCGTTCAGCGGGCGGATCATCACCTCGAACTCGGTGATCAGGCCCTGCTCGTCGAAGCGGATGATGTCGATGCCCTTCAGGCGCTTGTCGCCCACGCGGGCGCTGAACTCCAGCACCACGTTCAGGCCATCGTCGCTGGCGAACTGGCGGTGGTAGCGGAAGTCCTTCAGGATCGTCACCACCGTCTGCAGCGCCAGCAGCAGCGCGGGCGCCGGGCCGTAAGGGTTGAAGGCCATGGGCGAACGGAACACCGCATCGGGGTGGACGATGCGGGCCAGCTCGCTCAGGTCGGCCTTGGCCACCATGGCGTGCCAGGCGGCCAGCGAGCGCGCGGCGGCCGGGTGCAGGTGCGTGGGTGCCAGGTCCATGGGCGCTTCCTCTGCGGGCGCAGCGGGCGCAGGTGCGGAGACGGGGGCAGGTGTCGTCGCGGGCGCATCGCCCAGCGCCTGCAGTGCCTTGTCGATGGCCTGCAGCGCCTCGTCGGTGATCAGGCCGCCGGAAAACTTGGCCACCGTGGTCAGCGGCATGCCCGCCGCCATGGCGATCTGTGGGTGGGCCGAGAAGCCTGGCAGGTACCGCTCGAGAATCGCCTGGGCGGGCGGGTGGCCGAGCAGCTCGCGCACGGTGCTGGCGCTGGAGTAGCGGGGTGCGGCGGAAACCGATGCCACGGCGGTATTTGCTTCTGATTCAGTAGCGGGTGGCGCCGATTCGATACACGCTGCCAGCTCGGTGCCCTGCTTGATCGCGCGCTTGGCATCCAGCTCGGCCGCCACCTCGGCGCCGCCGATCAGGTGCACGCGGCAGCCGGCGGCCTGCAGCGCGGCCAGCAGCTCGCGCTGCGGCTCCTGGCCGGCGCAGATGACCACGTTATCCACGGCCAGCAACTCGGGCTTGCCATCCACCGTCACATGCAGGCCCGCGTCGTCGATGCGCTGGTACTGCACGCCGGGCGACATGGCCACGCCGCGCGCCTTCAGGCTGGCGCGGTGGATCCAGCCCGTGGTCTTGCCCAGGCCGTCGCCCACCTTGCTGGTCTTGCGCTGCAGCAGGTGCACGCGGCGCGCGGGCGGCTCCACCACAGGCGCGGCCAGGCCGCCGGCCTGCGCGTAACCGGTGTCGATGCCCCATTCGGCGTTGAACCTGGGTGGGTCGATGCTGGGGCTGGTGCCGTGGTGCACCAGGTACTCGCTCACGTCGAAGCCGATGCCACCCGCACCCACCACGGCCACGTGCTCGCCCACCGGCTTCTCGGCCTGCAGCACGTCCAGGTAGCTCAGCACCTTGGGGTGGTCGATGCCGTCGATGGCCGGCTGGCGCGGCGTGATGCCGGTGGCCAGCACGATGTCGTCGTAGCCGCCGGCGATCAACTGCGCCGCATCGGCGCGCGTGTTCAGGCGCAGGTCCACGCCCTGCAGCTCGATCTGGCGCCGGTAGTAGCGCAGGGTTTCGTGAAACTCCTCCTTGCCCGGCACCTTTTTGGCGATGTTGAACTGCCCGCCGATTTCGCTGGCGGCATCGAACAGCGTGACCCGGTGCCCACGCCCGGCTGCCGTGGTGGCAAAGGCCAGCCCCGCCGGCCCGGCGCCGACCACGGCGATGCGGCGCGGCTGCGCGGCGGGTTCGATGGTCAGCACCGTCTCGTGGCAGGCGCGCGGGTTGACCAGGCACGAGGTGATGCGGCCAGAAAAGGTGTGGTCCAGGCAGGCCTGGTTGCAGGCGATGCAGGTGTTGATCTCGTCGGCGCGGCCCTCGCGCGCCTTGCGCACGAACTGCGCATCGGCCAGAAAGGGCCGCGCCATCGACACCATGTCGCACACGCCATCGGCCAGCAGCTGTTCGGCCAGTTCGGGCGTGTTGATGCGGTTGGTGGCCACCAGCGGCACCTTCACGTGGCCCATCAGCCGCTGCGTGACCCAGGTGTAGGCGCCGCGCGGCACCTTGGTGGCGATGGTGGGCACGCGCGCCTCGTGCCAGCCGATGCCGGTGTTGATGATGGTGGCGCCCGCCGCCTCGACGGCCTGCGCGAGCTGGATCACTTCGTCCAGCGTCGAGCCGCCCTCCACCAGATCCAGCATCGACAGCCGGTAGATGATGATGAAGTTGCGCCCCACGCGCTCGCGCACGCTGCGCACGATCTCGACCGGAAAGCGGATGCGATTGGCGTAGTCGCCGCCCCATTCGTCGGTGCGGTGGTTGGTGCGCGCGGCGATGAACTCGTTGATCAGGTAGCCCTCGCTGCCCATGATCTCCACACCGTCGTAGCCCGCGTGCTGCGCCAGCGCGGCGCAGCGCACGAAGTCGGCAATCGTCTGCTCCACCTCATCGCCCGTCAGCGCGTGCGGCGTGCCGGGGTTGATGGGGCTCCTGACCGCGCTGGGCGCCACCAGATCGGCGTGGTAGGCGTAGCGGCCGAAGTGCAGGATCTGCATGGCGATCTTGCCGCCGGCGGCGTGTACGGCATCGGTGACGATGCGGTGTTGCGCGGCCTCGGCCTCGGTGGTCAGCATGGCGCCGCCGGGCGCGGGGCGGCCGCGCTCGTTGGGGGCAATGCCGCCGGTCACGATCAGGCCCACCTCGCCGCGCGCGCGTTCGGCATAGAACGCGGCCATGCGCTCGAAGCCCTGCAGCGCCTCTTCCAGTCCCACGTGCATCGAGCCCATGAGCACGCGGTTGCGCAAGGTGGTGAAGCCCAGGTCGAGCGGGGCAAGCAGGTGAGGGTAGGCGGACATGAAGCTCCTTTATGCAACCGGTTGCATGAATGTAGCCGAGGCGAGGCCGACAATGCAACTGGTTGCATAGAATGGACGGCCCTGGCCAACCGGATGCGCCACCGATGTCCCTGCCTCATGCCCTGCTCACCGCGCTGATCGACCGCCCGGATTCGGGCTCCGAACTGGCGTCGCGCTTCGACCGTTCGCTGGGCCATTTCTGGGCCGCCACGCACCAGCAGATCTACCGCGAGCTGGCGCGCATGGAAGAGGCCGGCTGGGTGGCGCCGCTGCCCGAACAGGGGGGGCGCGGGCGCAAGCGTGCCTACCGCGTTACGCGCCGGGGCCGGGCCGAGCTGGTGCGCTGGATCGGCGAGCCGCTGGCGCCACGGCCCCTGCGCGAGGAACTGATGGTGCGCCTGCGCGCCGAAGGCGCCGTCGGCCCGACCGGCGGCGCGCTGGCCGAGCACATCCGCGCCTGGCTGGCGCAGCACGAAGCCACGCAGGCGCTGTATGACCAGATCGAGGCGCGCGACTTTCAGCACGCGCAGCCCACGCGCGAACAGCGCCTGCAGCACTTGGTGCTGCGTGCCGGCCAGCGTTACGAGGCCATTTGGATCGAGCTGGCGCGCGAGATGCTGGAGGTTCTGGAGACGGACAGGCCGTGCGATTCAGATGAAAAGCCGATCAAGCGCAGAACTTCAAAGCGCAAGCCGCTACAAGAATGAAAGTTCGTTCGAGGCGACCGGACCGAATTGCTCTCGATAGACAGAAAAGCCGCTGATTGGCAGCAATCAGCGGCTTTGTCTTTCGCGAGCGTCAACACATGACGCAGCGCGATCAGCGATCCTGCACCCGGTACCAGTAGGTCGGCGCTTGTTGTTCTTCGCCGGCACGTTCAACTCGGTTCCGCCGATCACCGACTTGTCGTCTGGACGGCCGCTGTCGCCACCGGCGCCGATGATGAAGCGCTGGTTCCGATCATTGATGGTGACCGTGCCTACCACCGGCGACGGGGGCAGGCCACCGCCGACGAAGTCGAACGACTTGACGTCACCTGTGAAGTAGTTGATGTGGTAGCTGCGTGCTGTGCCCAGGCCAGCCTCGCAGGTGTACGTATCCGGTGCCTTGGGCTGGTTGGTGCCGAAATACACGGTGCTGCCGAAGGCCGTCGGCGCGTTGACGCCTTTCTCGCCGTCGCTGGGTAGCGTGTAGAAGAAGCCCTTCAGCGTGCCGCTGTAGGTTGGGCTCGACTTGGCGGTCGTTGCATCGATGGTGATGCGCACCAGATCGGCCACATCGTCGTCACGCGCCGTGTCGGTGTTGTCCACGGCCGGGACGCCTTGGCTGCCGTCTTTGCCCGGAAACTGGTCCTTGATCATGTAGAAGCGGTTCTGCACACCGAAGGTGGCGTCGTCGTGCACGGTGGGGTGTTCACGGTCACCGCTGATCATGACCACGGCGTCGTAGTCCTTGCCTGGTGCTACATCGGGCGGGTAGAAGAACTTGCGTCGGGGCGTCGTGCTGCCGCCCAGGGCTGCCAGTTTGCTGACCTGCCAGGTAGAGACTGCGCCGGTGCCGTCCGGCTCCAGGTCGACACGCCAAACGTTACCGCCCGTGTCTGCAGCATAGAGACGGTCGACATAACCCTCGAGGTCGAAGTCGCGGTTCAGGATGGCGATTTCAGCCGGAATTGCGTGCTTCATGTTCTCCAGGTGGCAGGGGTTGCCCTTGCAGGTGTCGCCGTTGCCGCCGGGGCCGGCCTCCCACACCTTGGCGCCTGTCACGGCGTCCAGAACGAAGATGCCGCGTCCCATGGTGTCGGCCGCCGTCGTGGCCTCGTCGTCCTGGTTGGGGTCGTAGCCGGCGCCGAAGATCAGCACGGGGTTGCTGTGTCCCTTCACCTTGCCCACCGCCGGTGCAGACCACGTTTGCCCCAGCTCAGAAAAGCCAGTATCGGTGTTGCTTCGCTTCCACAGGAACTTGGGCGCTTTCGGGTCCGTCACGTCCAGTGCGTACATCAGGCGTCCGCCGCGGCGTGCGGTGAGGTACATGTACACCTTACCCGAGGCGGCATCGCGGTACACCGTGGGCGAACCATCGAAGAAGTAGGGCTTGCCGCTGCCGGTGGGGGAGCCCAGTGTCAGCGGGGGTTTGTTGCTGTAGATTTTCTTGAGCTGAGGGAAGTGCTCTGGCGCCACGAAGGCCCACAGTGGCTCGCCCGGCTTGACGCCCAGGCTGCTGCCCGCGGCGGCGGTCTGGTTGCCGTTGATGGCACGGAACATGCCATCGTTGGCGCCGTAGAACACCACCGTGCCCAGCGTCCCGCCGTAGTCCACCACGGCGGGCCGAGAATGAAGCACATCGCCATGAATGGTGCCGCGCACCTGAACCGGCAAGGTGGCGGTGTTGTTGGGTGGCGGCACGTTGGCCGGTGGGATGTTGCTTTCAGGGCCGGCAGCCGTGTCGCCGTTGACGGCTGCGGTGTCCAGTCCCCGCACCCAGTTCACCAGGTTGGTGGCTTCAGTGTTGGTGGTCACGCCCAACTGCGCCGGCGTGAGGTTGGTGGTGTCGAACGACATGGTGCTGAGAGAGGCACCCGCTGTGCACTTGGCGTCGAGGCAGGTGTAGACGTTGCGTGTCTTCATGCTCGACAGGTGCTTCATGCGCTCGCGCTGGCCCACGCCGCCCTTCTCGACGAACTGGCCGTCCGGCGCGTCGAAACCGTCGGCAGCGCCGATGCGCTGGCGGTACTCCGTGGACCAGAACCCGCCCTTGGAGTCGGGCAACTGGCTGGGATCCTTGGACGACCAGAAGCTGACGGCTGTGGGAGAGATGAAGCCCGTCACCGGGTTGATGGCACTGTCGCCGTTGGCGTCGGCCAGGAACAGTTCGACCTTGTTCTCGTTGGTCGTCCGTTGTCCGAATTGGAACTGCTTCAGGTTGCCCACCCAACGCGGGTTGGCGCTGCCGTCGGGGCGGAACATGCCCATGAAGATCTGGTTCTTGTAGGTGCCCTGGCTGTTGGCCGACACCGGCAGTACCGGTGCTGCGAACACCCCGTTGGTGGCCTGCATCTGTTAGAGCGCTCTGAGCAGCGCGTCGGACAGGGCCGAGACATCGGCCTTGCTCTGGTCGATGACGATGGCTTCACCGCCGCCCTGGCGGGCCATGCTCACCATGAGCTGTTCATAGTCGGGGTTCTTGCCGTCCGAAATGACGATGGTGAAGGTATTGACCTGGCGGTCGGGAGAAACCGGATGGTTCAGGTAGCGCGCCCATTCATCCGAATAATCGTCCTTGTACTTGCCGGTGGCGTTCTTCCAGGCCGGAAGCTCGAGCTGTGGCGGCAGGGTCGCCAGACCCAACGTGGACTGCAGGGCGTAGCCAGCGCGGGTACCCGGATCCTGCGGCTTCTGGTTGACGGTGGCGAACGTGATGTAGATGACGAAATTGCGGGCGCAGAGCTGGGTGGCCGACAATCCGGGGTAGTGCGTTCCCGACAGGTCTGTCTTGCCGTTGTAGAACGCATAGGTTTCCTGCATGGCATGGGCCAACTGGTTGGAGTTGGTCTTGTCGGTGGTCAGGCTCAGTGCGTTGAACACGCCGCGCATTGTTCCGATGCCCGCAGTGTCCATGTTGATCAGATGGTCCAACGTCTCGGTGGCCGGGTTGGGCGCCTTGAAGATACCGCCGTCCTGCTGCGGAAAGTACATCATCCCCATGTTGAAGGCGCCCTTCAGCATGTCACTTTTGTCGATGGCGTCCAGGGTGATCAGCAAACCACACTGCATGTAGCCGAAGTTGGCTTTCGGGTCGTTGACCTTATAGGGGCAATTGAAGGTCGCGCTGGCGCTGGCCGCGGCCGAGTTGTCCAGCAGGATCACGACGTTGGACGGGTTGTCGGGGCTCACGCCGTTGTATAGATCGATGTCTTCCGCGCGCACCGGGGCGGCGGCGATCAGGATGGCCGAGACAAGCACCGACAGCGGGCGGAGGGAGGGGTGAATCATGATGTGCACCCCTGAAAGTGAGTGATCGAAGTAGCGCGCCTGGAGTGATCAGCAGTTGGCGTTCTGGTCGACGCGCTGAGATACGCCCTGATGGATTTGGAGAGTGGCCTTGTCGCTGTTCGGCGGCGTCACGATGGCGCGCACGTCCCAGGTCGTGGCTTCGCAAACCGAATTGCCGTCGCCGGATACGCCACCCATGCGGATGCTGCCGCCGCCGCAGGCTTGGTCGTCCGGGTTGGCGAGGTCGAGTTCACTCAGGCGAATCGGCCGCTTCTGCAGGCACTCGGGCATGGGAATCTCGACGCTGAACGTGGAGCCAGCCTGACCGCTGTTGTTGATGTCCACAGTGATCGTCCTGGGCCCTGGTTGCAGGGCGAAGTCGGTGCTGATGATCTGCTCGACGGCCACTCGGCCCGCCGCATCGGCTTCCTTCTGTATCTGCATGTTGCCCACCAGCTTGGTGTTGACGTTGGTGACCTTGATGGCCGAAGCCACGATCAGCATCAGCACCACGAGAAAGATCATGGCGACCAGCAGGGTGGCGCCTCGCTGTTGCTGCCGGGTCGCTTGAAGGCGGTTCATGTTCATGGCAACTCCCGAATGCCCGAGTCGTTGATCAGGCGCGCCACCGTGCTGAAAGCGTGGCGCTTGTAGTTGTCGTCGAAACGACCGACCTGCGGATGGGCCAGGCCGAGCGCGTAGGTTCGTTTCTTTTCTTCCGCTGCCCATCCGGGGCTCGGCTCCGTGTTGCGGGCCAGCAGGTGGACTCGCACGGCCATCACGTTGAGCCAGTTCTCGTCGGCCTTGGTCCAGTCGTACGCGGGGCTGGTCTGTGGGCAGGTTGCGACGTCAATCTCAGTCGACGGTGGCGCGCCCGGGGCGCTGACATAGCAGTCGGGCGACCCGTTGTGGTCCATATCGATGCCGTAGTCGAACTGCAGGTCATCAATGCCATCGACCAGCGGCGAGATGACCATCGAACCATTGATGAACTCGGCGACCTTCAGCGTGGGGATGGTGTCCTTGCCGCACTCGTTGCAGTCGCTGATGAAATAGATGCGATGCACCAGCTTGCGCAGGCTGGCCAGGTTGCTGCTGCTGCAGTCCTTCTTCCGCAGTTCGAACTTGGGCGCAGCACTGCTGCCTCCGGCTGGGTCGGGGGCAGCAGGGGAGCCGGCCTCGAACGACAGCGGGTCGTCCTCGCAGGTCGAAACCTGGATGTAATGCTCGCCAGGTTGTGCCGCTACCGGGGCCAGCACTTCCGACGACGCCCGCGTGACCAGCAGCATGCCCGTGCCGGTTTTCACGTTGGCGCCTGAGGCGGCGGAGGCCAGGCAGGAAGGAACGTCTGTCAGGCCGACGACGGGCAACGGGACTTTCTGCGGGCTGCCTGCCGTGCTGGTGTAGCCCAGATCGGCCGTGTTGGCTGGACATGCGGCTGGCATGACACGGTCCCAGCTCTGGATGCCGGTCTGGCCCTTGAAGCCCGCCATCTGGATGTCGTTGACCAGGGTCTCCAGCGCATAGCGGCCGTTCTCGATCTGGCGGGAGCTCTTGTCGAGCTCCGAGCGGTTGGTGACCGACGAAATGATCAGGCTGACAAGGACGGTGAGCAGTACCAGCCCCAGTGCAATCGCCACCATCAGCTCCACCAGCGTGAAGCCGCGTGCAGCGCGCTGGCGCCCAAGGTGTCTGGCTTGGCAGCGCGGGCTCATGAGAGATCTCCAATCTGTACCTTGGTCGTGACGACGCGGTGCAGGCGGTCGTCGTCACCATAGGCGCCGTGGCCGCACGGGAAGGGCTCGGCACCGGACTCGCCGTCGATGGTCGGTGCCACGGTGGCAACCAGGCCCTGCCAGGACACCGCGATCAGGTAGGTGTTGTTGGCTGGGTTATCCAGCGTGATGCAGCCGATGGCGCCGATCATGGCGCCCACCTTGTCTGTGCCCAGCGTCTCGGCCTCTCCCTTGATCTGGTTGTCCCAGCTGGTAAGGTCTGCCGCGACCTGCGCCTTTTCCTGGTCGCTGCCTGTGGTGCAAGCGGGTACGCCGGTGTTGCCCTTGCCCGTGCCGAGTTCGACCCCGGTCTGGCCGTTGGAATAGCAACTGGCCACCTTGCGGTTGGCGTCCAGGCGCGAGGCCATGTCCTGCGCCAGTTGGAGCGCGCGGATGCGCTGGAAGGACTCCAGTTCCGTCATGTTGGCGCGGCTGCTCACACCGGCCAGTCCCAGCAAACCAAGCATCAGGATCAGCAGGGTCACCAGGACTTCGATCAAGGCGACGCCGCTTTGACGGCGGTGGTATGGCGCGCAGGTCATGTGCAGGCTCCCTTGGTGCTGGTCGGCATGCCGCTCAATGTCACGGTGATGCAGCGTTTATCGACACCCGAGATGGCAGGTTCGGGTTCCACCGTGAACTTGGTGGCATTGGTGGTGGATCGGCCATCGCGGCCGTAGGTGAGCTTGCCGAGACCGCCCGAGTCGGTGATCTTCAGGTTCTTGTAGCCCGCCTGACTGCCGAACACATGGGTGCCGTCGGTGACTTGCCAGCCGTCATTCCAGGCGTTGCCCTTCTTCTCGAAGCTGACGCTGCTGTTCTGCGAGATGGCCTGGTTGCGGGCAAGGCTGAGCGACGCCATCAGATCGAACGACGCGTTGCGGATGCGCTGGTTGGCGACGAACCCTCGGAAAGACGGCGCCGCCAGGGTAGCCAGGATCGCAATGATCGAGATGACGGTCATCAACTCGATCATGGTGAAGCCGCGGGCGCGGCGCAGTGTGGGCTTTACCAGCATCCTGCCACCCCCTTGTCGCCTGTGGCTGTCTTGGTGCCAGCCTGGTCCAGCGTCAACACTTTGCAGTCCGTGTCGTTGGTGGCCTGGCTGCCCTTGGGCGTAGCGGTCACCGTAAAGGCGGGCGGCTTGGCATCGGCTATCGACGCGGTCGTGATCGTGTAGGCGTTGGCGACCTTGGCCGGCTCACTCATGCCCAGGGCGGACATGTCGGCCGCAAAGCTGCGCGCATCCAGCAGATAGCGCTGCTGGCGGCTGGCCACTTCCTGCATGAACGCCTGGGCTGCGGCGCGGTTGGTGCGCACCACATAGGCGTTGTACGAGGGCAGCGCTATGGCCGCCAGGATGCCGATGATCGCCACCACGATCATCACTTCGATGAGCGTGAAGCCAGCTTGGAAACGACGGTGGGTGCGCATGAGTTAATGGCTATCGATAAATTGATTCCAGTCGAATTTATCGATTGCGCGCGAAAGGCGAGGAGATATGTCGCGCCGTGCCTAAGTGCCGACCAGCGGTAAATGTAACAAGACGAACGGTAAGAAACAGCTGAAGTTAATACCTTGGCATGACGTGAATACTCCCTGTTTGATAGCGAGGGGAGTATGTGTGGTGGGCGCTTCCGCCGCCCCATGCGTGTGGAGACCGAGTCTGCGCCTGGAAAGACGGTCGCACGCATGTAGCAAGATGTTGCGGATCGCGCGGCGACGGAAGAAGGGTCGCCGGATGACGACGGGGCGACGGCGAGGGCCTACCGCGTGGGGCCGGCGCGTTGACGGTGAGCGGCGTGCATGAAGGTATGGCGGACAGATGTATACTCCCCATCCACCTGTCCGCTAGCGCCCTCATGACGGGCGCTGGCGTGTGATACTCCCCGTTATTGGGCGGTCAGTTGCCCAACCGAGCGCGATGTCGGGCGATCTGCGCCTTGACTTGCGCCGGTGCCGTGCCGCCCAGGGTGTTGCGCGCTTCCAGGCTGCCGCGCAGGCTGAGGACGTCGTAGACGTCCTTGTCGATGGCGGGGTGGAACTCCTGCAGCACCTTCAGCGGCAGTTCCGACAGGTCGCAGGCGTGCGATTCGGCGGCCTTGACGGCGTGGGCCACGGTTTCGTGCGCGTCGCGGAAGGGCAGGCCCTTCTTCACCAGGTAGTCGGCCAGGTCGGTGGCGGTGGCGTAGCCCTTCTGCGCGGCGGCCTGCATGGGCTGCGGGTTGACGGTGATGCCGCCTTCCTTGGCGCCGGTGGCCGGGTTGGGCTGGCCGCCGATCATCTCGACGAAGATGCGCAGCGTGTCGCGCAGCGTGTCGACGGTGTCGAACAGCGGCTCCTTGTCTTCCTGGTTGTCCTTGTTGTAGGCCAGGGGCTGGCCCTTCATCAGGGTGATCAGGCCCATCAGGTGACCGACCACGCGGCCGGTCTTGCCGCGCGCCAACTCGGGCACGTCGGGGTTCTTCTTCTGCGGCATGATCGACGAGCCGGTGGTGAAGCGGTCGGCGATCTTGATGAAACCGAAGTTCTGGCTCATCCACAGGATCAGCTCTTCGCTGAGGCGCGAGATGTGCACCATCACCAGACTCGCGGCGGCGGCGAATTCGATGGCGAAGTCGCGGTCGCTCACGGCGTCCAGGCTGTTCTGGCACA
The DNA here is from genome assembly GCF_042680925.1 of Ottowia beijingensis. NCBI lineage: Bacteria > Pseudomonadati > Pseudomonadota > Betaproteobacteria > Burkholderiales > Comamonadaceae > Ottowia > Ottowia beijingensis. The sequence continues at coordinate 234,523 of NZ_JBHUEP010000007.1, forward strand.
CGCAGGCTTCGCCTTGGTCATTCACCATGCCCAGCGTGCGCGCCACGCGCTCGCGGTCGAGCGGGTAGGTGGTGCCGGCCAGCGCGGCGCTGCCCAGCGGCAACTGGTTGACACGGCGGCGCACGTCGCCCATGCGCTGCTCGTCGCGCGCGAACATCTCCACATACGCCAGCAGGTGGTGCGCAAAGCTCACCGGCTGCGCCACCTGCAGGTGGGTGAAGCCGGGCAGGATGACGTCGACGTTTTTCTCGGCCACCTCGACCAGCGCCGATTGCAGCTCGCGCAGCAGGCCGGTGATCAGGTCGATCTCGCCGCGCAGCCACAGGCGGATGTCGGTGGCCACCTGGTCGTTGCGGCTGCGGCCGGTGTGCAGGCGCTTGCCGGCGTCGCCCACCAGCTGCGTCAGGCGCGCCTCGATGTTCAGGTGCACGTCTTCCAGGGCCAGCTTCCACTCGAACGCGCCGCTCTCGATTTCAGAGCTGATGGTGGCCATGCCACGCCGGATGGCGGCCAGATCGTCGGCGCTGATGATGCCCTGCGCGGCCAGCATGTCGGCATGCGCCAGGCTGCCCTGGATGTCGGCCGCGGCCAGCCGCTTGTCGAAGAACACGCTGGCGGTGTAGCGCTGCACCAGCTCGCTCATGGGTTCGCTGAACAGGGCGGACCAGGCTTCGGATTTCTTGTCGAGTTGGTTGGATGACATCGCAATAAAGAGAAGAATTTGGCACCCGTCGACGGACGGCACGGTGCGGAGGATGAACGTCAGGCAGCGCGGCCTAAACTGTGCGGCAGCCTTTTTGTCGATCACAGCGCATGTCACCTCCACCATCGAAGGGCCGCGGAGCAGGCCAAGCCAGGACGCCGTGGCCGGGGTCTGCCCGGCCACCGGCGTCGTCCCCCCTGGGGGAGACGTGAAAGACTCTCAAATTCTATCGACCTTCACCGAGCGCACGCTGCCGCGCGCCCGGGCCAAGGCCGCGCCGGTGCTGGTGTTCGACGCCTGCCAGGTGGGCGTGATCCTGCGCGCCGTGCTGTATGTCGAGGTGGTGGTCGCCGTCGGGCTGATGTATGTGGCCAGCGGTGTGTCCGACTGGGTGAGCCGCGTGGCGCTGATCACCGGCGGCGCGCTGCCCGCCACGCTGCTGTGGCTGGTGGTGGGCTGCAGCCTGAAGCGGCCGCTGGCGCGCCTGCCCTGGGCGCTGCAGATGGGCGCCGGCGTGGTGCTGGGCGCGCTGGCGGGGCTGTATGCCTGCGGCACCCTGGCGCTGCTGGGGATGACCGGGGCTTCGCCGCCTTGGCTGGCCAGTGCCTGCACCGGCGCGCTGCTGGCCGCGGGCCTGGTGGCCGGGCTGGCCTGGCGCGTGCGCGGGCGCACGCCGGCGGCCACCACGGCGCGGCTGGCCGAGCTGCAGTCGCGCATACGCCCGCACTTTCTGTTCAACACGCTCAACACCGCGATCGCCCTGGTGCGCGAAGAGCCGGCCAAGGCCGAGCTGGTGCTGGAGGACCTGTCCGACCTGTTCCGCCATGCGCTGGCCGAGCGCGACGACAGCTCCACCGTGGGGCAGGAGATCGAGCTGGCGCGCCGCTATCTGGAGATCGAGCAGGTGCGCTTCGGCCCGCGCCTGCGCGTGGAGTGGTCGCTGGACGAGCGCGCGAACGCCGCGCGCCTGCCGCCGCTGATCCTGCAGCCGCTGGTCGAGAACGCCGTCAAGCACGGGGTGGAGCCCAGCGCCAGCGGCGCGCAGGTGCGCATCTCCACGCAGCTGCGCGGGCAGGTGGCGCTGATCAAGGTGACCAACACCGTGCCCGCGGGGCAGGGCCAGGCCGGCCACGGCATCGCGCTGGCCAATGTGCGCGACCGCCTGCGGCTGCTGCACGACCTGCAGGGCGGCTTTCGCACCGCGCTGGCGGGCAATGTCTATCAGGCCCGCATCGAGGTGCCGATGCCTGCCAGGGGGGAGCGATGACGCTGCGTGTGCTGATCGTGGACGACGAGCCGCTGGCGCGCGCGCGCCTGCGCGTGCTGCTGGGCGACTGCCGCGAGCCCGCGGCGCTGCCCACCGGCGAGGCCGACAGCGCCGCCCAGGCGCTGGCACTGGCGCAGCACCAGCCTTTCGACGTGGCGCTGGTCGACATCCACATGCCCGGCGCTGACGGCCTGCAACTGGCCGCCGCGCTGCGCGACGTGCCGCACCCACCGCTGGTGGTGTTCGTCACCGCGCACGCCGAGCACGCCGTGCAGGCCTTCGAGGTAGAGGCGGTGGACTACCTCACCAAGCCCGTGCGGCGCGAGCGCCTGCAGGCGGCGCTGCAGAAAGTGGAGCGCCTGGCGCAGCTGCAGCCTGCGCGAGAAGCCGATTCGGCACCGGACTGGCTGGTCATTGCCGAACGCGGCCGCACCGTGCGCGTGCCGCTGGCCGAGGTGCTGTACCTGAAGGCCGAGCTGAAGTACATCACCGTGCGCACCGCCGAGGCCAGCCACCTGCTGGACGGCAGCCTGAGCCAGCTGGAAGACAAATACCCCGAGCGCTTTTTGCGCATCCACCGCAACGCGCTGGTGGCGCGCCACGCCATCCGCGCCCTGGTGCGGCACCACGACGCGGAAGAGGGCGAAGGCTGGGCGGTGCGCCTGGCCGGCGTCGACGAGGTGCTGATGGTCTCGCGCCGCCAGGTGGCGGCGGTGCGCGAGGCGCTGGGCGAGTGAGGGTGTGCGGCTCGCGCGGCCGGGCGGTGGGTGACGGCTGGCGGCGTGCTGGAGAGGCTTGTCGCCTGGCGGCGGTAACGATCGGGCTGCATGTGCGGCGCTCGCGCCTGCAGCGATAGCGCGAATCGAGGGGGAGGGTCAATATACTCCCTGCATGCCTATCCGATAGCGCCCGGTGGACGGGCGCTAGATTCATATACTCCCCATATTCTCTTCTGAGCGGCTGGGTGCCGGACTGCGCGATGAGGGCGCTCGGCCCACTTTGCACACACCCCATCGCGGGCCAGCCCGCTCCCACACGGGGTGATCGCGCAGCCGCTGGCAGATCGACGGCCCGGCCGCGCCGCATGGCCCGCCACCCACGACGCCGCACACGCCATGCGCCGCATGCGCTGCAGCCGCCGCCACGCATCCGCTAGCATCCCAGCCCATGTCTTCCCCGCAAATCACCATCGCCACCCGAGAGTCCCGCCTGGCCCTGTGGCAGGCCGAGCACGTCCAATCCCTGCTGCGGGCGCGCGGCCACGCCGTGGCGCTGCTGGGCATGACCACGCGCGGCGACCAGATCCTGGACCGCACGCTCAGCAAGGTCGGCGGCAAGGGCCTGTTCGTGAAGGAGCTGGAAACCGCGCTGGAAGAAGGCCGCGCCGACATCGCCGTGCATTCGCTGAAGGACGTGCCGATGGAGCTGCCCGCCGGCTTTGAGCTGGCCTGCGTGATGGCGCGCGAAGACCCGCGCGATGCCTGGGTGTCGGCCGGCTGCGCCACGCTGGCCGACTTGCCGCCCGGCGCCGTGATCGGTACATCCAGCCTGCGGCGCACCGTGCTGCTGCGCGCGGCGCTCTCGAAAATGCAGCGCCTGGACGTGCGCATCGAGCCGCTGCGCGGCAACCTCGACACGCGCCTGCGCAAGCTGGACGAGGGCCAGTACGCCGGCATCGTGCTGGCGGCGGCGGGCCTCAAGCGCCTGGGCCTGGGCGACCGCATCCGCCACATCTTCAGCACCGACGAGATGCTGCCGGCGGCGGGGCAGGGCGCGCTGGGCATCGAAATCCGCGCCGGCCGCGCCGATCTGGCGGGCGCGCTGGCCCCGCTGGCCGACCAGACCACCTGGCTGGCCGTGGCCGCCGAGCGCGCCGTCAGCCGCGCCATGGGCGGCAGCTGCTCGATGCCGCTGGCCGCGCATGCCACGCTGGCCGATGGCGTGGTGCACCTGCGCGCCGCTTGGGGCGACCCGGAAGGCGCGCCGCGTCTGGTGACGGCCGAAGGCCGCGCCCCGGTGGCCGATCTGGCCGCCGCCGCAGCCCTGGGCGAGCGCGTGGCGGCCGAGCTGCGCGCCGGCGGCGCGCATTGACCGCCATGCCACCGCCCGTGCTGGTGACCCGCCCCGCGCGCGAGGCCGAACGCTGGGTCTTGCAGCTGGCCGGGCGCGGCATCGGCGCCGAAGCCTTCGCGCTCATCGACATCGTGCCCGAGCCCATGGCCGGCGACTTGGCGGACGCGCGCACGCGCCTGGGCGACTACCACGCGGCCATGTTCGTCAGCGGCAATGCGGTGGATGGGTTCTTGCAGCCAAATCAGGCTCTGGCGCCCGTCCAGCAAGTGCTGGCAGCTATTGATACCAGAGCGTGGTCGCCCGGCCCGGGCACCACCGCCGCGCTGCTGCGCGCCGGCTGGCCGGCCGCGCGCATCGATGCGCCGGCCCATGATGCGCCGCAGTTCGACTCCGAATCGCTGTGGGCGCGCGTGGCGCCGCAGGCCCGGGCCGGCACGCGCGTGCTCATCGTGCGCGGTGGCGGCGCCGATGGCGTGGCGGCCGGGCGCGACTGGCTGGTGGCGCAGCTGGTGGGGGCCGGTGCGCAGGTTGACCAGGTGGCCGCCTACCGCCGCCTGCCGCCCCAGCTGAGTGCCGCGCAGCAGGCGCGCGCCCGCGCGGCGGCGGCCGACGGCGCGCTGTGGCTGTTCAGCAGTTCCGAGGCCATCACCAACCTGTGCCAGTGCCTGCCCGGCACCGACTGGTCGGCCGCGCGCGCACTGGTCACGCACCCGCGCATCGGCGATGCCGCGCGGGCGGCCGGTTTTGGCGCCGTGCACGACACCCGGCCCACGCTGGAGGCGGTGGCCGCGTCGATAGAATCCTTGAACCTGGGCAACAGCAGTTGACCGCCTGCGCTCTTCAACACAGCCTCATGAACATTGACCTCTCCTGCTTCGATGGCGTTCATCTGGGGAGTGAGCGCGCTACGCACCCGATCGCACCGCCCTGGCCGCGCCATGCGGCGTTGCTCGTCTTGACAGGCACGCGCCTGTGCCGTCCTCGCGTCTTGCGTGGCACCCCCGGCGCGCTGCGCTCGGGCGCGTCCAACGGCCGTTGCCAGCTTGCATGACCGCCGAGCCGACCCCCGCCTTGCCGCCCGCGCCGGCTGCACCGCCGGCCTTGCCGGCGCCGGAGGCGGCCCCATCCCCTTCCGTACCGCCGGTAGCACCGGCTCGCGCCCAGCCTGCGGCGCGCGTGGTGCGCGTGCGTGGCGTGCAGCCCGGCCTGGTGGCCGCCTGGCTGCTGGCGGCGGTGGGCCTCACGGTGAGCGTGCTGCTGTGGCAGAAGGTGGCCGGCATGCAGGAGCAGCTGGCACGCCAGAGTGCCGAAACGGGCAACCAGTCGGTCGAGGCGCGCACGCTGGCGCGCCAGGCCGAGGAATCCACGCGCGAGATGACCGGCAAGGTGGCCGCGCTGGAAACCAAGGTGGCCGACATGGTGGCCTACCGCGCGCAGCTCGACACCCTGGTGCAAAGCGTGGCGCGTGCGCGCGACGAGAACCTGGCGGTGGAGCTGGAAGCCGCCGTGCGCGTGGCGCAGGACCAGGCGCAGCTGACCGGCAGCGTCGAGCCCCTGCTGGCAGCGCTGCGCACCGCCGAGCGGCGCCTGGCGCGCTCCAGCGACCCGCGGCTGTCGCCGGTGGTGCGCACCGTCGCGCGCGACCTGGAGCGCGTGAAGGCCGCCAGCATCCCCGACACCGCCGGCCTGCTGTCGCGCATCGACCAGCTGCTGCGCCAGGTTGACGACCTGCCCGCCGCCAACGACGTGGGCCGCGCCAGCATGGGCAACGGCGGCCTGCGCGGCGCGCCGGCGCCGGCCCCCGAAAGCTGGTGGGCCCGCCTGTGGCACAACGTGCAGACCGAGGCCCAGGGCCTGCTGCGCGTGAGCCGTGTCGAGCGGCCCGAGGCCAGCATGATGGCGCCCGAGCAGGTGTTCTTCGTGCGCGAGAACCTCAAGCTGCGCCTGCAAGGCGCGCGCCTGGCCATCCTGGCGCGGCAGTACGAGGCGGCACGCAGCGACCTTGCGGCGGCGTCCGCCTCGCTCGGCACCTGGTTCGACCCGGCCTCGCGCCGCACCCAGGGCGCCGCCACGCTGCTGCAGCAGATCCAGGCCAGCACCAAATCGGCCGACCTGCCGCGCGTGGACGACACCCTGGTGGCCCTGGGCAACGCCGTGGCCGCCACCAACGCCACCGCCGGCGAGCGCTGAAGCGATGCGCGCCGCCCTGTGGCTCATGGGTCTGTTCGCGGCAGCGGTGGCGCTGGCGTTGTTCACGGGCGACAACGACGGCACCGTCACCATCTTCTGGCCGCCGCACCGGGTGGACCTGTCGGTCAACCTGGTGCTGCTGCTGCTGGTCGGCCTGTTCGTGCTGCTGCACCTGGCGCTGCGCGCGCTGACGGCGGCGCTGGAGCTGCCGCGCCAGGCCCGCCGCTGGCGCGCCCAGCAGCGCGAACGCGCCACGCACACCGCGCTGCTGGACGCCATGACGCAATATGCCGCCGGGCGCTTTCTGCGCGCGCGCAAGGCGGCCGAGGGTGCGCTGGCGCGCGAGCAGGCGCTGGTGGAGGCGGGCGATGCGCCGCCGCACGCCACGGCCCTGCGCACCCTGGCGCACGTGACGGCGGCCGAAAGCGCCCATGCCCTGCAGGACCACGCCACGCGCGACACGCACCTGGACCAGGCGCTGAAGACCGCCGCCCGCCCGGGCACCGCCGCAGAACTGCGCGAAGGCGTGCTGCTGCGCGCTGCCCGCTGGTCGCTCAACGACCGCGACCCGGCCGGCGCCCTGGCCCGGCTGGAAGAGCTGCCCACCGGCGCCCAGCGCCGCACCGCCGCGCTGCGCATCAAGCTCAAGGCGGCGCGCCAGCACGGCCGCATCGCCGACGCCATGGACACCGCGCGCCTGCTGGCCAAGCACCGCGCCTTCTCGCCCGAGGCCGCGCGCAGCCTGGTGCGCAGCCTGTCGGCCGAGCTGATCGGTCAGGCGCACGATCCGGGCCAGTTGCAGGCGGTGTGGGACACGCTCGACCCCGCCGAGCGCCGCACGCCCGAGTTGGCCCTGCGCGCCGCCCAGCGCCTGCTGGCCCTGGGGGGCGACCATGCGGTGGCGCGCCAGTGGCTGCACCCGGTGTGGGACGAGATGCTGGCGCTGCCCGAATCCTTCTCCAGCGCCCAGCGTGTGCGGCTGGCACGCGTGCTGGAGGCGGGCATGCTCACCACCGGCGAGGCGTCCGACCAGGAGTGGCTGGCCCGCATCGAATCCGCCGCGCAGGCCAACCCGCGCGATCCGACCCTGCAGTACCTGGCCGGCATGGCCTGCCTGCACCGCGGCCTGTGGGGCCGGGCGCAGATGCTGCTGGCGCAGGCGGCGCGCTCGCTGCAGGACGACGGCCTGCGTCGCCACGCCTGGCGCGCGCTGGCGCAGCTGGCCGAACAGCGGGGCGACGAAGCCGCTGCCGCGCAGGCCTGGAAGCGCGCGGCCGACGCCGGGGCCGGGTAGCCGCCCCTGTGCGCCGCGGCGGCGCGGGTCAGGGCGCCGCGTTCTCGGGCACGGGGCTGAATTCCGCCGCCAGGAATCGTTCTCCCCGTTCGAGCATGAAGTAGCGGAACGCCTCGGCCGCCGGCGACAGCAGCTTGGACAGCGTGTGCACGCAGTTCCAGGCCCGCACCACCGGCGCGCCCCGCACGTCCAGCACCGCGATCAGGCCGTGGCGCTGCTCCAGGCCGATGGTGTGCAGCGACAGGAACGACAGGCCCATGCCGGCCATCACCGCCTGCTTGATGGTTTCGTTGCTGGACATCTCCATGGCGGTGCTCACCGTCACGTGCTGCGCTTCCAGGAACTGCTCGAGCGCGGCGCGTGTGCCGGAGCCGCTTTCGCGCATCAGAAAGGGCTGATCGCCCAGCTGCCCCGGCAGCACCGTGCCCGCGTGCACCAGTGCATGCCCCGGCGGCGCCACGAACACGTGCGGGTGCGCGGCGAAGGGCTCGGCGCGCGTGGCCAGCTCCTTGGGCGGGCGGCCCATGATGGCAATGTCCACCTCGCCGGCGTGCAGCAGCGCCACCAGCTGCTCGCGGTTGCCCACGGCCAGGCGGATGTCCACGCCGGGGTGCTCTTCACGAAAGCGCGCCAGCAGCTTGGGCAGGAAGTACTTGGCCGTGCTCACCATGCCGATCACCAGTTGCCCCAGCTCCACGCCCTTCAGCCGCGCGGCGGCATCCTCGGCGTCCTTCAGCGTGGCCAGCATGCGGCGCGCGTAGACCAGCATGTATTCGCCCGCCGTGGTCAGCGCCACCTGGCGGCCCGAGCGGTCGAATAGCGGCAGGCCGACATGGGCTTCCAGCTCCTTGACCTGCATCGTCACCGCGGGCGGGGTGAGGTGCAGCGCCTCGGCCGCGCGGGCAAAGCTGAGGTGGCGGGCGACCTCGCTGAACACCCGCAGCTGGCGAAAGGTGGCGTTCCTCATTCAGTGATTTCTGAACCCATTGATAAGAAAATGTGAATTTACCTTACTTAAGTGAGTTTTTATATTTCACGCCATCGACGTCCCACCGACCGATCCACAAGGAGCCCCCGATGTCCGCCGCCACCACCGAAGGTCAGATCACCGACGCCAAGAAGCGCTACAGCGCGGGCGTGCTGAAGTACACGCAGATGGGCTACTGGATGCCCGACTACGTGCCCAGCGACACGGACACCATCTGCCTGTTCCGCATCACGCCGCAGGACGGCGTGGACCCCGAGGAAGCCGCCGCCGCCGTGGCCGGCGAATCCAGCACCGCCACCTGGACGGTGGTGTGGACCGACCGCCTGACGGCCTGCGACAGCTACCGTGCCAAGGCCTACAAGGTGGAGCCGGTGCCCAACAACCCCGGCCAGTACTTCGCCTGGGTCGCCTACGACCTGATCCTGTTCGAAGAAGGCTCGATCGCCAACATGACGGCCAGCCTGATCGGCAACGTGTTCTCGTTCAAGCCGCTGAAGGCCGCGCGCCTGGAGGACATGCGCATCCCCGTGGCCTACGTCAAGACCTTCAAGGGCCCGCCCACCGGCCTGGTGGTCGAGCGCGAGCGCCTCGACAAGTTCGGCCGCCCGCTGCTGGGCGCCACCACCAAGCCCAAGCTGGGCCTGTCGGGCCGCAACTACGGCCGCGTGATCTACGAAGGCCTGAAGGGTGGCCTGGACTTCATGAAGGACGACGAGAACATCAACTCGCAGCCCTTCATGCACTGGCGCGACCGCTTCCTGTACGTGATGGACGGCGTCAACAAGGCCAGCGCCGCCACCGGCGAGGTGAAGGGCAGCTACCTGAACATCACCGCCGCGACGATGGAAGACATGTACGAGCGCGCCGAGTTCGCCAAGGACCTGGGCAGCGTGGTCGTCATGGTCGACCTGGTGATCGGCTGGACGGCCATCCAGAGCATGGCCAACTGGTGCCGCAAGAACGACATGATCATGCACATGCACCGCGCCGGTCACGGCACCTACACGCGGCAGAAGAACCATGGCGTGAGCTTCCGCGTGATCGCCAAGTGGCTGCGCCTGGCCGGCAGCGACCACCTGCACACCGGCACCGCCGTCGGCAAGCTGGAGGGCGACCCGCTCACCGTGCAGGGCTACTACAACGTCTGCCGCGACGCGTATACGAAGACCGACCTGCCGCGCGGCCTGTTCTTCGACATGGACTGGGCCGATACCAAGAAGGTCATGCCCGTGGCCTCCGGCGGCATCCACGCCGGCCAGATGCACCAGCTGCTGGACCTGTTCGGCGACGACGTGATCCTGCAGTTCGGCGGCGGCACCATCGGCCACCCGCAGGGCATCCAGGCCGGCGCCGTGGCCAACCGCGTGGCGCTGGAGGCCATGGTCAAGGCCCGCAACGAAGGCAAGGACATCAAGAACGAAGGCCCGCAGATCCTGAAGGACGCCGCCAAGCACTGCGGCCCGCTGAAGGCCGCGCTGGATACGTGGGGCGACATCAGCTTCAACTACGCGAGCACCGACACCAGCGACTACGCGGTGACGCCGGCGGTGGCCTGACCCCCAAACCCCAACAGCCGGACGCAGAGGACGCAGAGGTTTCGCAGAGGACGCAGAAGAAACACAGAAATTCTTTGCTGGTGTCTACGGTTGCATTCCATTGAATCTTCTGCGCCTTCTGCGAAACCTCTGCGTCCTCTGCGTACGGACTTCTGACCCTTTTCTCCGAGCCCCAAAGGAGCGCCCATCATGATGACCAACCCCACCGGCCGCCTCACGCAAGGCCAGTTCAGCTTCCTGCCCGACCTGACCGACGCCGAGATTACGGCGCAGATCGAATACGGTCTGAACAAGGGTTATGCCTGGAGCGTGGAATACACCGACGACCCGCACCCGCGCAACACCTACTGGGAGATGTTCGGCATGCCCATGTTCGACCTGAAGGACGCCGCCGGCGTGCTGGGCGAGCTGAAGGACTGCCGCAAGGCCTTCCCCAACCACTACATCCGCCTGATGGCCTTCGACTCGACGCGCGGCGTGGAAAGCATCGCCATGAGCTTCATCGTCAACCGGCCGAAGAAGGAACCCGGCTTCGGCCTGGTGCGCCAGGAGGTGCAGGGCCGTTCGATGCGCTACACGGTGCACAGCTACGCCACCGACAAGCCCGAGGCCGAGCGCTACTGAGCGTTCTGGCCCCCTCTCCCCGGGCAGGGGAGAGGGCGTTCCGATCCCACGTTTGAACCTCGGCACGGACTCGACCATGAACGCACCGCTGTACCGCATCCCCGGCGTGGCCGCGCCAGCCGACGTGCCGGCGCCATCGGCGGTGGCCGAGGCCGTCGCCCGAGCACGCACGGTGGGCGAGGTGCTGGCTCAGTCGCAGGTCGAGGACGTGCTGGCCGAACTGGACCGCGACCTGGTCGGCCTGGCGCCGGTAAAGGCACGCATCCGCGACATCGCCGCGCTGCTGGTGATCGACAAGCTGCGTGGCAACCTGGGGCTCACCTCGCAGGCGCCGCCGCTGCACATGTCGTTCACCGGGAACCCCGGCACCGGCAAGACCACGGTGGCCATGCGCATGGCCACCATCCTGCACCGCCTGGGCTATGTGCGCAAAGGGCATCTGGTGGCGGTCACGCGCGACGACCTGGTGGGCCAGTACATCGGCCACACCGCGCCCAAGACCAAGGAAGTGCTGAAGAAGGCGATGGGCGGCGTGCTGTTCATCGACGAGGCCTACTACCTGTACCGCCCCGAGAACGAGCGCGACTACGGGCAGGAGGCGATCGAGATCCTGCTGCAGGTGATGGAGAACCAGCGCGACGACCTGGTGGTGATCCTGGCCGGCTACAAGGACCGCATGGACACCTTCTTCCAGTCCAACCCCGGCATGAGCAGCCGCATCGCGCACCATCTGGACTTCCCCGACTACAGCGCGGGCGAGTTGATGCAGATCGCGCAGCAGATGCTGGGCGCGCAGAACTACCGCTTCGGCGATGGCGCGCAGGACGCGTTTGCCCGCTACCTGGATCGCCGCATCGCCCAGCCGCATTTCGCCAACGCGCGCAGCGTGCGCAACGCGCTGGATCGCGCGCGCCTGCGCCAGGCCAGCCGCCTGTTCGCCGACCGCGACCGGCAACTCACGGCCGACGACCTGAGCACCCTCGCGGCCGAGGACATCCTGGCCAGCCGCGTGTTCACGCAAGAGGCCAAGCCATGACCCTTCAAGCCCTGATCTTCGACGTCGACGGCACGCTGGCCGACACCGAGCTGGCCCATCTGGCCGCCTTCAACCAGGCCTTCGCCCAGGAGGGCATCGGCTGGCAATGGGACGTGCCGCTCTATACCCAGCTTCTGGAAGTCTCCGGCGGCAAGGAGCGCATGCTGCACTATTGGAAGCAGGTGAGGCCCGACGTGACCGACCTCGGCAACCGCGTGCAGGCCACGATCGCGCGCCTGCACGAACTCAAGACCGCTGCCTATGAGCAAGCGGTGCGCGACGGCGCCGTGCAGCTGCGCCCCGGCGTGCTGGCGCTGATCGAGGCCGCGCACGCCGAAGGCCTGCGCCTGGCCATTGCCACCACCACCTCGGCGGTCAACATCGTCGCGCTGCTGCGGCGCGCCATCGGGCCGGACTGGCAGCGGTTCTTCACCGTGGTCGAGGATGCGTCGACGGCGCCGCGCAAGAAGCCCGACCCCATGGTCTACCAGCAGACGCTGGCGCGCCTGGCTGTGCCGGCCGCCGCCTGCCTGGCCTTCGAGGACTCGGCCAACGGCCTGATGGCCGCGCGCACCGCCAAGCTGGCCACCATCGTCACGCCGAACGACTTCACCGCCCACCACGACTTCACCGGCGCATTGCGCGTGCTGCCCGATCTGGCTGGCGTCAGCGTCGCCCAGCTGCGCGAATGGCACGCGCAGAGCACGCCACAGCCATGACCCGAGTACCCGAGGATTTCTTTCATGGTCACGCCCCGCCGCTTCACCCTGACGCAATACCTGATCGAGCAGCGCCGCCGCTTTCCCGGCGCCAGCGGTGACTTCAACGCGCTGCTGCTCGACTTGGCGCTGGCCTGCAAGGCGATCGCGCGCTCGGTCGCCTTCGGCGAACTGGGCGGCGTGCTGGGCAACCCGGCGGCCGAGGTGTCGACCGCCGTCAACGTGCAGGGCGAGCAGCAGAAGAAGCTCGACGTTATCAGCAACGACTACTTCACCCAGATGACGGAGTGGGGCGGCCAGCTGGCCGGCATGGCGTCCGAAGAGATGGACGAGCCTTACCAGATCCCGGCCACGCTGCAGCGCGGCAAGTACCTGCTGGTGTTCGACCCGCTGGATGGCTCCAGCAACATCGACGTCAACGTCACCGTGGGCAGCATCTTCAGCGTGCTGCGCGCGCCACAGGAGGTCATCGACTCGGGCCGCGATGTGGTGGAGGCCGACTTCCTGCAGCCGGGCTGCCAGCAGCTGGCAGCCGGCTACGCGCTGTACGGCCCCACCACCATGCTGATCCTCACGGTGGGCAACGGCGTGGCCGGCTTCACGCTGGACCCGAACCTCGGCCAGTTCATGCTCACGCACCCCGACATCCGGGTGCCCGAGGACACGCAGGAGTTCGCCATCAACGCCTCCAACGCGCGCTTCTGGGAGGCGCCGGTCAAGCGCTACGTGGACGAATGCCTGGCCGGCAAGACCGGCCCGCGCGGCAAGGACTTCAACATGCGCTGGATCGCCAGCATGGTGGCGGAGGCACACCGCATCCTGATGCGCGGCGGCATCTTCATGTACCCGCGCGACACCAAGGATCTGGCCAAGCCAGGACGCCTGCGCCTGCTGTACGAGGCGAATCCGGTCGGCTTCATCATGGAGCAGGCGGGGGCGCGCGTCTCCACCGGCCGCGAGCCATTGCTGAACGTGCAGCCCACGGCGCTGCACCAGCGCATCGGCCTGATCTTCGGCTCGAAGAACGAGGTCGAGCGCATCGAGCGCTACCACGCCGAACCTGCCAAGGCCGTCGACACGCACCACCCGCTGTTCGGCGAGCGCAGCCTGTTCCGCGAGGAAGTGGCGCTTTGATGCTTCTTTATTGATAGCTGGTTGCGCCCGTGGGACGGGTGCTAGAGCCCTGTTTGACTCTCATTTCACAGCCGGTCCACCACCATGTCCGAACGCCATCCCATCATCGCCATCACCGGCTCGTCCGGCGCCGGCACCTCCACGGTCACGCGCACCTTCCAGAACATCTTCCGCCGCGAGGGCATCACCGCCGCCATCATCGAAGGCGACAGCTTCCACCGCTACGACCGCCAGGAGATGAAGCAGCGCCAGGCCGAGGCCGAGCGCCAGGGCAACAAGCACTTCAGCCACTTCGGCGCCGACAACAACCTGTTCGGCGAGCTGGAGGCGCTGTTCCGCAGCTACGGCGAAAGCGGCCAGGGCAGGGCGCGCAAGTACCTGCACAACGCCGAGGAAGCCGCGCCCTACCAGCAAGAGCCCGGCACCTTCACGCCCTGGGAGACGCTGCCCGAAGACACCGACATGCTGTTCTACGAGGGCCTGCACGGCGCGGTGATCACGCCGGAGCACAACATCGCCCAGCATGCCGACCTGCGCATCGGCGTGGTGCCGGTGGTCAACCTGGAGTGGATCCAGAAGCTGTGGCGCGACAAGCATCAGCGCGGCTACAGCACCGAGGCCGTCACCGACACCATCCTGCGCCGCATGCCCGATTACGTGAACGTCATCGTGCCGCAGTTCGCGCACACCCACGTCAATTTCCAGCGCGTGCCGGTGGTGGACACCAGCAACCCCTTCATCGCGCGCGACATCCCCAGCGCCGACGAGAGCATGGTGGTGATCCGCTTCGCCAACCCGAAGGGCATCGACTTCCAGTACCTTCTGAACATGATCCACGACTCGTGGATGAGCCGCGCCAACACCATCGTGGTGCCGGGCGGCAAGATGGAACTGGCGATGCAGTTGATCTTCACGCCCTTCGTGTGGCGCATGCAGGAGCGGCGCAAGCGGGTGCTGGGCAACGGTTGAAACAGTCAAAAAACCGAACGCAGAGGACGCAAGAAATTCGCAGAGGACGCAAAAGACACGGCAAGAGATGTCTTGCCCCGCGCGCGCCGTGACCCACTGGAAGAGACCTTCGGTTTTTCTTTTTGCGTCCTCTGCGTGATCTCTGCGTCCTCTGCGTCCGGCTGTTCTTGAACTCTCTCCACCATCCCTGACCTCACATGAGCATTCCAGAACCCGAACTCGCCAGTCAGATGGCCAACGCGATTCGCATGCTGGCCGTCGACGCGGTCGAACAGGCCAAGAGCGGCCACCCTGGCGCGCCCATGGGCATGGCCGAGATCGCCGAGGTACTGTGGAACCGGCACCTGAAGCACAACCCCGCCAACCCGGCTTGGGCCGACCGCGACCGCTTCGTGCTCTCCAACGGCCACGGCTCGATGCTGCTGTACGCGCTGCTGCACCTGACCGGCTATGACTTGGCCGTGGACGAGCTGAAGCGCTTTCGCCAACTGCACAGCAAGACACCCGGCCACCCCGAGGTCGGCATCACGCCCGGCGTGGAAACCACCACCGGCCCGCTCGGCCAGGGCCTGGCCAACGCCGTGGGCATGGCGCTGGCCGAGAAGCTGCTGGCGGCCGAGTTCAACCGCGAGGGCCACATGGTCGTCGACCACCACACCTACGTCTTCATGGGCGACGGCTGCCTGATGGAAGGCATCAGCCACGAGGCCTGCTCGCTGGCCGGCACGCTGCGCCTGTCGAAGCTGATCGCGCTGTACGACGACAACGGCATCAGCATCGACGGCCATGTCGAGGGCTGGTTCACCGACGACACGCCGAAGCGCTTTGAAGCCTATGGCTGGCACGTGATCCCCAAGGTGGACGGGCACGACCCCGCCGCCGTCGACGCCGCCCTGCGCGCCGCGCGCGCGCAGGCCGCGCGGCCCGACGGCAAGCCCACGCTGATCTGCTGCCAGACCGTGATCGGCCAGGGATCGCCGGGCAAGGCCGGCACGCACGACGTGCATGGCGCCGCCCTGGGTGCCGACGAAGTGCAGGCCACGCGCGACGCGCTGGGCTGGTCGCACGCACCGTTCGAGCTGCCGGCCGAGGTCGCGCAGGCCTGGGATGCACGCGAGCGCGGCCGTGCTGCCGAGCACGCCTGGCGCGAGCGCTTCGAGGCCTATCGCACCGCCTTCCCCGAGGCGGCGGCGGCGTTCGAACGCCGCATGCAGGGCGAGTTGCCGGCAGACTTTGCAAGCCGGCTCCCTGCGCTGTTCGAGGCCATCGCCGCCAGGCCCGACGCCATCGCCACCCGCAAGGCGAGCCAGAACGCGCTGGATGCGCTGGCGCCGCTGCTGCCCGAGCTGTTCGGCGGCTCGGCCGACCTCACGGGCTCCAACCTCACCAACTTCAAGGGCTGCACCGTGGCCGGGCGCGACCGCGCGGGCAACCACCTGTCCTGGGGCGTGCGCGAATTCGGCATGGCGGCCGCGCTCAATGGCATGGCGCTGCACGGCGGCTTCATCCCCTACGGCGGCACCTTCCTCACCTTCAGCGACTACAGCCGCAACGCGGTGCGCATGGCCGCGCTGATGAAGCTGCGCGTGATCCACGTGTTCACGCACGACAGCATTGGCCTGGGCGAGGACGGCCCCACGCACCAGAGCGTGGAGCATCTGCCCAGCCTGCGCCTGATCCCCAACCTCGACGTCTGGCGCCCAGCCGACGGGCTGGAAACGGCTGTGGCCTGGGCCTGCGCCATCGAGCGCGCCGACGGCCCGACCGCGCTGACCCTGTCGCGCCAGAACCTGCCCAACCTGACCGGCGGCAAGGTGGCGGCCGGCACCATCCGCCGCGGTGGCTACGTGCTGTCGGACATGGAAGGCGCGCAGGCGGTGCTGATCGGCACCGGCTCCGAGCTGACCGTCGCCATGGCCGCGCAGGCCGCCCTGGCGGGCGAGGGCATCGCCACGCGCGTGGTGTCGATGCCCTGCACCAACGTGTTCGACCGCCAGGACGCCGCCTACCAGGACGCCGTGCTGCCGCCGCACCTGCCCGCCGTGGCGGTGGAGGCGGCGCACCCCGACTTCTGGCGCAAGTACGTCGGCCGCACCGGCGCCGTGGTGGGCATCGCCAGCTTCGGCGAATCGGCGCCGGCCAAGGACCTGTATGCGCACTTCGGCATCACCGCGCAGTGCGTGGCCGATGCCGTGCGCAGCCGCGTGCGCGCCGGCCAGCGCGCCCCGCACGCCGCCGTACCCGCGTGAAGGCCGCGCCACGATGATCCAGCCCGCCCTGGTGGCCTTCGACCTCGACGGCACCCTGATCGACACCGCGCCCGAGATCGGCGACGCGGTCAACGACACGCTGACCCGCCTGGGCCTGGCGGCCATGCCGCCCGACCGCGTCATCGGCTGGATCGGCCACGGCACGCGCGAACTGCTGATCCAGGCCATGGCCGCTGCCCGGCGCGTGGACGCGGCGCGGGTGCGCCCCTCGCGCGAACTGGCCGAGGCCTACGCCCAGTTCGAGCACGACTACCTGCTGCGCTGCGGCACGCGCAGCCGCCCGTATGACGGCGCAGTGGCGCTGCTGCAGGCGCTGCGGGCGCAAGGTGTGCGCACCTGCGTGGTCACCAACAAGGAAACGCGCTTCACCGAGCGCGTGCTGGCCGCGCATGGGCTGGGCGCGTGGCTCGACCGCGTGGTGTGCGGTGACACGCTGCCCACCAGGAAGCCCGACCCGGCCGGCCTGCTGGGCTGCCTGTCGGCCTTTGGCATCGAGCCCGCGCGTGCGCTGTTCGTGGGCGACTCGTCCATCGACGCCGCCACCGCGCGCGCTGCCGGCGTGCCGGTGTGGCTGCTGACCCATGGCTACAACATGGGCCGCCCTGTCAGCGACAGCGCGCCCGACGCCGTGTTCGATGGCTTCGCCCCGCTGCACCAGGCCTGGGACGCGCTGCGCGCGGTGCCCGCCACGGACTGATGTTGGTCATCAATTCATAGCTGTTAGCGCCCGTCCGGCGGGCGTTGGAGCCACTTTTCATTCAAGAATTCATCAGGAGACCCACCATGCCCCTTGTCAACCTGCGCACCGTACTGGACCATGCCGCCAGCCACGGCTACGGCGTGCCCGCCTTCAACGTCAACAACCTGGAGCAGATCCAGGCCATCATGGAAGCGGCCCAGGCCGCCGACAGCCCGGTGATCCTGCAGGCCTCGGCCGGCGCGCGCAAGTACGCGGGCGAGCCCTACCTGCGCCACATGGTGCTGGCCGCGGCCGAATCGCACCCGCGCCTGCCCATCGTGCTGCACCAGGACCACGGCGCCAGCCCGGCGGTGTGCCTGCAGGCCATCCGCTCGGGCTTCACCAGCGTGATGATGGACGGCTCGCTGCGCGAAGACGCCAAGACCCCCGCCAGCTACGACTACAACGTCGACGTGACGCGCCGCGTGTGCGAGATGGCGCACGCCGTCGGCGTCTCGGTCGAGGGCGAACTGGGCTGCCTGGGCTCGCTGGAGACGGGCGAGGCGGGCGAGGAAGACGGCGTCGGCGCCGCAGGCAAACTCACGCACGACATGCTGCTGACCGACCCCGCGCAGGCGCGCGACTTCGTGGCCCGCACCGGCGTCGACGCGCTCGCCATCGCCATCGGCACCAGCCACGGCGCCTACAAGTTCACGCGTCAGCCCACCGGCGACATCCTCGCCATCGACCGCATCGCCGCCATCCACGCGCAGATCCCCGACACGCACCTGGTGATGCACGGCTCGTCGTCTGTGCCGCAGGAGTGGCTGGCCCTCATCCGCCAGTACGGCGGCGACATCCGCGAGACCTACGGCGTGCCCGTCGAGGAAATCGTGCGCGGCATCCGCCACGGCGTGCGCAAGGTCAACATCGACACCGACATCCGCCTGGCCATGACCGGCGCCATGCGCGAGGCCTTCGCCCGCCAGCCCGCCGAGTTCGACCCGCGCAAGGCGCTGGAGGCCGCCCGCAAGGCCGCGCGCGGCATCTGCCAGGCCCGCTTCGAGGCCTTCGGCTGCGCCGGCCATGGCGGGGCCATCCTGCGCGCCACGGGCTTGTAGGCCGTCACGGCCGGCGTGCCGTGGAGCAACTCAAGGTGATGTCAACCGCCGCGCGGGCGGCAGCGCATGGCATGATGCCCCGCGCGGTCGCACCGGCCGCGCCGCTGCCAAGGAGCCCCGATGACCTCGCCACTGTCGCTGCTCGACCGCATCCGCCAGCGCCTGGCCGACGTGCCGCAGGTGGTGGAGAAAAAGATGTTTGGCGCCACCGCGTTCCTAGTGAACGACAAGATGTGCATCAACGCCATCGAGCGCGAACTGATGGTGCGCATCGACCCGGCGCAGCACGACGAACTGGCAGCGCGCGAGGGTTGCAGCACCGTGGTCATGAACGGCAAACCCTATCGTGGCTATATCGATGTCGATGGTGCCGTGCTGGAGACTGACGCGGCGCTGGAGGAATGGGTGCGGCGGGCGCTGGCGTATAACGAGAAGGCGCCGGTGAGCAGGAAGCGACGCAAGGATTGAAAAACTGACCAGGTTCCCTCTGCTTAACAACCCCACGCTTTTTTTTTTTGCTCCCGATGTTTCGCTGAGGATTCCATGCTGGCGTACAGACAATTCCTGCTCCTGTTGCTCGTCGCGCTCGCCGCATGTGCCGGAACGCCCGCGCAAACTGAAACGCCATTGTTCACGGCGAATGCGCGCGCCGAGGGTAGCCAGAATGTCGACGTTATCGTCGAAGAGGTGGCGCGTTACCAAGGGACATCCGTAGTGGATGTTCATTTCAATTACGGGCCATCGGTCGCATCGTCGGTGTTCATTGCCTGCAGTTTCGCCAAGCTCGCCCGGTTGCGGGGATATCGCTATACCGTCGACGTAAGGGACTACGGCAAGCCGGGGCGCTATCTGGTGGGTTTCATTCCAGCACCGAGCCAGGAGGCGATCAGCGCGCTTGGACCAGAGTTCGAGAAGCACGACCCCTCGCAAGTCACTGACAGCGCCATGTTCGACCGGATCTGCCCGAAATCGTGACCGCCGCTTGATCAGAACGAAGCCGACGCTGGTGCCTTGAAAGACAAAAGCCCCGCGCTATCTGCGCGGGGCTTTCTTTATGGTGCGCGTTTTCGCGCAAGGTTCACGCCGTGACCGCTTCACTGACCTGCGCTTTGGCACTCTCCGGCGCCGGCGTGCGGATCAGGTAGTCGAATGCACTGAGCGCCGCCGTGGAGCCCGCCCCCGCCGCCACCACGATCTGCTTGTACGGCACCGTGGTGCAGTCGCCGGCGGCGAACACGCCGGGCACGTTGGTCTCGCCGCGCGCGTTGACGACGATCTCGCCGAACTTGCTGCGCTCGACCACGTCGCCCAGGAATTCGGTGTTGGGCACCAGGCCGATCTGCACGAACACGCCTTCCAGATCGACCTTGGCATCCGTGCCGTCGGCACGGTGCTTGAATTTCAGGCCGTTGACCTTGCCGCCCGCGCCGGTGATTTCGGTGGTCTGCGCGTTGGTGTGGATGGTGACGTTGGGCAGGCTCTTCAGTTTCTTGATGAGCACGGCGTCGGCCTTCATCTCGGGCAGGAACTCGAACACGGTGACGTGCTTGACCACGTTGGCCAGGTCGATGGCGGCCTCGACACCCGAGTTGCCGCCGCCGATGACGGCCACGTCCTTGCCCTTGAACAGCGGGCCGTCGCAGTGCGGGCAGTAGGCCACGCCCTTGGTCTTGTATTCCTGCTCGCCCGGCACATTGACGTTGCGCCAGCGCGCGCCGGTGGCCAGGATGACGGTGCGGCTTCGCAGCTGGCCGCCGTTGTCGAGCTTGACGGTGACGTAGCCGCCCGGCTGCGCGGCGGGCACCAGTTCGGCCACGCGCTGCGTGTTCATGATGTCGACCTCGTAGTTGCGCACGTGCTGCTCCAGCGCGGCGGCGTAGGCGGGGCCGTTGGTTTCGGGGATGCCGGGGTAGTTGGCGATTTCCATGGTGTCGTTAACCTGGCCGCCGAAGCGCTCGGCCACGACGCCAGTGCGGATGCCCTTGCGTGCTGCATAAATCGCAGCCGCCGCGCCAGCGGGGCCACCGCCGACGATGAGCACCTCGAACGGGGCCTTGGCGCTCAGGCGTTCGGCATCGCGCTTGGCGGCGCCGGTGTCGACCTTCTGGATGATTTCTTCCACGCTCATGCGCCCGTTGGCGAAGAACGCGCCGTTCAGGAACACGGTGGGCACGCCCATGATTTCGCGTTCTTCGATCTCGTTCTGGAACAGGCCGCCGTCGATGATCGTGGTCTTGATGCGCGGGTTGTAGATGCTCATGAGGCTGAGCGCCTGCACCACGTCGGGGCAGTTGTGGCACGACAGGCTCATGTAGACCTCGAAGTCGAGGTCGACGTCGAGGGCCTTGATCTGCTCCAGCACATCGACTTCGACCTTGGGCGGGTGGCCGCCGGTCCACAGCAGGGCCAGGATGAGGCTGGTGAATTCATGCCCCATGGGGATGGCGGCAAAGCGCAGCTGCGTGCCGCTGCCTGGGCGGGCGAGGGTGAACGAGGGCTTGCGCGCGTCGCTGCCATCGGTGCGCAGCGTGATCTTGTCGGGGCGGGCGGCGGCGATTTCCTCCAGCAGCTCGCGCAGTTCGGTCGATTTGTCGCCGTCGTCCAGCGAGGCCACCATCTCGAACGGCTCCTTCACGCGCTCGAGGTAGGCGGTCAGTTGTTGCTTGATGTCGTCGTCCAACATGGTGGGTGCTCCTTGTTTGATAGCTTCTGGCGCTTGTCTGGCGGGCGCTAGAGCCTGATTTGTTCAATAAAAAGCCGAACGGCAAGGCAGGGCGCCCTGTCGCCGTTCGGCGGGTGTTCGATGACGGAATGACTTCGCCTTCGGCTTCAATGACGGCGCTGGCGCGCCATGACGGGTTCTGGTCATGCGCCGCAAGGCGCGTCATCGATGCGAAGCGAGGTCATCGGCGGCGCGCAGCGCCGCCGGTCATCAGATCTTGCCAACGAGGTCGATCGAGGGCTTCAGCGTCTTCTCGCCTTCCTTCCACTTGGCGGGGCACACTTCGCCGGGGTGGGCGGCGGTGTACTGGGCGGCTTTCAGCTTGCGCACGGTTTCGGTCACGTCGCGGGCGATTTCGTTGCTGTGCACTTCCATGGTCTTGATGGTGCCGCTGGGGTCGATCACGAAGGTGCCGCGCAGGGCCAGGCCTTCTTCAGGGATGTGCACGCCGAAGGCGTTGGTCAGCTGGTGCGTGGGGTCGCCCACCAGGAAGAACTTGGCCTTGCCGACGGCATCCGACGTCTCGTGCCACACCTTGTGGCTGAAGTGCGTGTCGGTGGTGACGATGTAGACCTCGGCGTTGGCCTTCTGGAACTCGGCGTAGTGCTCGGCCGCGTCCTCGATCTCGGTCGGGCAGTTGAAGGTGAAGGCGGCGGGCATGAAGATCACCACGGACCAGTTCTTGCCGTTCGACAGGTTCTTCTCGGTCACTTCCTCGAATTGGCCGTTGTGGAAAGCCTGGTTCTTGAAGGGTTGGACCTTGGTGTTGATCAAAGACGACATGCGTGTTCTCCTGGGTTGATGAAGTTGCGATGGATGAAGTATAGATTAGAGCTATTGGATTTGTGATTCATTTTATCTAATCTATGTTTAGCCGCAGGCTATGAGTGCCTGGCCGCCGGCGCACGGGGGCGCCAGCAACGGTACAGCTTACCGCAGAAGCGGTGACAGGCGGGTGTCGCGGTGTGCCATGCCTGCGACGTGGGCGCAGGCGGGCGGGGGCGCAGGCGGGCCGGGGGGTGCGGGCGTCAGCCCTTGGCGGCCTTGTCGGCGGGCGGCGCGAAGGGCAGCACGGCGGGGCTGGCGGCGCCGGCATCGCGCATGGTCACGCTGCCCTGGTAGCGCGCGCCGGGGTCGACCTGCAGGGTCTCGGCCTCGATGTTGCCGTGGATCTGCGCGCTGGCGTGCAGGTGCAGGCGCTGGGCGTGCACGTTGCCCTCCAGCCGGCCGAGCACCAGCAGGTCGGCGGCGTGCACGTCGCCCTTCACGCTGCCGGTCTCGCCGATGATGGCGCGGCCTTCGGCGCGCAGCGTGCCTTCGATGCGGCCGTCGAGCTTGATCGAGTTCTTGGTCGTCAGGTCGCCCGCCAGCGTGCAGTGCTCGGCGATGACGGTGTCGATCTGCCTGCCGGCGCCGCTGTCGGGCACGCGGGTGGGGGATTTGTCTTTGGAGCCGAACATGCGCGGGCCTCGCTGCGGTCAGGGGTTGGAAGCGGCGGCGTCGTTCAGCGCCAGGAACTGCTCGGGGTCGAGCCGCTCGCCGCGGCGCTGCACCTCGTAATGCAGGTGCGGGCCGGTGGAGCGGCCGGTGGAGCCGAGCAGGCCGACGGTGTCGCCCGCGGTGACGGGCTGGCCGCGCTCCACGTCGATGCGCGACAGGTGGGCGTACAGCGTGGTGTAGCCGTGGGCGTGCGCCACCTGCACCACGTTGCCATAGCCGCCCTGCCAGCCGGCGAACACGACCTTGCCGCTGGCCGTGGCCTGCACCGGCTCGCCGGTGGTGCCCTTGAAGTCGAGCCCGCCGTGCGACTCGCTGCCGCGCCCGGTGAAGGGGTTGGGGCGCTCGCCGAAGGCCGACGACATGGCGCCGCCGTGCGGCAGGCCCAGCGGCACGGATTGCAGCACCTCCAGCAGGTTGCCGGCATCGCGCGCAAAGCTGCCGGTATAGGGCACCGGCTTGCCAACGTGCGCCTGCAGCGCCGGGCCGCCGGCGGCGGGGTTGGGCTGGCCCCTGGGCGGCGCGGCGGAGACCGGCTTGACGTTGACGCCGCGCGCCTGCAGGTAGGTCTGCAGATCGCCGATCATCTGCTCTGATTTTTGCAGCGCCGCGAGCTTGGCATTGATCTCGGCCGAGGTGAAGTTCTTCAGGTCGGCCACTTCGCGCCGCAGCGCGTCGATCTCCTGCCGGCGCTCGTCCAGCGCCTGCTGGCTGTCGGCGCGTGAGGTGAGATGCTGCGCGCCCAGGCCCACCAGCCCCGCCGCCAGCAGCGCCGTGCTGGCGCCCAGGCCCAGCAGCAGCGGCCGCAACCAGGCGAGCAGGCGCGTGTCGACTTCGAGCGAGCGCGTCTGCTCGGGCGTGACGATGAGAACGGTGGATCGTGCCATGGCGCAGAGAAATGGAGCGATGCAATGAAGCGGGGCGGTACAGCACGAGAAGACCCCACCTCCGAATGCCGAGGCTTGATCGCGTCAAGCCCGCTGGAGGCATGCAGTTGTTACCGGGTGTGTGGCAACGCCGGGCAGTGTAAGGCGAAAGCCCGCAGATTCCCAGCAAAAAATACCGCAACCCGGAAGGTCAACAGGCGATAGCCATTTGGCGGGGTTGGGTAGTTCAATAAGAGGAGCTGCTGGCGCCCGGCAGTTGGGCGCAAAAGCCGTTTTTGATGCTTGAAAAAATTTTCAAGGTCCCCCCTGCGGATCGTTGATGGGCAAGCGATCGGCTTGAGGATGCGCTGAATTCTTGAACGCAGAGAACGCCAAGACTTCGCAAAAGGCGCAGAACAAGCGGGTGGAAACCTTGTGCGAGCTTTCACAAGTGCTTGACTATCAAGAAATTTCAGATGACGCGCGGACCGCATCCGCTGTGTGGGAGCGGGCTTGCCCGCGATCAAGCGTTGGTGGCGATGAGACGCCTCATCGCGGGCAAACCCGCTCCCACAACACGGTCTGAGACTTGTTGCTGATCAAGCTTCCTTGATGAACGGCAAATGACTCTTCTGCGTCTTCTGCGAAGTCTTGGCGACTTCTGCGTTCAAAGGTTTTCCAAGCTGCTTGCTTTCAAGCCAACAGCTTCGATCGTCCCTTCGGCCCGCACAAAGCCGGCCAGGGTGCCCGCGCAGCGGCGCGCGGGGCACCCTTGGCCCGGGGCGCGCGTCAGTGCGCGGCCGTGCCGCCGTGGCGGCTTTCCTGCTCGAACGGCAGGGTGACTTCACGCAGGTCCTTGCGCGTTTCCACCAGCACCAGCGGGCCGTCGTCGATCTCGACCAGCGGCGGGCGCTCGCGCGGCACGCGGATCGGCTGCGGCTCGGCGGCGATGGCGGCCTGCACGCTGGCCACCTTGTCGGCGTCGGAGTTGACCCACTGCAGGCCGGCGGATTGCGCCAGCGATTCCAGGTCGCCCAGGGGCAGCGCGAATGGCGTGACCTTGGGCAGGCCGGCGGCTGGCGCCGCGGCGTGGCCGTTGGCGGCGGCAGGGACCGGCGATGCTACAGACGCACGGGCCGGCGGCGCCGGCGGGGTGGGCGCGGGCGCCACGTTGGCTTCGGCCACCGTGGCCGGGGCCTGGGCATCGTCGACCGCGGCGCTGCGCGCGAAGTACGAGCGCGGTGCGGGCGCGTCGGCGCTGCCGGCCTGGGCCGCGGGCTGCGCCACGGTGCCGTCGTCGGACACGCTGCCGGGCAGCTCGGCGGCGCGCTCGTCGCGGCGCTCGCCGTTGCGATCGCGGCGGTCGCGGCCATAGCGGTCGCGCGAACGGCGCTCGCGGCGCTCTTCGCCCTGCGGCGCGTCGCCCACGACTTCGGCGGCGGAGTTGCCGTCGACCGCGGTCACGGCCGAGGTGGCCAGGGCGGCGGTGTCGACCACGGCGGTGTCGTCGTGCGGCTGGCCTTCGGCGCGCTCGGCGCGGTCGCCACGCTCGCCGCGTTCGCGGCGGCCTTCGCCACGGCTGCGGCGGCCTTCGCCACGTTCACCACGTTCACCGCGCTCGCTGCGTTCGCCACGCGGCGGGCGGGCGCTGGTGTCGGCGCCGGCGTCGGCGGTGGCGATGTCGGTGGTGGGCGCGCCGGCATCGGCGGCCAACGGGTCGCGGCGCTCGCGCTGGCGGTCGCCGCGCGGGCCGCGGTCGCCCCGTTCGCCGTTGCGGCGGCTGCCGTCGCGCTGTCCGTTGCGGGCTTCGCCCTGGCCTTCGGCGCGGCTCTCACCGCGGTTGTCGCTGCGGCGCTCGTCGCTGCCGCGGCCTTCACCGCGCTCACCGCGCTGGCCGCCACGGCCACCGCGGCCGCCACGGCGTTCGCCGTCACGGCCGCCGCGGCCTTCGCGCTTCTCGGCGGTGGCGGGTGCCGGCGTGGGCGCGGGCGCCACCACGGGCGGGGGCGGCGGGGCCATGCCGAACAGGTTCTTCAGCCAGCCCACCAGGCCGGCCGGCGCGGGCGCGGCAGCGGGCGTGAAGGCGGCCGGTGCCACCGCAGGCGCCGGCGCGGCGGCCACCGGCTCGGGTTTGGGCTCGGCCACCGGCGCGGGGGTGTCGCGCAGCACGCCCTTGATGACGGGCTGCTGCTTGTTGGTCGGCTCCTGGCTGCGGCGGGTGACGGTGGTCGGGTCCTCGAACTCCTCGGCCATCTTGTAGCTGCTGTCGATGTCGTCCAGGCGCGGGTCGTCGTGCTTCAGGCGCTCGAGCTTGTAGTGCGGCGTCTCCAGCGTCTTGTTGGGCACCAGGGTGACGTTGACGCGCTGCTTGAGCTCGATCTTGGCGATCTCGGGGCGCTTTTCGTTCAACAGGAACGAGGCCACTTCCACCGGCACCTGCACGTTGACGGCGGCGGTGTTGTCCTTCATGGACTCTTCCTGAATGATGCGCAGGATCTGCAGCGCCGACGATTCGGTGTCGCGCACGTGGCCGGAGCCGCCGCAGCGCGGGCAGGGGATGGAGGCGCCTTCGCTCAGCGCGGGCTTCAGGCGCTGGCGGCTCATCTCCAGCAGGCCGAACTTGCTGATGCTGCCGAACTGCACGCGGGCGCGGTCCTGGCGCAGCGCCTCGCGCAGGCGGTTCTCGACCTCGCGGCGGTTCTTGCTCTCCTCCATGTCGATGAAGTCGATCACGATCAGGCCGCCCAGGTCGCGCAGGCGCATCTGGCGCGCCACCTCGTCGGCGGCTTCCAGGTTGGTGCGCGTGGCGGTCTCCTCGATGTCGCCGCCCTTGATGGCGCGGGCCGAGTTCACGTCCACCGCCACCAGCGCCTCGGCGTGGTCGATCACGATGGCGCCGCCCGAGGGCAGGGTGACGGTGCGCGAGTAGGCCGATTCGATCTGGTGCTCGATCTGGAAGCGCGAGAACAGCGGCGCGTTGTCGCGGTAGCGCTTCACGCGGTGCGCCTGCTCGGGCATCACGTGGCTCATGAACTGGTGCGCCTGCTCGTAGATGTCATCGGTGTCGATCAGGATGTCGCCGATGTCCGAGTTGAAGTAGTCGCGGATGGCGCGGATGACGAGGTTGCTCTCCTGATAGATCAGGAAGGCGCCCTTGCCGCCCTTGGCGGCACCGTCGATGGCGTCCCACAGCTTCAGCAGGTAGTTCAGGTCCCACTGCAACTCGGGCGCGGTGCGGCCGATGCCGGCGGTGCGGGCGATGATGCTCATGCCTTTCGGGTACTCGAGCTGGTCCATCGCCTCCTTCAGCTCGGCGCGGTCCTCGCCCTCGATGCGGCGGCTGACGCCACCGCCGCGCGGGTTGTTCGGCATCAGCACCACGTAGCGGCCGGCCAGGCTGACGAAGGTGGTCAGCGCGGCGCCCTTGTTGCCGCGCTCTTCCTTCTCGACCTGCACCAGCAGTTCCTGGCCTTCCTTGATCACATCGTTGATCCTGGCCTGGCTGACGGAGACACCCTCCGCGAAGTACTGGCGCGAGATTTCCTTGAACGGCAGGAAGCCGTGGCGGTCTTCGCCGTAGTCGACGAAGCAGGCCTCCAGCGACGGCTCGACGCGCGTCACCACGGCCTTGTAGATGTTGCCCTTGCGCTGCTCGCGCCCTTCGATCTCGATCTCGTAGTCGAGCAGTTTCTGTCCATCGACGATCGCCAGGCGGCGCTCTTCGGCCTGCGTGGCGTTGATCAGCATCCGTTTCATGATGCGGTGTCCTTCAAATCAAAAGCAGTCAACGGCTTGCCCGGGGGAAAGCCCAAGATGCCTCGGACGGCGCAATGCAACGGACGGAATGGCCGCGGCGACTGACTGGAGGAAGAAGGCGTGCGGGGCGCGCGCCTTCAAAGCTGCTGAACGCGCTGGTTCAGCGGCCGGGGTCAGGCGGGCTGGCTTGGATGGGTGCGAGGGCCGGGCAAGGCAAGATTGCTACATAAAGCGTAGCTGCTCGCGCTTGCCTGGCGGGCGCTGGGGCGTGATTTTGCTCATAAAGCATCGGCCGCAGCCAGCGCTCCAGAACCATCATGATTGCCATCAGCACAAAAAAGTCTCGCTTCGATCCGACCCGCAGGCCAAGCCGCGTGGGGCGGCCTGCCGGTCATGGGTATTCCGTAGGGGTTTCATCGCGTCGGCCTGATCCTGCGCTTTTCTTGGCGTGCCTGCCCGGTTCAGTGGGGGCAGGGCGCTTTCTTGTGCAGGTGCGGCATCGACCTTTACTGGCGGCTGCTTGTGGGCGGGTGGAATAGACTACCCGTTCATTCGGGCGGTGACTTCCATTTCAAATTCAACCACTTACGGCCGGTTGCCAGTGAATCGCATTATAGGTGCCAAAGCAGCCCCGCCGGGGGCTCAGGGCAAACCCGAGGTCGGCTGGCTGACGGTGGACGCCGAGAGCGCCGGCCAGCGGCTGGACAACTTCCTGATCCGCCACCTGAAGGGCGTGCCCAAGACCCACGTCTACCGCATCATCCGCAGCGGCGAGGTGCGGGTGAACAAGGGCCGCGCCGCCGCCGACACGCGGGTGGCGGCGGGCGACGTGGTGCGCGTGCCGCCGGTGCGGGTGAGCGAACGCTCGCCCGAGGACAAGGCCGCCGCCGCGCCGGCGCGCGAATTCCCCATCCTGCTGGAGGACGAGCACCTGATCGCGCTCGACAAACCGGCCGGCGTGGCGGTGCATGGCGGCTCGGGCGTGAGCTTCGGCGTTATCGAGCAACTGCGGCGCGCACGCCCGGATGCCCGCTTTCTGGAGCTGGTGCACCGGCTCGACCGCGAAACCAGCGGTATCCTGCTCGTCGCCAAGAAGCGCAGCGCCTTGAAGCACCTGCAGGACCAGTTCCGCGAGCGCGAAACAGGCAAGACCTACTTGGCGCTGGTGCTGGGCGACTGGCCCGAGCGACTGAAAGTGATCGACGTGCCGCTGCGCAAATACCTGTTGCCGGGCGGCGAAGGCGAGGGCGAGCGGCGCGTGAAGACCACCACCAAGGACGACCCGGACGGCATGCGCTCGATCAGCCTGGTCAAGGTGCGCGAGCGCCTGCCCGACTTCACCCTGCTAGAAGTGACCATCAAGACCGGCCGCACGCACCAGATCCGCGTGCACCTGGCATCGCAGGGCCACCCGATCGCGGGCGACGACAAATATGGCGACTTCGAGCGCAACAAGAGCTTGCAGAAACAAGGACTCAGACGCATGTTCCTGCACGCGTGGCGGCTACAGTTCGTGCATCCGGCCACGGCGCAGGCCGTCGAACTGCTGGCGCCGCTGCCGGCCGATCTGCTCTCTTTTTCAAAGCAACCCCCGCCCTCCGCATGAGCCGCCCGCGCCAATTCGACCTGATCTGCTTCGACTGGGACGGCACCCTGTTCGATTCCACCGCCATCATCGTGCGCAGCATCCAGCAGGCGGTGCTGGACGTGGGCGGTGCCAGGCCGACCGACCAGGCGGCAGCCTACGTGATCGGCATGGCGCTGATGCCCGCGCTGGCGCACGCCGCGCCCGACGTGCCGAAGGACAAGTACCCGCTGCTGGGCGAGCGCTACCGCCACCATTACCTCGCTACCCAGCACGACATCAGCCTGTTCGACGGCGTGCTGCCGATGCTGGCCGATCTGAAAAGACGCCACCACTGGCTGACGGTGGCCACCGGCAAGAGCCGCCGCGGGCTGGACGACGTGCTGGCCTCGCGGCAGCTGCACGGCATCTTCGACGGCTCGCGCACCGCCGACGAAACGGCCGGCAAGCCCCACCCGCGCATGCTGCACGAGCTGATGCGCGAATTCGGCGCCGAGCCCGAGCGCACGCTGATGATCGGCGACACCACGCACGATTTGCAGATGGCGGTGAACGCCGGTTGCGCCAGCGTGGGCGTGAGCTATGGCGCGCACGAGCCGAGCGAGTTCGGCGCCCTGCGCCCGCGCTTCATCGCCCATTCCGCCACCGAACTGCATCGCTGGCTGGCCGACAACGCCTGACTGGACTCATATTTTGATAGCTGCCCGCGCATGACCGACAACGACAGCCAAGCGATTCCCCTGTGCAACAGCGCCGACCTGCAGGAGGGCGGCCTGGCCGTGCCCTTCGACGTGGTCTACGGCGGCCAGACGCTGCGCGCCTTTGCCGTGCGCTTCGAAGGGCGGCCGCACGCCTACCTGAACCGCTGCACCCACGTGGCGATGGAGCTGGATTACCAGCCCAACCGCGTGTTCGACGACACTGGCCAGTGGCTGCTGTGCGCCACGCACGGCGCCGCCTACGCGCCCGACACCGGCGACTGCGCCGGCGGGCCCTGCCGCGGCGGGCTGGTCAAGGTGGCCATGAGCGAACGCGACGGCGTGGTGCACTGGCACACCAGCCATTTGCTGCAGCCGATCGAGTTCTGAAGGCATCGGCGGCGATGCTTTTGTTTTTATAGCTGCTTGCGCCCGTTACGCCTATATTTCAGATTGAAATGATGATGAAACTGTCTTTTATCAGGCGCTGGCAGCTCCTGTTTTTGTAGAACACCGACCTGCTGCCTCATCGCATCCGGTTGGAATCAACCTGCCCTTCATCCTTGCGCATCCCGCGCACACCGCCATGGAAAACGAAGTCACCCTGAACGCCAAGACCATCCACTGGGAACGCGAGGCGATTGAAAAACTGCTGCTGGCCGACGTGCGCGAGCGCCGCGCCGCGCGCCGCTGGCGCATCGTGCGCAGCCTGCTGTGGATGCTGCTGTTCGGCGCGCTCATCTGGCTGCTGTTCTCCGACGCGCTGCTCACCAGCACGCCCGCCACGCCGCACACCGCCATGGTCGCCATCAAGGGCGAGATCGCCGACGAGGCCGAGGCCAGCGCCGAATTCGTGCTGCCCGCGCTGCGCAGTGCCATGGAAGACAAGGGCGCGCAGGCGCTGGTGCTGCTCATCAACTCGCCCGGCGGCAGCCCGGTGCAGGCGGGGCTGATCAGCGACGAAATCCACCGCCTGCGCGCCCTGCACAAGAAGCCCGTGTACGCCGTGGTGGAGGAAACCGCCGCCTCGGCCGCCTACTACATCGCCTCGGCCGCCGACAAGATCTATGTCGACAAGGCCAGCATCGTGGGAAGCATCGGCGTGTTGATCAACGGCTTCGGCTTCGTCGACACGCTGGACAAGCTGGGCATCGAGCGGCGCCTGCTCACGGCGGGCGAGAACAAGGGCTTCCTCGACCCGTTCAGCCCGCAGTCCGAGGCGCACAAGCAGCACGCGCAGACCATGCTGGAGCAGATCCACCGCCAGTTCATCGACGTCGTCAAGAAAGGCCGCGGCGAGCGCCTGAAGGAAACGCCCGAGATGTTCAGCGGCCTGTTCTGGACCGGCGAGCAGTCTGTTGCGCTGGGCTTGGCCGACGACTTCGGCAGCCTGGATTCAGTGGCGCGCGACGTGGTGAAGGCCGAGAAACTGGTGGACTACACCAACAAAAAGAACCTGGCCGAGCGCTTTGCCAAGCGTTTCGGCGCGGCCATGGGCGAGGGCGCGGTGAAGGCGCTGCAGGTGGCGCCCAGCGTGCGCTGATGTCGATGGGCTTTCGGGCTGGCTGATCGCCTGTAGGAGCGGCGGCAGCCGCGATGGCGGCGTATCACTGCGCGCGACGAAGTCTTCGCGGCTGCCGCCGCTCCTACAACCTCGGAGAAAGCTGCATGCGGTAGCTTCAAGGCCCGATGGCAAACACCGCCGGCGCTCGCCCCAGGGCATTGTCATCAGTGCGGGCCTGCCGCCAGGCGCTGACAGCACGTGCCTGCACACGGCCATCGGTCAGCGTCAGGCCCTGCGCCACCGCCAGCCGCGTGGCGGGCCTGAGCGTCTGTAGCAGCGCCTGCCAAACCGCCGGGTTGCGGTAGGGTGTTTCGATGAACAGCTGCGTCTGGCCGGTCTTGTGGGCCAGGGCTTCCAGCTCGCGGATGCGCTGCGTGCGTGCGGCGGCGTCCTGCGGCAGGTAGCCGACGAAGGCGAAGTTCTGCCCGTTCAGGCCGCTGGCGGCCAGCGCCAGCAGGATCGACACCGGCCCGACCAGCGGCACCACCGTGATGCCCAGATCGTGTGCCGCGCGCACCACCGAACTGCCAGGGTCGGCCACGGCGGGCATGCCGGCCTCGCTGATCAGGCCCACATTCTGGCCTTGGAGCGCGGGAGCCAGCAGCGGCCGGGCGTCGAAGCGCGCCGCGCCGCCGTGGTCGCCCTTCTTGTGCACCTCGCGCGGCAGTTCGGTGATCTGCTGCGCCTGAATGGGTTGTGCCAGCGGCACCAGCGCATCGACGCGCTTGAGGAAGGCGCGGGTGGACTTGGCGTTTTCGCTGATCCAGTGGGTGAGGGCGGCGGCGGCCTTGATCGTGCCCAGCGGCAGCACGTCCTCCAGCGGCGACTGTGTGTTGCAGCCGTGGTCCAGCGGCGTGGGCACCAGGTAAAGCGTGCCCTTGGCGGCGGCGGGCGCGCTCATGGCAGCGTCAGCCCGGCGGCGCGCAGCAGGCGGGCGGTGCGGATCAGCGGCAGGCCGACCAGGGCGGTGGGGTCGTCGTTGTGGATCGCCTCCAGCAGCGCGATGCCGAGGCCCTCGCTCTTGGCGCTGCCGGCGCAGTCGTAGGGGCGCTCGGCCTGCAGGTAGCGCTCGATCTCGTCGTTGCCCAGGTCGCGGAAGCGCACCTCGACGGCGGCCAGGTCGCTTTGCGCGAAACCCGTGGCCGCGCACACCACCGCCAGCGCGGTCTGGAAGATCACCGTCTGCCCGCGCATGCGCTGCAGCTGCGCCACGGCGCGCTCGTGCGTGCCGGGCTTGCCCAGCGGCTCGCCCGCCAGGTCGGCCACCTGGTCGGAGCCGATGACGATGGCCTCGGGATGCCGACCGGCCACGTCGCGCGCCTTGGCCAGCGCCAGCCGCAGCGCCAGGTCGCGCGGTGATTCGCCGGGCTGCGGGGTTTCGTCGACGCGCGGCGCCTCGGTGGTGAAGGGCAGGCCCAGCCGGGCCAGCAGTTCTCGCCGGTAGGGTGAGGTGGAACCCAGGATCAGCAGGCGGGCGGCGGTCGGGATCATGGCGGCGATTCTCTTACACTGCCTTGATGAGCAAGACGTTTGCCCCCGGCCGGCTCGACGTGGCGGCCTTCGCCCAGGCCAAGGCCAGCCTGTCGGCCCATGATTCGATACAAAAATATGAGCGCCTTGCGCAGGAACTGCGGGCGCCAGAGGCGGATTTGACCATTGACTGGCAGGCCGACGGCGAGCAGCGCAGCGCCGTCGATGGCAGCCGCCGCCCGGCCCTGCACCTGCGCGCGCAGGCCACGCTGCCGCTGACCTGCCAGCGCTGCATGGGCGAGGTGCGCGTGCCGCTGGCGGTGGACCGCCATTTCGTCTTCGTGCCCGACGAGGACACCGCCGCGGCGCTGGACGAGGCCTCGGACGACGACGTGCTGGCGCTGGCGCCCGACTTCGATTTGCGCGCGCTGATCGAGGACGAACTGCTGATGGCGCTGCCGCTGGTGCCGCGCCACGATGAGTGCCCCGACGCGGTGCAACTGTCGGTACAGAGCGCCGATTTCGACGCGGCGCAGGAGGAAAAGACCAATCCGTTCGCCGCGCTGGCCGCCCTCAAGCACGACAAGCCCAACTGAAACGGCGCTAACTGCCTGCCAACACTGGCGAATCAGCTCGATTTCGGGCTATAATCGCGGGCTTCGCGCGCAAGAGCGGCTGGGTTGGCCCGGCCGGTTGCGCCAAAACGGTTTCCAACTTGCCCCAGGCGGCAGTCTGCCCCGGGGCCTCAACCAGACATCAAAGGAGCCATCATGGCTGTTCAGCAAAACAAGAAGTCGCCCTCCAAGCGCGGCATGCACCGTTCGCACAACGCCCTGTCCGCCCCCGGCATCGCCGTGGAGCCGACCACGGGTGAAACCCACCTGCGCCACCACATCAGCCCCAACGGCTTCTACCGTGGCCGCCAGGTGATCAAGCCCAAGACGGAAGCCTGATTCTTCCGTGGCTTGACGCAAAGGGCCGGGGCCCTGCCATGAGGCAGCCCCACCCTATACTTGCCGGGCCCGGCGCTACCACCGCGTAGCCTCGGGCCTTTGCCGTTTCTGGCGGCTGGGTTTTCTCTGTTTTTCTTCGATCCGTGCCCATCGCGGCGCGGTGTTCGCACGGGGCTTGCATGATCGTTCTGGCTGTCGATTGCATGGGCGGTGACCACGGCCTCAGCGTCACCTTGCCGGCTTGCCGCCAGTTTCTCGACAACCACCCCGACGCCCAGTTGCTGCTGGTCGGCCGACCCGACGACCTGCAGGGCTTTGCCCACGAGCGCGCCCGCGTGGTGCCCGCGACCGAGGTGGTGGCCATGGAAGATGCGGTGGAAGTGGCCTTGCGCAAGAAGAAAGATTCGTCCATGCGCGTGGCGATCCAGCAGGTGAAGGACGGCGCGGCCCAGGCGGCGGTGTCGGCCGGCAACACCGGCGCGCTGATGGCGATCGCGCGCTACCTGCTCAAGACGCTCGAAGGCATCGAGCGCCCGGCCATCGCCACCCAGATGCCCAACGCCAAGGGCAGCGCCACCACGGTGCTCGACCTGGGGGCCAACGTCGACTGCACGGCCGAGCACCTGCTGCAGTTCGCCGTCATGGGCTCGGCGCTGGTGTCGGTGCTGAAGAACGACGACCAGCCGACCGTGGGGCTGCTCAACATCGGCGAGGAAGCCATCAAGGGCAGCGACGAGATCAAGCGCGCGGGCGAGCTGCTGCGTGCCGCCAAGGCCTCGGGCGACCTGAACTTCATCGGCAACGTCGAGGGCAACGACATCTTCAAGGGCACGGCCGACATCGTGGTGTGCGACGGCTTCGTCGGCAACGTGGCGCTGAAGACCAGCGAGGGCCTGGCGATGATGATCGTGCAGTTCCTGCGCGAGGAGTTCTCGCGCAACCTGCTGACCAAGCTGGCCGCCGCCGTGTCGTACCCGGTGCTGAGCGCGCTGAAGAAGCGCATGGACCACCGCCGCTACAACGGCGCCGCGCTGCTGGGCCTGCGCGGATTGGTGTTCAAGAGCCACGGCTCGGCCGACGCCGTGGCCTTCGAGCAGGCGCTGTGCCGGGCGTATGATGCGGCCAGCCACCAGCTGCTGGCGCGCGTGCAGAGCCGCATTGCCCACGCCGCGCCCCTGCTGGCGGCGCCTGCCCGGCCGGCCGTGCCGTCCGTTGCCTGAGGTTGGCGCACTGCATTACAAGAAGATTCCATGACAAGACGCTATTCCCGCATCACCGGCACCGGCAGCTACCTGCCGCCGCGCCGGGTGACCAACGACGACTTGGTGGCCGAACTGGCCGCGCGGGGCATCGAGACTTCTGACGAATGGATCGTCGAGCGCACCGGCATTCAGGCGCGCCACTTTGCCGCGCCCGATGTGCCGGCCAGCGAGCTGGCGGTGCCGGCGGCGCAGGCCGCGCTGCAGGCGGCCGGCCTGCAGGCCAGCGACATCGACCTGATCATCGTTGCCACCTCCACGCCGGACATGGTGTTTCCGTCCACCGCGGCCATCGTGCAGCACAAGTTGGGCATTGCCGGTTGCCCGGTGTTCGACGTGCAGGCGGTGTGCAGCGGCTTCGTCTACGCGCTGACGGTGGCCGACGCGCTGATCGCCAACGGCACGGCGCACAAGGCGCTGGTGATCGGCGCCGAGGTGTTCAGCCGCATCCTCGATTTCAACGACCGCACCACCTGCGTGCTGTTCGGCGACGGCGCCGGCGCCGTGGTGCTGGAGGCCAGCGACACGCCCGGCATCCTGGCTACCGACCTGCACGCCGACGGCAAGCACGTCGGCATCCTGTGCGTGCCGGGCCATGTGTCGGGCGGGCAGGTGCTGGGCGATCCGCTGCTCAAGATGGACGGCCAGGCGGTGTTCAAGCTGGCGGTCAACGTGCTCGACAAAGCGGCGCGCGCCGTGCTCCAGAAGGCCGGCAAGACCGAAGCCGACATCGACTGGCTGATCCCGCACCAGGCCAACATCCGCATCATGCAGGGCACGGCCAAGAAGCTGCACCTGCCGCTTGAGAAGGTGGTGGTGACGGTGCACGACCACGGCAACACCTCGGCCGCGTCGATTCCGCTGGCGCTGGACCATGGCGTGCGCACGGGCCAGGTCAAGCCGGGGCAGACGCTGCTGCTGGAAGGCGTGGGCGGCGGCTTCACCTGGGGTGCGGTGCTTCTTGATTTATAGCTGCCAGCGCTTGCTGCATAAGCGCTGAAGCCACTTTTTGTTCATATTTGAGTTCGAGAGCCATGAAACCCATCGCCTTCGTATTTCCCGGCCAGGGCTCGCAGTCCGTGGGCATGCTGGACGCCTGGGGCGACCACCCGGCGGTGCGCGAGACGATCGCCGAAGCCTCCGACGCGCTCAATGAGGATATCGGCGCGCTGATCGCCGGCGGCCCCAAGGAAGACCTGGCGCTGACCACCAACACCCAGCCGGTGATGCTGGTGGCCGGCGTGGCCTGTTGGCGCGCCTGGCGGGCCGAAGGCGGGGCGCTGCCGGCCGCGGTGGCGGGGCATTCGCTGGGCGAATATTCCGCGCTGGTCGCGGCCGAGGCGCTGCCGTTGGCCGAGGCCGTGCCGCTGGTGCGCCTGCGCGCCCAGGCCATGCAGGAGGCGGTGCCCGTGGGCACCGGCGCCATGGCCGCGATTCTGGGTCTGGATGCTTCAAAAGTAATAGCTGGTTGCGCAGAAGTGACGGGCGCCATGGGCCAAAATGGCACTGAAGTCGTGGAGGCCGTCAACTTCAACGACCCGGTGCAGACCGTGATCGCCGGCACCAAGGCCGCGGTCGACAAGGCCTGCGAAGTGCTCAAGGGCATGGGTGCCAAGCGCGCGCTGCCGCTGCCGGTGTCGGCGCCGTTCCACAGCAGCCTGATGAAGCCCGCGGCCGAGCGCCTGAAGGGCGCGCTGGAAGCGGTGGACTTCGCTGATCCCAAAATTCCGGTGGTCAACAACATCGACGTCGCCATCGAGGACGACCACGACCGCATCCGCGACGCGCTGTACCGCCAGGCTTTCGGGCCGGTGCGCTGGGTCGAGTGCATCCACAAGATCAAGGCCATGGGCCTGCACACCGTGGTCGAATGCGGCCCCGGCAAGGTGCTGGCCGGCATGACCAAGCGCATCGACGCCGACCTGACGGGGCTGGCAATGTACGACCCGACCTCCCTGGCCGAGGTCAAGGCGCAGGTGGCCTGAACAACGAGCTGGAGGGAAATCGAATGTCTGAAACCGTCATGGCGGGCCAGGTGGCCCTGGTCACCGGCGCCTCGCGCGGCATCGGTGCCGCGATCGCGCAGGCGCTGGCCGCGCGCGGCATGAAGGTGATCGGCACGGCGACCACGGAAGAGGGTGCCGGCAGGATCAGCGCTGCCCTGGCTGCGCACCCGGACTGCCGCGGCGCCGCGCTCGACGTCAACGACGCCGCGGCGGCCGAAGGCCTGATCGACGCCATCGTCAAGGAACATGGCGCGCTGCACGTGCTGGTCAACAACGCCGGCATCACGCGCGACCAGCTCGCCATGCGCATGAAGGACGAGGACTGGGACGCCGTGCTCGACACCAACCTGAAGGCGGTGTTCCGCATGAGCCGCGCCGTGATGCGGCCGATGATGAAGCAGCGCTATGGCCGCATCGTCAGCATCACCAGCGTGGTCGGCGCCTCGGGCAACCCCGGCCAGGCCAACTACGCCGCCGCCAAGGCCGGTGTGGCGGGCATGACGCGCGCGCTGGCGCGCGAGCTGGGCAGCCGCGGCGTCACCGTCAACTGCGTGGCCCCGGGCTTCATCGCCACCGACATGACGGCGGCGCTGGGCGAGGAGCAGCAGAAGGCGCTGGCCGGCCAGATTCCGCTGGGCCGCCTGGGCGCACCGGCCGACATCGCCGCTGCCGTGGCCTACCTCGCCAGCCCCGAGGCGGGCTACGTGACGGGGCAGGAACTGCACGTCAACGGCGGCATGTTCATGGCCTGACGGCCCTACACCATTTCGAGCGCGCCTGCACGCCGAATATCGGCTGTAAGCGCGGGTAAAATCCTTTTTTTCATCACCCTCAGAGGGAACCCATGAGCGATATCGAAGCACGTGTCAAGAAAATCATCGCCGAGCAACTCGGCGTGGAAGAGTCTCAAGTCACCAACGAAAAGGCCTTCGTGGCCGACCTGGGCGCGGACTCGCTCGACACCGTGGAACTGGTGATGGCACTGGAAGACGAGTTCGGTATCGAGATCCCGGACGAGGACGCCGAGAAGATCACCACGGTGCAGGCCGCCATCGACTACGCCAACAGCAAGAAAGCCTGATCCACCGATGTCCCGACGCCGCGTCGTAGTTACCGGCCTGGGTTGCGTCAGCCCCGTGGGCAACACGGTGGCGGAAAGCTGGGCCAGCCTGCTGGCCGGCCGCTCGGGCATCGACCTCATTACGCGCTTCGACGCCAGCCAGTTCGCCAGCCGCATCGCCGGCGAGGTGAAGGGGCTGGACATCTCGCCGCACATCTCGGCGAAGGAGGCGCGCACCATGGACACCTTCATCCATTACGGCATCGTGGCCGCCGCCGAGGCGGTGCGCGACGCCGGCCTGCCCACGGGCGAGGCGCTGGGTGAAGAGGAAGCCACGCGCATTGGCTGCGTGATCGGTTCCGGCATCGGCGGCCTGCCGATGATCGAGGAGACGCACGGCGAATTCACCGCGCGTGGCGCGCGGCGCATTTCGCCATTCTTCGTGCCGGCCTCCATCGTCAACATGGTGGCGGGGCATGTGTCGATGAAATTCGGCTTCAAGGGGCCGAACCTTGCCATCGCCACGGCCTGCACCACGGGCCTGCATTGCATCGGCGACGGCGCGCGCCTGATCGAATACGGTGATGCCGACGTGGTGGTGGCCGGTGGCGCCGAATCCACGGTGTCGCCGCTGGGCATCGGCGGCTTTGCCGCCATGCGCGCGCTGTCGACCCGCAACGACGACCCCAAGACGGCCTCGCGCCCCTGGGACAAGGACCGCGACGGCTTCGTGCTGGGCGAGGGCGCCGGCATCGTCGTGCTCGAGGAGTACGAGCACGCCAAGGCCCGCGGCGCGAAGATCTATGCCGAGCTGGCCGGCTTCGGCATGAGCGCCGACGCTGGGCACATGACGGCACCCAACATGGACGGCCCGCGCCGCGCCATGGTGGCCGCGCTGCGCAACGCGGGCATCAACGCCGAGCAGATCGGCTACGTCAACGCGCACGGCACCTCCACGCCGCTGGGCGACGTGAACGAGTCCAATGCCATCAAGGCGGCGCTGGGCGATCACGCCAAGTCCACCGTGGTCAGCTCCACCAAGTCGATGACCGGTCACCTGCTGGGGGGCGCCGGCGGCATCGAAAGCGTGTTCACCATCCTCGCGCTGCACGAGCAGAAGGTGCCGCCCACCATCAACATCTTCGAGCAGGACCCCGAGTGCGACCTCGACTACTGCGCCAACACCGCACGCGACGTGAAGATGGACGTGGCGCTGAAGAACAACTTCGGTTTTGGCGGCACCAACGGTTCGCTGGTTCTCAAGCGGGTCTGATGACGCTGCTGGCGGCAGCGGACGGCGGCGTCGTGCCGCCGCGCCCGACCCGAGAAAGCACTGAATCTTGAGGGGCGTGCCCGCGGTGGTCTATGCCGTGGGCCGCACGCGCGCGCTCGCGGTCTGGCTGACGGCACTCTCGGCGGGTGGACTGCTGATGCTGGTTTCAGTATTTTTTTGGCCTCCAGCCGGCGCCCACACAGCGCAAGCAGCTATCTTTTTATTGGTTTTTTCGACTGCCGCCATGCTGGGTTGCTGGCATTTCTGGCGTGGTCAGGTGCCGCGCCGGCTGCGCTGGGATGGCGAGCGCTGGTGGGTCATCGACTCGCATGGCGAGCAGGAGGGCGCTCAGGTCCAGGTCCGGCTGGACGCCCAGCGCTGGATGCTGCTGTGGTTCCGTCCCGTCGGCAGTTCACGGGGGAGGTGGTTGTGGGCCCAGGCCTCGGTCGACCCGCAGCGCTGGCACCTGTTGCGCTGTGCGCTATATTCACCCATGACTTCGGCGACGGAGGGCGCAGTGCCCCGAGCCGATGCCGAACGCGCCTGATGTCGGGCGCGTCGTTGTTTTTGAAGCCCGATTCCGCGTGACCGAACCCGCCGCCGCTCCTCCAGCCCCCTCCGACAGCGATGCACTGCTGGTGGAGCGTGCCGCTGCGGGCGACCACCGGGCGTATGAACTGCTGGTCATCAAGTACCAGCGCCGCATCGAGCGGCTGATCGGCCGCATGGTGCGCGACGTCGACCTGGTGCCCGACATCGCCCAGGAAACCTTCATCCGCGCCTGGCGGGCGCTGCACCAGTTTCGCGGCGACGCCCAGTTCTACACCTGGCTCTACCGCATCGCCGTCAACACGGCCAAGAAGTCGCTGATGGAACTCAAGCGCAATCCGGTGGTGACCGAGACGGCCCTGCATTCGGCCGACGACGACGATGAAACTTCCCGCCGGGAAAACGAACTAACCTCGGAATCTACGCCTGAATCTGAACTGGCCGCACGCGAAATCGCAGCGGCGGTCAACGCGGCGATGGAGGCCCTGCCCGAGGATCTGCGCACCGCCGTGACGCTGCGCGAGATCGAAGGGCTGAGTTATGAAGAGATTGCGGAAGCGATGAATTGCCCGATCGGCACGGTGCGGTCCCGGATCTTCCGGGCGCGCGAGGCGATTTCAGCCAGGGTCAAGCCCTTGCTGAGCCACCAGACAGGCAAGCGTTGGTAAACGGTGGGTGGGACGAATCGGTAACGGTGCTCAATCATGAAGACTCAACTCGACAGTCAACTGGATCGCGAAACGGTGTCGGCCCTGATGGACGGACAGCTGCGGGGGGCCGACGCATCGGCGGCGCTGCAGATGATGGCGTCCGACGAGGCGCGCGAATGTTGGCAGGTCTACCATCTGGTGGGCGATGTGCTGCGCTCCACCGATCTGGCCGCCTGTGGCCGTGACAGCGCCTTTGTGGCCCGCCTGAGCGCGCGCCTGCAGCAGGAGGCGGCGCCTGTGGCGAGGGTGCCGGCGCCCAGCCCCATCCAGGTGCGCGATGTGGCACAACCAGCTGCCAATGACGGCGTGTTCCGCTGGAAGATGGTGGCTGGCCTGGCGTCTTTTGCGGCCGTGGCCGCCATCGGCTGGGGTGTGATGGGTGGCATCGGTCCGCAAGCCGGTGTTGGCGTCCAGCTGTCGCAAGGTGGTGCGCCCGCGCCGACGCAGATCGCCACGCTGGCGGCCCCGGTGCCGGTGACCGTGGCATCGAATCCGGCAGAGGCGGATGCCGGCGCCGTGATGCTGCGCGATGCGCGGCTGGACGAGTTGCTGGCCGCGCACCGACAGACCTCCGGCGCGACGGCGCTGGGCAATGCGGCGGGTTTCCTGCGCAACGCCACGTTCGAGGGTTCAGGGCGTTGAGCGCGACGGTTCGGATGGGGGCGGGGTCATGCGGCCGCGGGTTGAGCGGCCAGCATCGATCGTGGGCTCGGCGCTTGCAGCAGGCTGCCTTGGCATGGTGTGCGGGTGGTCTGTTCACACTGGCCGGTGCGCAAGGTGTGGCGCAAGTCGGTGGCAGTGCACCTGATCGCCCTGTCGGGCCGCCGCAGCGCAGCGTGGCGGAATGGCTGGTGCGCCTGCAGCAGGCGGCGCAACTGCCGTCCTACATGGGCACCTTCGTGGTTTCCTCGGCTTCCGGTGCCATGTCCAGTTCGCGCATCTGGCATGTGTGCGAGGGCGATGTGCAGATGGAGCGTGTGGAAGCCTTGACCGGCGTGCCGCGCTCGACTTTCCGTCGCAACGAATCGGTGGTCACCTTCCTGCCCGAAGCGCGCGTTGCCAAGCTCGATCAACGCGAGGCGGGCGGGGTGTTCCCGAACCTGCTCAGCGTGGGGCACGATTTTCCGACCGCTGATTTCTATGCTGCCCGCGAGGTGGGTCACGGCCGTGTGGCCGGCTTCGACGCCGACATCGTGGTGCTCACGCCGCGCGATGCCTGGCGCTTCGGCTACCGCATCTGGAGCGAAATGCGCACCGGCATGGTGGTGAAGACGCAGACGCTGGACAGCCGCGGACGTGTGCTGGAACAGGCGGCCTTTTCCGAACTGCAGTTGAACGCGCCCGTGCAGGCCGACAAGCTGCGCCAGATGATGTCCGACACCGAGGGTTATCGGGTCGTCAAGTCGGAACGCGTGCAGACCACGGCGGAGGCCGAAGGCTGGCGCCTCAAGGCGCCTGTGCCGGGTTTCCAGTCACGGAACTGTTATCGCCGTCCGCTGTCGAAGTCGACCTCGGTCGTGCAATGGATCTTCACGGATGGGCTGGCCACGGTGTCCCTGTTCATGGAGCCGTTCGATCCGCAGCGGCATGATCGCGAAGGGGCCTCTGCGATGGGCGCGACCCACGCGCTGGTACGGCGTTGGCCGGATGGCGCAGGGCCGTGGTGGGTCAGCGCGGTGGGCGAAGTGCCCGCCGCCACGCTGCAAGCGTTTGTCCAGGGTCTCGAGCGCCGGCCCTGAACAGGGTGCGCTGCCCCCTTCGTGTTGTTGGCCGGGCCCGGTAGCGGCTTGGCCTGGGATGAACAAGCCAGAAAAGAAAGCTGAAGACCGATGCTGATGACGAAGAAATTGAGCGTGGCCGCCATGGCAGCCCCCTTGCTGACGGCGGTAGCGCTGGCGATGCCGGCGATTTCGGTGGCGCAGGCGCCGGTGCCTGTGGCGCCTTCGGTGCGCGGTCTGCCCGACTTCACCGATCTGGTCGAACAGGTGGGTCCGGCCGTGGTCAACATCCGCACCGTCGAGCGCGTGCGTGCCGGCGCCGGGCGAGGCGGGCAGGTGGACGAGGAGATGCAGGAATTCTTCCGGCGCTTCTTCGGCATTCCACTGCCCAACGTGCCACGCCAGGGCCCGCGCCAGGCGCCGCAGGAACAGCCGGAGCGCGAGGTGCCGCGCGGCGTCGGCTCGGGCTTCATCATCTCGCCGGACGGCTACGTCATGACCAACGCCCACGTGGTCGACGGGGCCGACGAAGTGCTGGTGACCTTGCCCGACAAGCGCGAATTCAAGGCCAAGCTCGTCGGCGCCGACAAGCGCACCGACGTGGCGGTGGTCAAGATCGAGGCCACGGGCCTGCCGTCGGTGCGCATCGGCGACGTGAACCGCCTGCGCGTGGGTGAATGGGTGATGGCCATCGGCTCGCCGTTCGGGCTGGAGAACACCGTCACGGCCGGCATCGTCAGCGCCAAGCAGCGCGACACGGGTGACTACCTGCCCTTCATACAGACCGACGTGGCCGTCAACCCCGGCAATTCGGGGGGTCCGCTGATCAATATGCGCGGTGAGGTGGTGGGCATCAACAGCCAGATCTATTCGCGCTCGGGCGGCTTCATGGGCATTTCCTTTGCCATTCCGATCGATGAGGCCATGCGCGTCAGCGAACAGTTGCGCGCCAGCGGTCGCGTGACGCGCGGGCGCATCGGCGTGCAGATTGCCGAGGTGACGCGCGAGGTGGCCGAATCCATCGGTCTGGGCAAGCCGCAAGGTGCGCTGGTGCGCAGTGTGGAAGCGGGCTCTCCTGCCGAGAAGGCCGGCGTTGAGGCGGGTGACATCATCACCCGCTTCGAGGGTCGTGCCATCGAGAAGGCGTCCGACCTGCCGCGTCAGGTGGGCAACACGAAGCCGGGCACGCGCAGCGCCATCACGGTGTTCCGCCGTGGCCAGAACCGCGACCTGAACATCACCATCGCCGAGCTGGAGCCCGAGCAGACCGCCCGCCGGCCGGCTGCGCGCAGCAGCGAAGCGCCCAAGGCCGCCGGCACGGTGCAGGCCCTGGGCCTGACGGTGGTGGATCTGACCGAGGCGCAAAAACGCGAACTGAAGGTCAAGCGTGGCGTGCGCGTGGAAGCCGCGGCGGATGCTGGTGCGCGCGCCGGCCTGCGCGAGGGCGATGTGATCCTGTCCGTCGGCAACGTCGAGATCAACAACGTGCGCGAGTTCGAGTCCGCAGTGGGCAAGGCTGATCGCAATCGACCGGTGAACATGCTGATCCAGCGCGGCGATCTGGTGCAGTTTGTCCTGGTACGCCCCAACCGTTGATGACCCCTTAAAAACCCCGCTCCAAACTCGGACTTGGGGTTTTTTACGACGCTGGTGCCCGATCAGTGGCAGCGGACAAG
Organism: Ottowia beijingensis; assembly: GCF_042680925.1. Classification (NCBI taxonomy): domain Bacteria; kingdom Pseudomonadati; phylum Pseudomonadota; class Betaproteobacteria; order Burkholderiales; family Comamonadaceae; genus Ottowia; species Ottowia beijingensis. The sequence continues at coordinate 278,508 of NZ_JBHUEP010000007.1, forward strand.
CTGTGTACAGGCTGGTCATGCGCGGGGCCTACATATGAATTTGGATAGAATTCGAGCCGCTGACTGGCTGCTTCGCGCATATGAATGGGTTTTTTGCCACCACGATGTGACAAGCCCTCTCGCCATTCCTGTGCCGTTCCCGGGACATCCCGGTTGTCCAGAAATTGTTCTTCGGAAACTGTTGATAAGTTGTTGATAAAGATGCGTTGCTACACCGCAACGGTGGCGCGGCCACGAAGAAGGGCTCATGGTGACGCGCTTTTTTGCCTACAATGAAGTCCCAACTATCGCAGTTGCCATAGATTGTTGGTTGAGGGCGCGTCACATCACTGGCGCGCCCTTTTTTCATGTGCGCGCCTCGGTAATTCAAATACTTGCCTGCATTCGTTGATGGACCACATCAGAAATTTTTCAATCATTGCGCACATCGATCATGGCAAGTCCACGCTGGCCGATCGACTCATCTCGCGTTGCGGCGGCCTCACTGATCGCGAGATGAGCGAGCAGGTGCTCGACTCGATGGACATCGAGAAGGAGCGGGGGATAACCATCAAGGCGCAGACCGCCGCACTGCAATACAAGGCGCGCGATGGCAAGGTCTACAACCTCAACCTGATCGACACGCCGGGCCACGTGGACTTCTCGTATGAAGTCTCGCGTTCGCTCTCGGCCTGCGAAGGCGCGCTGCTCGTCGTCGACGCCTCGCAAGGCGTCGAGGCGCAGACGGTGGCCAACTGCTACACCGCGCTCGACCTGGGTGTGGAGGTGCTGCCGGTGCTGAACAAGATGGATCTGCCGCAGGCCGATCCCGACAACGCCAAGTCCGAGATCGAGGACGTGATCGGCATCGACGCCAGCGAAGCCATCGCCATCTCGGCCAAGACCGGCATGGGCATCGACGAGGTGCTCGAACAGATCGTCGCCAAGGTGCCGCCGCCGCGCGGTCAGCCCGATGCGCCGCTGCGCGCCATGATCATCGACAGCTGGTTTGACGCCTATGTGGGCGTGGTGATGCTGGTGCGCGTGGTCGACGGGCGCCTGCTGAAGGGCGAGCGCTTCAAGATGATGGCCACCGGCGCCGCCTACGAGGCCAACAACGTGGGCGTGTTCACGCCCGGCCAGGTGCCGCGCGAGTCGCTGGAGGCGGGCGAGGTGGGCTACATCATTGCCGGCATCAAGGAGTTGAAAGCCGCCAAGGTGGGCGACACCATCACGCTGGAAAAGAAGCTGCCCAACAACCTGGGGCCGGCCGACAAGGCGCTGCCCGGCTTCAAGGAGATCCAGCCGCAGGTGTTCGCCGGGCTGTACCCGACCGAGGCCAACCAGTACGACGCACTGCGCGACTCGCTGGAGAAGCTGCAGCTCAACGACGCCAGCCTGCACTTCGAACCCGAGGTGTCGCAGGCGCTGGGTTTTGGCTTCCGCTGTGGCTTTCTCGGCCTGCTGCACATGGAGATCGTGCAGGAACGCCTGGAGCGCGAGTTCGACATGGACCTGATCACCACCGCGCCCAGCGTGGTGTACGAAGTGGAGAAGGCCGACGGCGAGGTCATCATGGTCGAGAACCCTTCGAAGATGCCCGACCAGGGCAAGATCCACGAGATTCGCGAGCCCATCGTCACCGTGCACCTGTACATGCCGCAGGACTACGTGGGCCCGGTGATGACGCTGGCCAACCAGAAGCGCGGCGTGCAGCTCAACATGGCCTACCACGGCCGGCAGGTGATGCTGACCTACGACCTGCCGCTGGGCGAGATCGTGCTGGACTTCTTCGACAAGCTCAAATCCGTCAGCCGCGGTTACGCCAGCATGGACTACGAGTTCAAGGAATACCGCCCGTCGGACGTGGTCAAGGTCGACATCCTGCTCAACGGCGAGAAGGTCGATGCGCTGTCCATCATCGTGCACCGCAGCCAGAGCCAGTACCGTGGCCGTGCGGTGGCGGCCAAGATGCGCGAGATCATCAGCCGTCAGCAGTTCGACGTGGCGATCCAGGCGGCCATTGGCGCCAACATCATCGCGCGCGAGAACATCAAGGCGTTGCGCAAGAACGTGCTGGCAAAATGCTACGGGGGGGATATCACCCGCAAGCGCAAACTATTGGAAAAGCAGAAGGCAGGCAAGAAGCGGATGAAGCAGATTGGTTCGGTCGAGGTGCCGCAGGAGGCCTTCCTCGCGATCTTGCAGGTGGAGGACTGATGCCGATCCTGACCGCGATCATCCTGGCCGCGTTCGTCGGCTACGGCACGGCCTGGTACCTGGGCGCCATCGAGGGCAACTTCGCGCTGCTGCTGTTCATGGCAACCGTGGTGACGGGGCTGTACTGGCTGGCCGAGCGTTTCATCTTCCTGCCGCGCCGCCGCGCCGCGGCCGATGCGCTGCAGCAGCAGGCCGACCAGCGCCGCGCCGATCTGGCCGCGCAGGGCATCACGCAGGTTGATCAGGGCGACCTGGCCACGGCGCGCGAGCGCGTGCTGGCACAGCCCTGGTGGCTGGACTGGACCGCCGGGCTGTTCCCGGTGATCCTGATCGTCTTCATGCTGCGCTCGTTCGTGTTCGAGCCGTTCAAGATTCCTTCGGGTTCGATGATCCCCACCCTGCTGGTGGGTGACCTGATCCTGGTGAACAAGTTCACCTACGGGCTCAAGCTGCCGGTGATCCACACCCGCCTGACCGAGGGCAAGCCCGTGCAGCGCGGCGACGTGGTGGTGTTCCGCTACCCGCCGCAGCCCAGCGTGGACTACATCAAGCGCGTGGTCGGCGTACCGGGCGACGAGGTGTCGTACCTGAACAAGCAGCTGACGGTGAACGGCCAGCCCATGCCGCGCGCGGTGGCCTCGGACTTCTTCGACGAATCGACGATGGAGTACTACAAGCAGTTCGACGAGCAACTGGGCGTGAAAAATCACCGGATCATCGTCGACGACCGCCGACCCGGCTTCGTCGCCGGCGCGTTCGACTTTCAATACAAGGACAATTGCCGCTACAGCGTCGAAGGCGTGAGCTGCAAGGTGCCGGAAGGCCATTACTTCGTGATGGGCGACAACCGCGACAATTCGCTGGATTCGCGCTTCTGGGGCTTCGTGCCCGACGGCAACATCGTCGGCAAGGCCTTCTTCGTCTGGATGAACTTCGGCGATCTCAAGCGCATCGGCGCTTTCAACTGATTCTCTTCACCATCGAGTGGACAAAATGATGCACCAACGTCTGTCGTCGCAGCGCGGCATTTCCTTCATCGGCCTGCTGATCCTGGGCATTGTGCTGGCGTTGCTGGCCATCGTGGGCGCGCGCGTGCTGCCCACGGCGACCGAGTTCATGGCGATCCAGAAGGCCGTGAAGAAGGCCGCTGCCGACGGCGACACCGTGCCCGCGGTGCGCGCCGCCTTCGACCGCACGGCCGCCGTGGACTACATCAGCTCCATTTCCGGCAAGGACCTGGAAATCACCAAGCAGGGTGACAAGGTGGTGGTCGAGTTCGCTTACGACAAGGAAATTCCGCTCGCTGGCCCAGCCTATCTGCTGCTCAAGTACCGCGGCTCGTCGGCGAGTGGCTATAACTGAGTCTCGCCCCCGCTCGGCGCGCCCCGTGAGTGCGCTCGCCAGCCTGCAGGCCTTGCAGGCGCGGCTGCAGTACCCGTTCAAGACGCCGGCCCTGTTGCAGCAGGCGCTGACGCACCGCAGCTATTCGGCCGACCACAACGAGCGCCTGGAATTCCTGGGCGATTCGGTGCTGGGTTTGGCCGTGGCGCACATGCTGTATGAGGCGCTGGGCAGCGGGGCCGAAGGCGATCTGTCGCGCCTGCGTGCGCACCTGGTGCGGCAGGACAGCCTGCACCGTCTGGCGCTGGAACTGGATCTGTCGCCGCTGCTGCGCCTGGGTGAGGGCGAGATGCGCTCGGGCGGCCAGCGCCGCCCCTCCATCCTGGCCGATGCGCTGGAGGCCATCATCGGCGCCGTGTACCTCGATGGCGGCCCGGCTGCAGCCGATGCGCTGGTGCGCCGGCTGTTCGAGCGGGTCGAGATTTCTCCCGCCATGTCCGCCGCCGCCAAGGACGCCAAGACCGCCTTGCAGGAATGGCTGCAGGGGCGCAAGATGGCGCTGCCGCAGTACGAGGTGACGCAGATCCTGGGGGCCGCGCACCGCCAGACGTTCGAGGTGGCGTGCCGGGTGCCGCAGCTCGATCTGGAAGCGCTGGGCCAGGGCGTTTCGCGCCGTGCCGCCGAGCAGGCGGCGGCCGCCACCATGCTGCAGATGCTGGAATCGAACGCCACATGAATACTCCTGAAAACAGAGCTGCCGGCGCTGATCCGGCGCCGCCTGACGGCCGAAATGATGCTGAACCCCTGAGCGCCGAGCCGGTGCAGCGCTGCGGCCTGATCGCCATCGTCGGCAAACCCAACGTCGGCAAATCCACGCTGCTGAATGCGCTGGTGGGCCAGAAGATCAGCATCACCAGTCGCAAGGCGCAGACCACGCGCCACCGCATCACCGGCATCCGCACGCTGACCAACGAGCAGGGTGGCGGCACGCAGTTCGTGTTCGTCGACACGCCGGGCTTCCAGACCAAGCACTCGGCGGCGCTGAACAAGTCGCTCAACAAGACGGTGCTGGGCGCCATCGACGGTGTCGACCTGATCCTGTTCGTGGTCGAGGCCGGCAGCTTCACGCTGGGCGATGCCAAGGTGCTGTCGCTGCTCAGGGCGGGCACGCCCGCCATCCTGGTGGCCAACAAGCTCGACACCGTGCACCGCCGCGCCGAGGTGGCGCCCTGGCTGCGCGACATGCAGGAGCGCCACCCGTTCGCCGAATTCGTGCCCATGTCGGCCAAGCAGCCGAAGGACGTGCGCAGGCTGCTGCAGATTTGCGAGCGCTACCTGCCCGAGCAACCTTGGTGGTACAGCGATGACGAGCTGACCGACCGCAGCGAGAAGTTCCTGGCCAGCGAGGTGGTGCGCGAGAAGCTGTTCCGCCTGACGGGCGACGAGCTGCCTTACACCTCCACCGTGGTGATCGACCAGTTCAAGGAAGAAAAGAGCAGGGCGCACGGCCGCATGGTGCGCATTGCCGCCACCATCGTGGTCGAGCGCGACGGCCACAAGGCCATGGTGATCGGCGAGAAGGGCGAGCGCCTCAAGCGCATCGGCACCGAGGCGCGGCAGGAGCTGGAAAAGCTGATGGACTGCAAGGTGTTCATCGAGCTGTGGGTGAAGGTGCGCAGCGGCTGGGCCGACGACGAGGCGCGCGTGCGCAGCTTCGGCTATGAATGAGCCGCGCCATCCATCCGGCACGGTTTTATTTTGATAGCTGCTTGCGCCTGCTATATAAGGGTTTCAGATATAAAACTATCTGAAATCCTTATGAATCAGGCGCAAGAAGCTATGTTTTTTGCAATGCTGGCCGACGAGGCCAGCTTTCCCACCCACCCATGAAACGCGTCGCGCACGAGCCCGCCTACGTGCTGCACCATTACGACTGGAGCGAATCCAGCGTCATCGTCGAGGCCTTCACACGCGCGCATGGCCGCGTGGCGCTGGTGGCCAAGGGGGCCAAGCGGCCCTCGTCCAACTTCCGCCCGGTATTGCTGCCGTTGCAGCCCTTGTCGCTCAGCTGGGGCGGCGACGCCGAAATCCGCACGCTGAAAAGCGCCGAATGGGGTGGCGGCCAGGTCATGCCCACCGGTGAAGCGCTGCTGTCGGGTTATTACGCCAACGAACTGCTGCTGCGCCTGCTGGCGCGCGAGGACGCGCACCCGCGCCTGTTCGACGCCTACGCCGCACTGGTGCAGGTGCTGGCGTCGGAGCATGCCGAGCCGCTGGTGGCCGCCGCGCTGCGCGCCTTCGAACTGCTGCTGCTGCGCGAGACCGGCCACCTGCCCGCGCTGGATGCGCAGACGCTCACCTTCGCGCCGCTGGCTGCCGAGGCGTCATACCGCCTGGTGGCCGAAGGCGGCCTGCGCGCGGCACACGACGAGGATGACAGCTGGTTGATGGGCAGCCATTGGCAGGCGCTGGCTGCGGCGATGGACGACGCGGCGCCGTTCCTGGCGACGCTGCACGCCGTGGCCGGCCTGCCGGCCGACGCGCGCACCCGCCTGCGCCAGCAGCTGCGCGCGCTGCTCCACTACCATTGCGGCGTCGGCACGCTGCGCACGCGGCAGCTGATGATGGATCTGCAGAGCCTGTCGTGAACACCACCACCCCCCAAACCCAGCTGTCGGTCAACGTCAACAAGGTCGCCCTGGTGCGCAACACGCGCCACCTGGGCATTCCCAGCGTCACCCGCGCGGCCGAGCTGTGCCTGCAGGCCGGCGCGCACGGCATCACCGTGCACCCGCGGCCCGACGAGCGCCACATCCGTGCCGCCGACGTGCATGAACTCGCCGCGCTGATGCAGCGCTGGCCCGGCCGCGAATACAACATCGAGGGCAACCCGACGCAGAACCTGATGGCCTTCATCCGCGACGTGCGTCCGAACCAGGCCACCTTCGTGCCCGACAGCGAAGACCAGTTCACCAGCGACCACGGCTGGCAGCTGGACGATGCAGCCGTGCGCGCGCGCGTCAAGCCCCTGGTGGCCGAATGCCGCAGCCTGGGCGTGCGCGTCAGCCTGTTCATGGACCCGGCGCCGGCGCTGATGGCCTGGGCCGCCGAGGTCGGTGCCGACCGCGTCGAGCTGTACACCGAGCCCTATGCCGCCGCGCACGCCGATCCGGCCGTACGCCGGCAGCAACTCATCGCCTACGGCGGCGCCGCGCAGGCCGCGCTGACCAATGGCCTGGGCGTCAACGCCGGGCACGACCTGAACCGCGACAACCTCACCGACTTCCTGCGCGCCGTGCCCGGCGTGGCCGAGGTGTCGATCGGCCATGCGCTGATCGCCGACGCGCTGGAGCTGGGCTACGCCGCCACGGTGCGCGACTACCTGCGCTGCATCGACGCGGCCTTCGCGGCGGCTTAGATGCTCTACGTCACCGCCTTCCCGCACCTCAGCGCGGCCGACGAGCGCACCATCGACGCCGTGCGGCGCGCGCACGATCCGCAGGCAGCGCTGCTCGGCCCGCATGTCACCCTGGTGTTCGCGCAGTCGGTGGCCGAGGGGCCGGCGCTGTCGCAACTGCGCGAGGTGGCCGCCACGCTGTGGCCGTGCGATGCGGTGTTTCGCCGCGCCATGCCGTGGTGGACGGGGCAGGGCGCAGCCCACGTGCTGCTGTTGCCCGACGAGGGCCTGAGCACGCTGGGCCGCTGGCACGACAGCCTGCACCGGCCCGGCAGCCTGTTCGCCGGCGCGCGGCGGGCCGACCGGCCTTTCGTGCCGCACATCACCCTGGCCGCCGTGGCCAGCGAGCGTGCGGCGCGCGAAATTGCCGACGACTGGAACGCGCGCCGCATCGTCATCCGCGCCGTGTTCAATGCGCTGGTGCTGGGCCAGCTGGAGGAGGCCGTCCCGCGCTTCGAGCTGCTGGCGCGCGTGCCGCTGGAGATGCCGGGATGATCCACGGCATCGGCACCGACATCTGCGACATCCGCCGCATCCGTGCCAGCTTCGAGCGGCATGGCGAGCGCTTCGCGCAGAAGATCCTGAGCGAGACCGAGCTGGCCGTGTGGCGCCGCCGCAGCGCACGCTGGCCCGAGCGCGGCCTGCGCTACCTGGCCACGCGCTTTTCGGCCAAGGAGGCGTTCAGCAAGGCCATTGGCCTGGGCATGCGCCTGCCCATGCACTGGCGCCTGTGCGAGATCGCCAACCGCCCCAGCGGCGAGCCGATGATCGTGTTGCACGGCGGGCTGAAGGAGTGGTTCGAGGCGCAGGGCCTGGCCGCGCACATCAGCGTGACCGACGAGAGCGAGTACGCGGCCAGCTTCTGCGTGGTGGAGAAGCTGCCGCGCTGACGGTGGGCTGATTCGCCGCATACTTGGATGCCTTGAACAGCCGGACGCAGAGGACGCAAAAAATGCAGGAAACCCTTTTATTGGTTTTCTTCTGCGCTTTCTGCGAAATCTTTGCGTCCTCTGCGTCCGGCTGTTCAGGCTGTCGAAGCTCACCCCACCTGAACCCATGATGCAGCACGCCCCCCTGATCATCGACATCGCTGGCACCGAGCTGACCGACGACGACCGCCGCCGCCTGGCGCATCCGCTGGTGGGCGGGCTGATTCTGTTCGGGCGCAACTGGCAGGGCCGCGCGCAGCTCACGGCGCTCTGCGCCAGCGTCAAGCGGCTGCGGCCCGACCTGCTGATCTGCGTCGACCACGAAGGCGGCCGCGTGCAGCGCTTTCGCACCGATGGCTTCACCCACCTGCCGCCCATGCGCGCGCTGGGCGAGCTGTGGATGCACGATGCCATGCGCGCACAGGACGCCGCCACCGCCTGCGGCTATGTGCTGGCGGCCGAGCTGCGGGCCTGCGGCGTCGATTTCTCGTTCACGCCCGTGCTGGATCTCGACTGGGGTCCCAGCGGCGTCATCGGCGACCGCGCCTTCCACGCCGACGCGCGCGTCGTCGCCATGCTGGCCAAGAGCGTGATGCACGGCCTGCTGCGCGCCGGCATGGGCAATTGCGGCAAGCACTTTCCCGGCCATGGTTTCGTCGCCGCCGATTCGCACACCGACCTGCCGCGCGACCGCCGCTCGCTCAAGGCCATCCTGGCCGACGATGCCGCGCCCTATGGCTGGCTGGGCATGTCGCTCGATGCGGTGATGGCCGCGCACGTCGTATACCCCAAGGTCGATTCACACCCCGCCGGCTATTCGGCCCGCTGGCTGCAGGCCGTGCTGCGCCAGCGCCTGGGCTTTGGTGGCGCCATTTTCACCGACGACCTGAGCATGGAAGCCGCGCGCCACATTGAGGGCCGCACCGTGACACCGACCGAGGCCGTGCTGGCCGCGCTGCACGCCGGCTGCGACCTGGCGCTGCTGTGCAACCAGTCGCTGGGCGCCGGCAGCGTGCTCGACGACGCCATCGACGGCCTGGCCGAGGCACAGATCAAGGGCGCTTGGGCGCCCTCCGGCGCCAGCGACGCCCGCCGCCGCGCGCTGCTGCCCCGGCAAGCCGCGGCGGATTGGGGTACCCTGATGCGCGCGACCGACTATCTGCACGCGCTCGCGCTGCTGCCTTAAGGCCGGCTGAGGCGGCTGAACTTTCGACCCGACGCATGGTCTGACGGAGCATGAACGGTATGTCTTTCCATCAATTGCCTTCTTCCTCGCCCGCTGCCGGCGGTGGGCTGGGGCGCGTGATGAGCGTGGTGCTCGGCCTGCTGGTGTGGGCCATGCTGGCCATGCTGGGCCTGGTGTTCGCCGCCAGCCTGGCGATCTGGCTGGTGGTGATGGTCGTCGTCAGCCTGATCAGCAGCCTGTTCACCGGCCGGCCCGCCGCCGTCACCGTGCTGTGGCGCCGCTACCGCGAGATGACGCGCCAGCGCTGGCCGCAGCAGCACCCCGGCAGCGCCACGCCGCGCGCCGACGCGGCCGATGTGACGGGTGCATCGGTGCCCACGCGCGTGCAGGACGTGCACTGGCGCGAGGTGCCGGCCGCACCCAAGGCGCCGGCACCGCGGCAGCAACCTTGATGCTTCTTTATTGATAGCTGCCAGCGCTTGTGGGACGGGCGCTTCAGCCACTTTTCGCTTGAATTCTGGGTGCTGGCATCTTGCTGCCGGCAAGGTGCGTGGCGGCTCGGCTAAGATGATCCGGCAGCCCTGTGGCAGTGTGCGGCAGGGCGCATCGCCTGACAACGACACCGGAGACACCGCCATGGCCGACCAAGCCAGCGCCTTCATCGCGGCGCGCGACTTCCTGCTGCAGCACCGCACCGACTACGCCACCGCCTACCGCGACTTCCGCTGGCCGCAGCTGGGCCCGTTCAACTGGGCGCTCGACTACTTCGACCCCATGGCGCGCGGCAACGAACCCACGGCCCTGCACATCGTGGGCGAGGACGGCAGCGAGGTGAAGCGCAGCTTTGCGCAACTCAGCGAACGCTCCGACCAGGTCGCCAACTGGCTGCGTACCCAGGGCGTGCGCCGCGGCGACCGCGTGCTGCTGATGCTGGGCAACGAGCTGGCGCTGTGGGAGCTGATGCTGGCCTGCATCAAGCTCGGCGCGGTGATGATCCCGGCCACCATGCTGCTCACGCCCGACGATCTGCAGGACCGGCTGGAGCGCGGCAACGTGCGCCACGTGGTGGTGGCCAGCGAGCACGCCGCCAAGTTTGCCGCGCTGCCCGGCAGCTACACCCGCATTGCCGTCGGCGCGTCGGTGGCAGGCTGGCTGAGCTTCGACGACAGCGGCAGCGTGCCCGCCACCTTTGCACCCGATGGCCCGACGCAGGCCACCGACCCGCTGCTGCTGTATTTCACCAGCGGCACAACCAGCAAGCCCAAGCTGGTGCTGCACACGCACCAGAGCTACCCGGTGGGTCACCTCAGCACCATGTACTGGATCGGCCTGCAGCCGGGCGACGTGCACCTCAACATCAGCTCGCCCGGCTGGGCCAAGCATGCGTGGAGCTGCTTCTTCGCGCCCTGGAACGCGGGCGCCACCATCTTCATCTTCAACTACGCGCGCTTCTCGGCCGCGGCGCTGCTGGGCGTGCTGCAGAAGTACAAGGTCACCAGCCTGTGCGCGCCGCCCACCGTGTGGCGCATGCTGATCCAGGAAGACCTGGCGCCCTGGCGCAGCAGGCTGGCACTGCGCGAGGTGATCGGCGCTGGCGAGCCGCTCAACCCCGAGATCATTGACCAGTTGCAGAACGCCTGGGGCCTGACCCTGCGCGACGGCTTCGGCCAGACCGAGACCACGGCGCAGATCGGCAACCCGCCCGGCCAGCCCGTCAAGCCCGGCAGCATGGGGCGCCCGCTTCCCGGCTACGAGGTGGTGCTGCTCGACATCGACGAACATCCGTCCGACGAGGGCGAGGTGTCGCTGAACCTGGCGGTGCGCCCGCTGGGCCTGATGGAGGCCTACGAGGACAGCCCCGAGAAGACCGCGGAAGTGATGCGCAACGGCTGCTACCGCACCGGCGACACCGCCACGCGCGACGCCGACGGCTACATCACCTTCGTCGGCCGCGCCGACGACGTGTTCAAGGCCAGCGACTACCGCATCAGCCCGTTCGAGCTGGAAAGCTGCCTGATCGAGCACCCGGCGGTGACCGAAGTCGCCATCGTGCCCAGCCCCGACCCGGTGCGTCTGGCCGTGCCCAAGGCCTTCGTCACCCTGATGCCGGGCGAGCACCCCAGCGCCGAACTGGCTGAGGCCATCTTGGCCTTCTCGCGCGAGCGCCTGGCGCCCTACAAGCGCGTGCGGCGCATCCAGTTCGTCACCGAACTGCCCAAGACCATCAGCGGCAAGATCCGCCGCGTGCAGATGCGCAGGGCAGAGCATGAGCGCAGCGAGGCCACGCCGGGCGGGGAGTTCGAGTACTTCGAAGAGGACTTTCCGGCGCTGAAAGGCTGATGGGCCAGCGCACCGGCGCATCCCGCAGGGGCTGGTCAGCCGCAGGAGCCGCCGCGCTATGCTCCGTTCATGATCCAACGCGTCCTCGACGCCTTCGTCCGCGCGCTCGGCCACGCGCTGCTGCCGCGCGTGATCGGCATGACATTGCTGCCGCTGGCGGTGATGACTGTCGTGGCGCTGGGGCTGGGCTATTTCTTCTGGAGCGGCGCGGTCGAATGGATGCGCGCGGCGCTGGCCAGTTGGTCGGTGGTCGGCTGGCTGGATGACCGCCTGCAGGTGGGCTGGCCGGGTGGGCTGGCGGCGCTGCTGGCGCCGTTCGCATTGGTGGCGCTGGCCACGCCGGTGATCGTGCTGACCTCGCTGGTGCTGGTGTCGACGCTGATGACGCCGACGCTGGCGCGCATAGTGGCCGAGCGGCGCTTTCCGGCGCTGCGGCGGCAGGGCGGGGCGTCGCTGGCGGCGTCCATCGGCTGGTCGGCCGGCTCGCTGCTGGTGGCGGTGGTGGCGCTGATTGTGAGCCTGCCGCTGTGGCTGATTCCGCCGCTGGTGCTGCTGTTGCCGCCGCTGATCTGGGGCTGGCTGACCTACCGCGTGATGAGCTTCGATGCCTTGGCCGACTACGCCAGCAGCGCCGAGCGCGCGGCCGTCTTCAAGGCCCACCGCTGGCCCCTGCTGGCCATGGGCATTGCCACCGGCTACATGGGCGCGGCGCCCGGCATCGTGTGGGCCTCGGGCGTGTTGTTTGCGGCGCTGTTCGTGGTGCTGGTGCCGCTGGCGATCTGGATCTACACCTTCGTGTTCGTGTTCTCGTCGCTGTGGTTCGCGCATTACTGCTTGGATGCGCTGGTGCAGCTGCGCGCCGTGCAGCCGGTGCCGCCGCCCGCACCGCCACCCGCGGGGGCGCTGCCACCGGCCGATGCCCGCACTTCCATCACCGATGTTCCCTGGCGCGATGCAAACCGTTCAAGCTGAATCCTCCCGTGTGCCGTCGTTCGGCCTCATCATCGTCGGCGACGAAATCCTCTCCGGCAAGCGCGCCGACAAGCACCTGGCCAATGTGATCGAGCTGCTGGGCGCACGCGGCCTGCCGCTGGCCTGGGCGCAGTACGTGGGTGACGAGCCGGCGCGCATCACGGCGACGCTGCGGCACGCGCTCGCCTCGGGCGACGTGGTGTTCTGCACCGGCGGCATCGGCGCCACGCCCGACGACCACACGCGCCAGTGCGCCGCCGCCGCGCTGGGCGTGCCGCTGGCGCTGCACCCCGAGGCGAAGCGCCTGATCCTGCAGCGACTGCAGGCCGTGGCCGAGCAGGAGGGTGTGCCGTGGGAACCCGAGCGCGCCGACAACCTGCACCGGCTGAACATGGGCGTGTTCCCCGAAGGGGCGGGCATCGTGCCCAACCCTTACAACCAGATCCCGGGTTTCAGCGTTGCGGGGCCTGCGGGGGGTGCTATTTATTGCGTACCGGGCTTTCCAGTCATGGCCTGGCCGATGATCGAATGGGCGCTGGACACGCATTGGTCGCATTGCTTTCGCCAGCGCGCTTGGCAAGAGCGCTCGGTCATCATCTTCGGCGGCGCGGAGGCCGAGCTGTCGCCGGTGATGGAACGCGTCGAGGCCGAGCACCCCGGCGTGAAGGTGTTCAGCCTGCCCAGCGTCGACCACCCGCAGCACGGCCGACACATCGAGCTGGGCGTGAAAGGCGCCGCCGAGGCGGTGCCGGCGGCCTATGCCAACCTGCGCGCCTGGCTGCTGCCCTACCAGCTGCGCTATGGCCCCGAACTGGTGCGTCCTTGAGTTCCCGTGTTTGGTGCATGCCGCACGAATGCACCAAGATGGGGTGCGCGTGCCCGGCAGATTCGCGGCCGTGCGCCGGCAGCGTGCTCAGGAACAGGCAAAATCGCGTGCATGACGACCGTGGCCGGCCGTTGCGGGGCGCCGCAGCGTTGGCATGGAAGCTGCATTTCCCACGCCGTTACCCTTTCAAACCACCCACCCCGCTTAGGAGAACCTGATGGCCAAGTCCGTCGCCGACGTCATGAAACTCGTCAAGGAAAACGAGTGCAAGTTCGTCGATTTCCGCTTCACCGACACCCGTGGCAAGGAGCAGCACGTGAGCGTGCCGGCGTCGCACTTCGACGAGGACAAGTTCAGCGAAGGCCACGCCTTCGACGGCTCGTCGATCGCCGGCTGGAAGGGCATCGAGGCCTCCGACATGCTGCTGATGCCCGACCCCGGCACGGCCTACATCGACCCGTTCTACGAAGAGCCCACGCTGGTGCTGACCTGCGACGTGCTGGAGCCGGGCGACGGCAAGGCCTATGAGCGCGATCCGCGCTCGCTGGCCAAGCGCGCCGAGGCGTATCTCAAGGCCAGCGGCATCGGCGACACCGCCTACTTCGGCCCCGAGCCCGAGTTCTTCGTCTTCGACGGCGTGCGCTGGAGCACCGAGCCCGGCCACAGCTTCTACCAGATCGAGGAATACGAGGCGCCCTGGAACACCGGCGCCAAGCTGGAAGGCGGCAACCGCGGCCACCGGCCGACCACCAAGGGCGGCTACTTCCCCGTGGCCCCGGTCGACAGCACGCACGACATGCGCGCCGAGATGGTGCTGATCCTCGAAGCACTGGGCGTGCCGGTCGAGGTGTTCCACCACGAGGTGGCGGGCGCCGGCCAGATGGAGATCGGCACCAAGTTCTCGACGCTGGTGGAACGCGCCGACTGGACGCAGCGCCTGAAGTATGTGGTGTGGAACGTGGCCGACAGCTACGGCAAGACGGCCACCTTCATGCCCAAGCCCTACCACGGCGACAACGGCAGCGGCATGCACGTGCACCAGTCGATCTGGAAGGGCGGCAAGAACCTGTTCGCGGGCAAGGGCTACGCGGGCCTGTCGGACACGGCGCTGTACTACATCGGCGGCATCATCAAGCACGCCCGCGCGCTGAACGCCATCACCAACCCCACCACCAACAGCTACAAGCGCCTGGTGCCGCACTTCGAGGCGCCGGTGAAGCTGGCCTACTCCAGCCGCAACCGCTCGGCCTCGATCCGCATCCCGCACGTGGCCAGCGACAAGGCACGCCGCATCGAGGCGCGCTTCCCCGATCCGATGGCCAACCCCTACCTGTGCTTCTCGGCGCTGCTGATGGCCGGCCTGGATGGCATCGAGAACAAGATCCATCCCGGCGAGGCCGCCACCAAGGACCTGTACCACCTGCCGCCCGAAGAGGACAAGCTGGTGCCCACCGTGTGCCACAGCCTCGACCAGGCGCTGGAAGAGCTGGACAAGGACCGCGCCTTCCTGACCAAGGGCGGCGTGTTCACCGACAACTGGATCGACGCCTTCATCGAGCTGAAGATGACCGAGGTCAACCGCATCCGCGTGCAGGTCAACCCGGCCGAATACGACATGTACTACTCGCTGTGATCTGATCACAACGATTGCAGTCGAATCGGGCGAAAAGGGCGACTTTGGTCGCCCTTTTTCCTTGTGGGGCGGGAACATGGCGTGGTCAAGCGGGTCTATTTGCTCGATACTTAATGCTTTAAGACGCGTGCCGGCCCCGGCCGCCGCGTGAACACCACCGACATGAAACCTCTCCTGCTGACTTCCTGTCTCTGCCTGGCCGCCGGCTTGCTGGCGGGCGCGGCGGCGCCCGCGTCGGCCCAGGACCGCATCTACCGCTGCGGCAACGAATACACCAACCAGATCAAGGGCCGCAGCGACTGCAAGCTCGTCGAAGGCGGCAACGTGACCGTGGTGCGCGGCACCGCGCCCGCAGCAGCGCCGGCCGCACCGGCGCCAACGCCCGTCACGCGCAGCGCCGCGGCGGCGCCGCGCACGGCCAGCGCGCCGCCGTCGGCCCCGCGCATTGACACGCCCGAGCAGCGTGCGCGCGATTCCGACGCCAAGGCCATCCTCGAGCAGGAACTGCGCCGCGCCGAGGCCAAGCAGGCCGAGCTGGTGAAGGAATACAACAACGGCGAGCCCGACAAGATCGGCGGCGAGGCGCGCAACTACCAGAAGTACCTGGACCGCGTGGCCGAGATGAAGGCCTCGATCGCCCGCAACCAGAGCGACATCGACGGCCTGAAGCGCGAGCTGTCGCGGCTGCGCTGAGCGCGCCGCGCGGCCGCCGGAGCCGCGGCGGCCACCCTGCGCAGAATGCTTCGATATTGATAGCTGCTGGCGCTTGCTGCACAAGCGCTGGGGCCTGATTTGGTATAAATGGCGCAGCGACGGCCCACGGACGGGCACGCCGCTTGCATTGGTTATCACACCATGCCCGCCGCCCACCGATCTTCCCGCACCCGCCTTCAGGCGCTCGATCTGCTGGTCACCCCCGTGGCCGTGGTGGACGCGGGCGGCGTGGTGCGCTTTGCCAACGCCGCGCTCGAAGACGCCGTGGGCCTGCCGTCGCGCAGCATCGAGGGCACGGCGCTGACGCATTACTTTGCCGACGCGGCCGCGTTTCAGCACGCGCTGGAGGGCGCGCACGGCAACCAGTTTGCGGCGCTGCGCTACGAGGCCCAGCTGCGCCGCCTGGGTGGCGAGCCGTGGCCGGTGCACGCCATCGTGGCGCAGACCGAAGCCAAGGGCGAGCTGATCGTCGAGCTGGTGCCGCTGGAGCAGCAGGCGCGCCAGGAGCGCGAGGAGCGCGCCGCCAACCAGGCGCGCGCGCACAAGGAGCTGTTCCGCAACCTGGCGCACGAGATCAAGAACCCGCTGGGCGGCATCCGCGGCGCCGCGCAGCTGCTGGAGATGGAGATCGACAGCCGCGAGCTGCGCGAATACACGCAGGTCATCATCCGCGAGGCCGACCGCCTGCAGCAGCTGGTGGACCGCCTGCTGGCGCCGCACCGCCGCCCGCAGGTGGTGGGCGACGTGAACATCCACGAGGTGTGCGAGCGCGTGCGCGCGCTGATCGCCGCCGAGTTCCCGCGCGGGCTGGCGGTGCGGCGCGACTACGACATCTCGATTCCCGACTTCCGCGGCGACCGCGAGCAACTCATCCAGGCGCTGCTCAACATCGTGCACAACGCCGCGCAGGCGCTGGGCCAGCGCATCGCGCAGGGCGACGCCGAGATCGTGCTGCGCACGCGCGTGGCGCGGCAGATCACCATCGGCAAGCAGCGCTGCCGCCTGGCACTGGACTTGCATGTCATCGACAACGGGCCCGGCGTGCCGGAGGCGATCAAGGACCGCGTGTTCGACCCCCTGGTGTCGGGCCGCGAGGGTGGCAGCGGCCTGGGGCTGACCCTGGCGCAGACCTTCGTGCAGCAGCACCACGGCGTGATCGAACTGGACAGCCGGCCCGGACGAACGGACTTCCGTATCCTGATCCCGCTGCCTTGAGCGCGGGGCAGGGTGGTTCGAAATTGATAGTGGCTTGCGCTTGCCAGACAATGATTTCAAGCCAAATGAATCTGAAATCGGCCTACAGCAAGCGCAAGCAGCTATGATTTTTGATGCAGCAAGCCGTGCGGCAATGAACAACCGGGAACACTGATGAAACCCATCTGGATCGTGGACGATGACCAGTCCATCCGCTTCGTGCTGGAGAAGGCGCTGTCGCGCGAATCGCTGGCCACGCGCTCGTTCACCAACCCGCGCGAGGTGCTGAACGCGCTGGAGGACGAGGCCGAACCGCCGCAGGTGCTGGTCAGCGACATCCGCATGCCGGGCGGCAGCGGGCTCGACCTGCTGGGCCAGGTGAAGCAGCGCCTGCCGGGCCTGCCGGTGATCATCATGACGGCCTTCTCCGACCTCGACAGCGCCGTGTCGGCCTTCCAGGGCGGCGCCTTCGAATACCTGCCCAAGCCGTTCGACATCCCCAAGGCGGTCGAGCTGATCCACCGCGCCGTGGCCGAGAGCCAGCGCGAGGAGGTCGCCGCCGAGCAGCAGACTGTGGCGCCCGAGATGCTGGGCCAGGCCCCGGCCATGCAGGACGTGTTCCGCGCCATCGGCCGGCTGTCGCAGAGCAACGTCACGGTGCTGATCACCGGCGAATCGGGCAGCGGCAAGGAGCTGGTGGCGCGCGCGCTGCACAAGCATTCGCCGCGCGCCGGCGGGCCGTTCGTGGCCATCAACACGGCGGCGATTCCCAAGGATTTGCTGGAGAGCGAGCTGTTCGGCCACGAGCGCGGCGCCTTCACCGGCGCGCAGACCATGCGGCGCGGCCGCTTCGAGCAGGCCGACGGCGGCACGCTGTTCCTCGACGAGATCGGCGACATGCCGTTCGATCTGCAGACGCGGCTGCTGCGCGTGCTGTCCGACGGCCAGTTCTACCGCGTCGGCGGCCACAGCGCCGTGAAGACCAACGCGCGCGTGATCGCCGCCACGCACCAGAACCTGGAGCAGCGGGTGAAGGACGGCAGCTTCCGCGAAGACCTGTTCCACCGCCTGAACGTGATTCGCCTGCGCCTGCCGCCGCTGCGCGAGCGGCGTGCCGACGTGCCCGCGCTGGCGCGGCATTTTCTGCAGCAGAGCGCGCGACAGCTGGGCGTGGAGCCCAAGCGCTTTGCCGACGCGGCGCTGGCGCGGCTGGCGGGGTTCGACTTTCCGGGCAACGTGCGCCAGTTGGAGAACATCTGCCACTGGCTGACGGTGATGGCCCCGGCGCAGGTCATCGAGTTCAAGGATCTGCCGCCCGAGGTGCTGGGCGCCGCGCAGCTTCCCGTGGCCGACAGGGCACTGGAAACTATCGAAACCATAGCTGCCAGCGCCGTATCCATGACGATGGAGGCTGATTTTGCTGCGATATCTCAGGCGCCGGTCGAGCCGCTCGACACGGGCGCCTTGCCGGCACCCGTTCCGCCCGCCGCGCCGGACGGCTGGCCGCAAGGCCTGCGGGCCGAGGCCATGCGCCTGCTGGCCAGCGGCCAGCCCGGCGTGTGGGACCAGCTGATGCACCAGGTCGAAACCCAGCTCATCGAAGCCGCGCTGGTCACCACCCGCGGCCGGCGCATCGAGGCGGCGCAAAGGCTCGGCATCGGCCGCAACACCATCACGCGCAAGATCCAGGAACTGGGCCTCGACGACGAGCCGGCGTGAATTCGGCCGGAGGCATCCTGCCGGGCAGGCGGTGGTGCGGCCCCGCGCAAACGGTGGAATAGTTCACGCCAGCCAGATGGGCCCTGCCGGTCGCCGTCTGGATGCAGGGCACAATGGGATTCGAACCAAAAGAGCACGACAGTACTTTTTTCGCATCCGCCATGCCTGTTTCAGCCCTGCGGCTCCTGTTCGGAAACCGGAGCCCAGCCAACCCGCCCGCCGCATCTCGGCCTGCCGAGCGCGCATCGGCGCCCGTGATTCGACTGGGCGCCGCGGCCGTGGTCAAGCTGCCCCTGGCGCTGCCGCCCGTGCCCACCCAGGTGGTGGCGCCTGCACGCCCGCCGGTGGTGGAGACCGACGTCGCAGGATGGCTGCGCACGCTGGAGCTGGCCCGCCTCGATGCCCTGCACCACCAGGGCGACGACCTGTTCCAGCTGATCGCCCGCATGGCGGCGCAGGTGTGCGATGCGCCCATTGCCGCCGTCACGCTGCTGGACGACCACACGCAATGGCTGCAGGGCAGCTTTGGCCTGGAGGTCGCCTTCATGCCGCTGGAGCTGTCGTTCTGCCAGCACGCGTTGCATTCGCCCTACCACATGACGGTGATCCAGGACGCGCTGAACGATCCGCGCGTCGCCATGCACCCCATGGTCCTCGGCGAGCCGGGCCTGCGCTTCTACGCTGGCGCGCCGCTGGTGACCCCGCAAGGTCTGGTCATGGGCACCGTGTGCGTGCTCGACACCAAGCCACGCACGCTGACCCCGGCGCAGAACCAGACGCTGTGCAACCTGGCCGAAGCTGTCATGCGGCTGCTGCTGTTGCGCGCCCCGGCGGACGAGGCCCAGGCGCTGGCGCTGTCGCCGCGTGCGGCCTGAGCGGCGCCGCGGCGCCTTCAGCCCAGTAGTTCCACCGTCACCGGCGCGTGGTCGCTCGGCTTGGGCCACTTGCGCGGCGTGCGGTCGATGCTGCAGGCGCTGACCAGCGGCACCAGCGGTTCGCTGACCAGGATGTGGTCGATGCGCAGGCCGCGGTTCTTCTGGTAGCCGAGCATGCGGTAGTCCCACCACGAATAGCTCTTCTCCGGCTGCTCGAACAGGCGGAAGGCATCGGTGAGGCCCAGGCCGAGCAGCGCCTTGAAGTGCTCCCGCTCCTCAGTCGTGTGGTGGATCGTCTCGGCCAGCCCCACCGGGTCGTAGCTGTCGCGGTCTTCCGGCGCGATGTTGAAGTCGCCCAGCAGCACCAGGCGCGGGTGCGCCGCCAGCTCCTCGCGCAGCCAGTCACGCAGGCCGCGCAGCCAGCTCATCTTGTAGTCGAACTTGTCGGTGCCCGGCGCTTGGCCGTTGACGAAATAGCCGTTGACGATGCGCAGCGGCCCGCCCGGCGCATCCACGGTGCCGGCAATCACGCGTGAGTTCTCGTCGCTGAAACCGACAATGTTGCGTCCCACGTCGGCCACCGGCGTGCGCGACAGCAGGGCCACGCCGTTGTATGTCTTCTGCCCGAACACGGCGGATTCGTAGCCGATCTCGCGCAGCATCTCGAGCGGAAACTTGTCGTCCGTCATCTTCAGTTCCTGCAGCGCCAGCACGTCGACCGGGTTGGCGGCCAGCCAGTCCAGCACGTGCTGCAGGCGGGCGGTGAGGGAGTTGACGTTCCAGGTGGTGATGCGCATCTCAGCCACCTTGCCCGGCCGTGAGGCGCGCGAGGGCCTCGCGCTTGCCCAATTGGCGAATGGAGGCGATGCGCTCGAGCTGCGCGGCGCGCGGATGCGCCTTGCCGGATTCCCACTTGTAGACCGACAGCGCGGACGCGCCTAGCAATTGCGCCATCTGCACCTGCGACAGCCCCAGCCGCGCCCGCTGGGCCGCGAAGCCCTCGGCGCTGAAGCGCAGCTGGCGCCCCGAAGGCGCCTCGGCAGCGGGCGCTGCCGCCGGCAGTTGGCCGATGGCCTTCTCATGGGTCTTGAGCTGCGCGCGCAAGGCCTTGACTTCGCGCTTGAGCGCGGCAATTTCGGAACGATGGGTGGTGGTGACCTTTCGCAGGGCGAGCAACTCATCCTTGAGTTCCTTGCGCGCGACCCGGGCGATCTCGGATTTGAGGGCGTTGGCGAGTGGATTCATGGGGGTCGATCGTACGCTGAGCCATCACCCCAGGCCGAAGTCGCGCCTGCGTGGCCGCACGGCCTGGGTGCGGCGAACACCCGCGCTCACCGTCTTCTGACGTCGATCGGGCAAGTTTCTGGCAATGACTACACGCGCGTCATGAACGTGCCGCCTCGCGCCAGCGCAGCGCCTCCACCACCAGGCTGAACGCCGGCGAAGGCTGGCGGCGGCTGGGGTAGTAGAGGTGGTAGCCGTCGAATGGCGGGCACCAGTCCTGCAGCACGCGCACCAGGCTGCCATCCTGAAGGTGCGGCGACAGCTCGTCCTCAGGCAGCAGCGTCAGGCCCAGGCCCGCCAGCGCGGCGTCAATCTGCGGTGGCGTGGTGTTGAAGATCAGCGGCCCGTCGACCCGCACGTTCACCCGTTGGCCGCGGCGTGCGAAATCCCACACGTACAACCCGCCCGAGCTGACCATGCGCTGATTGATGCAGCGGTGCACCGTCAGATCCTGCGGCGCGCGCGGCTTGCCGTGTTCGGCAAAGTAGGCCGGCGAGCCGACCACCGCCATGCGCAGCGGCGGGCCGATAGGCACGGCGATCATGTCCTTGTCGATGGTTTGCCCCATGCGCACGCCGGCGTCGAAGCGATCGGCCACGATGTCACGAAAGCCGTAGTGCATGTCCAGTTCCAGCGTGATGTCCGGATATTCGCGCACCAGCGGCAGCAGTTTGGGCAGCAGGATCGAGTTCAGCGGCCCCTCGCCGGCGGTGATGCGCACCAGGCCGGCGGGCTTGTCGCGCAATTCGGTGAGTGCGTCGAGTTCGGCTTCGATCTCGTCGAAGCGGTGGCCGATGGCCTTGGCCAGCCGCTCGCCCGCCACCGTGGGTGCCACGCTGCGCGTGGTGCGCGTCAGCAGGCGAATCTGCAGGCGCTCCTCCAGCCCGCGCACGGCCTGGCTGAGCGCCGATTGGGTGACGCCCAGTGCGGCGGCGGCGCGCGTGAAGCTGCCCTCGCGCGCCACGGTCACGAAGGCCAGCAGGTCATTGAGGTTGCGGCGTGCCATGGCGTTGATTATCAAGAAAAACTAATAAGCTGAATAAGCATTCATCATCTAGTCAGGGCTTCGCCGCGCGCCCAGAATTCCTCCCATCGGCCCTTCGGGCGCCGCACGACAGGAGTTCACCCATGACCCCCACCATGTCCCGCCGCCGCGCCCTGCAAGGCGCCGCCTCGTTCACCGCCGCCGCCGCGACGGCGCTGCAGGCCACGTCCGCGGGCGCCCAGACCCACTCTGCAGGAGCGCGCACCATGACCCGGCACTGGGACAAAGTCTTCCCGAAAAGCTCCCGCGTCGATCACCGCAAGATCACGTTCGGCAACCGCTACGGCATCACCGTCGCTGCCGACCTCTAACAGCCCAAGGGCGCGGCGGGCAGCAAGCGCCCGGCGCTGGTGATCAGCGGCCCGTTCGGCGCGGTCAAGGAGCAGGTGGCCGGGCTGTACGCACAGACGCTGGCCGAACGCGGTTTCGTCACGCTGGCGTTCGACCCGTCCTTCACGGGCGAAAGCGGCGGCGTGGTGCGCAACGTGGCCTCGCCCGACATCTTCACCGAGGACTTCAGCGCCGCCGTCGATGCCATCGGCCTGCTGCCGGGGGTGGACCGCACCCGCATCGGCGCCATCGGCATCTGCGGCCTGAGCGGCATGGCGCTGACGGCCGCGTCGGCCGATTCGCGCATCAAGGCCGTGGCCACCTCGGCCATGTACGACATGTCGCGCAGCATGAGCCGTGCGCACCAGGATAGCTACACGCGCGCCCAGCGCCAGCAGGTCATCGACTACCTGAGCCAGCAGCGCTGGGCCGATGCCGAGAGCGGCCAGCCCGCGCTGGGCCTGCACGAAGTGCCTTTCGATGAACAAGGCCGCATCGTTAAGGGCACGCGCGTGCTGCCGGAGAAGCTGCCGCCCGAAGCCGACCCGGTGCTCACCGCTTTCTTCAATTACTACCGCACCCGGCGCGGCTTTCACCCGCGCTCGATCAACTCCACCACCGCCTGGACGGCGACCACGCCCATGGCCTTCTTCGGCTTTCCGCTGGCGGCCCACATCGACATGATCGCGCCGCGCCCGATCCTGCTGGTGACGGGCGACAAGGCGCACTCGCGCTACTACTCCGACGATGTGTACCAAGCCGCCACCGGGCCGAAGGAGTTGCTGGTGGTGCCGGACGCCGACCACGTGGATCTGTACGACAACCTGGCCAGGATTCCGTTCGACCGACTGGACACCTTCTTCAAGCAGAGCCTGGCATGAACGCGCGCGACATCTTCGAGCGCGAGCGGGCCGGCGAGGTGATCGCCATCACCGACCCCGACTACGCGAAGATCGCCGCCCTGATCACCGAGGCGCAGCAGATCGTCGCCGAGATGAACACCGGCTACCGCAGCCCCGCAGACATGCGGGCGCTGTTCGAGCGCCTGACGGGCGTGCCGGTCGATGCGTCGTTCTGGTTGATGCAGCCGTTCTACACCGACTTCGGCAAGAACATCCGCGTCGGCCGCAACGTGTTCGTCAACCACGCCTGCGAATTCATGGACCGCGGCGGCATCACGATCGGCTACGACGTGCTGATCGGGCCCAAGGTCAACCTGGTCACCATCAACCATCCGCTGGATCCGGCCAGGCGCCGCGCCACCTATTGCGCACCCATCGTCATCGAACGCGGCGCCTGGCTGGGCGCGGCGGTGTCGGTGATGCCGGGCGTGACGATTGGCGAAAATGCCGTGGTGGCCGCCAACGCGGTGGTGACGAAAGACGTGCCCCCCCAACGCCATCGTGGGCGGTGTGCCGGCCCGCTTCATCCGCTGGATCGAGCCCGGAGAAGACCCGCCCGCCGCGATGCACGCAGCAACATGAATACGACAACAGCCCAGCCCAAGATCACCCGGCGCCGTGCGCTGGCGGCTGGCGTGGGGCTGCTGCTCGGCCCGCCCGCGCGCGCCACACAGGAGCGAAGCATGTGGATGACCATCGGTGAGCAGCGCTATGCCGTCGCGCTCGAAGACAACCCCGCCGCGCGCGCCCTGGGTGCGCTGCTGCCGCTCTCGCTCGACATGGCGGAGCTGAACGGCAACGAGAAGCACGCCCGCCTGCCGCGTGCCTTGCCCGCCAACGCCAGTCGCATCGGCACCATCCGCGCCGGCGACGTGCTGCTCTACGGCGACGACACGCTGGTCGTGTTCTACGAGGACTTGTCCTCCAGCTACCGCTATACCCGCATTGGCCGGGTGCAGCAGCCCGGCGGGCTGGCCCAGGCGCTGGGGCCGGTGCAGGCGCGTGTCCGCTTCACCGCACCCTGATCCACCTTCCACACGAAAGACCCATCATGATGAACGTCAAGGCCTATGGTGCCCATGCCGGGCAAGCGCCACTGCAGCCGCTCGACATCACGCGCCGCACCCCCGGGGCGCACGACGTGCAGATCGACATCGCCTTTTGCGGCGTGTGCCATTCCGACATCCATCAGGTGCGCTCGGAATGGGCCGGCACCCTGTACCCGTGCGTGCCGGGGCACGAAATCGTGGGGCGCGTCTCGGCCGTCGGGCCGGGCGTGCTCGGCTTCCAGGTGGGCGATCTGGTCGGCGTCGGCTGCATCGTCGATTCGTGCAAGACCTGCGCCGACTGCCACGACGGGCTGGAGAACTACTGCGACCACATGGTCGGCACCTACAACGGCCCCACGCCCGACGCGCCGGGCCACACGCTGGGCGGCTACTCGCAGAAGATCGTGGTGCACGAACGCTATGTGCTGCGCGTGCGCCATGCTGAAAGCGACCTTGCGGCCGTGGCGCCGCTGCTGTGCGCGGGCATCACCACCTATTCGCCGCTGCGCCATTGGAAGGTCGGCCCGGGTCACCAGGTGGGCGTGGTCGGCATCGGCGGGCTGGGGCACATGGGCATCAAGCTCGCGAAGGCCATGGGCGCGCGGGTGGTGGCCTTCACCACGTCCGAATCCAAGCGCGCGGCGGCGCGGGCGCTGGGCGCCGACGAGGTGGTCGTCTCGCGCCATGTTGATGAAATGGCCGCGCATGCGCAGAGCCTGGACTTCATCCTCAACACCGTCGCGGCGCCGCACGACCTCGACCCGTTCTTCGCGCTGCTCAAACGCGACGGCGTGATGACGCTGGTCGGCGCCCCGGCCACGCCGCACCCATCGCCCGGCGTGTTCAACCTGATCACCAAGCGCCGCAGCCTGGCCGGCTCGATGATCGGCGGCATCCCGGAAACGCAGGAAATGCTGGACTTCTGCGCGCAGCACGGCATCGTGGCCGACATCGAGATGATCCGCGCCGACCAGATCAACGACGCCTACGAGCGCATGATCCGGGGCGACGTGAAATACCGCTTCGTCATCGATACCCGAACACTGGCATAGGCCAGCGCTGCGCCCGTCGATCCGCGGCGCGCTGAGTTCTCTTCCGAGCGTTCAATGACAGGAACTGCCCACGGCCTGTTCAAGATGGTCGGCGCAGGGTTCTTCAGGCGCCCGATGGCCCGGGGTAGCTGATCTGACCGTCGGCACCGATTTGCGCGCCGGCCGTCAGGTGCGCTGCCTCGATCCGGCCCTCCATGATGTGCCGCACGTCCTCGCCCGCTGCCAGCAGGTGGTCGGCGATGATGCGGCGGTGGCAGCGCCACCAGACGGCTTCGGAACACATGACGGCGCAGTGCTCGCGCTGGCCTTTGGTGCGCAGTTCGGCCAGGCCTTCGCGAAAGGCGGGTTGCAGCGCGTAGTCGGCGTAGTTGTGAAAGCTGCGGTGGTCCCAGAAGCCGTTCACCTCCGGCGCCACGTTGCGCTGCAGGCTGCGGCGCCCGCCCAGGCTGGCCATGGCTTCGTAGGCGATGCCGTGCGGCGCCAGCGCAGCGGGCAGCACGTCCTGGTTGAACTGCGGGTTGGTGCGCGAGCGTGGAATGGTGCGCACGTCGATCAGGCGCGTGACCTTGGCCGCCTTCAGGCGCGCGGCCAGTTCGTCGACGGACAGTGTGGAATGGCCGATGGTGAAGTAGGGCAGGCGCGCCGGCATGGCGCTACTGGGCGACGTGGTGCAGCGCCGCCCCCTTGTGCACCGCGACGTGATCGGTCTTGTCGCTCTTGATTTCGTACTGCGGGTCGTCGGCGCTGGCGTGGTGCGTGTAGCCCTTCCAGTCGAAGTCCTGCTGGTGCACCTTGGTGATGTGCCCGCTCACGTGGCCGGCTTCGGAGTTCCAGCGCACGTGGTCGCCAACCTTGAATGACGCTTTGGCCATGACGCACTCCTTGTGTCGAATGGCGTGAAAGGCCATTGTGGGCGGCCTGCGCGCCCGACACGGGTGAAGGGTCAATCGCCGGTGCGACCGCTTCTGCGCCAGGTGACGAAGGCCAGGGGCTGGCCGTTGGCGGCGGCGATCTCTTCGCGCGCGACCTCGTGCCATTCGGGGCCGATGGCGGGGGCGAAGGCGTCGCCGTCGACCTCGGCGTCGATTTCGGTCACCACCAGTTCATCGGCCAGGGGCAGGGCCTGGGCGTAGATTTGCGCGCCGCCGATGACCCAGACCTGTTCGGAATTCTCACATTGTTGTAGCGCCTCGCGCAGGCTGGGTACGCGTTGGGCGCCGTTTTCTTGCCAATCTTTCTGCCGCGTGACGACGATGTTGGTGCGGCCGGGCAGGGGGCGGAACCTGGGCGGGATCGAGTCCCAGGTCCTGCGCCCCATGATGACCGGGTGGCTCAGCGTGGTGCGCTTGAAGTGGGCCAAGTCTTCTGGCAGATGCCAGGGCATGACGCCATCCTTGCCGATGACGCGATTGCGCGCCTGCGCCCAGATGAGGCCGATGCGGGGGCGTGTCATGCGGCGAGCTTTTGCGCGGCGGCCGCGACCTGTGCGGCGCTGACGCGCGCCTCGGCCTCCAGCGTGGGCGCGTAGCCGACGGGGATGCGCGGCGCGCCCAGCCGGGCGACTTTGGCGCCGGTCTCCTCGGCCACCGTGGCCGCGATCTCGGCGCCGAAGCCGGCCACGCGGATGGCCTCGTGCGCCACCAGCAGGCGGCCCGTCTTGGCCACGCTGGCCAGCACGGCGGCCTTGTCCCACGGCCAGATGGTGCGCAGGTCGATCACCTCGGCCTGCACGCCTTGCGTGGCCAGCTGCTCGGCGGCGTCCAGGCAGGACTGCATCTGCCGCGACCAGCTGACGATAGTCACGTCGCTGCCTTCGCGCGCCACGCGCGCCTTGCCCAGCGGCACGACTTCGCCGGGCGTCACGGGGCCGGGCGTGGCCCACAGTTCCTTGTGCTCCATGTAGACGACCGGGTCGCCCGAGGCCAGCGCGGCCAGCAGCAGGCCGTGGTTGTCGGCGGGTGTGGAAGGCGTGACGACGACCAGCCCCGGAATGTGCGCGAACCACGCCTCCAGCGACTGGCTGTGCTGCGCGGCGGACGATGACCAGATGCCGATGGGCATGCGCATCACCATGGGCACGCGGCCCTGGCCGCCGAACATGTAGCGGTTCTTGGCAGCCTGGTTGACGACTTCGTCGATGGCGCACAGCGCGAAGTCGACCACGCGCAGTTCCACCACTGGCTTGCAGCCGGCCAGCGCCATGCCCACGGCGGCGCCGACGATGGTGCTTTCTGAAATCGGCGTGTCGATGATGCGATCGGCACCGAAGCGCTGCACCAGCGGCGCACCGGCTTCATCGCGGTACTGGCCGAACACGCCGCCTCTTCCCAGGTCTTCGCCCAGGGCGATGACGTGCGGGTCGGCTTCCATGGCCTGCGACAGCGCGAGCGCGGCGGCCTGGGCGTAAGTCATCTCAAGTTTCATGGGGTTCATACGGTCCAGGTTGCACAAAATCCGACGAGCCCAACGGCCGCGGAGCAGGCCATGCGCGGGCACCCACGGCCGGGGTTTCCCCGGTCGTCGGGTGCGTCCCCCCTCAGGGGGGAAGGCGCCGAAGGCGACTCAGGGGGGAGCCTGGAGATATTCATGCCCACACTCCTTCGCCGGTGGTCTGGATGTCGGTGTACGCCTGCGCCTTGTCGGGCAGCGGGGCGGCCGTGGCAGTGGCCACGGCGGCGTCGATCTCGGTTTGCGCCTCGCGCTCGATCTGCTCGACCTGCGCTGTGTGGCCCTGCGCGACGAGTTGCGCGCGCGTGCGGGCGATGCCGTCGCGCGCCAGGGCGGCCTGCACGTCCTTCGGGTCGCGGTAGGTGCCGGGGTCGACCGAGACGTGGCCTTTGTGCCGGTCCGTCAGCGCGTGCAGCAGGCGCGGGCCGCTGCCGGTGCGGATCTCGCGGATCAGCTCGCCCGCGGCCTGGCTCACGGCCTGCACGTCGGTGCCGTCGACCTGCACGGCGGCAATGCCCATCGACGCCGCGCGTGCGCTGGCGCCGGGGCCGGCGGTCATGGGCGCGCTGGCGGTGGTGGCGCTGATGCGGTTGTCCTCGCACACGAAGAGCACGGGCAGGTGGTAGACCACGGCCCAGTTCAGCGCCTCCATGAAGGGCCCGCGGTTGATGGCGCCGTCGCCGAAGAAGCACACGGCGATGGCGTCCTGCCCGCGGATCTTCAGGCCCTGCGCCGCGCCCACGGCAATCGGCAGGCCGGCCGCCACCACGCCGTTGGCGCCCAGCATGCCGACGGAGAAGTCGGCAATGTGCATCGAGCCGCCCTTGCCGCCGTTGTAGCCGGTGGCGCGGCCGAACAGTTCGCACATCATCTTCGTCGGGTCGGCGCCCTTGGCCAGCGTGTGGCCGTGGCCGCGGTGCGTGCTGGTCAGCAGGTCGGCGGGTTTCAGGTGCGCGCACACGCCGGCGGCCACGGCCTCCTGCCCGGTGGACAGGTGCAGCGGGCCGCGCACCAGCGCGGGCGTGGCCGAGGCCTGCTTGCCCCAGGCGGCGACGCCGCCCTGGCTGGCGATTTCGGCCGCGTCCTCGAAGGCGCGGATGCGCACCATGGTGCGGTAAAGCGATAACAGATCGGTCATTCGGTTACTTCGTTATTGATAGCTGGTTGCGCTTGCTGAATCAGCGCTGGAGGCCGATTTGTCTTGAAAAATCTCAGACGGCCACCGGCGCCTTGATGGCCGCGTGGTGCTGGTAGCCCTGCACCTCGAAATCGTCGAATTCGTAATCGAAGATCGACGGCGGGCGACGGCGGATCGTGAGCGTGGGGTAGGGGAAGGGCGCGCGGCTGAGCTGCTCTTTCACCTGCTCTTCATGGTTGGCGTAGATGTGGCAGTCGCCGCCCGTCCAGATGAAATCGCCCACGGCCAAGTCGCACTGCTGCGCCAGCATGTGCGTCAGAAGCGCGTAGCTGGCGATGTTGAAGGGCACGCCCAGAAAGATATCGGCGCTGCGCTGGTAGAGCTGGCAGCTCAGCCTGCCATCTGCCACGTAGAACTGGAAGAACGCGTGGCAGGGCATCAGCGCCATCTGGTCGAGTTCGGCCACGTTCCAGCTGCTCACGATGATGCGGCGCGAATCGGGGTTGGTCTTGAGCGTGTTCACCACCTGCGCGATCTGGTCGATGTGCGTGCCATCGGCCCTGGGCCACGATCGCCACTGCACGCCGTACACGGGGCCGAGGTCGCCATCGGGCTTGGCCCATTCGTCCCAGATGGTCACGCCGCGCTCCTGCAGCCAGCGTGCGTTGCCGTCGCCGCGCAGGAACCACAGCAGCTCGTAGATGATGCTTTTCAGGTGCACCTTCTTGGTGGTGACCAGCGGAAAGCCCTCGCTCAGGTCGAAGCGCATCTGGTAGCCGAACACGCTTTTGGTGCCCGTGCCGGTGCGGTCGGCCTTGGCCACGCCGTGCTCGTGCACGTGGCGCATGAAATCTTCGTACTGGTGGCGGATCGGTCGGTTCATTGCTGCCGATTGTGGCGCAAGCCGGCAAGCAGACCTTGGCGACAATCGCGCCATGATCCAGCCCCTTCGCCTGCTGCGGCGCCTGCGCCACTACCCCTCGTCGGCCCTGCTGGCGGTGCAACTGGTGGGGGTGGTGATGTATGCGCTGCTGGACGACGGCCGCACCGGGCGCGTGGGGCAGGTGGTGCTCAGCCTGTTCGGGCTGCTGGTGCTGGGCATGGCGCTGCGCGTGGTGCGCCAGAGCCCGGCCGCCAACAGCTGGGCCATGGGGCTGGCGGCCAGCGTGCTGGTGCTGTGGATGTGGCAGTGGGTGTCGCCGGGCACGCACCTGCTGCTGCTTATCTCGGTGCTGGAGGCGCTGTTCTACCTGTACGCGGCCGGCGCGCTGATCGCCTACCTTCTGCAGGACGACACCGCCACCACCGACGAGCTGATGGCCGCTGGCGCCACCTTCACCGTGCTGGCCTGGGCCTTCGCGCACCTGTACATGGCCTGCCAACTGCTGGTGCCGGGCACCTTCCCGGCGGCGGTGCGACCGGGCGAACCGCGCACCTGGTTCGAGTTGCTGTTTCTCAGCTTCACCACGCTGGCCGGCGTGGGCTTGAGCGACATCGCGCCGGTCAAGCCCATGGGCCGCGCGCTGGTCATGCTGGAGGAGCTGGCGGGCGTGATGTACATCGCCGGCGTGGTCTCTCGGCTGGTGGCCTTGACGGTGACCCGGCGCGCAAGCGGCGACCGATAAGCGCCGGCTGCTCCTGTTTTTTGGCTCGCTCGCGGCGGGTGACAGATGGGCCAAAAGACTGTATAAAACAACAGTTATTTGCGTTGTTTTCATGCGGTTGAAATGTCTGCCTCGTCCTGTCTGTCGTCCCTGCCATCCGCCCTTGGCGCCAGCGTCTGGCGTGCCGATGAGCTGGCGGGCGCGGCCGTGGGCACGGTGGCCAGCGGCCACGCCGCGCTGGATGCCGAACTGCCCGGCGGCGGCTGGCCGCTGGGCGCGCTGATCGAATTGCTGCAGCCGGCGCGCGATGCGCCCGTGTGGTCGTTGCTGCTGCCGGCCGTGGTGGCGCGCCAGCAGGCCAGCGGCGGGGCGGTGGTGCTGGTCAATCCGCCGCACGAGCCGTTTCTGCCCGCGTTCGCGGCGGCGGGGCTCCCCGCCTCATCCGTGCTGTGGGTGCGCGGCGAAACGCCGGTGGCGCCACTGTGGGCCAGCGAGCAGGCGCTGCGCTGCGCCGACGTGGCCGCCGTGCGGGCCTGGCTGCCGCGCGCGCGCGCCGGCGATCTGCGCCGCCTGCACGCGGCGGCCGCGCTGCGTGCCGACAGCCTGCTGTTCGTGCTGCGGCCGCAGGCCGCCGGGGCGGCCGGCTCCTGCGCGCGGCTGCGCCTGCGGGTGGGCGTGCCGGCGGCGGCGCCCGTGCACGGCGCGGGGCACCCCGACGCGGCGCGGCAGGCGCTGGCACCAGCGCTGTGCGTCGACATCCTCAAGCGCCGCGGGCCGCCGCTCGATGCGCCCTTGCAGCTGCCGGCGCAGGCGCCACGGCTGCGCGCGCTGCTGGCCGCCAGCGCGCCAGCGGGCGCGGCCGGGCCGGGCGGCGGGAAGGTGCGGTCGCTGGACACGAAGAAAGAAGAGAGCCATGCACTGGATCGCCTTGCAGTGGCCGCCTGAGGGCAGCGTGGCGGGCGATGGCCTGCCCGCGGCTGCGGCGCCGCCCGTCGGCGCGGCGCCCACGCGCGAGGCGCTCGGCTGGTGGGCCTTGCAGTTCACGCCGCACGTGGCCTGGGTGGACGAGGCGCTGCTGCTCGAAGTCTCGGCCAGCCTGCGGCTGTGGGGCGGCCTGAAGGCGCTGATGCGCCGCATTAATGAATCAAATCCGGCGCCAGCCGTTGTGCAGCAAGCGCAGGAAGCTACTGGATTGGTAGCAATCGCCCTGTTGCGCCTGCGCTCGGGCAGGCAGGCGCTGCCTGCCGACCGGCCCGCCGCGTTGCCGCTGGCCACGCTCACGGCCGCGCAGCCGCACCTGCCCCTGTTCGCGCGGCTGGGCTGCCGCACCTGGGGCGATGTGCACGCCTTGCCGCGCGCGCCGATGGTGCGGCGCTTCGGCGCCGAGTTGCGCCGCGCGCTCGACATCGCCTGGGGCCTGGCGCCTGAAAGCTACCCCTGGCTCACGCTGCCCGAGCGCTTCGACCAGCGGCTCGAGTTGCCCCAGCGCGCGGACGACGCCCCGGCGCTGATGTGGTCGGCCAACCGCCTGCTCACTTTGCTACAGCTGTGGCTGCGCGCGCGCCAGTTGGGCGTGCTGGCGTTCGAGCTGGAATGGACGCTCGACCTGAAGCGCCTGGACGGCCGCGCGCTGCCGCCCACGCAATCGCTCGTCATCGGCACGGCCGAGCCGGGGCAGGCCATGGTGCACCTGCGCCGCCTGCTGGCCGAGCGGCTGGCGCACGTCAGCCTGCTGGCGCCGGCGAACGGCCTGCGCCTGCGCAGCCTGGACACCGCGCCCTGGGTCGCGCCCACGGTGAGCTTTCTGCCCGAAGACCAGCGCAGCGGCGATCCGCTGCACGTCTTCATCGAACGCGTCAGCGCGCGGCTGGGCGTCGGCAGCGTGCAAGCGCCCGTGCTGCAGGCCGATCATCGGCCGGAGTGCATGCAGGGCTGGCAGGCGGCCGAGCCTGGCCGGCCGTCGCCGGCGGCCAGTCCCACGGCGCAGAAGCGATCCGGAAAGCGGCCCAAGGACATGGCTCCTTCCCCCGCTGGGGGAAGGCTGGGATGGGGGCAGCCCCCGTCAGCCATGCCACCGCCGCCAGCCCCTCACCCCAGCCCTCTCCCCAAAGGGGCGAGGGCGCAAACTCATCCGCTGCCGCACGGGCGCCCACTGCCCCCTCTCCCGCCGGCGGCAGAGGGCTGGGGTGAGGGGAAAGCAACTAAAGATGCGCAGCCGTTTTTTGAACCAAATCAGCCTCTGATCGTTGCTGATAAAGCGCAGTTCGCTATTGAAAATGAAGCAAACTTTCCTCCTTCCCTCGCTGGGGGAAGGCTGGGGTGGGGGTCGCCACCGTTGACCATGGCCGCGCCGCTGGCCCCTCACCCTAGCCCTCTCCCCAAAGGGGCGAGGGAGCAAGCGGTGGCATCGCCCGGGGCTGCTTACTCCCTCTCCCGCCGGGCGGGAGAGGGTCGGGGTGAGGGAGCCGCAACCTCGTGGCACAGCCTTCTCCCCGACGCGCTCGCCCCCACCTGGCTGCTGCGCGAACCGCTGCCGCTGGAGGTGGCCGAAGGCGGCCAGCCCTGCCACCACGGCCCGCTGCGCCTGCTGGCCGGCCCGCGCCGCGTCGAAACCGGCTGGTGGCCCGACCCTGCCGCACCCGGCGCCCCTGTCGCCGCGCGCGACTACTACATCGCCCAGAACCCGGCGGCCGAACTGCTGTGGGTCTACCGCGAACGCGCCACGTCGGCGGCGCCGAGCGCCGCCGGACCGCGCTGGTTCCTGCACGGCCTGTATGCCTGAGCCGAGCCACAAGGAACTGGCCGAACGCGCCGACTGGGCGCGGCGCCATCGCGCCCGGTTCTTGAAGAAAAATCAGCCGCTGGTCGGCATCCAGACTGCGCAACAAGCTACAGAAAAAGAAGCAACCGAGCCGCCGCCCTACGCCGAACTGCACTGCCTCACCCACTTCAGCTTCCAGCGCGGCGCCTCAAGCCCCGAAGAGCTGGTGCGCCGCGCCTGGGCGCTGGGCTACACGGCGCTGGCCATCACCGACGAGTGCTCGGTGGCCGGCGTGGTGCGCGCCTGGAGCGCGCACAAGGTCTGCGCCCGCGCACCCGAGCCCGGCGATGCGTTCGACGACGAACTGAGCGCCGTGCGCGCCGCGCGCCGCGCCGCCGGCGTGAGTGCGCCGCTGCAACTGCTTTTCGGCAGCGAATTCCGCTTCGACGGCCAGGGCACGCTGGTGGCGATCGCGCGCGATCTGCACAGCTGGGGCGACCTGTGCAGCTTCATCACCGCCTGTCGCCGCGCCGCGCCCAAGGGGCACCACGCGCTGCCGCCGCTGGCCCAGGCGCTGGCCGCACTGCGGCGCTGCGCGCTGCTGTGGGCGCCGGCGAAGGAGGGGTCGAAAGCTATCGATTCAATAGCTGACTGCGCTTTACAGACAAGCGTCAGCGGCCCATTTGATTCAAAAATCACGCTGCTGGCCGAGCTGCACGGTGGCGCCGACGATGCCCTTTGGCTGGCGCAGCTGCGCGCGCTGTCCGCCGCCACCGGCTGGCCGCTGGCGGCGGCCGGCGACGTGCACATGCACGTGCGCGCGCGCAAACGCCTGCACGACGTGATGACCGCCATCCGCGTCGGCCAACCGGTGCACGCCTGCGGTTTCGCGCTGCAAGCCAACGCCGAGCGCCACCTGCGCCCGCGCGAGCGGCTGGCGGCGGTGTACCCGCCCGACCTGTTGGCCGCCACGCTGGCGGTGGCCGCGCGCTGCGCGTTCGAGCTGGACGAAATCCAATACAACTATCCGGAAGAGGCGGTCATCGAGGGCCTGACGCCGACCGAAACCCTGGCGCAACTGACCCGCGAAGGCGCCGCCTGGCGCTTTCCCAAAGGCGTGCCGCCGCGCATTCAAGGCTTCATCGACAAGGAACTCGCCCTGATCGAGGAATGCCGGTACGAGATGTTCTTCCTCACCGTGCACGACATCGTGCGCTGGGCAAGAGGGCAGGGCATCCTGTGCCAGGGGCGCGGCTCGGCGGCCAATTCGGTCGTCTGCTATTGCCTGGGCATCACCGCCGCCGACCCCGAAAAATCCAACCCGCTGCTGGAGCGCTTCATCAGCAAGGCGCGCCAG
Organism: Ottowia beijingensis; assembly: GCF_042680925.1. Taxonomy (NCBI): domain Bacteria; kingdom Pseudomonadati; phylum Pseudomonadota; class Betaproteobacteria; order Burkholderiales; family Comamonadaceae; genus Ottowia; species Ottowia beijingensis. Next base: position 312,863 of record NZ_JBHUEP010000007.1, read on the forward strand.
AACGAGCCGCCCGACATCGACGTCGATTTCGAGCACGAGCGGCGCGAACAAGTCATCCAGTACATCTACCGCAAATACGGCCGCAGCCGCGCCGCTTTGAGCGCCACGGTCATCTGCTACAGAAGGCGCAGCGCCCTGCGCGACGTGGGCCGCGCGCTGGGCGTGGACGAGCGGCTGATCGACGCCTTCGCCAAGGATCACCACTGGTTCGACGACGGCCTGGCCGCGCACCGCCTGGGCGATCTGGCGGCCACGGTCGGCGCCGCCATCACGCCCGCGCTGGCCAGCCTGTGGCTGCAACTGACCGAGCAGCTGCGCGGCGCGCCGCGCCACCTGAGCCAGCACGTCGGCGGCTTCGTGCTGACCGAAACGCCCTTGCACCGCCTGGTGCCGCTGGAAAACGCGGCCATGGAAGGCGATCCCGTGCAGTGGGCCGACCCCGACGCAGAAGGTGAAGCACCCGCCAGCGCCCACGCGATCTGCCCGGAACTGGAACGCTGGCTGCCGCCGCGCCCCGCGCTGCGGCAAGTCATCCAGTGGGACAAGGACGACCTCGACGCGCTGGGCCTGATGAAGGTCGACGTGCTGGCACTGGGCATGCTCACGGCCATGCGGCGCTGCCTTGAAATGGTCTCGCGTCGGCGTGGCAGGCCGTTCACGCGCTCCGATATCCAGAGCGAATGTCCGGAAACCTACCGCATGATCCGCCGCGCCGACACCGTGGGCACCTTCCAGATCGAAAGCCGCGCGCAGATGAGCATGCTGCCGCGCCTGAAGCCCACCACCTTCTACGACCTGGTGGTCGAAGTCGCCATCGTGCGGCCGGGGCCGATCAGCGGCGGCATGGTGCACCCGTACCTGAAGGCGCGCGAGCGTCGGCGGCGCGGTCTGCCCATCACCTACGATCGTTCGACCAACGACCCCGCGCCCAACCCGGCCGATCCTGACGACCCGGAATGCCAGCCCCGCCTGGCCAAGGCGCTCAGGCGCACGCTGGGCATTCCGATTTTTCAGGAGCAGGTCATGGAAGTCGCCATGATCGCCGCCGACTACAGCGCCGAGGATGCCGACCGGTTGCGCCGCGACATGGCCGCCTGGAAGCGCAAGGGCGGTCTGGGGCCGCACCGCGAACGCCTCATCCAGGGCATGCGGCGCAACGGCTATGAGCTGGAATACGCCGAGCGCATCTTCAGGCAGATCGAAGGCTTCGGCGAATACGGCTTCCCCGAAAGCCACGCCTACAGCTTTGCCCTGATCGCCTACGAAAGCAGCTGGCTCAAGTGCCACGAGCCCGAGGCGTTTCTGGCGGCGATGCTCAATTCGCAGCCGATGGGTTTCTATGGCCCGGCGCAACTGGTTCAGGACGCCAGGCGCCACGGCGTCGTCGTGCTGCCGCCGGATGTGACGGTGAGCGGGTGGGATTGCGCGCTGGAGGAGGCTGTCTTGGCTCTCTCCCCCGCTGGGGCAGGGCCGGGGTGGGGGTCAGCCCCGTGGCCGATGGCCGCGCCGTCGGCCCCTCACCCCAGCCCTCTCCCCAGAGGGGCGAGGGAGCAAGCCCATCCGCTGCGGCACGGGCGGCTATCGCCCCCTCTCCCGCTTGCGGGAGAGGGCTGGGGTGAGGGGCAGGCGGTTGAAGATGCGCAGCCTTTTTTTGAATCAAATTTGCCTCGGGACCTTACCCAGAAAGCGCAACACGCTATTGAAAATGAAGCTTATTTTTCTCCCTCCCCCGCTGGGGGAGGGCCGGGGTGGGGGCCACCCCGCGCCACCCGCCAATCCGCCGGCACCCATCCCAGCCTTACCCCAGCAAGAGAAACGGCAAGACCTGCCGTCCGCCTGGGCCTGCGCCTGGCGCAGGGCTTGAACGAAGCCGCCGCCCGGCGCATCGAGCAAGCGCGCGCCGAGCGGCCGTTCACCAGCGTCGATGACCTCGCGCGCCGCGCGCAACTGGACGTGAAGGCACTCAACCAGCTCGCCGCCGCCGACGCGCTCATCACCCTGGCCGGCCACCGCCGCCAGCAGGTGTGGCAGGGCGCGGCCCTCAAGTCAGCACCGGAACTGCTGCGCGACGCGCCCATCGACGAGGACGCGCTCGTGCTGCCCGCCGCGCCGGAAGGCGAAGAAATCGTGCACGACTACGCCGCCCTCGGCCTGACGCTGCGGCGCCACCCGCTGGCGCTGCTGCGCCCGCGCCTGGCCCGCTGGCGCCTGCGCAGCGCCCAGGAGTTGAAGGCCGCCCGGCACGGCGAGCAGGTGCGCGCCTGCGGTATCGTCATCGGCCGGCAGCAGCCCGGCACCGCCAAGGGCACCATCTTCGTCACGCTGGAAGACGAGACCGGCCCCGTCAACGTCATCGTCTGGAAAAGCGTGCGGGTGGCCGAAGATCAGCGCAACGCCCTGCTGCGCTCGCGCCTGCTGGCCGTGCAGGGCGAATGGCAGATCGGCCAGGACAGCGGCGGCCACGTGCGCCATCTCATCGCGCAGCGCTTTGTCGATCTCACGCCGCTGCTCGGCCGCATCGCCGGGCTGACGACGAGCCGCGACTTTCATTGACCATGGCCCGGCGCCGCCCCGCCGCACACGTCGCCCACCCCGCGCAGAATGCGCTGTTCGCCATGACCGACCTGCCCACGCCCGCCGCCCCGCGCCGCCTGTTCACCGCGCTGTTCCCGCCGCCCGAGGCCTGCGCTGCCATCGACGCCGAACGCCAGCGCTGGCCCGGCCTGCCGCGCCGCCTGCACCCGGTGCCCGAGCGCATGCACCTCACGCTGCAGTTCTTCAACGCGGTCGATGCGCCGCACGAGCGCGACTGGCTGGCCGCGCTGCAGACGCTGCGGTTTGCTACGTTCGAGATCACGCTCACGCAAGCCGAACTGTGGCGCGCGCCCAGCGGCGTGATTGCGGTGCTGGTGCCGGAGCACACGCCCGAACTGGCCGCGCTGCACCGCGCCACCGCCCAACTGGCCCGTCAGGCGGGCCTGCCCGCCGCCAGCAACGGTTTCAAGCCCCACCTGACCACTTTGCGTCATGCCGAACGCCCCACGCTGGCGCCGCTGACCGAGCCCATCCGCTGGACGGTGCGGCAGGTCGATCTGATCTGGTCCGACCTCAAGGCCCAGCCGCCGCAGTACCGCCGGCTGGGGCAGTTCGGCCGCAGGGCGCCATGAAGCGGACTCGGCGCTGGCAGCAGCGCGAGGTGTCAAGTCCATCTCCGCGATGGCAGAACGCCGGCCAGGCGCCGAATCCGCTAAAATCTAGTTGATTCAACCAATTTTTCTGGAGGTCGTCATGCCATCACCCGCCGTCGGCCTGTTCGAGGCCAAGACCCGCCTGTCCGAATTCGTCGCGCGCGCCGAGGCGGGCGAAGAAGTGATCATCATGCGCCACAACAAGCCGGTGGCGAAGATCGTGCCGCTGCATGCCAAGGCCGACGCGCCGGCGCAAGCCATTCCGCCATTCGTTCAGCGCACCTTTCATACCGGGGTGCCGCTGGTCGATCTGACCAAGGCCAACCAGCTCGCGGCCGAACTGGAAGACGAAGAACTGATCGAGAAGATGCGCCGCATCGAGCAGGACTACCAGGAGCGCCATGCTGCTTCCTGATACCAACCTGCTGCTCAACGCCGTTCACGCCGACAGCGCGCAGCACGACCTGGCCCGCAAGACGCTGGAAGACATGTTGGCCGACCCGCGCGGCATGGCGCTGACCTGGGTCGTGCTGATGGGCTTCATGCGGCTGTCGACCAAGCGGGGCATCCTGCCATCGCCGCTGGACGTGGCCGAGGTCCTGGGCATCGTGGACGAGTGGCTGGCGCACCCGCGCGTGCGCGTGCTCGAGCCGGGGCCGCTGCACGCCGGTATCTTCGGCCGCCTGCTGCTGTCGGCCGGCACTGCCGGCAACCTGATGACCGACGCCCACATCGCCGCCATCGCCATCGAACACCAGGCCGAGGTGCTGACCTTCGACAGGGACTTTGCCCGCTTCTCCGGCCTTCGCTATCAATTACTGAGCTGACTGCGCTTGCTCCACAAGCGCTTCCAACCCAAAACATCATGAGCCAAAACAAGCCCCCCATCTCCGTCGCCGACATTCGCAAGACCTTCCTCGACTTCTTCGAGAGCAAGGGCCACACCGTGGTGCCCAGCAGCCCGCTGGTGCCCGGCAACGACCCGACGCTGATGTTCACCAACAGCGGCATGGTGCAGTTCAAGGACGTGTTCCTCGGCACCGACAAGCGCCCTTACGTGCGCGCGGCCAGCGTGCAGGCCTGCCTGCGCGCCGGCGGCAAGCACAACGACCTGGAGAACGTCGGCTACACCGCGCGCCACCACACCTTCTTCGAGATGCTGGGCAACTGGTCGTTCGGCGACTACTTCAAGAAGGAGAGCATCGAATGGGGCTGGGAGCTGCTGACCAAGGTCTACGGCCTGCCGCCCGAGCGCCTGCTGGCCACCGTGTATGAAGACGACGACGAGGCCTACGGCATCTGGACGCAGATCATCGGCCTGCCGCCCGAGCGCGTGATTCGCATCGGCGACAACAAGGGCGGCAAGTACAAGTCCGACAACTTCTGGATGATGGCCGACACCGGCCCCTGCGGCCCGTGCAGCGAAATTTTCTACGACCACGGCCCGCACATCCCCGGCGGCCCGCCCGGATCGCCTGAGGAAGACGGCGACCGCTTCATCGAGATCTGGAACCACGTGTTCATGCAGTTCGAGATGCACGAGGACGGCAGCGTGACGCCGCTGCCCGCGCCCTGCGTGGACACCGGCATGGGCCTGGAGCGCCTGGCCGCCATCCTGCAGCACGTGCACAGCAACTACGAGATCGACCTGTTCGACAAGCTGATCGCCAAGGCCTGCGAGGTGACCGGCTGCACCGACCTGGCGAACCCTTCGCTGAAGGTGATCGCCGACCACATCCGCGCCACGGCGTTTCTGGTCAGCGACGGCGTCATGCCGAGCAACGAAGGCCGCGGCTACGTGCAGCGCCGCATCATCCGCCGCGCCATCCGCCACGGCTACAAGCTGGGGCAGAAGAAGCCCTTCTTTTACAAGCTGGTGCCGCTGCTGGTGGAGTTGATGGGCGCTGCCTACCCGCGCCTGCAGGCTGAAGGCAAGCGCGTGGAAGAGGTGCTGAAGGCCGAGGAAGAGCGCTTTTATGAGACGCTGGAAACGGGCATGGAGATTCTTAATAACGCCTTCGTTGACGACGAAATGCGCGTCTTGTCCGAGAGCGTTAACGCCACTGTGTTCAAGGGCGCATTGCGGATGACGGCTCAGGAGATGGTCCTTTCATCTGCATTTCCAGACATTCTCAAAGTGGATGATCGGCTAAGGCTTGTGGCGACGCCCAATCGGTATGTGGGACGTGAGGCTGACTTCTTATCTAACCTCGACGAATTCTTGAAGAATGGGGCAAACAACACCTGTTTCGATCCCAGGTTAGTAGCTCTCCTTCCCAGCAGCGTTTCACCTGAATTCAGGGCGGAAATACAGCGTCGCGGTTCCGAGGCGCCAAACGCTATAGAGGTGCGGGCGATTCAGAGTCCGCCGTTGTCCGGTGGCTTGGCTTTCAAGCTGCACGACACCTACGGCTTCCCGCTCGATCTGACACAGGACGTGTGCCGTGAGCGCGGCGTGACGGTAGACGTGGCGGGCTTCGACGAAGCCATGGCGCAGCAGAAGGCGGCCGGACGCGCCGCGGGCAAGTTCAAGATGGACAAGGCCGTAGATTACAGCGGTGATGCGAACCGTTTCACGGGCTACGAAGAACTCGTTCACACTAGCAAAGTGGTAGCGCTCTACGCAGACGGCGTGCGGGTAGACAGCCTGAAACAAGGTCAAAGCGGCATTGTGGTGCTGGACACCACGCCGTTCTACGCCGAAAGCGGCGGCCAGGTGGGCGATGCCGGTGTGCTGACGGCCGAAGGTTTCGAGTTCGGCGTGCAGGATACGCAGAAGATCAAGGCCGATGTCTACGGTCACCATGGCGTGATGACGCAAGGCGCGCTCAAAGTGGGCGATACGGTGGACGCCAAGGTTGACCAGTTCACGCGCGCCGCCACCATGCGCAACCACAGCGTCACGCACCTGATGCACAAGGCGCTGCGCGAGGTGCTGGGCGCGCACGTGCAGCAAAAGGGCAGCTTGGTCGATGCCGAAAAGACGCGCTTCGACTTTGCGCACAACGCGCCGGTCACGCCCGATCAGATCACCGAGATCGAGCGCCGCGTCAACGCCGAAATCCTCGCCAACGCGGCCACCGATGCGGCGGTGATGGCGCTGGACGACGCTCAGAAAAGCGGCGCCATGATGCTGTTCGGCGAGAAATACGGCGAAACCGTGCGCGTGTTGACCATCGGCTCCAGCAAGGAGCTGTGCGGCGGCACGCACGTGCGGCGCACGGGCGACATCGGCCTGTTCAAGATCGTCAGCGAAGGCGGCGTGGCCGCCGGCGTGCGGCGCATCGAAGCCATCACCGGCACCAACGCGCTGGAATACACGCAGGGCCTCGAATCCAGTCTGCACAGCGTGGCCGCCACGCTGCGCGCGCCGCCGGCCGAGGTGCAGGCGCGGCTGGGCCAGGTGCTCGATCAGGTGAAGGCACTGGAGAAGGAAATCGCCCAGCTCAAGGGCAAGCTGGCTTCTTCGCAAGGCGACGAGCTGGTGAACCAGGCGGTGGACGTGAACGGCCTGAAGGTGCTGGCCGCGCGCCTGGACGGCGCCGACGCCAAGACGCTGCGCGAGACCATGGACAAGCTGAAGGACAAGCTCAAGTCCGCCGCCATCGTGCTGGCTGCCGTCGAAGGCGACAAGGTGCAGCTGGCCGCCGGCGTGACCAAGGACGCGGTGGGCAAGGTGAAGGCCGGCGAGCTGGTCAACTTCGTCGCCCAGCAAGTGGGCGGCAAGGGCGGCGGCAAGCCCGACATGGCGATGGCGGGCGGCACCGATGCGAGCGGGCTGCCGAACGCGCTGAAATCCGTGCAGGGCTGGGTGGCGGAGCGGGTGTGAACCAAATGTCGGGCTTGGCATCCTGCTGCGCGGGGCCACTTCGCGGGCCCTCTGCTCCGCAGTCGCAGCCCGACATGGCGATGGCTGGGGGCACCGATGCGTCGGGGCTGCCGAAGGCGCTGTCGTCGGTGCAGGGCTGGGTGGCAGAGCGCGTCTGATCGGGGCCGACGATGGCGTTTGCGGTCCATCATCTCGGCGTCGATGACGTTCCGCTGATGGACGCCATGCGCGCCATGTTCGGCGCTGCCTTCGAGGATGAGGCCACCTACCTTGGCAAGCCACCGTCCGCCGACGAAGCGCGCGCGTGGCTGGCGCGCGAGGGCGTCATCGCGCTGGCCGCCGTGGAGGACGGCGCGGTGATCGGCGGGCTGGTGGCGTATGTGCTGCCCAAGTTCGAGCAGGCGCGCAGCGAAATCTACCTCTACGACCTGGCGGTCGATGCCGCGCACCGCCGGCGCGGCGTGGCCACGGCGCTGATTCGCCACCTGCAGGCCATGGCCGCCGAGCGCGGCGCGTGGGTGATCTTCGTGCAGGCCGACCAGGGCGACGATGCGGCGATCGCGCTGTACACCCGGCTCGGCACGCGCGAGGACGTGCTGCACTTCGACATCCCGCCCCGGCCGCACCCTTCGCGCTGAGGCCGGCGCACCCCGTGGCCCACGGCGGGCGGCGCGCCGCCGCACAGGCCGGGTGGAAGCAGGGGGGGACCTTCCATATTTTTCGTGGAAGAAAAATGGGCTTCAGCGCCCGTGTGGCGGGCGCAAGCAGCTCCTGTTATTGAACTGCACCATGGCGCCAAATGGCTATCGCCCGTTCAAGGGTGATTGCGCCTGCACCTCGTCTGCTGATTCCATTTCCAATTCCATGCGTCCATCACCGTCATCCCGGCGAAGGCCGGGATCCATGGCTCTGCGCACACGCCGTCTGGATTCCGGCCCCGTATCGCGGTACGGGGCAGGCTTTGCGCCGGAATGACGGGCCATGGCAGCTTTGACCTGGAATTGGAATCAGGCGCCGTCGTGCACGTGCGTCTCGTCGCGCCGCAACACACCTTTGCCGAACAGCGGCGCCAGCACCAGCGCCAGCCAGGCGTGCCAGTCCAGATCGGGCCGGTGCTGCCGGTGCAGGGTGCGCAGGGCGGGGGCGTGTTCCAGCCAGTGCTGGAAGTCGGCGTGCGCCATGCTTTCGGCGTCCAGCATCTGGTACTTGATCAGCACCTTGGCGGCGTACAGCGCGTGCGCGGCCGGGTGGGCGTGGAACTGCTCGATGCGGGCGCGGGCGCGCGCCATGGCGGCCTGGATGGCGCCGCCCTCGCGCCCGAACGGCGCGCCGTGGCCGGGGATGACCACGGCCGGGTCGAGCCGCTCGATCAGCGCCAGCGTGTCGGTGAAGTGCTCGAAGCCGCCCGAGCCGTCGATGTGCGGAAAGATCACGCCCACGCCGTGCTCCCACATCGCGTCGCCCGCCATCAGGATGCCATGGCGCGGCTCGAACAGCAGCACCGCCAGCGCGTCGTGCCCGGGCGCTGCGAGCACCTGCCATTCGTGCGCGCCCAGGCGCACCGCCTGGCCGGGCACCAGGGCGTGGCCGGCGCTGAAGCGGTCGCAGCGCTGGCCACTGTCGCCAAAGGTGAGGGCGTCCTGGTCCCACGCCTGCACGTGCGGCAGCGACGGCGCGGGTACCCAGGTGCGCACGGCGGGCCACGCGGCCTGCAGCGCGCCGGTGCCGCCGCAGTGGTCGCTGTGCAGGTGGGTGTGGGCGATGTCGGCCAGCGGGCGGCCGCCCAGCGCATCGCGCACGCGGCGCACGGTGTCGGCGGCGTGCTTGGTGTGGCCGGTGTCGATGAAGGCCGGCGCATCGCCCAGGCACAGCAGGTTGTTGGACGAGAGCCAGCCGCGCTCGAAGACGATCAGATCAGAGGGCAGGGCGTGCATGGCAATGGCGCGGCAAAGTGGCGGCAAGTGCACACCAGCGGCCGTGGTGCGCGGCGGAAGACCCCCTGAATGCGGGGGTATCGGGTATTCTTTCAGATGGTCCGCGGCGCCACTGGCGGTGCGGGCCGGCTGTCCAGAATCGCGATCCTGTCATCCAGTTTATCGAACGAGTCCGCGCCCGCTTCCGCTCGCCGGCCACGCGCTTGCGGCGCCTGCGCGCGGCCAGCGCCTACGTCATGCGCCACGTCGGCATGGCGGGGCGCATCGACTGCCTGGCCACGCGCGACACCGAGGGCCGCGCGGGCTTCGTGCTGGTGGTGCACACCGCGCAGCACATTCCGCAGCAGGCGCGCGAGGAAATCCGCCTGTTCTTCCGCCGCAAGCTGACCGAGCTGGGCGAACTGCGGGGCGAGCATTTCATGCTCACCATCCGCGACGGCGACGACCTGAGCCATGCGCACCGCGCGCACTCCGACAGCAGCTCGGCGCGCATCGCCTCGGTGGTGGCCGCCGCCAACCATGAGGACGAGCACGCGCTGCCGGCCGATCAGCTGGCCGATCTGCGCAGCGCCGTGCGCCAGCGCCTGCACGAGCGGCGCGAGGCGCGCGGGCACACCGAATACGCGCCGCTGCACCCGGCGCCGCTGACCGACCTGGGCAGCCTGCCGGAGCGTTGAGGCGCGGGCGGCGCGTTCCGCGCTGGAGACGGGTTGAGTTTCAGGGGGTATATGGATCTATCGCCCGATGGACAGGCGCTGAAGGATGGGTGTATGGGGAGTATGTTTTTGGAGGTCTTACGCCATGGAGGTTGTCCCAACACCGTCTCAGACCGACCGCGCCTCAGGCTTCGGACACTTATGGTGTTTCGTTGCTCGAAAGGATGGCTTCTCGCGTGCGATGACGAAATGACCTCGCTGCGCTTGGATGACGGCGGCTGCGCCGCCATGACGCCAGCGGCGTGCGAGGCATTTGGCGCATCACGGACGTCGTTTCGTCATTACGCCGCGCAGCGGCGAAGTCATTCCGTCATCCGTCAAAAAAAGCGCTTGCAACGCGAAACGGAATCAGGCCGGTGCCTGCGGCACCGACACCGCAGCGCAGCCACCGGGCCACCGCCCCTGGCTGGCGGCCAGCGTCAAGGTCGATTCAAACCGCCGCGCCGCGCCGGTGAAAGGGTCGTCGAACATCAGCGCGCGGGCCAGCAACTGCAGCGGCCGCTCGGCATCGTCCGGCGCGCCCGGACCGCGCAGCACCGTGGGATAAAAGCCGTCGCCCAGGATCGGCACGCCCAGCGCGTGCAGGTGCAGGCGCAACTGGTGGCGCCGCCCGGTCACCGGCTGCAGCAGGTACAGCGCGTGCGCGCCGAACACGGCGGTGCGCTCGATGTGCGTCTCGCTGTTCGGCTCGCCCGGCACCTCGCGCGAGATGAAGAAGCGCTCGGCATCGGGCTCCAAGCGGCTGCGGTGGGTGCGCGGCAGCGCCAGGTCGGCGCGGTGCGGCGCCACGGCTTCGTACACCTTCTGCACGCGCCGGTCGCGGAACAGCGCCTGGTAAGCATCGCGCGTGTGCGGCTGCACGGCGAACACCACCAGCCCGGCCGTTTCGCGGTCGATGCGGTGCACCGGGCTCAAGTCCGGCAGGCCGAGCCGGCGCTTCAGCCGCACCAGCAGGCTGCGCTGCACGAAGCGGCCGCTGGGCGTGACGGGCATGAAGTGCGGCTTGTCGGCCACCACCAGCCAGTCGTCCTGAAACACGATGCGCTCGGTGTTCAGCGGCTCGGGCTCGTCGTCCAGCCGGCGGTAGTAGTACAGGCGCTGGCCGGGGCGGCAGGGCGCGTCGGCGGCCAGCGGGTCGCCGTCGGCGTTCAGCACCTCGCCGCCGTGCAGGCGCTCGGCCCAGTCGGCGCGGCTGAGTGCGGGCAGGCGGGCGGCCAGCAGGTCGAGCACGCTGGCGCCGGCATCGCCCGGCTGCGCCACCAGGCAACTGGCGCTGACGCCGTCGCGCAGCGGCAGGTGTGGGGGGCGCGGTGGGCGGCTCATGCGGGGAATGACGAAATGACGGCGCTGCGCGTCAATGACGGTGCTGCGCACCATGAACGGATGAGCATCCTGTCGTCAGGGAGGACGCTTCAGTCATGCGTTTTTGTGGGAGCGGGCTTGCCCGCGATCAGCCGTGGCTCGGGGCCAGGCGCTGCCATCGCGGCCAAGGCCGCTCCCACAAGCCGCATCTGAGACTTCTTGGTCATCAAGCAGCAGTGGAGTGATCTCGTCATGCGGCGCCGCCGCGGTCATGGCGCGTCGCGCCGTCATCTTTCATGCCGTGGGCAGGCGCCGGAACACCAGATCCCACACGCCGTGGCCCAGGCGCAGGCCGCGGCGTTCGAACTTGGTTTCGGGCCGGTAGGCGGGGCGCGGTGCGTAGCCGTCGGCGGTGTTGGCCAGCAGCGGCTCGGCACCCAGCACCTGCAGCATCTGCTGGGCGTAGGGCTCCCAATCCGTGGCCAGATGCACGTAGCCGCCGGGGGCGATGCGCGTGGCCAGCAGGCGCACCAGCGGCGGCTGGATCAGGCGGCGCTTGTGGTGGCGCTTCTTGTGCCACGGGTCGGGGAAGAAGATGTGCACGCCGTGCAGGCTGGCGGGCGCGATCATGTGCTGCAGCACCTCCACGGCGTCGTGCTGGATGATGCGCAGGTTGGCCAGCTGTTGCTCGCCGATGGCCTTGAGCAGCGCGCCCACGCCGGGTTCATGCACCTCGCAGCCGATGAACAGCGTGTCGGGCATCAGCGCCGCGATGTGCGCCGTGGCATGGCCCATGCCGAAGCCGATCTCCAGCACAGTTTTCGAGTGATTCTGGCCTTCAGCGCCCGACTGAAGGGCGCAGGCAGCTACCAAATCCGTAGTATCCGGATCGTAGGGCAGCAGGTAGCGCGGCCCCAGCTCGGCCAGCGCGCGGGCCTGGCCGATGGTGGTGCGGCCGGCGCGCATGACGAAGGTGCGGATGGCGCGCGGGTGCGCCACATCGCCGGGGGGCGTGTGGGGTTCAGCGGGCGTGGGTGCAGCGGCGGGCGCGCTGCCGTCGGCCGTGCTCATGCGCGCGGGGGTTCGTCGCCCGCTGCGGCGTCGGGGCCGGCCCAGGCGTCGAAGGCGGCATCGCTGGCGTGGCTGTCGGTGGCGGCTTCACCCGTGTCGGGTTTCTTGAGAGAAATCAGCGCCTTCTCCTTGTCGGACGAGCGCTGCACGCTATCGAAACGAGAGTACTTGCGCAGCACCTGCACCAGCTGCGCATACACGCGCGGGTTGCCGGCCAGGCATTCGCCCTGTTCCAGGTCGCCCGATTCGCCGGTGAAGTTGCCGATCAGGCCGCCCGCCTCGGTCACCAGCAGGCTGCCGGCGGCGATGTCCCAGGGTTTCAGGCCGGTCTCGAAGAAGCCGTCGGTGAAGCCGGCGGCCACGTAGGCCAGGTCCAGCGCGGCGGCGCCGGGGCGGCGCAGGCCGGCGGTGCGCTGCATCACGTCGCCCATCATGGCCAGGTAGGTCGGAAAGTCGTCGCCCTTGCGGAACGGAAAGCCGGTGGAGACCAGGCTTTCGACCAGGCGCGTGCGCTTGCTGACGCGGATGCGGCGGTCGTTCAGGTATGCACCGCGGCCGCGCGTGGCGGTGAAGAGGTCGTTGCGCGTCGGGTCGTACACCACGGCCTGCTCGATGCGGCCCTTCACGCTGAGCGCGATGCTGATGCAGTAGACCGGAAAGCCGTGGATGAAGTTGGTGGTGCCGTCCAGCGGGTCGATGATCCACACGTGGTCGGCGCGCGGGTTGCCGCGCGAACTGCCCGATTCCTCGGCCAAGATGCCGTGGCTGGGGTAGGCGGTGAGCAGGGTGTCGATGATGGCGTCCTCGCTGGCGTGGTCGACTTCGGTGACGAAATCATTCACTTGCTTCTGCGAGATGCGCACGGCCTCGACGTCGAGCGCGGCGCGGTTGATGATGGCGCCAGCGGCGCGCGCGGCCCGAATGGCCACGTTGAGCATGGGGTGCAGGGAGGACGACATGTTTTGTGAAGAGCAGTGGGCCGCAAGGGGCAGGGCCGGCACGCGCGATGGCGGCGGCAAACGCGTATTTTCCCATGCTTTGCCGGTGCGGGGGCAGGCTTGAAATCGGAGCCGGCCATCCGCAACTGAGCATCAGTGGCAGGCAAGGGTTGCCTGTCATCCCCCCGACGATGTAACGACAAAGGAGACCCCATGGCCAACGTACCCAGCCGCAGCAACCTGTTCGACGACTTCTTCAAGGAGTTCGCCCCCGGCTTCTTCATCAAGCCGCTGCACGGCGACCCGCTGCCCAGCGCGTCGCAGATCAGGATCGACGTGAGCGAATCCGACGCCGCCTACACCGTGCTGGCCGAAGTGCCGGGCGTCGGCAAGGAAGACATCCACGTGTCCATCGACGGCAGCGTGGTCACCCTGCGTGCCGAGGTGAAGCAGCAGGACAAGCGGGCCGAGGGCGAGAAGGTGCTGCGCAGCGAGCGCTACTACGGCGCCGTGTCGCGCAGCTTCCAGCTGCCGCAGGACATTGACCAGAGCGCCGCCAAGGCCAAGTACGACAACGGCGTGCTGATACTGACCCTGCCCAAGAAGCAGGCCAGCGGCTCGCAGCGGTTGACCATCGAGTGATACCGTTTCGCGTTCAAATTGATGACGAATGACCGCGGCTGGCGCCGCATGACAAATGACGAATGCCTTTTTTGTCATTGAAGCGCAGCGAAGTCATTTGTCATTCGTCATTTTTGAAAGCGCATGGGTATGAGGCCCACGGCGCTGCGCGCCTTCTGCCGCGAAGGGCGCAGCGCCAGGGGCCGAAGCAGCGCCAGCCCACGCATCCGCGGCTGACCTGCGGTGCGTCGCCTTCAGCCCAGAAAGCCCAGGTTCTTCTGATCGAAGTTGCCGATGCTGGGCGCCACCTCCCGCATCTCGCCATCGTTGACACCGAACCAGCGCGCCAGCGTGGCCGCGTACTGGTCGACCGAGGTGCTGGGCAGCAGGCGGCCCTGGCCCACGTCTTCCGGACCCTTCAGCAGGGCCGTCGGTGCGGTGCCGTAGAAGGCGCCGCCCTTCACCGCACCACCCATCACCAGGTGGTGGCTGCCCCAGCCGTGGTCCGAGCCGTCGCCGTTGGAGGTCATGGTGCGGCCGAAGTCGCTGGCGGTGAAGGTGGTGACCTGCGGGCCCACGCCCATGGCGTCGAGCGCGCCCTGAAACCCCGCCATCGCCTGGGCCACCTGCTCGAGCAGTTTGGGGTGGTTGGTCATCAGGTTGTCGTGCGTGTCGAAGCCGCCCAGCGACACCAGGAACACCTGGCGCTTCAGGCCCAGCTGGTTGCGCGCCGCGATCAGGCGCGCGACCATCTTCAGCTGGCCGTTGAGCGTGGCGGGCCGCTCGGCCGTGGTGGGCAGCAGGGCATCGAACTGGCCATCGCTGCCGGCCAGCGCGCCCGCCAGCGTGGCGTGCGAGCTGATGGAGCGCGCGACGACGCGGTTCAGCTCGTTCTCCAGCACATGGGTGCGGCCTTGCGTGATCAGCGTCTGCAGCGCTTGGCGGCAGGCCTGCTGGTTGTACATGCCGTCGTCCCGTGTCACGCCGTTGATGGCCACGGCGCCGCCGGGGCCGATCTGGTAGGCGAGCGCCTGGTCGCCCGACAGGAACACCGCGTTGCCGGTGACCGACATGCAGGTGAACAGGCCGTTGCCGCCGTTGCTGGAGAGGGCCAGGTCGCCCAGGTTGCCGCCCCAGCCGGTGACCGAGCCTTCCGCCAGCGAGCTTTGCCACACCGACTGCTGGTCGTTGTGCGAGAACAGCTTGGGCGGCAGCGGCACCGAACGGGCCTGGTACTGCGCCAGCGTGGTCGGCTGCCGCAGCGGGCCGACGTTGAGCTGTACCGCCAGCTGCCGCCGGTCGAACAGGCCCTTGAGCGGCGCCAGCGTGGGGGCCAGGGCGTATTCGCGCCCCGCGGGCAGGCCGTTGCCGGTCAGCGCCGTGGCGCCCAGGCTGGCGCGGGCGATGGCCAGCGTGCCGCGCGCCTGCACGTATTCGGCATGGCCCGCGCTGTCGTAAGGGATGAGCGTGTTGCCGTTGTCGTTGCCCCCATACAGGAAGATGCAGACCAGTGCCTTGTAGCCATCGTTGGCGGTGAACGCCGCGGCCTCGCCCATGGCGGCCAGGTTGATGGCCCAGGGCGCGGCCGTGCCGGCGATGCCCAGGTGGCCCAGGCGGCGCAGGAAGGCGCGGCGCGCCAGGGTGTCGGTGGAAGTCATGCGCGTGTCTTTCATTTCTGCACCAGGTACTCGGGGCTGGCCATGACCAGCGCGATGGTGGCCCACACGCGCACCTTGCGCTCGTTGTCGCCCCAGATGCGGATGCTGGCGATGGCGTTGCGGATGGTGGTCAGCGTGGTGGTCGACAGCTGGCCGGCGGCCAGCAGCAGGTTGACGCGCTGGACCAGCGCGTCCGGGTCGTCCACCAGCGCCAGCTCGCGCGGGTAGCTGGTCACCGCAATGCGGCTGGCCTGCGCGCCGTAGCCCCAGGCGATCACGCCCTGCATGAAGTTGAGGTAGCCGGCCACTGAGTTCTCGTTGGTGAGCTGGAACTCGGGCGCTGTCTGCCCGTGCGTGGCCAGCGCGGTGCCGGGCGGCACGTAGCCGGGGCGGAAGAAGTTGAACACCGACGGGCTGCGCAGCGGGCTCTGGCCGAGATGCCGGGACGGGTCCGACATGTCCCACAGGATCCACTTGCCGTCGGCCGAGGTGGCACCGAAAGTGCGTGCCCATTGCACGAAGCGGATCATGGGTTCGCGCAGCTTGCCCCAGGTGGTGCCCTTGAGCGAAGGATCCTGCCGCGCCTCCGGGTCCAGCAGCACGGCGCGCGTGACGGCGCGCAGGTCGCCGCGCTGGCCGGCGCCGTTGTTGTTGAAGGCCGCTGCCACGCGGCCCACATAGGCCGGGCTCGGGTCGCTGGTGACCAGGCGCTGGATCAGCTGGCGACCGATGAAGGGGCCGACGTTGGGGTGGTTGAACAGGATGTCGAGCGCCAACCGCAGGCGCGACGCGCCGTCGCCGCTGCCCACCGTCTGGCCCAGAAAGCTGGCTGGCTCGGGTGAATGGTCGCTGGCGTTCAGCACCATGGGCACGCGGAACGGCTGGGGGTCGGTCTCGTGCTGCCTGTTGGGCGAATTGAGGTTGTAGCCGGTGAAGATGCGCGCCAGGTTGCTGACGTCGGACGGGCCGTAGGTTTCGCGCGGCGCGCCACCGCGCAGCGTGCCGTCGGCGTTCAGGTCGTACAGGCCGATGGAGAACAGCTGCATCACCTCGCGCGCGTAGTTCTCGTCGGGCACGCGGCCGCTGCCGTCGGCCTTCTTGTTGCCGCGCGTGTTCAGGTAGGCGCCCATGGCCGGGTTGAGCGTGATGGCCTCCAGCAGCTGGCGGTAGTTGCCGAACGCGTGCTGGTTCAGCAAGTCCCAGTAGGCGGCCATGGCGAACGAGGGCCAGTGGCCCTCGATGGTGCTGGTGGACACCACGAAGATCTCGGACCAGGCCAGCGCCACGCGCTTGCGCACCGCGTCGGGCGCGGCGATGAGCTGGTTCCAGATCATGTGGTCGGCGTAGTTCTGGTTGAAGCGGATGCCGTACTGCCTGTAACCCTGGCTCACCAGCCAGTCCCAGCCGCTGGTGTAACTGCGCGCCGACATCTGCTCGTCCAGCCAGGCGGCATAGCCCTTGGCCTGCACGGCGGCGATGTCGGCGTCGGTGGAGGAGAACTGGGCCTGCTGCAGAAAGCGCGCGGCCTCGGCCATGGTGATGTTGGTCGGCGTGGCGGGCGCGGGCGTGGCTGGTGCCGGCGACGCACCGGGTGCGGGGGTGGCTGGCGCAGGCGGGGGCGACGAACCGGGCGCGGGCACGGGCACTTGCCCTGTGCCCGGAAGCGGCTGCGGTTCCGGGCTGGCGATGGGTGGGTTGATGTCCTCACTGCCACCGCCGCAAGCCGCCAGCACGGCGGACATCAGGGCCGACAGCCCCGCAACGCGGGCCAGGCGATCTGGTGGCGAAGCTGTCGGGCGGCTGGCCGCTGCCGCGGTGATGTCAGCGGACGGTGGCTGACTGGCGGCGGGCACGCCGGTGCCTTCAGCGATCGGTTCGCTGATCTCGGTGCTCATGTTGTTTCTTCCTCCGGGCGGGGCTGCTTGTCAAATATCGACCGACTCGGCAGGGCGTGGCCGGTGACGGTGCGCATTGGAACGCGCGGCGCGCCTACCACGAAAGCGCTTGACGTAAAACTGGGTAAGCGCTGCCTATTTCACGAAACCGGCCACAAAAAATGCCGGAATTCGTCAGAAATTGTCGATTCCCGCCAGTTTCAGCAACTCGCGTGCCAGCTCGTCCGGACGTTTTTCGTCGTCCACCGGCAGCACCTGGCGCCCGGGCATGCCGCGCAGCCAGGTGAGCTGCCGCTTCGCCAGCTGGCGCGTGGCGGCGATGCCGCGATCACGCAGGGTGGCCAGGGGCGCGCGGCCGTCCAGCGTCTCCCACACCTGGCGGTAGCCCACGCAGCGCATCGAAGGCAGGTCGGGGTGCAGGTCGCCGCGCGCGCGTAGCGCAGCCACTTCGTCGATGAAGCCGGCGGACAGCATGTCGTCGAAGCGGCGCGCGATGCGTTCGTGCAGCCAGGCACGGTCCACGGGTTCCAAGGAAAAAAGGGCTCCTGAGCTTGATGGACAAGCGCTGATAGCTATTGATTTGGTAGTGTGCAGCGCCGACAGCGGCTGCCCCGTCAGCTGCCACACTTCCAGCGCCCGCTGGATGCGCTGGCTGTCGGCCGGCGCCAGGCGGACGGCGGTGACGGGGTCGACGCGTGCCAGCTCTGCGTGCAGCGCGGGCCAGCCGTCGCGCGCGGCGCGTTCCTCGATCTGGCGCCGCACCGCAGGGTCGGCGGGCGGCAGCGCGTCGAGCCCCTCGAACAGCGCCTTGAAGTACAGCATGGTGCCGCCTACCAGCAGCGGCACGCGGCCGCGGGCATGTATCTCGCCGATCAGCCGCTGCGCGTCGCGCACGAACTCGGCGGCGCTGTAGGCCTCGCGCGGGTCGCGGATGTCGATCAGGTGGTGCGGCACGGCGGCGCGCTCGGCCGGCGTGGGCTTGGCGGTGCCGATGTCCATGCCGCGGTACACCAGGGCCGAATCGACGCTGACGATCTCCGCCGGCACCAGCCCGGCCAGGGCCAGCGCCACGGCGCTCTTGCCGCTAGCCGTGGGGCCGGCGATGCAAATGGCTGGGGTGTCCGGCATGTCGTTGAGCGTTGGTCAATGGATCGAGCGGCTGCGCAGCTGGCCGTGCCAGCGAACGCCATGCCCGTGCCTGCGCCGGGCATGGGCGTTGTCCCCTCTTGCGCAGCAGAAGGGGGCAAGCCCCGTCAGCGGCTCAGCGGGGATCGCCATGTTTTTGTACCAGGGTCCAGGCGGTGAGGGCGATCACCGTGCACCACAGCGCAAAGCCCAGTGCCATGGGGCGCGCCGTGCCGTCCATGGCGCGGCCCAGCCACAGGCCCATGGGGAAGGCCGAGGCCATCATGACGAAGCCGTTCAGCGCCGACGCCGCACCCGCCATCTGCGGAAACGGCGCCACAGCGCCGCTTTGCCCCACCGGCTGGTGCACGCCGTGCGCCATGATGAACAGGTACTGCGGCAGCAGCACGGCCCAGGCGCCATACCACGGCTGGCCCCAGCCCAGCCAGGCCAGCGCCGCCATCAGCGCGCCGGCCGTGAAGGTGACGCAGCCTGCCGCGAACACCGTGCGCCGGATGCCCCAGCGCACCAGCAGCCGCCGGCAGGCGATGGTGCCCAGGATGTAGAGCACCGAGCCGAACGCCATGGCGCCGCCGTAGGCCAGCTTGCTCATGCCCACCCCCTGGATCAGCACGAAGGACGAACTGGCGAGAAAGGTGAACAGCGCCACATACGACGCCGACGACAGCACGCAGTAGCTGGCGAAGGTGGGGTGCCGGGCGATCTGCGCCCACGAGCGCCACAGCGTGCGCGGCGCCAGCGCCTGCGGGTTGCGTGCCGGAATCGTCTCCTGAAAACGCAGCATCAGCAGCGCCAGCGTGCCGACACCGAACACCGCCAGCACCGCCATGGCCGCGCGCCAGTGCACCCAGTCGGTCAGCAGGCCACCCAGCGGCGTGCACAGAATGGCGATCACGCCCAGGCCCGAGAGGCCGCGCGACATCACCTTGGCGCCTTCCAGCGGCGCATACAGGTCGCGCACCACGGCGCGCGCGCCCATCACGGCCGCGCCCATGGCCGCGCCCTGGGCGATGCGCGCGGCAATCAGCAGCGCCATGCTGGGGGCCAGCACGCAGGCCACCGAGGCCAGCACATACGCGCCCATGCCCCACAGCAGAATCGGCTTGCGGCCAAAGCGGTCCGACAGCGGTCCCCACACCAACTGCGAGATGCCAAAGGACAGCAGCAGCGCCGCAAACGTCATCTGCACCTGCGCCATCGACGCGCCCAGATCCTGCTGCAAGGAGGGCAGGGCGGGCAGGTAGACGTCGGTGGTGATGGGCTGGATGCCCAGCAGCAGGGCCAGCAGCACGACGACGAGCGCTGGCGACATGCCGGGTAGCGGCGCCTCTGCGGCGGGTCGGATGGAGGCGGCGGAAGGCGGCACGCGGCGAGCGTATCAGATCGCCTGTGCGCTGCCGGGGCTTACGAAGTGGCCACGGTGGCTGCAAAGCACTGCGCGCCAAACAGCCGGGGCAGCGCGGCGCGGTACTGCTCCTGCCCGACCGCGTTGGTGCTGTGGTGCGAGCCGCCTTCGACCAGCACGAAGGCCTTGGGCTCGGCCGCGGCGTCGAACAGGCGCCGGCCCAGCTCGGGCTGGATCAGGCGGTCTTCGGCCCCATGCACCACCAGCACCGGCGAGCCGACGCGCCCAATGCGCCGTGCCGAATCGAAGCGCTGCGTGATCAGCGGACCCACCGGCAGCCAGCCCCATTTCATGGTGCCGGCCACGTCGCGGATCGAGGTGAACGTGCCTTCCAGGATCAGACCGCGCTGGTCCTGCACCTGCTCGGCCAGCGCCACCGCAATGCCGCCGCCCAGCGAATGGCCAAAGATGAAGCGCGGCGCCTGCGGGTGCTGACGGGCCAGCCAGTCCCAGGCGGCGCGTGCGTCCTCGACCGCCATGGCCTCGGACGGCAGCTCGCGCGATGTCTGACCGAAGCCGCGGTAATCGATCGCCAGCACCGAGAAGCCCAACGCCTGCATGCGGCGGATGCGGCTGGCCGAACCGCGCACGTCCCAGCGCGCGCCGTGCAGGTACAGCAGCACCGGACCGCAGCCGGGCGTCTGCGGGTCGGCGGCGTGCCACAACGCGTGCAGCCGCACCGGCTGGCCGGTGATGTGCGAGGTGTAGTCGATCCACTGCGCCTGCATGCCTTCGGCCATGCCGGCCGAATGGCCCCAGGCGCGGTCGGAGGGCTGGAAGATCCAGGCGCGCTGCCTTTCGTTCAGCGCGGCGCAGCCTGCCAGGACGGCACCAAGGGCCAAGGCCGCCAAGGCAGGACGCCAGAGTTTGCGTGTCATGCGGAGATGGAGCGCCGCGCCGGCGCAAAGTTTCGCGGGGGATCTCAGCGAACGCTGTCGCTGCGCCGGGCGGCCGTGATGCGCTGAGCCGCTGGGCCCGGCAGCGCCCACACACGCCCCGCGCCCACGGCGTAGCAGCGCACATCGGCGCGTGCGCTGACGGTGTGACCGCCAGTGAAGGCGCCGAAAGCCGGCAGCACCAGCCGTCCCGGCTGCTGCACGAAGCAGGGCAGCCGAAGGCTGTCGCGCCCCGCGCCGTGCAGATGAACCACGGGGTGCCAATGCCCTGCCAGCACGGTGGCGCCCCCCAGCCGCGCGGGGTCGGTCTCAGGGTGGTGGCAGGCGGCCCACGGGCCCAGCAGCAGCGGTTCGTCCACCACTTCGATGTCCAGCGCGTCCGGCGGATTGCCCGCGTGGCTGTCGTGGTTGCCACGCACCAGGCGCATGCGCACCTGGGCGGTTCGGGTGCGCAGGTCGCGCAGCGCCGTCAGCACGGCAGGGTGATGGCTTTCGCGGGCGTGCAGCAGATCGCCCAGAAACACGACCTCGTGCGCGCCGCAGCGCGCGATCAAGGCGCCGAGCTGCGCCAGCGTGGCGCCGGTGGTGGCTTCCGGCACAGGCAGGCCGCGGGCGCGGAACACGGCGGCCTTGCCGAGGTGCGCGTCCGCCACGAACAGGGTGCGCGCTGCCGGCCACCAGGCGGCGCGCTCGGGCAGCAGATCGATGCGCTCGCCGTGCAGCGCGATGGCGCAGGCGCCGTCGGCCAGCGGCTGCGGTGCTGGTGGGCGGGTCGGCGGATTCGGGGGCTCAGGCGGGGCTGGGGTCACAGGCCGATCATGCCCGTTGGCGACCGACGACTGGTGGCCGCGCTGCAGCGCGGCGCTGGGTCAGGCCAACGGCGTTGCATGGCTTCTCAGCGGCCAGCGCGGCGCGGGCGTCGCGCCCGGCTGCCGTCGGCGCCGGTGGGGCGATCAGCGGCACTGCCTTCGGCCAGGCCGAGCGCCGCGCGCACGTCTTGCGCTGTCTGGCGCACGCTGTCGGCGCTCGCGTGCTGGGTACCCACCAGCACGCCGCCGGCAGCGTGCTCCAGATCGGCCACCAGGCGGGCGATGCGATCGGCCAGCGGCTCATTGCTCAGTTTCTCTCGAAAGCGCTCGACCATCAGCGGAAACGCCAGCGGCGTCGGTCGCTGGAGCGGCGCCACGCGCAGCGTCTGCGCCCGCATGCGCGTCAGCGCGGCCGCCAGTCGATCCACGTCCAACTCCTGTTGCAGCAACTCCTGCTCGGCCTGCGCCAGCAGGCGGTTATCCGGGTCGTATTGCCGAAACACCTCGTAGTAGAGCGATGCCGACGCCTGCAGCTGGCGTGCCGAGCGGCGCTCGCCCGGATGGCTCTGAAAGATCAGGCCCGCGATGCGCGCGATCTCGCGAAAGCGCCGGCGTGCCAGCTCGGTCGCGTTCAGGCTTTGCAGCACCTCATCCAGAAAAAATTGATCAAATTGGCCTTCAGCGCTTACTGGGCAAGCGCTGAAAGCTACTGAATCAATAGCTTTCCCGGGGCCGTGCAACATGGCCGGCAGCCGCGCCGCCCAATCGATCGGCTTGGCAGACAGCAGTTCCAGGCCATAGTCGTTGAACGCCAGCGAAAACGTGCCCGCCTCGTGCCGCGCCGCGCGCCATGCCAGCAAGCCGGCCAGCCCCAGGTGCACCTGCCGACCCGCGAAAGGGTACAGAAACAGGTGCCAGCCTTCACGCGTCTTCAGCACCTCCGCCAACAGCGTGTCGGGCGCGGGCAGGTGCGACCAGCGGCGCTGCAGTTCCAGCAGCGGTGCCACGCAGCGCATCTCGGGGCTGTCGGCGCGGCCGGCCTCGTAATCGGCGAAGTTGCGCACCACGGCATCGGCCAGCGTGCTGGACAGCGGCATGCGGCCGCCGTTCCAGCGCGGCAGCGCGGCGCTGCCGGCGGCGGCGCGGCGCACCTGCGCCGTCATCTCGTGCACGCGCACCAGCTCCAGCAGCTTGCCCGCGAACATGAACACGTCGCCCGGTTTCAGCCGCGCGATGAAGCTCTCTTCCACCGTGCCCAGCTGGCCGCCGCTCACGTATTGCACGCGCACCGCCGCGTCGCTGACGATGGTGCCGATGTTGGCGCGGTGCCTTCGCGCCAGCCGCGCGTCGGTCATGCGCCACACGCCATGCTCGTCCGGCACCACGCGGTGAAAGTCCGGGTACGCGGCCAGCGACGCGCCGCCCTGGCGCACGAAGTCCAGCGCCCACTGCCAGTGGTCGCGACTCAAACCGCGGTACGCCGCGGTGCGCCGAACTTCCGCGTACAGCGCATCGGGCACGAAGCCGCCGCCCAGCGCCACGGTGACCAGGTGCTGAACCAGCACATCCAGCGGCTCGCGGGGGGTGTGGCGTTCTTCGATCTGGCCGGCCTGCACGGCATCGCGCGCGGCGGCCGCCTCGACGAGTTCCAGGCTGTGCGTCGGTACCAGCGTGATGCGCGACGGCCGCCCAGGAGCGTGGCCGCTGCGGCCGGCGCGCTGCAACAGCCGCGCAACGCCCTTGCAACTGCCGATCTGAAGCACCCGTTCGACCGGCAGAAAGTCCACCCCCAGGTCCAGGCTGCTGGTGGCCACCACCGCTTTCAGCGCGCCGCTTTTCAGGCCCAGCTCCACCCACTCGCGCACCGCCTTGTCCAGCGAGCCGTGGTGCAGCGCCAGCACGCCCGCCAGGTGCGGGCGCGCCTCCAGCAGCGCCTGAAACCAGCGCTCGGCCTGCGAGCGCGTGTTGGTGAACACCAGCGTGGAGCCGCTGCCCTCGATCACCTCGGCCACCTGCGGCAGCATCTGCAAGCCCATGTGTCCGGCCCACGCAAAGCGCTCGGCGCGCGCGGGCAGCAGGGTGTCGATGACCAGCGCTTTGTCGATGCGGCCCTGGATCAGGGCGGGGCTGGGTGGGGCTGTGGATTCTGAGCGTTTTTGGCCTCTGGCGCTTGCCGGACGTGCGCGAGCAGCTATCGATTCAGTAGTATCCGGCGGCTGCGGCAGCAACGCCTGCAGCGCCTCTTGCAGATTGCCCAGCGTGGCCGACATGCCCCACACCATGAGCTGCGGGTTCCAGCCCGACAGGCGCGCCAGCGCCAACTGCACCTGCACGCCGCGCTTGCTGCCCAGCAGCTCGTGCCATTCGTCGGCCACCACCAGCTGCACCGATTGCAGCGCCTCGCGCGCATCGGCGCGCGCCAGCAGCAGCGACAGGCTTTCGGGCGTGGTCACCAGCACCGTCGGCAAGCGCCGGCTTTGCGCCGCGCGCTCGCCACTGGCCGTGTCGCCCGTGCGCAGCCCGCTCGTCCAGTGCGGCGCCAGATCGGCCAGCGGCCCGCGCAGCGCCCGCAACGTGTCGGCCGCCAGCGCGCGCATGGGGGTCAGCCACAGCACCGTGAGCGGCGGGGCTTTGGCCGGGTCGGCGATTGCTTCGGATTCGATAGCTGGTTGCGCTTGTCTGGCAAGCGCTGGCGGCACAAAACGCTTCAAGGCGCCGAGCCAAACCGCCAGCGTCTTGCCCGCGCCCGTGGTGGCATGCAGCAGGCCGCTGCGGCCTTCGGCAATGGCTTGCCAGACTTCGAACTGGAACGGAAAGGGGCGATGGCCGCGCGTGGCGAGCCAGTCTTCGGCCCGGCCGAAGGTGGCGTCAACGCGCTCGGGTGAGCTGGGGGAGGGGCGGGCCATGGAGTATTGTCAGGGCCGATTCGTCGGCTACGGGTCGGACGAAGCCGCTGATGGCTTGCATTGCACATATCGGTTGCATATCCTTACCCGTGTAAGGAGTGTCCCGCGATCCAGCTCCGCGGTTTCATTAAATACCCAGTTAAAGCTAATAAACCATGAAACTAGTCAAAGTTCGCGTCCAAAACTATAGGTCCGTGGAGGACAGCGGCGAGTTCGAGGTTGGCGATCTTACGTGCCTTGTTGGTAAGAATGAAGCGGGTAAGACCGCGCTGCTGAGCGCCATTCGTGGCCTCCGCCCCTCGCAACCCTTTGAATTCGACGAAGCTATTGATTATCCAAGGCGCTTCGCTACTCGCTTCGACGACCGTCATGAGGATGGGACAGCAGAGGTGATCCGAACATGGTGGCGACTTGATTCTTCGGATATAGCCGCTGTGGAAAGAAAGTTCGGAAAAGGAGTTTTGAGGAGCGATACTTTCCAGATTCATTTTGGATTTCGATACGATGAGAATAAGCGTATTTGGGATATCGACGTAGATAGCGAAAAGGTGCTTGAAAATATGCTCAGCAAGCATGCTCTTGATGCAACCGAACGTAACGCTTTGCATGGAGTGACCAATGGTTTAGGAGCTGATACGGCTCTGTCCGCGGTAGCGCAGAGAACACCAAAGCAAGAGGCGCTGTTACAGGAAATCAAACAATGCAGGGGATCAAGTTTTACCGTAGGTGTGATCGACGTGCTGTCTGCTAGGCAGCCTAAGTTCTTCTTCACGTCACACTTCGAACGTATGTCGGGCATGGTGTCGATTCAGAAACTCCAGCAGGACAAGCAGAACAAAGCCGTGTCTGTTGGCGATCAGATTTTCTTAGCATTCTTGGAGTATGCGGGGACGACGCTTGAAGAACTGTTGGAAGTGGATCGTCGGGAAACTTTGAAAGCCACTTGCGAGGCCGCCAGCAATGAAATTACGGAGGAGATTTTCCAGTTTTGGAGTCAAAACAACGCACTCGAAGTTATTATCGACATTGACAGCGGAAAGGCTAAGGATCCCGCTCCATTCAATACGGGAACGGTGGCGGAGATTCGTATCAAAAATAATAATCACAAAGCAACGCTCCCGTTGTCGGAGCGTAGCGCAGGCTTCGTGTGGTTCTTCTCTTTCCTCGCTCAGTTCAAGCAATTAAGGAAGACTCCGGGTAATTCCAATGCGATCGTTTTGTTGGATGAACCCGGTCTGACTTTGCATGGCAAGGCGCAGGGGGATCTCCTTCGATACGTCGTCGAGCGACTACTGCCAGACCACCAAGTTATTTTTACCACTCATTCGCCCTTTATGGTTCCTATGGATCGCCTAGCTGATGTGCGCATCGTAGAGGACGTGGTTATAGAGAAGCAGGGCAAGCGTCCTGAGGTCCAGGGGACGAAGGTGCGATCAGACGTGTTGGAGGTAAATAACGACACGCTCTTCCCTCTTCAAGGTGCGTTGGGTTATGAAGTGACTCAATCTCTGTTCATCGGCGCAAATACTTGGCTTGTCGAAGGTCCATCGGACATTCTATACTTGCAGGTTGTTTCGCAGGCGTTAGCCAAGCGCCGACGCACTGCGCTCGATCCTAAATGGACGCTATGCCCATCGGGCGGCATTGACAAAATTGCGCCGTTCGTCAGGCTATTTGGCGGTAATAGAATTAATGTAGCGGTTTTATCCGACATTGCCAATGGGGACAAGACCAAGATTGAGAATTTGAAGAAGGCTGACATCCTGAAGGCCGGGCATTTTTACACCTGCTCAGACTTCACCAATCAGTCCGAATCGGATGTAGAGGACCTGTTCGATATTGACCTGTTTGTTGAGATGCTCAATGGAGCATACAATCCGCCTGTAACCAATGTGGTCACGAAGGAAGCATTGATGGCTGCAGCGCCAACCGCGCGCATCGTAAAAAAAGCTGAGGCCCTATTCAAACTCATGCCTACAACGGTCGCAGAGTTTGACCACTTCGGTGCGGCGCGTTGGCTCTTGGAGAACCCTTCTGTATTGGATGCGGATTCGCCCGCAGTTCAAGCGACCCTTGACAGTTTTGAAGAGGTTTTTAAGACCTTCAATGCACTTGTGGCCAGTTAACGAAGGACTGTCACTGAACGTTGGCATACACACTGATCTGCATATTTTGGGTAGCGCTTTATAATGGAGTACTGCGCGATAAAAGCGCGCAGCACCAGTGGAGTCCATGTTGTTAACTCGCCATCCGACGACAACTTTTCAAAATGGATGAATCGACCCGTTCGTTAGCCTGGCTCGCTGCTGGACTTCTGACCGTGATTAGGCAATATCGCCATCAACGCCTGCACAGTATCCGCCTTGGCAATGGGTTTATCCTGCCGCTACCTGAGCATCCTCGGAAGCCGCCCCGCAATCCCGCTTTTTGTGGCGCGCTGAGCGGGCGATGCCAAAGCCCAGCTCGAACACCAGCGTCCGCTCCACGCTGCGCACGGGGCCGAAGCTTTCGCGGGTGGTTTTGCGGACGATGGCGTCGACTTGGCGCATTTCTTCGTCGGTCAGGCCGGAGTACGCCTTGGCGAAGGGCACCAGCGTGCGTTCGGCTTCGAGCGCGCTGCATCTATGCGCCTAAGGCGTACAATTGGATCATGTTGACCATCGTCGAGACAACGCTGTTCCAGCGGCAATGGCCGATGTACTGGACGGAGGAGGAGCGGGGTCAATTTGCAGCCTTTCTTGCCGACAACCCAGAGGCGGGCGATGTGGTGCCGCAGTCGGGCGGCATCCGCAAGGTGCGTTGGGCGCGCTCGGGCTTGGGCAAGTCGGGCGGTGTGCGCGTGATCTATTTTTCGCGTCTGGCTTCGGGCCAGTTGGTGCTGCTGACCTTGTATGCCAAGTCGGCGACCGACAACTTGACTGGCCCGCAACTGAAGGAGATTCGTCGTGTCCTCGAAAGTTAAGAAACCTTTGTCGCCTGCTGAACTGGAGCAGTACGAAGCAGGCCGTGACCTGGCGGCGGATTTGTTGCAGGCGGTGCGCGAAATGAAGGCCGGCCAAGTGCATGTGGTGCACACGCCGGCCGTGGAAGCGCGGCGGAAAACCGGCTTGTCGCAATCGCAGTTTGCCAAGTTGATCGGCGTTTCGGTGCGTACCTTGCAGGGCTGGGAGCAGGGGCGCAAGGAGCCGAGCGGCGCGGCGCGCACGCTGCTGACGATCGCTGCGATGAACCCGCAGGCGGTTCTGGCGCTGGCGGGTGGGGCGAACTTGCGGCCGGAGTGAAAGCCGGCCGATTCAATGATCGCCGCGTGCAGGCAACAACCCCATCAGCGTCTGCAAGCTATCCGCTTCGTTCACCGGCTTGTCCACCCGCCACCTGAGCATCCTCGGAAACCGTACCGCAATCCCGCTCTTGTGCCGCGCCGAGCGGGCGATGCCCTCAAAGCCCAGCTCGAACACCAGCGTCGGCTCCACGCTGCGCACGGGGCCGAAGCTTTCGCGGGTGGTTTTGCGGACGATGGCGTCGACCTGGCGCATTTCTTCGTCGGTGAGGCCCGAATACGCCTTGGCAAAGGGCACCAGCGTGCGGTCGGGGTCTTCGGGCGGGCCGCTCCAGACGGCGAAGGTGTAGTCGCTGTACAGGCTGGCGCGGCGGCCGTGGCCGCGCTGGGCGTAGATGAGGACGGCGTCGACGCTCATGGGGTCGATCTTCCACTTCCACCACTGGCCGAGCGCGGGGCGCGTGGCCGGTGCATCGGGCGCGTCGGCATCGACACTGCCCGCCAGCGCGGTCTTGGTGCGGCCGACGCCGTAGCGCGCGTCGCGGTGCTTGAGCATGAAGCCTTCTGTCCCTAAGCGCCGCGCCGCTTCGCGCTGGCGCGCGAGGTCGGCCCACGTTTCGCCATGCAGCAGCGGCGACAGGTGCAGCGCGGGGTGCGGGTGCGCGGCGACCAGCGCTTCGAGCGCGGTGCGGCGGGCGTGTTGCGGCTGGGCGCGCAGGTCGTGGCCGTCCAGCTCCAGCAGGTCGTAGGCCAGCAGCACGACCGGCACTTCGGCCAGCAGTTTGGCGCCAAGCGTCTTGCGGCCGATGCGGCGCTGCAGGGCGGCAAAGGGTTGCACGCTGCCGGCGTAGACGGCGTGGGTGTCGGCGGTTTCTGAATCGATTTGGCCGCCAGCGCTTGTCTGGCGTGCGCGAGCAGCTATCAAATCAGTAGTCTTCCAGACCACGATCTCGCCGTCGAGCACCGTGCCTTCGGGCAGCGTGGCGCCCAGGGCGGCCAGTTCGGGGAAGCGGTCGGTCACCAGGTCTTCGCCGCGCGACCAGATGAAGACCTGGCCATCGCGCACCACCAGTTGCGCGCGAATGCCGTCCCACTTCCACTCGATTTGCCACTGCGCGGGCGCGCCCAGCAGTTCGTCGAAGCGCGCCAGAGGCTCGTTGAACGGGTGCGCCAGGTAGAACGGATAGGGCTGGCCGCCGCGCGCGCCGAGCAGCGTGGGCGCGTCGGCCGGCGCGGTGAGGGCGCTGAAGTCGGCCGCCGTGGGCCGGGCGCCGGGTTGCGTGTAGCCCATCAGGCGCTGGGCGACTATTTTTGAGTCGACGCCGCTCACGGCGGCCAGCGCCTGCGTGACCTGCAGCTTCGACACGCCGACGCGAAACGCGCCGGTGATGAGCTTGAAGTACACCAGCCGGTCATCGGCGGCCAGTTCGCGCCACTGCTCGGCGAGCCGCGCGTGCAGCGCCTCGGGCGGCTGGCCGCGCAGGGGCAGCAGGTGGTGCTGCAGCCAGTCGGCCAACGGGCGTTGCACGGGCGCGGCAGGTTCGGGCAGCAGCAGGCTGATGGTTTCGGCCAGGTCGCCGACGGCTTCGTAGCTTTCGTCGAACAGCCATTCGGGCAGGCCGGCCGCCGCGCGCGCCTGCTCGCGCAGCACGCGCGTGGGCACCAGCTGGCGCGGCTTGCCGCCAGCGAGAAAGTAGACGGCCCAGGCCGCATCGGCCGGCGGCGCGGCGCGCAGGTAGTCTTGCAGCGCGGCCTGCTTGGCAAGGCTGGACGTGCTGGCGTCGAGGGCGCGGTAGAGGGCGGCGAAGGCGTGCATCGCTTGTGCCTCAGGCGCGTGATTCAGCGCAAAAAATGCTGCCACCGCTTGATGGGTAAGCGCTTTCAGCTATCAAAAGGATAGTCATCGTGGGTACGCTGGGTGCGCGCCGGAATCCGCGCCCGGGTCCGCGCCGGGGTCATTGCCGGGCTCCGCACCCGTGGCGCGGTCCGGGTCGGTGGTGGCGGGCGCTTCGGGCTGCGCGTCGTCGTCCTCGCCGCCGTAGTCGGTGTCGAACGCGCCGGCCTGCAGGCCCTGCTCGGCCAGCCAGCGCACCATCACCGGCACGCTGCCGTGGGTGACGATGACGCGCGGCGCGCCGGTGGCGGCGATGGCGCGCTGCAGGCTGGGCCAGTCGGCGTGGTCGCTCAGCACGAAGCCGCGGTCGACCCCGCGCCGCCGCCTCGCGCCGCGGATTCGCATCCAGCCGCTGGCAAATGCGTCGGCATGCTCGCCGAAGCGGCGCAGCCAGGGCGTGCCGCCGGCCGAGGGCGGGGCGATCACCAGCGCGCGCTTCAAGGCCGCCTTGTCGATCGCCGCATCGGTGACGCGGTGCGTGGCGGGCAGCGCCACGGCGCTGGCGCGGTAGGCGTCGTTCAGGGCCTCGACGGCGCCGTGGCAGACGATGGGGCCAATGGACGCATCCACGCCCGCCAGCAGCCGCTGCGCCTTGCCGAAGGCGTAGGCATAGACGATGCTGGCGCGCCCGGCCTCGGCGTTGGCGCGCCACCAGGCGTTCAGATCGGCGAACAGCGCGGCGGGCGCGGGCCAGCGGTAGATGGGCAGGCCGAAGGTCGATTCGGTGATGAACACGTCGCAGCGCACGGGCTCGAACGGCGCGCAGGTGGGGTCGGCGTCCAGCTTGTAGTCGCCCGAGGCCACCCACACGCGGCCGGCATGCTCGATGCGGACCTGCGCCGAACCCAGCACGTGGCCGGCGGGGTGCAGCGAAACGCGCACGCCGTTCAACGTGACAGGCTCGCCATAGGCCAGGGTTTGCAGCGCGATGTCGTCGCCAAGGCGTGCGCGCATCACGTGTTCACTCTGCCTGTGCGCCAGATAGGCGCCGTGCCCGCGCCGCGCGTGGTCGCCATGCGCGTGGGTGATGACGGCTCGATCGACCGGCCGCCACGGGTCGATGTAGAAGTCGCCGGGCGGGCAATACAGGCCGCGCGGGGTGGCGATGACGAGGTCACCAGCCGTCATGGCGCTGCGGCGTTGCTGGCGTGCGCCAGGTCGGCGATCCACATCGGCCAGGTGCGCTGGCGTTCGTCAGCCGGCAGGCGCAGCAGCGCCGCGGGGTGCCAGGTGACCCACACCGGCCGCCCACCCGGCCCCGGCCACGGCTGGCCGCGCAGCGCAGCCAGCTTGACGCCGGGCCCCAGCAGCGCCCGCGCGGCGGTGGCGCCAAGGGCGACGATGGCCTGCGGCTGCACCAGCTCTATCTCGCGCAGCAGCCAAGGGCGGCAGGCCATCACTTCGCGCTGCGCCGGTGTCTTGTGCAGGCGGCGCTTGCCGCGCAGCTCGTGCTTGAAGTGGCGCACGGCGTTGGTCAGATAGAGCTGGGCGCGGTCGATGCCGGCCAGCGCCAGGGCCTGGTCGAGCAATTGGCCGGCGGGGCCGACGAAAGGCAGGCCGGCCAGGTCCTCGCGGTCGCCGGGTTGCTCGCCGACCAGCATCAGCGGCGGCCGCAGCGGGCCGGAGCCTGACACGCCCTGCGTGGCGTGCTGCGCCAGCGGGCAGGCGGTGCAATGCTGCACGGCGGCGGACAGCTCGGCCAGCGTGCGCAACGGCTGGTCGACATCGTCAACGTGGTCCGGGTTGCGGCGCGGGCCGCGCGGGGCGACCACGCGCGCGCCCGGCGCCTGCTCGATCATGCGCGCCGTGCGCGTGGGCGCGGCGGCCACCAGGGCGGCGATCTCGGCCGCCTCGGGCAGGTTGCGCCAGTACTTGGCCGGCATGTGCTGGCGCATCAGCGGCACGTTGAGCCGCGCCGGATTGAAGATGTGCCGGTAGTAGGTCAGCCACAGTGCCTCGCCCGCGTCGGCCGGCGGGGCGTCGGCGCGCTGCGCGGGGGGTCCGTCGGTCAGCTGGCGGGTGTCAGGGCACCAGCGCACGCTGCGGTGCGGCGTGAGGATGGCCCAGCGCATGCCGGCAAAGCGCCGCGCGAACCAGGGCGCGACGGCGGGCAGCACGTCGTGCTCGGGCTCGAACCAGGCCACGTGCATCGGCTCGCCGCCGTCATCGGCAGCCAGGGGCCGAAAGCGCACGAAGGCGCGCATCTTGTACGCATCGCGCTGCACCGCCTTGGCCAGGCGCGCCAGCCGCTGCACGTCGGCATCCAGCACGTCGTGGCGCAAGGCGGGTTCGTGACGCAGGCGCCACAGCACGCGGTACAGCAGCTCGAAGCGCGCCGGGTCGCGATGCAGCACCACGCGGCGCGCGGCGGCCACGAAGGCGCGGGGCAACTGCAAGGCGGCGGCAAAGCTTGCGGGCGCAGGGTGGGCCGGCGGCGCGGCGGCTTCGGCCAGCAGGTCGGGCGAGGGGTTTTCAGCGGCGGCGAAAGCGGCCCAGCGCGGCGCGGCGTCGGCGGGCGCGATGCCGGCGGCGAGCAGCGCCAGGGCTTGGGCACGAAAGCGGTCGAAGGCGCGCGTGGGGGGGATGAGGTCGGGCTCGGCGATGGGAGGCGGCGACCCGGCGCCTTGAGATGAGAGGCTGAAGTCGCCTTCAGCTCCGTCTTCCTCCGGGGGGCGACCGGGTGTCCGTTCGGGCGCGAGTGTGGGCATGGGCGTACCCGGGCGTCAGAACAAGGCCGCTTGAAGGGAGGATGGGTGTACCGGCGCCGCCGGCGACGCCAGCGAACGCGGCTCGGCCAGCGCTGAACGCTCTACGCCACCCGCGCGCGGCCGGTGATCCGCCAGCACCACGAACGGCAGCACCTTGGCCGGGCTGACGCGCAGCGCGCGCAGATCGGCGGCGCGCAGCCGGCGGGCGCGCCGCGCGAGCAGCAGCTTGTCGACCGATCGCACCCCGAGGCCCGGAACACGCAGCAGCAGCGCGCGCGGGGCGGTATTCAGGTCGACCGGGAAGCGCTCCGGATGCGCCAGCGCCCAAGCCAGCTTGGGGTCCACATCCAGCGCCAGCATGCCGGTCTGGCCGGACGGCGTGATTTCATCGGCGCCAAAGCCGTAAAAACGCATCAGCCAGTCGGCCTGGTACAGCCGGTGCTCGCGCAGCAGCGGCGGCGCCTGCGCGGGCAGGGCAGCGGCGGCGTGCGGTATGGGGCTGAAGGCGGAGTAATACACGCGCCGCAACCGATAGGCGCCATACAGCTGCGCGCTGGTGGCCAGGATGGTGGCGTCGCTGGCGCCGTCGGCGCCGACGATCATCTGCGTGCTTTGGCCCGCGGCGGCAAATGCCGGCGGCGCGGCCTTGCGCCGCCCCGCGCCGGGCAGCAGGCGCACGGGCTGGGCGCGCACGGCGCGGCGCTCGGCTTGAGCGTCTTCGATCGCCAGCGTCAGCCGGGCCATGCTGCGCCGGATGCTGGTACTGCTCTTTTCGGGCGCCAGGCGGTCCAGCCCCTGCTGCGTGGGCAGCTCGATGTTGACCGACAGCCGATCGGCCCAGCGCCCGGCCTGCGCCAGCAGCTCGGGCGCGGCGTCGGGAATCGTCTTCAGGTGGATGTAGCCACGAAAGTCGTGCACCTCGCGCAGCGTGCGCGCCACGCGCACCAGTTGCTCCATCGTGTAGTCCGGATCGCGGATGACGCCGCTGGACAGGAACAGGCCTTCGATGCAGTTGCGGCGGTAGAAGTCGAGCGTCAGCGCCACCACTTCTTCCACCGTGAAGCGGGCGCGTGGCACATCGCTGCCCCGTCGGTTGATGCAGTATGCGCAGTCGTACAGGCAGAAATTCGTCAACAGGATCTTGAGCAGCGAGATGCAGCGGCCATCCGGCGCGAAGCTGTGGCAAATCCCCATGCCCTCGTTCGAACCCAGGCCACGCCCCTGCGATGAATCGCGCCGCGTGCCGCCGCTGGACGCGCACGAGGCATCGTATTTGGCCGCGTCGGCCAGGATGGCGAGTTTGGTCGGTAAATCCACTGGATAAGAATACAGCATTCGCGGATTCGCTGCATGAGGGCGGGGCAGCATGGCGTACGCGCGACTCACCCCGCAAAACGCTGGCCGCTACCGATGCGAGGGCAGTGGCGCGGTTGCGACAGGCCTTCCCGGCGCGACGGCGATCCGCCCGCCGCGCGTGCGGCTCACACGTTCAGCTCGCCGTCCACCCCGCCGTCGCTGGTCTTGCTGCCGGTGACCGCGGCAAAGCTCATCTTGACGAATGAGACGATCTTGCCCGAGGTGGTTTGCCAATAGTGGCCTGCGTTGGGCGTCACGCGCAGCACGGTCACGCGCGGGTCGTCCTTGCCATCGAACCAGGCGCTGGCCAGGGCGGTCCAGTATTTGTCGATGGTGGCGCGGTCGGTGTGCACCGTGGCGGTGCCCGAGACGGCCAGGTACTCGTACTTGTCGTCGTTCTGGCAAGTGACGATCACGCGCGGGTCCTTGGCGATGTCGCGGTTCTTCTCGCTGGCGCTGGAGCTGAGGAACCAGAAGGTGCCGTCCTCGTCCACCTTCTGGATCGCCATCGGGCGCACGTCGCCGGGAAAGTTGGTGACGTCGGTGGCGAACATGCACATGCGCGCGTCCTTGGCGATCTCGTGAATCTTCTTGCCTGCCGCGGCGCCGTTCAGGTCTTGCCGGGGTTGTTGCTCAATATCGGCCATGTCGGTGTTCCTTGTTGTTTGAGGCGAACATCCATTGGGCCGTACCGCTGGCGCGCACCGGGCCGGGCCCTGTCGCGCAAGGGCGTAGGACAAGTGCGCATGTGCGCGACCAATGGGCCACGCGCATCGGCGCCATGGCGGTCAACGCCCGCGCAGGAACAGCGCGTCCAGCTCTTTCATCGACAACTGGCGCCAGGTCGGGCGGCCGTGGTTGCACTGGTCTGAG
This sequence comes from Ottowia beijingensis, assembly GCF_042680925.1. Classification (NCBI taxonomy): domain Bacteria; kingdom Pseudomonadati; phylum Pseudomonadota; class Betaproteobacteria; order Burkholderiales; family Comamonadaceae; genus Ottowia; species Ottowia beijingensis. The sequence goes on from NZ_JBHUEP010000007.1 coordinate 347,288, forward strand.
CGCTCGGTGGCTTCCATCTGGCGCAGCAGGGCGTTCATCTCCTCGTGCGTCAGGCGGCGGTTGGCGCGCACGGCGCCGTGGCAGGCCATGGTGGCCAGCAGTTCGTGCTGTGCGCGCTCCACCACCGTGGCGGCCTCGTGCTGGGCCAGCTCGGCCAGCACGCTGCGCGCCAGCTCGACCGCATCGCCCGCCGCCAGCGTGGTGGGCACGGCGCGCACGGCCAGCGTCTTGGGTGAGAAGGGGGTGATCTCCAACCCCAGCCGCGCCAGCACCTCGGCGGCGCTTTCGGCGGTGGCCACTTCGGCCGGCGTGGCGGCGAAGGTGGCGGGGATCAGCAGCGGCTGGCGCGCGATCTGCGCGCCGTCGAGCTGGCCTTTCAGCCGCTCGTACACGATGCGCTCGTGCGCCGCGTGCATGTCGACCAGCACCAGGCCGGCGTGGTTTTCCGCCAGGATGTAGACGCCGTGCAGCTGCGCGATGGCGCGGCCAAGCGGCCAGTCGGCCACGTGCGCGTCGTGGCCGGGCGCGGCGGCAGGGGCGGGTGCCGCATCGGCCGCGCGGGCCGACCAGAGCACTTGCGCTTCATGCACCGCGCGCGCCGCGCTTGCTTCAAAATGAATAGCTGCCTGCGCTTGTCCATCAAGCGCGGGCGGCCTAAAAGACCTGAAATTTCCAGCCGGCCAGGCGACGCCGGTATCCGGGCCCGCGGCATCGCTCGACAGCGTCCCGGCCAGCGCGGCGCGCGGCGCGGCCAGCGCGTTTTCGATCGCGTGGCGCACCGCCTGGTGCACCTCGCGGCTGTCGCGAAAACGCACCTCGATCTTGGTCGGGTGCACGTTCACATCCACGCGCGCCGGGTCGATGGCCACGTGCAGCACGTACACCGGCTGACGCTGGCCGTGCAGCACGTCTTCATAGGCGGCACGCGCGGCGTGGGTGATGACCTTGTCGCGCACGAAGCGGCCGTTGACATAGGCGAACTGCTGGTCGGCGCGCGAACGCGCCACGTCCGGCAGGCCCGCGCGGCCGCTGACATGCACCGACCCCGCACGATGGTCGATGGCGACGGAATCGGCCAGGAAATCCTCGCCCAGCACGTCGGCCAGGCGCTGGGCGCGGCCAGCATCGCCGGGGTGGGCGCGCCATTGCTCGATCAGCTTGCCCTCGTGCCAGATGGCGAAGCCCACGTCGGGCCGCGCCAGCGCGTGGCGGCGCACGGCGTCGATACAGTGCGCCAGCTCGGTGGCGTCGGTCTTGAGAAACTTGCGGCGCGCCGGCACGCTGTAGAACAGCTCCTTGACCTCCACCGTGGTGCCCTGCGCGCGCGCCACGGGCTTCAGTTCGCCGGTGCGGCCGTCCAGCAGATAAGCACGATCTTGGCCGCCAGCGCGCGACAACAGGGCGACTTCAGCAATCGAATTGATAGCAGCCAGGGCCTCGCCCCGAAAGCCCATGGTGCCCACGGATTCCAGCTCGGGCAGGCTGGCGATCTTGCTGGTGGCGTGGCGCTTCAGGGCCACCGGCATTTCCTCGGGCAGGATGCCGGCGCCGTCGTCCTCCACGCTGATCAGGCGCACGCCGCCGGCCAGCAGCCGCAAGGTGATTTGCGTGGCGCCGGCGTCGAGCGCGTTGTCGAGCAGTTCGCGCACCACCGAGGCCGGGCGCTCCACCACCTCGCCGGCGGCGATCTGGCTGATCAGCTCGTCGGGCAGTTCGCGGATGGGGCGGCGGGGTGGGGTGCTCATGCCATGATTCTAGGAACCGCACCGACACACCCACCCATGCTGCCCATCCTGTTCACCGTGAGCTGCCTCGTTCTCGTCGGCGCCCTGCTGGCGGCCGAGCGCGTGGGGCGCCCGGTGCTGGCGGGCACGGTCAAGACGATGGCGAGCTTGTGCTTCATCGCGTTGGCGCTCGTGCTGGGGGCCTTGTCCACGACGTACGGAACCATCGTGCTGGTGGCGCTGGTGCTGAGCGCGCTGGGCGATGTGGCACTGGCGTCCGACCGGCCGGCGGCCTTCATGGCGGGACTGGGCTTCTTTCTACTGGCGCACATCGCGTTCTCGGCGGCCTTCGCGCAGGCGCCGTGGTCTTGGGGCGCTCTGGCCACCGCAGCAGCGGCCATGGCGGTGGTGGGCGCTTTGAGCCTGCGCTGGCTGTGGCCGCATCTGGGCGCGGGGTTCAAGGGGCCGGTGCTGGCCTACATTGTGGCGATCATGGTGATGTGCGCGCTGGCCATCGCGTTCGCCGGGGCCACGGGGCGCTGGCTGCCGGCGGTGGGGGCGCTGCTGTTCGCGGCGTCGGACCTGGCGGTGGCGCGGCAGGCCTTCGTGGCCAGGACCTTCCTGAACAAGGCCTGGGGCCTGCCGGCGTACTACGTGGCGCAGTTGCTGATGGCGTGGTCGGTGGCCGGCGCTGCGTGAGGCGCGGCGCTGCTGCGGCGCCGCACGGATAATCGCGCCCCATGGACATCGTGATGCAACTCGTGGACTTCATCCTCCACGTCGACAAATACCTGGGCGCCTTCGTGACGCAGTACGGCCCGTGGGTCTACGCGCTGCTGTTCATCATCGTCTTCGTCGAGACGGGCGTGGTGGTGATGCCCTTCCTGCCCGGCGATTCGCTGCTGTTCGTGGTGGGCGCCATGTGCGGCGCGGGGCTGATGAGCTATCCGCTGGCGGTGGCGGTGCTGCTGGTGGCGGCGATTCTGGGCGACCAGTGCAACTACAGCATCGGGCGCTACTTCGGGCCCAAGGTGTTCCAGTGGGAGGACTCGCGTTTCTTCAATCGCAAGGCGTTCGACCGCGCGCACCAGTTCTACGAGCGCTACGGCGGCGTGACGGTGATCCTGGCGCGCTTCATGCCTTTCATCCGCACCTTCGTGCCCTTCGTGGCGGGCGTGGCTGAGATGACGCGCAGCAAGTTCACCTTCTTCAACGTCACCGGCGCGCTGATCTGGGTGCTGGGCATCGTCACCGCCGGCTACCTGTTCGGCAACCTGCCGTGGGTGCAGGCCAACCTGAGCAAGATCATCTGGGCGCTGATCATCGTGCCGGGCCTGATCGCCATCTATGGCGGCTGGAAGGCTGGCCGTGCCGAAAAGCAGGGCGCGGCCGCGTCCTGACGGCGCGCGCACGGCGTCTGTTCCTCCAAGAAAAAAGCGGGCGATCCGGTGGTGGAATCGCCCGCCAAGCTTTGGAGGAGAACTTGCAAGAAACCTAGCGTTTCGGCCCGTGCCGCTGGCGCCAGTGTTCATTCAACGCGCGATGGCGGCCCGGGGTTGTCAGACGGGGCTGACCCGAGGCGTCAGCCAGCGGCCACAGGCGGCGCTGGTGTGACAAAACGCACGCCTGACCGGCCCGAGTGCTTCAATAAAAATAGCTGCCGGCGCCCGTTGATAAACGATTTCAAATTCTTTTGGCTTGAAATCGTTGATGGACAGGCGCAGGCCACTATCAATAATGAAGTGGCCGGCGTCACACCTGCCGGTTGCGCGCCAGCGGCGGGTTGGCCGCGAAGTACTTCTGGATGCCGTTGATCAGCGCGTTGGCCAGGTCGTTCTGGTAGGCCTCGCTGCGCAGCTTGCGCTCTTCCTCGGGGTTGCTGATGAAGGCCGTCTCGACCAGCACGCTGGGGATGTCGGGCGCGCGCAGCACGGCGAAGTTGGCGCGCTCCACGTTGCGCTTGTGCAGGCGGCCCACGCCGCCGATCTCGCGCACGATGGCGCTGCCCAGTGTCAGGCTGTCCTTGATCTGCGCGGTGGTGCTCATGTCGAGCAGCGCGCGCTGTACCAGCGAATCCTTGACGCCCAGGTTCACGCCGCCGATGCGGTCGGCGTCGTTCTCCTTGCTGGCCAGCCAGCGCGCGGCGGCGCTGGAGGCGCCGCGCTCGGACAGCGCATACACGCTGGCGCCGCGCGCCTCGGGCCGCATGAAGGCGTCGGCGTGGATGCTGATGAACAGGTCGGCCCCCACGCGGCGCGCCTTCTCGACCCGCGTGGCCAGCGGCACGAAGAAGTCGCCGTCGCGCGTCATGAAGGCGCGCATGGGGTTGCCGCCCACGGTGGTGTTGTTGATGCGGTCGCGCAGCTTCAGCGCCACCTGCAGCACCACGTCCTTCTCGTAGGTACCGCCGGGGCCGATGGCGCCCGGGTCCTCGCCGCCATGGCCGGGGTCGAGCGCGACGATGATCAGGCGGTCGGTGCGCTCGGCCGCGGGTGCGCGGGCCGTGGCGCGCGGCGCGGGCGCGGGGGGCGGCGGTGCGGGCGGCTGCGGGCGCATGGTCAGGCGCGGCGGCGCCGGGGCGGCTGGCGGCGCGGGCGCGCGGGCCACGGCGGTATCGCGCCGCGTCATCTCGTTGGCGCGCTCGATCTGGCGCGCGATCAGGTCGCCCAGCGAGTCGGTGGCCTCGGGCGTGGTGGCGGCCATGCCGGTGGGCGCCGTGGCGCCGCTGCCCAGCTCCTTCATGCGCTCGGCGATCAGCTGCTCCAGCGGGTCGGGCGGGTTGGCGGGGTACAGGTCGAACACCAGCCGGTGCTGGTAGGCCGCCACCGGCGCCAGCGTGAACACCTGGGGCTTGATGTCGTGCTTGAGGTCGAACACCAGCCGCACCACGCCGGGCGCGTTCTGCCCCACGCGAAGGCCGGCGATGTTGGGGTCGTCGGCGCGCACCTTGGCCACCAGCTCGCGCAGCGTGGGGCTCAGGTCGAGCCCGTCCACGTCCACCGCCAGCCGCGGCGGCTGGCCGATCATGCGGTGCGTGGTCTTCAGCGGCGTGTCGGATTCGATGGTGACGCGGGTGTAGTCGTCGGCCGGCCACACGCGCACGGCCACGATGCCGGCGCCGCGCGCGATGTGGTGCGTGGTCAGCAGCAGCACCAGCGAGCCGCCCTGCAGCAGGGCGCGCCGGCGCGCGGGCTGGGGCGGCAGGGGCAGCGGCGGGCGGCTCATGCGCGCAGCTCCTGCAGCAGTTGGGCGCCCAGGGCCGTGCCGGCACCGAGCGCGACCTGGCGCGAGTCGTCGGCCTGCGCCTCGATCTGCAGCACCAGGTCGGCCGGCGGCAGCAGGGCGGCGGCCTTCTCGGGCCATTCGGCCAGCTTCAGGCCGGGCGCGGCAAACAGGTCGCGAAAGCCGGCGTCCTCCCACTCGCGCGGGTCGTTGAAGCGGTAGAAGTCGAAGTGCGACACGGCCAGGCCATCGGGCGTGGCGTGCGGCTCGACCACGGCGTAGGTCGGGCTCTTGAGGCGGCCTTCCACGCCCAGCGCGCGCAGCAGGTGGCGCACGAAGCTGGTCTTGCCCGCGCCCAGGTCGCCGTGCAGTTCGATGAAGGCATGGCGCAGGCCGGGCAGAACGGCCAGGCGCCGGGCGAAGGCGGCGGTGTCGTCTTCGGTGCGCCAGTGCAGATGCAGTGGCGCGCTTTCTACAATTTGGGCGTGGCTGAGAGTGGCGCTCAAATCGATTCCCTTGATCTGTGGACGCAGGTGCGCGGCTGGGCGCAGGCGCTGGGGTTTTCGCAGGTCGGCGTGGCCGGCGTGGATTTGTCCGCCGCCGAGCCGGGTTTGATGCAGTGGCTGCAGGCCGGGTTCCATGGCCGCATGGATTACATGGCCGCGCACGGCCTGAAGCGCGCCCGCCCGGCCGAACTGGTGCCGGGCACGGTGAGCGTGATCACCGCGCGCATGGATTATCTGCCGCAGGACACGCCCGACGATTGGCAGGCCGCCGAGCTGGCGCGCCTGCAGCGGCCCGGCGAGGCCATTGTGTCGGTCTACTCCCGCGGCCGCGACTACCACAAGGTGCTGCGCGCGCGGTTGCAGAAGCTGCAGGACCGCATCGCCACCGCCATCGGCCCCTTCGGCCACCGCGTGTTCACCGATTCGGCACCCGTGCTGGAGGCCGAGCTGGCTGCGCGCAGCGGCCAGGGCTGGCGCGGCAAGCACACGCTGGTGCTGTCGCGCGAGGGCGGCTCGATGTTCTTCTTGGGCGAGATCTACGTCGACCTGCACCTGCCGCGCACTGAAGCCACCGGCGCGCACTGCGGGCAATGCCGCGCCTGCATCGACATCTGCCCCACGCAGGCCATCGTGGCCCCGTACCGGTTGGACGCGCGGCGCTGCATCTCGTACCTGACCATCGAGCACGACGGCCCCATCGACGAAGCGCTGCGCCCGCTGATGGGCAACCGCATCTACGGCTGCGACGACTGCCAGCTCATCTGCCCGTGGAACAAGTACGCGCAGCGCAGCAGCCTGCCCGACTTCGACGCGCGCGACGGCCTGGCCGATGCCAACTTGGTGACGCTGTTCGGCTGGAGCGAAGCAGAGTTCCTGCGCCGCACCGAAGGCGGGCCGATCCGCCGCATTGGCCACGTGCGCTGGCTGCGCAACATCGCCGTGGCGCTGGGCAACGCCCTGGCCGCGCTGCCGCCCGGCGATGCGCGCCGCGCGCCGCTGCTGGCTTCGCTGCAGGCCCGCGCCGAGCACCCCCACGCGCTGGTGCGCGAGCACGTGCAATGGGCCTTGAAGCGGTGAAGTCACGGCGTTGCTAGTGTTTTTGGATGGGGTGGCCGCGCTGGTGATGCGCGGCACGCTGCCATTTTCATAGCATTCTAGGCCATGCGTCAATCCGGCCTGTCATGCGGTGGCACGCTGGGGCAGCGCAAGAGCGTCTTGTCCGACAAAGGGCTGCTATCGAATTGCGTAGCATGCGCGTTCGTGTTGTCGCTTTGCGCCAAGGCGTGCCCCAAGAAACCCCTTTTGAAGGAGACCCAATGACCTACAGCCTGCGACAAGTCCAACCCCTGCTGACCAAGCCCGAACTCGAACTGTTCCAGGCCAGCCGCGCCGGCGCCATCAAGGAACTGAACCCGCGCCAGCTGGCCGCCAAGCTGACCCGCGCCCGCGCCCTGCGCGACAAGTACCGCGACACCTACCGCCGCCAGACCGTGGCCACGCGCACCGGCCCGGCCAAGGATCGCAAGCAGATGGGCGGCGAAAACAACCGCACCGAGGTCAAGGCCGAGATCATGCAGGAGGTGCTGACGCGCTTCGAGGCGCAGCACGCCAAGGCGCAGGCGAAGCTCGACAAGCAGGCCGCCCGCAAGACCAAGACCGCCCGCGCGCACAACGCCCCCGGCGCACCCACCACCAGGACCAACCCCAAGGCCGCGCAGCGCAGCCGCCGCAGCACCGGCAACGCCGCCCCCGGCGAAGGCGCGCAACTGGCGATGCGCGGTGCCACCACCACCAAGCCGCGCCAGGTGGCACGCAAGAAGCGCGCCGCCGAGGACCTGGGCTACGAAGTGGTGAGCGCGCGCGGCGCCAAGTCCACCCGCGCCGGCGGCTCGTCGGTGCGCCCGGCGGTCAAGAAAGCCGCAGCCAAGAAAGCAGAACCGAAGAAAACCACCGCCAAGAAAGCACCCGCCAAGAAGATCGCGGCCAAGAAAGCCATCACCGGCGCCGCCAAGCCGGCTGAAAAGCTGGTCAAGCAGGTGCGCAAGGCCGTCGCCAATAAAGCCGCTACCGCCCCGACCGAGGGCCAGCCCACCGCGCGCCGTGCCATCCGCACCCAGGTCGGCGGCACGTCCAGCGCCAACGCGCAGGGCGCCGTGCCCACCAACATGCCGGCCAAGGCGCAGCGCCTGAACCCGCTGAAGGCCGAGCCGATCAATAAGAAGATCCACGCCTCCGCGCGCGGTCGCAAGAAGACGTTCGAGGGCAAGCGCGACGCGCGCTGAGGGCAGGCGGCGTCGGGCCGGTCACGCCGGTTGCGGCGCGCACGCAAGGCCGCTGCGCGCCCGGGGCGGCGCATCGGCGCTGCACTCATTCCATTTCAAATTCAATGCGTCAATCACCGTCATCCCGGCGAAGGCCGGGATCCATGTTTCTCCGCACACGCCGTCTGGATTCCGGCTTGCGCCGGAATCACGAGATATTGGACTTTGATCTGGAATTGGAATCAGGCTAAAGGGCCTTGCGGCCCGTGGCCCGTGGCCTGTGCCAGCCGTGCTGCTGGTGCCTGCTTGCCCCAGCGGTTGACCAGCGCCACCAGCGACAGCATCACCGGCACCTCGACCAGCACGCCCACCACGGTGGCCAGCGCCGCGCCCGAGTGCAGGCCGAACAGCGAAATGGCGACGGCCACCGCCAGCTCGAAGAAGTTCGAGGTGCCGATCAGGCAGGCCGGGCCGGCAATGTCGTGCGGCAGCTTCAGCAGGCGTGCGCCCACCCAGCTGAGCAAAAAGATGCCGTAGGTCTGCAGCAGCAGCGGCACGGCGATCATGGCGATGACCAGTGGCTTGTCCAGAATGGTCTGCGCCTGAAAGCCGAACAGCAGCACCACGGTGGCGATCAGCCCGGTGATGGACCAGGGCTTGAGCCGCGCCACGAAGTCGCCCACCGCCGTGGGCGAGCGCTGTTGCAATGCATGCCGCGTGAGCACGCCGGCCACCAGCGGCAGCACCACGTAGAGGATGGTCGAGAGCAGCAGCGTCTGCCACGGCACCGTCACGTCCGTCACGCCCAGCAGGAAGGCGGCAATGGGTGCAAAGGCGAAGATCATGATCAGGTCGTTCACCGACACCTGCACCAGCGTGTAGCTGGCGTCGCCCTTCACCAGCTGGCTCCAGACGAACACCATGGCGGTGCAAGGCGCAACGCCCAGCAGGATCATGCCGGCGATGTATTCGCTGGCCGATTGCGGATCGACCCAGGGCGCGAACACGACCTTGAAGAACAGCACGCCCAGCGCCGCCATGGTGAAGGGCTTGATGAGCCAGTTCACCACCAGCGTCAGCACCAGCCCGCGCGGCTTCTTGCCCACGTCCTTGATGGATGACCAGTCGATCTGGATCATCATCGGGTAGATCATCACCCAGATCAGCACCGCGACGATCAGGTTGACGTGCGCGATCTCGATGCCGGCGATGGTCTGGAAGAAGCCCGGCATGACCACGCCCAGCGCCACACCGGCGGCGATGCCCAGGGCGACCCACAGGGTCAGGTAGCGTTCGAAGAGTCCCATGATGTTTTCAAGTCAAATCAGGCTTTGGCGCAGGCGGGGTAAACGCGGGCAGCTATGAATAAAGGAGTTTTTTGTTCAGGGACGAGGTTGAGGTGCCCTGGCCGACCCCAGCAACCCGGCCCTGTGGGAGCGGCCTTGGCCGCGATGGGGCCTCGCCTTGACCGGGGACGCCGTATCGCGGGCAAGCCCGCTCCCACACAAGACAGAGGGGGACGCCGTGGCATCAACCCGCCTGGGCCAGTGCCCGCGCGCTGTCTTGCAGCATGGTCCTGGCCAGCTTCTCGGGTGGCAGGGCGATCAGCAGTTCCAGCCGGCGCTTGATGGCCAGCATGGTGTGGCGGAAGGCTTCGCGCTGCTGCTCGGGCGTGCCCTGCACGTCGGAGGGGTCGGGATAGCCCCAGTGCGCCGTCGCCGGTTGGCCGGGCCAGTAGGGGCAGGTTTCGCCGGCGGCGTTGTCGCACACGGTGATGACCAGGTCCATCTTCGGCGAGGCCTCGCCCGCGAAGTCGTCCCAGCTCTTGCTGCGCAGGCCGTCGGTGTCCACGCCGGCGTGCTTCAGCACTTCCAGCGCCAGCGGCTTGGGCGCCGTGCCGGGCTGGCTGCCGGCGCTGTAGGCCTTGAAGCGCGTGCCGCCGATGTGGTTGAGCAGCGCCTCGGCCAGGATGGAGCGGGCGGAGTTGTGGGTGCAGAGAAACAGCACGTTCAGGGGCTGGTGGGTCATGGGCTTGTCCGGTGGTGGGAAGGGTGGTTTTCAGGGCGGGATCTGGAGGTGTGTGGGAGCGGGCTTGCCCGCGATGGGCGGCGGGGTGCGGCGTGGCGCTGCATCGTGGGCAAGCCCGCTCCCAAAAGGGGGTCGGGGGCCAGGTTGGCGGCTGGGGGCATGGCTCAGCGCGCAGGTTCAGCGGCTTCGGTGGCTTGCGCGCCCGCCAGCGCACGCAGCCGCGCCACGCCCACCGGCTCGTCCTGCAGCAGTGGCACCAGCGCCCAGCGTTTCGCGTGCCGGGTGCGGATGGCCTCGACCTCCTTCAACTCGCCTTCGGCACGGCGGCGCAGCAGGGGCGAGGCAACGGGCGCGGCGGCCACGCTGTTGTTCACCACCCAGGCCCAGGGCTCGATGCCGGCGCGGCGCAGGTCGTCCTGCAGTTGCGCGGCTTCCAGCACGGGCGTGGTCTCGGCCAGGGTGACGATCAGCACCTTGGTGCGCGCCGGATCCTGCAACTGCATCATGGGCGTGGTGAAGTGGCTGCCGGCGGCCATCTGGCGCGCCACGTCGCGGTGGTAGGCGCCGGTGGCGTCCAGCAGCAACAGGGTGTGGCCGGTAGGCGCGGTGTCCATCACCACGAACTTCCGGCCCGCTTCGCGGATGGCGCGCGAGAAGGCCTGAAAGACGGCGATCTCCTCGGTGCAGGGCGAGCGCAGGTCTTCGGCCAGCAGAACGCGGCCGGCCCCGTCCAGCGCCGCGCCCTTGGTCGCCATGACGTGGGCGCGGTAGGCCTCGGTGGCGGCGTGGGGGTCGATGCGGCTGACTTCCAGGTGCTCCAGCTCACCGGCCAGCGTCTCGGCCAGGTGCGCCGCCGGGTCGGAGGTGGTCAGGTGCACGGGCAGGCCGCGCGTGGCCAGCTCCACCGCCACGGCGGCGGCCAGCGTGGTCTTGCCGACGCCGCCCTTGCCCATCAGCATCACCAGGCCATGGCCCTGAGCGGCAATTTCGTCAACCAGCGCGGAGAGCGTGGGCGCGTCGGGCAGGGCGATGTGGGGCTCGCCGGCGTCGGGCGTGGCACCGCGCGCCTCGGGCTGCAGCAGCGCGCGCAGCGCATCCAGCCCGACCAGGTTGAAGGCTTTCAGCGCGATGTGGTCGGTGGGCAGTGCCGCCAGCGCGGGCGGCAGGTGCGCCAGCGCCGCCAGTTCGCGCCGCACCACGGCGGCGGCCAGCGGATCGTGCGCGGCCTCGCTTTCGGGCAGCAGGCCGTTGATGACGAGGTGCTGGCGCGTCAGGCCGATGGCGGCCAGCTCCTCGTGCGTGCGCGCGGCCTCGCGCAGCGTGGCACCCTGGCCGCGCGCCACCAGTACCAGGCGGGTGCGGGCGCCGTCCTGCAAGGCTTCGACGGCGGCCTTGTACTGGGCGCGCTGCTTGTCCAGCCCGGCCAGCGGGCCGAGGCACGAGGCATCGCCCTGGCCGGCCTCCAGAAAGCCGCTCCACGCGCCCGGCAGGCTGAGCAGGCGGATGGTGTGGCCGGTGGGCGCGGTGTCGAAGAGGACATGGTCGAACCCGCGCGTGGCTGCGTCATCGGCCAGCAGACCGGTGAATTCGTCGAAGGCGGCGATCTCGGTGGTGCAGGCGCCGGAGAGTTGTTCTTCGATGCCCTTCACCACGTTGTCCGGCAGCACGCCGCGCACCGGGCCGACGATGCGGTCGCGGTAGGCCTGCGCCGCTGCCTGCGGGTCGATTTCCATGGCGCTCAGGTTGGGCACGGCAGGCACGGCGACGATGCGGTTGCCGATGGCGAGGCCGAACACCTGGCCGACGTTGGAGGCCGGATCGGTGCTGACCAGCAGCACCTGTTTGCCCGCGTCGGCCAGTTGCACGGCGGCGGCGCAGGCGATGGAGGTCTTGCCGACGCCGCCCTTGCCGGTGAAGAACAGGAAGCGCGGGGGTTGCTGAAGGAAGTTCATGGTCGGGCGCGGTGAAGACTGAAAGCTATCGAATCAGCAGCACTTGCCGCTTGTCGGCTGGGCGCTGGCGGCCGATTCGGCCTTGGGCGCGCAGCAGCCTGCAGCGGCCGGCGTCGCGCTCGGCCCGCAGCAGCCCGCGGCCTGCGGCGCATCCAGCTTCAGCCCCGCCCAGCGCGCCAGTTCGGCCCGCTGCGGGTAACGGCCGGCCAGCGCCACTTCGCCATCCACCAGCACCAGCGGCAGGGCCTCGGCGCCCGAACGCTGCAGAAAGCCTTTCACCGTGGCGTTGTTCGCGAACTCCAGCGGCTGCTGCGACAGGTTGAAGCGCGTGATCTGCGCGCCTTGCCCGGTGGCCCAGGCGGCGTCGGCGGCAAAGCTCACCAGCGCCTGGTCCACATCAGTGCCGCACACGCCGCTGGCGCAGCACAGGGCGGGGTCGAAGATCTGGATGGCTGTGGTCATTTTGATACTCCAATACAAGTTGAAATGAATGCGCAAAAAAAGTCATGCTCCCGTCGCATCGGCCAGCGCGGCGCGCCGGGCGGGCGCGCACGACGAGGCCGTTGGCAGGTCGCCGCACAGTTCGGGGTGCCCGGCGCAGCACTCTTCGGTGAGGTAGGCGATGAGGTCGAGCATCAGCGGCATGTTGGCGCGGTAGCGCTGATAGCGGCCTTCCTGCTCGACCGACAGCAATCCGGATTGCGTGAGCGCCTTGAGGTGGAAGGACAGGTTGCTGGGCGCCAGCTCCAGCGCCGTGGCGATCTCGCCCGCCACCAGGCCTTCCGGCCCCTGGCGCACCAGCAGGCGGAAGATGTCGAGCCGGATGCCCGAAGACAGCGATTCGAGCGTGAGCAGGGCGGCCGCGCGTTCCATGGGTTGATATTACAACCACTCTTGAAATGATGCAATGCGGCGCCAACCCGCTGCGCGTGCCGCGCCGGTCGTCACCAGCGCCCCAGCACCGCCAGCGCCAACGGCAGGCTGGCCACGCCCAGCGCGGTGGACAGCGTGACCAGCCCCGCCACATACGGCCCGTTGTAGCCCATGCGCGCGGCCAGCACGTAGCAGCTCGATGCTGTGGGCAGCGCGGCGAAGGTGAGCAGGATGGTGGTCTCGGCCGCGCCCAGGCGGAAGGCGCGCGCCAGCAGCCAGGCGATGACGGGCGACAGCAGGTGCCGGATGGTCAGCACGCTCGCGCCCAGCAGCTTGCCGCGCGCCAGGCTCTGGAACTGCATGCCCGCGCCGGCGGCCATCAGCCCCAGCGCGATCGAGGCCGCGCCGATGCGCGTGACCGTGGGCGCCAGGAATTCGGGGATCGAAAAGCCCAGCAGATTGGCCACCAGCCCCGACGCGGTGGCGATGATGAGCGGGTTGCGCACGATCTCGCCCATGAAGCCGCGCTGCGCGTGCCGCGTCATCGGCCACACGGCGCCCACGTTGAACAGTGGCACGCACACGCCGATCAGCACCGCGATCAGCTGCAGGCCTTGCGCACCCAGCAGCCGCTCGGCCAGCGCCAGGCCGATGAAGGAGTTGAAGCGGAAGGCGACCTGCGCGCTGGCCGCGTGGTCGCGCCGGTCGATCCAGCGGCCCAGCAGCGGCACATGGGGCAGCGCATACGCCAGCGCGATGCCGGTGATGCCCAGCGCCAGGCCGGCGCCCATCAGGCCCGAGGCGGCCTGCAGATCCAGCGGCGTGCGCACGATGGACTGGAACAGCAGCACCGGGAACAGGAAGTAATACACCAGCCCCTCCACCACCTGCCACACCGGCCGGTTGAGCGCCGTGTGCCGGCACAGCAGGTAGCCGATGACGATCAGCGAGAAATCGGGGAAGAGAAGCTGGGCGTAGTACACGCGGGTGACGGGCTGGCTGGGCCGCGGGTGCGGCGAGGAAAGGCGCGCTGCGCCCGGGCGCGGCGATTATGGGGGATGGCAAGGTCTGGCGCGGGCGGGAGGCGGGCCGTTAAGCGCGGTTTCATACGGGTTTGGCGTTCAAGGCAAAGACCAATGACCGCGCCTGGCGCCGCATGACGAATGACCAAGGCGCCATTTGTCATTGAAGCGCAGCGAAGTCATTCGTCATTCGTCATTTCTTGAAAGCGGGTTCGTATCAACGCCCCGGCCGGCCAAAACAGGCGATAGCCATTTGGCGCCACACGGCAGTTTGAAAAAAATAGCTGCTTGCGCCCGTTATTCAGGCGCTGAAGGCGTTTTTGACCATGCAAAAAACAGGCAAGGTCCCCCCTTTATCTTGCTTGAACCCGCACCGGGGCCGCCCGCGGGCGCCCCGTGCCGATCTCTACAGGTTTAGCCATTAACACTCCTTACCTAGACAATCGTGACTGCGCGACTCATGCAACGTCGTCCGCCGCTTGAACAGATGCCAAGTTATCAAGCGTACAAACCCAAGTTCCAGCATCAACGACGAATCTCGCCACAACGCCTTCCGACTCATCCAATATCCGAACTTCAATGCCATCAGCCGCACTGGCCCAGACTTCCCCTTGTACTCGCGAAATATCAAAGCCATTGGCCTGAAAACCCTTGGTCCATCCGGTAGAGCCGGTACTCTGCCACTGATAGCCTGACGCCTTAAGTTGATCTTTAATCGCGAATGTAGGTGAAATTCCCCGTCCTTCTTGATTTCCTACTTGGACCAACAACCTCATTGACTTGCTCTTCACCGCTGGAAATTCACTCCAGTCGATCTTAGCCAACCTCATGGTTTTAGCTACTTCCTCAATAAATGGAGAGTAGCTTTGACGCTCCGTGACGATGAATAATTTATCGATTGCACGAGTCAACGCGACATAGAACAGACGACGCTCCTCTTTTGCAATCCTATCCGGGCTATCTCCCAATATTCTTGAAAATGCCCAATCTGGATGAATTAATGGATAACTGCGAGCCACAGCATCCATAACGATGACAACGGGTTTCTCGAGCCCCTTATATTTGTGCGAAGTCGAGATCGAAATACCTTCAGCGAGGCCTTTAGAAAAAAATGAGCGGACAAGCTCAAGATAGCCAGACAATCCTTTGCCCCCTTGCCCATGTTCTCGAAAATTTATAAACCACGGCATTCCATTTCTTCGACAGAGCAGGACTACCTCCTTACCTTCTGCAAGCGCTTTACTGACAATCCGAGACGCGATTGGCGTAATCACATCTCCTGGATGCCGCTGCTTTTCAATCAGAGCAGGTTCAAACTGAGCGACATCGACCAAGAAAACAGATCCGGCATCTTTCGAGTTTGCAACGGCAGGTTTTCCGTGTCCGCGCATCAACGCATTGCCAACGTCGACGATAGATCTAAACGATCGATAGTTGGTAGAAATATGCAGTTTTCTAGATTTTCCGATCCACCTCTCAAAATCGGAAAAGAAACGCAAATCCGATCCTGCGAATCCGTTTATTGCCTGCCAGTCATCACCAACACAAAAAAGTTGAACCCCAGGATTTTCTTTTCGAATAGATTGCAGGAGTCGATAGAACAGATCTGAGAAGTCTTGAAATTCATCAACAAATACGTAACAGATTTTTCGCAAATCGCCGCTACCGGTTTTCCTCTCAAACCTTGTTCGACCAGACGAAACAGCGCTCGCGGCACGTTGCAGGAGTCCATCGAAGTCCTCTTCGCCCGTTGACACAAGACGGTCTAGGTAAGCAGCGTATAAATCATGAACCAGATCGAGAAACATGCTTTCGACTGGTGAAAGCGGCTTGTATGCGTCTATCAGTGAGCCTAGGTCTTGCGGCGAAAGAGACTGCTTTCTGCATCTTCCAACAAACCCGACTGCTGCATTGGTAAATCGATCAATCGCTCGGTCTCGGACTCGCAACCAAATCTCATCTTCACTTAATCGGTTAAAGACCAAACCTTGCTCTCGTAATGCCCCTCTTAATTGATCAATGAACCCTTCAACCCCATTTATACGAAAATCTGCAGGAGAAAACTCAATAAGATCCCAGTCCGGCTTCGAGCGCCAGTACCTGCGTTTGTCACTAGACATCTCATCATAATCAGGATCGCCCGCTAAGCCGAAATATTCAATAATGACGCCACTTTTTGGCGTCTTAAATATTGTGAAGTCAGGTCGATAGTTAACCTCTCCCCACCAATGATTTCTCTCATATTTATAGGCAATATCGTGTTCAAAAAGAAAGTCCGCGATCACCTTTTCGCCATATGACTTAACGTAATCTCCACCAATACTCTCTCGCGGCAGGGAGCGTCGATATTTTAGAAGCTCTTCTTTTGTCTGATCGTAACGACCGGCAACGATCCGATCCCAGTCCTCCCTGAAGTGAGCGAGCATTAGCTCTCGAATGCGGCCTTTGAATTCCGCATCTTGCAGGAAGTCATCAATAACCTGCTGAAATGCCTTGCTAAGCCCCTGTGACTCACCCTCGGCACCGTTGTAAAGCAAACTTTCTTCCGGATGAACAATGGCATAAGCCAGAGCATGAAACGTCATCACATACGGCAACGCCACTTGAAGTGTCTTGGCCACCGCATCGACAGCTTCAGCTTCCATCTCCCCCCAGTCCACTCGACGTCCTGCTTGAACTCTTTTCCCACGCTTCTCGATTTCTTCCTTGATAGAAATTTCTGCCCTAGGCTCTAGGAGTAGCAAAATTCGGCGCCGAATCTCATTAGCAGCTTTCCTGTTAAATGCAAGCAACAGCATGGTGCTTGGGGCCACACGGCAGTGCTTCATCATGAAATACGCGCGAATAACGAGCGTCGCGGTTTTGCCGCTACCTGCACGAGCAATTACCTGCACGTGTCCATTTACGGCAGCAATCGCATGGAGTTGCTCTGCATCAGGCAGTTGCTGTGATCCGGCGTTTGACTTAGGTAGGTTGTCTTTCAGCCACGATCTAACAAAGACAATCTTCTCTTCCTCATACTCTTTGCGCCCAATATAGTTAGATGGCTCCCCCTCATACACTTCATCAGCATTGACAAAGTCGTATTGAAAAGCATCCCTAATTGCTGCGATCGCTACTTTATATCGTTTCTCAATTTCATCACTTGGGAAGAGCTTCCAGCTTTTTTCAAGCTTTCCAGGGAGAAGGCACAAACCATCCTTGTCAGTGAAGTTCACTGTTCCTGATGGAAAATCCACTTGAAGGAATCCTTCCCATCCTGAGCGCAGGACTCCACTTCCGTACGCTTCATGGAGCACGATATCGCCAACAACCATTTGGCGGTCAATTCTTTCGAGAAGCGATAGTTTGTGGTCTGCACGCAGCATTTTTTTCAAACGATTTACGTTTATGCTTATCTGTAAACTCTAGGAGCGAGTAAAGAAACCCTGAGATTCCAACCCGGTGAAACGCACATGCATTCCATGCCCACGCCACAACGGCATAGGTTTCTCCGCACCGGGGTCGAAGATCGCCGCTCAGCCGCCCACGGGCGTGTTCAGGTAGATCGGGCCGCCGGGGCCGACCGGCCAGCCGAGCCAGAACCACACCAGCAGGAAGATCGTCCAGCACACGCCGATGGCGATGGAGTAGGGCAGCAGCGCGGCGATCAGCGTGCCGATGCCCATCTTCTTGTCGTACTTCTGCGCCAGCCCCAGCACCAGCGGAAAGTACGGCAGCATCGGCGTGATGGGGTTGGTGATGGAATCGCCCACGCGGTAGATCATCTGCGTGAACGCCGGGTGAAAGCCCAGCAGCATCATCATGGGCACGAAGATCGGCGCCAGGATGGCCCACTTGGCCGAGGCGCTGCCGATGAAGATGTTGACGATGGACGACAGGATGACCACGCCGACGATCAGCACCATGCCGTGCTGGTTCTGCAGCAGTTCGGCGCCCTTCACCGCGATGATGGTGCCCAGGTTGCTCCAGTTGAAGAAGGCCAGCATCTGCGCGGCGAAGAACACGATGACGATGAAGCCGCCCATCGACGCCATCGAACTGGTCATCATCCCCGCCAGGTCGCCGCCGCTCCTGATCTTGCCGGCCACCAGGCCGTACACCAGCCCCGGCACGAAGAAGAACAGCGTGATGATCAGGCCGATGCCGTTCATCAGTGGCGAATCCTGGATCAGGCTGCCGGTGGTGGCGTTGCGCAGCAGGCCGTTGGACGGAGTGCTGAGCGCCAGCAGCACGCCCACCACCGCCAGCAGCGACCAGTTGGCCGCGCGCAGCGCCTTGATCTCCTGCGGCGTCAGCGCGGCCTGCTCTTGCGACACGAACTCGGGGTTGTCGTAACGCCCCAGGCGCGGGATGCCCACTCGCGTGGCCACCACCCACACCACGGCCGTCAGCATGAAGGTGGAGGCGGCGACGAAGTAGTAGTTCATCGCCGTGTTGGTCTCCACGCTCGGATCCACCAGCGCCGCCGCCGGTGCGGTGAAGGCCAGCACCAGCGCGTCCGACATGCCCAGGATCAGGTTGGCCGCAAAGCCCCCCAGCGCCGCCGCATAGGCCATGGCCACGCCGGCCACCGGGTGCAGCCCCAGCCGCAGGAACACCATGGCGGCCAGCGGCGGCAGCACGATGGGCGCGGCGTCGCCGGCCACGTTGCCCAGGATGGCCACGAAGATGATCACCGGAATGATGAAAGCCTGCGGCGCGCGTTCGATCACACGGCGCATGGCCACTTCGAAGTAGCCCGTCTTCTCGGCCACGCCGATGCCCAGCATCACCACCAGCACCAGGCCCAGCGCCGGGAAGGCGCCGAAGTTCTTCACCGCCTCCGACAGGATGCGGCGCAGCCCGTCGGCGCTGAGCAGGTTGACCGCAGCCACCGTCTTGCCCGTGGCCGGGTTGGTGACCGACACGCCCGCCGCCGCCGCCAGCCACGAGGCGATCAATACCAGCGCGCAGATGGCGATGAAGATCATCACCGGATCGGGCAGCTTGTTGCCGATCTTCTCGACGCCGTCGAGAAAGCGGTCCACCAGGGTGCGGCGCGGTGCCGGGGCGGTTGGAGTGGTCATGAAAGCTCTCTTCTTGTTGATTCGATGGCCCACGCGGGCTAGGGAAAATCCCCGTCGCTCCAGGTCGTGAACCGACGTTGGATGTGTGTATTCTTGTTGATTCACCACCTCAGCCGCTTTGCACGGAATCAAGAGGTTCATTCAATTTCTCAGGAGTTTTGCCCTTATGCAACGTCGCCACGTGATCGCATTGGCTGCCGCCGTCGCCAGCCTGACAGCCGGCACCGCCTTTGCCCAGGCCTATCCCAACAAGCCGATTCGCCTGATCGTGCCCTTTGCTGCCGGCGGCACCACCGACATCATCGCGCGCGTGATCTCCGAGCCGCTGGGCAAGGCCCTGGGCCAGCCCGTGGTGGTCGACAACAAGGGCGGCGCCGGCGGCGTCATCGGTGCGCAGGAGGCCGCGCGCGCCGCGCCGGACGGCTACACCATCAGCATGGCCACGGTGTCCACCACCGCGGCCAACCCGGCCATCAACCCCAAGACCGGCTACGACCCGGTGGCCGACTTCGTGCCCATCATCAACATCGCCGCCACGCCCAACCTGATCGCGGTGCACCCCAGCTTTGCCGCCAAGGACCACAAGGCCCTGGTCGAGCTGCTGAAAAGCCAGCCGGGCAAGTTCAGCTACGCCTCGTCGGGCACCGGCGGCATCGGCCACCTGCAGACCGAGCTGTGGAAAAGCCTGACCGGCGTGTTCGTCACCCACATCCCCTACCGCGGCGCCGGCCCGGCGCTGAACGACGTGGTGGCCGGCCAGGTGCCGATCATCTTCGACAACGTGCCCTCGTCGCTGCCCTTCATCAAGAGCGGCAAGCTGGTGCCCGTGGTGGTGGCCGCGCCCGAGCGCCTGAAGGACCTGCCCAACACCCCCACCTTCAAGGAGGTGGGCCTGGAGCCGGTGAACCGCATGGCCTACTACGGCCTGCTGGCCTCCAAGGGCACGCCCAAGGAGATCGTCGACCGGCTCAACGCCGCCACCCGCAAGGTGCTGGAAGACCCGGCGGTGAAGAAGCGCATCGAGGACACCGGCTCCTTCGTCATCGCCAACACGCCCGAGCAGTTCGCCCAGCAGATCAAGGACGAACTGGCCGTGTACAAGCAGGTCGTGACCAAGCAGAAGCTCACGCTGCAATAAGCCAACCCGGTTGACCACCATCACCCGCCGCGGGCCATGCCCCGGCGGGTTTTTTTGTGCTTGCTATGAACAGAGGAGCTGTCAGCGCTTGCCAGCCGGGCGCTGGCGGCTGATCGGGGCCTTGTGGGAGCGGGCTTGCCCGCGATGGCAACGCCGCCGATGTTCACAGCCCCCATCGCGGGCAAGCCCGCTCCCACAGTGCCGTACGTGCCTTTGGTATCGTCCCCCGCGTGACCGCCCCTCCGCCCGCCGCCGACCCGACCATCGACGCCTTCACCGACGCCCTGTGGCTGGAGGACGGCCTGTCGAAGAACACGCTGGAGGCCTACCGGCGAGACCTGCGGCTGTACGCCGAATGGCTGGCCGCCGAGCACGGCGCCACGCTGCCGCAGACGCGCGAGCAGCACCTGAACGGCTACATGGCCGCCCGCGCGCGTGGCAAGGCCACATCGGCCAACCGGCGCCTGACCGTGTTCAAGCGCTACTTCCGCTGGGCGCTGCGCGAGCGCCTGATCGACGCCGACCCGACGCTGAAACTGCTGA
Organism: Ottowia beijingensis; assembly: GCF_042680925.1. NCBI lineage: Bacteria > Pseudomonadati > Pseudomonadota > Betaproteobacteria > Burkholderiales > Comamonadaceae > Ottowia > Ottowia beijingensis. The sequence goes on from NZ_JBHUEP010000007.1 coordinate 367,626, forward strand.
CCGCCAAACAACCCTTGCGCGTGCCCAAGACGCTGAGCGAGGCGCAGGTCGAGGCGCTGCTGAACGCGCCCGACACCGACACGCCCCTGGGCCTGCGCGACCGCACCATGCTGGAGCTGATGTACGCCAGCGGCCTGCGTGTGAGCGAGCTGACCACGCTCAAGACCTTCAACGTCGCCTTCAACGAAGGCGTGCTGCGCGTGATGGGCAAAGGCAGCAAGGAGCGCCTGGTGCCCTTCGGCGAAGAGGCGGGCGACTGGCTGCAGCGCTATGTTTCTGAAAGCCGACCGGCCCTGCTGGGCCCGCGCCAGACCGATGATCTGTTCGTCACCAGCGCCGGCCGCACGCCCGGCACGGCGATGTCGCGCGTGATGTTCTGGGGCCTCGTCAAGCGCTACGCGCTGCAGGCCGGCGTGACCGCGCCGCTGTCGCCCCACACGCTGCGTCACGCCTTCGCCACGCACCTGCTCAACCACGGCGCCGACCTGCGCGCCGTGCAGATGCTGCTGGGCCACGCCGACATCAGCACCACCACCATCTACACCCACATCGCGCGCGAGCGGCTGAAGGATTTGCACGCGCAGCACCATCCGCGCGGTTGAGAGTCTTTTTGGGCTGCAGGCCCTTGTGCAGCAAGCGCTGACAGCTATCGATATCGAAGTATCCACGGGCTTGTGGGAGCGGCCGTGGCCGCGATGGCTGAGCCGGATCAAGCGACGCGCTGCCATCGCGGCCAAGGCCGCTCCCACAAAGGCCGGCATAGCGTCGACGGCTGAGATTTCACGATCATGGATGCAAAAAATAGGGAGTATGTGATATTGAATACCGTGAATAGGGCGCTAGTGGATTGCGTTATGGGGAGTATGTGGCCCATGCCCTGATGCGGGCGCGGGCTTGCCCGCGATGACCGCTGCCCGTGGCCGACGCGCGCCACGCGGCCCAGGCTTCCCCCAGCCCCCGGCATCCGGCCGCCCACCGCCGGGCCGCGCCACCCGCTGTCGCACAATCGCCGCCATGAACTCCACCACCTTCATCGCCAACCGCCGCGCGGCCTTGGCCACCCTCGCCGCGCTCGCCGCATCACCCGCCGCCTTCGCCCAGCCCTGGCCCGCCAAACCCGTCAAGATCACCGTCGCCTACCCGCCGGGCGGCGTGGCCGACAGCGTGGCCCGCCTGCTGGCCGACCGCCTGGCGCCCGTGCTGGGCCAGAGCGTGGTGGTCGACAACAAGGCCGGCGCCAGCGGCAGCATCGGCTTGGACGCCGTGGCCAAGGCCGCGCCCGATGGCCACAGCCTGGGCTTTGCGGCCATCAGCCCGCTGGTGCTCAACCCGCACCTGGGCAAGTCGCCGTTCGACCCGGTCAAGGACATCGTGCCGGTGGTCAGCGTCATCGCCTCGCCCGTGCTGCTGCTGGGCACCTCGGCGCTGGCGGCCAGGGATTTCAAGGCGCTGATCGACGCCGCCAAGGCCAGGCCCGGCGCCGTGCGCTGGGCGACGTCCGGCCCCGCCTCGCTCGGCCACATCGTGCTGGAGCAGGTGAAGGCCGGCACCGGCGCCGACATCACCCACATCCCCTACAAGGGCGGCGGCCAGCAGATCAACGATGCGCTGGGCGGCCAGTTCGAGGTGCTGAGCGTGAACGCCGGCCCGGCCGTGATGGGCCGCATCAAGGCCGGCAAGCTCACGTCGCTGGCCGTGGGCTCGCCCGCGCGGCTGGAGCAGTTGCCGAACGTGCCCACGCTGGCCGAGCTGGGCCTGCCGGCGGCCAACGTGGCCTCGGTGTTCGGCCTGTTCGCGCCTGCCGGCACGCCGGTTGCCGTGATAGAGCGCCTCAACGCCGAGGTCAACAAACTGCTGAAGGACAAGGACGTGCTGGCCAAGATCGACGCCGCCGACAACCTGCCCACCGGCGGCAGCGCGGCCGACTTCGGCAAGTTCATCGCCAACGAATCGGCCAACAACGCGCGCATCATCAAGGCGGCGGGCATCACGGCGGGTTGAGTTTGATTTCATATTGATAGCTGGTGGCGCTTACCCATAAAGTGCTGCAGCCCGATTTGACCTAGAAAAAGGCATTCATGAACGGCACCGGCCTGCTCTCCCAACCCGCCCTGCAGGCCGCGCTGCTGGCCGCCGCAGGCGCGTTGGCGTATTGGCTGAAGGACGTGCCGGGCCTGGTCGTCAGTTGGGCCAGGCGCTTCTTCATCAGCACGCTCACCGTCGATTCGCGCGACGAGTTCCTGTTCAGCGCGCTGGTCGAGTACATGGACACGCACCCCAGGCTGCGCGGCGTCAACCAGTTCACCGCGCGCAGCGTGCGGCGCGGCACGGCCTACCAGAGCCTGGACGACGACCTGCGCAACGGCCAGCCGCCGCGCGCCTACCTGTCGCCCGGCGAGGGCCTGCACATCCTGCGGCTGGATGGGCGCTGGTTGTGGATCCGGCGCGACGTGCAGGTGGCGCAGGCCGTGTTCGAGAAGATCAGCCTGTCTCAGTTCGGCCGCTCGCCCGCGCGCCTGCAGGCCTTTCTGCAGGCCGCGATCGACACCCGCGCCGCGCGCGAGACCGACACGCTCTCGGTCTACATCCCCAACCCGTTCCACGGTGGCGACTGGATGCGCGCGCGCCTCGGCTCGCGGCGGCCGCTGGCGTCGGTGGTGCTGAAAGCCGGGCAGGGCGAGGCGCTGCTGGCCGACCTGGAACGCTTCTTCGACAGCCGCGAGCGCTATGCGCAACTGGGCATTCCGTGGCGGCGCGGCTACCTGCTGTACGGCCCGCCCGGCACCGGCAAGACCTCGCTGGTCACCGCGCTGGCGAGCGAGCTGCACCTGAACGTGTGCACCCTCAGCCTGGCCAGCCCCATCGTCACCGACGAGAAGATCCACACGCTGCTGGCCTCGGTGCCGCAGCGCTCGCTGCTGCTGATCGAGGACGTCGACGCCTTCTTCCGCGAACGCGACGCCGCGCACGCGCAGGTCAAGCTGTCGTTCAGCGGCTTCCTCAACGCGCTCGACGGCGTGGCCACGCAGGAGGGCACGGTGCTGTTCATGACGACCAACCACGTCGAGCGGCTCGACCCGGCGCTCATTCGCGCCGGCCGCATCGACGAGCGGGTGGAACTGGGCTATGCGGACGAAGAGCAGTTGCGGCGGCTGTACCGCAAGTTCCACGACGACGCGGCGGCGGCGGAAGCCTTCGCGCGCGAGAAGGCGGGGCAGAACCTGGCGCCGGCGGCGGTGCAGGGCGAGTTGATGCGGCGGTTCGGGGCCACGCCCCCGTGAGCCCGTGCCAGTGCGCCGTGGTTGTGCATACTCCCTTCAATGCAGTCCGATAGCGCCTTGTATTCAAGCCATCGAGATATATACCCCCTCATTTTGAGAAAATGAGGTCCAGAAAAAAGCCGCCGCATGGCCCGTGCTGCGGCGGCTTCTGCTCAGGCGTGAGGGGCTGGCTTACCCGTGCCTGTCCGGCCGCGTCTGCGGCGGCTGCACCGACCAAGCTGGCGGCTCGTCGCCACCGCTTTCCTCGTCCTTCTCGGCATCGTCGAACGTGCCATGCACCTTGCCCGCGGCGTGGTGCACCGGCGCATAGATGGCGTACAGGCGCAGCGGCTCGCTGCCGGTGTTGACGACGTCGTGCCAGGTGCCGGCGGGCACGGTGATGCACCAGCCGTCTTCCACGGCCTGCTCGAAATTCAGCTGGTCCTTGGCCGGGCCCATCTTGCACACGCCCCGGCCGGCGTCGATGCGCAGGAACTGGTCGGTGTCGGGGTGCGTCTCGAGGCCGATCGACTGGCCGGGCTCGATGGACATCAGCGTGACCTGCAGGTACTTGCCGCTCCAGGCCACGGTGCGGTAGTTGGCGTTGTCCTTGGTGGCGTTTTCGATGTCGAAGGCGTTCGGCTTGGGGCCGATGTCAGTGACGACGGGTTTCTGGCTCATGCGGGGCTCCGTTGGCGGGGTGAGAAGAATGCCGGTGCAGGGCACCGGCGGCCAGCGGTCATCTTAGCCGCTGGTGGCGCTGGTGGGGCATGAGGGTGGTCAAGAGGCCGCGGGTTCGGTCAGCGCGGCGAGTTCTTCAGCGCTGAAGCCCGCCTGCTGCCGCGCCGCGGTGTTGAACGGCCCCTTGAGCCGCGGCGCGCCGTACTGCCGCACCAGCGCGCGGTAGTGCGCCACCGGCTCCAGGCTTTGCCGTTCGCACAGCCAGCCGTACCAGCGGTTGCCGATGGCGACGTGGCCGATCTCGTCGCGCAGGATGACGTCGAGGATGTCGCAGGCGGCCAGCGCGTCGGGCGTGCCGACGGCGCGCAGCTTGTTCTGGATGAGCGGCGTGGCGTCGAGGCCGCGCGCCTCCAGCGTGCGGGGCACCAGCGCCATGCGGGCGGTGATGTCATCCTTCGTCTTTTCGCACATGGCCCACAGGCCGTCGTGCGCGGGGAAGTCGCCATACGCGTGGCCCAGCTGCATGCGCAGGTGCTCGTGCAGCAGCTTGAAGTGATACGCCTCTTCGATGGCCACGCGCAGCCAGTCGCGGTAGAAATCCTCGGGCATGTCGGCAAAGCGGCAGATCGCGTCGAGCGCCAGGTTGATGGCGTTGAACTCGATGTGGCAGATGGCGTGGATGAGCGCCGCGCGGCCTTCGGGCGTGTGCACGCTGCGCTGGGGCACCTTGGCGGGGTCGATCAGTGCGGGCCGGGCGGGGCGGCCGGGCAGGGCGGCAGGCTCTGGCAGCAGCGACTCGGGAGCTATCGAAAGCGCAGCTGCCTGCGCTTTGAGGGCGGCGACTTGGGCCAGTTTCTGTTCAAGATCGGCTTCGCAAAGGGCTTGAAGGGCAAGGGGGCGCAGGTCCATTCGTAGAATTCTATGAACCCCAACCCGAACAACCCAGGAGACGAAGCGATGGCGGTGTATGAAGTGGACGGCATGACGCCGCAGGTGGACGCGACGGCGTGGATTGCCGATTCGGCCCAGGTGATGGGCAACGTGACGATCGGCCCCGATGCCAGCGTGTGGTTCGGCTGCGTGCTGCGCGGCGACACCGAGAGCATGTCGATCGGCGAGGGCAGCAACATCCAGGACCTGACGGTGATGCACGCCGACCTTGGCCTGCCGCTGACCATCGGCAAGCACGTGACGGTGGGGCACAAGGTGATGCTGCACGGTTGCACCATCGGCGACGAGTCGCTGATCGGCATCGGCGCGGTGGTGCTGAACGGCGCCAGGATCGGCAAGAACTGCCTGGTGGGCGCGGGCTCGCTGGTGACGGAGGGCAAGGAGTTCCCGGACGGCAGCATGATCATGGGCACACCGGCCAAGGTGGTGCGCCAGCTCACGCCCGAGCAGATCGAGGGCCTGCGCCAGAGCGCGCAGCACTACATCGACAACGCGCGCAAGTTCCGCGCGACGCTGAAGAAGCTGTAAATCGGCTGGTAGTCCCGTTTTTTGGTGTGGGAGCGGGCTTGCCCGCGATGGGGCGCCAGCCCAACGCGAGGCGCTGTCATCGCGGGCAAGCCCGCTCCCACAGCTTGCACGCCCGGTTGACAAACCCGGGCCTGCCCCAAAATACCCCGGATGTCCGAACTGCACAAATTCATCTTCGACGGCCTGCCGGTGCGCGGCCAACTGGTGCGCCTGACCGACGCCTGGCAAGAGGTGCTGCGCCGCCGCGCCGCCAACACCCAGACCGGCGCCTACCCGCCGCCGGTGGCCGAGATGCTGGGCGAGATGACCGCCGCCGCGGTGCTGATGCAGAGCAACATCAAGTTCGACGGCGCGCTGATCATGCAGATCTTCGGCGACGGCCCGGTGAAGGTGGCCGTGGCCGAGGTGCAGCCCGACATGCGGCTGCGTGCCACGGCCTCCATCGTCGGCGCCGTGCCGCCCGGCGCGCGCCTGCCGGAGATGGTGAACGCGCACGGCCAGGGCCGCTGCGCCATCACGCTCGACCCCAAGAACCGCCAGGATGGCCAGCAGCCCTACCAGGGCGTGGTGCCGCTGGCCGACGAAGGCGGCGCGCCGCTGATGGACCTGGCCGCCGTGGTGGAGCACTACATGCGCCAGTCCGAGCAGCTCGACACCACGCTGGTGCTGGCCGCCGACGAGCAGGTGGCCGCCGGCCTGTTGATCCAGCGGCTGCCGGTGCAGGGGCAGGACAACCTGTCGCAAAGCAGCGTGGCGCGCGAAGACGATGCCGGCGAAGCGGCCGAGGACGACTACCAGCGCATCGCCATCCTGGCCAAGAGCCTGAAGCGCGAGGAACTGCTGGGCCTGGACGCCGACACCATCCTGCGCCGCCTGTTCTGGGAAGAGAACCTGATGCGCTTCGAGCCGCAGGCCGGCGCCAGCGGGCCGCGCTTTGCCTGCTCGTGCAGCCGCGAGCGCGTGGCCGCCATGCTGAAGGGGCTGGGCCAGCAAGAGGCCGACTCGATCATTGCCGAGCAGGGCCAGATCGAGGTGAGCTGCGACTTCTGCGGCCAGCAGGAGCGCTTCGACGCGGTGGACGTGGGGCGCCTGTTCACGCCCGCCGCGCAGCAATCGCCTCAGCCGGGATCGGTTCAATAGAGGGGGAGTATATGGTCTCAGCGCTTGCTGATCGGGCGCTGGCGGCCATATGTAGGGGGAGTATGTGATAAACAGCCCTGAATCCGAGAGCACGCCAGCGGCGCCCGCCCGCGCGCCGCTGCGCTTCGACGTGCTGACGCTGTTCCCCGAGCTGTTCGCACCCTTCGTCGAGGCCGGCATCACCCGCCGCGCCTATGCCAGCGGCCAGATCGTGCTGAAGCTGTGGAACCCGCGCGATTACGCGGAAGGCAACTACCGCCGCGTCGACGACCGCCCCTTCGGCGGCGGCCCCGGCATGGTGATGCTGGCCGAGCCGCTGGCGCGTTGCCTGGCGGCGGTGCAGGCCGACCGCGCTGACAACGACCCGGGGCCGGTGGTGCTGTTCTCGCCCATCGGCCAGCCGCTGAACCACGCCGCCGTCGAACACTGGTCGGCGGGGCAGGGCGCCATCCTGATCTGCGGCCGCTATGAGGGCATCGACCAGCGCTTCATCGATGCCCACGTCACGCACCAGATCAGCCTGGGCGATTTCGTGCTCTCGGGCGGCGAGATCGCTGCGCTGGCGCTGCTGGATGCCGTGGCGCGCCTGCAGCCCGGCGTGCTGAACGACGAGGGCAGCCACCTTGAAGACAGCTTCAACCCCGCCGTCGACGGCCTGCTGGACTGCCCGCACTACACCCGCCCGGAAGAATGGCAAGGCCAGCGCGTGCCGCCCGAGCTGCTGAGCGGCCACCACGCGCAGATCGAGCGCTGGCGGCGCGACCAGCGCCTGGCGCTCACCGCGCGCCAGCGGCCCGAGCTGATCGCCGCCGCCCGCGCTGCCGGGCGCCTGAACCGCGCCGACGAGGCCGTGCTGGCCAAGGCTGGCGCCGCCGGGCTATAATCAAAGGCTTTTCGATCCTCTGCCGGCCGCGGCCCAGAACAAGGTCTTGAACGGGTTTCAAGGCTGCCGCCCCTAGCGTAGCGCGCGCATGATCGAGAGATGAGGAAACCATGAACCTGATCGAACAGCTCGAAAAAGAAGAAATCGAGCGCCTGGGCAAGAACGTGCCCGAATTCGCCCCTGGCGACACCGTCATCGTCAGCGTCAACGTCGTCGAAGGCAGCCGCAAGCGCGTGCAGGCCTATGAAGGCGTGGTGATCGCCAAGCGCAACCGTGGCCTCAACAGCGGCTTCACCGTGCGCAAGATCTCCAGCGGCGAAGGCGTGGAGCGCACCTTCCAGACCTACAGCCCGCTGATCGCCAAGATCGAGGTCAAGCGCCGCGGCGACGTGCGCCGTGCCAAGCTGTACTACCTGCGCGGCCTGTCGGGCAAGAAGGCCCGCATCAAGGAAAAGCTGCCCGGCCGCGTGGCCAAGCAGATCGGCGAAGCCGCTGCTGCCGAGTAAGCCCGGCGCGCCGGCGGCCCTGGGGCCGCCAGCCCGGCCCAAAAAACCGCCTGCGGCCCTTTCCCCAGGCGGTTTTTTCATGGCCCGGCGCGTGTTGCCCGGCCGTTTGCGCACAATAAGCCCGGTTGCGGCCACCCACGGCCTTCGCGCTTCATGAACACCCAGACCCTGTTGTCCCAGTTGCCCAACTTCAACCCGCGCGACGTGCCGGTGACGGGCATCGACACGCACCTGCCCGCCGTGCCGACCGAGCGCCTGACGCCCGACGCGCTGCGCCGGCGCTTCGTGCACCCGCCGGCCTGGCAGCCCGAGCTGCGCGAGGAGCCGCGCTTTGCCGACCGCGCGCCGGCCGCCGCCGCCGTGCTGGTGCCGCTGGTGAACCGGCCGTCGGGCCTGTCGGTGCTGCTGACCGAGCGCTCGCACAAGCTGTCGACGCACTCCGGGCAGGTGGCGTTTCCGGGCGGGCGGGTGGACCCGGAAGACGTGGACGTGGTCGACGCCGCGCTGCGCGAGGCGCAGGAAGAGGTGGACCTGCCGCGCGGCCACGTCGACGTGATCGGCCAGCTGCCGGTGTACGTGACGGGCACGCAGTTCATCATCACGCCCGTGGTGGCGGTGGTGCGGCCGGGCTTCGTGCTGCACCCCAACCCCGACGAGGTGGCGCACGCGTTCGAGGTGCCGCTGTCCTTTCTGATGAACCCGGCGCACCACCGCCGCCACCGGCTCGAATGGCAGGGCCACGTGCGCGAGTGGTACTCGATGCCCTACGTCGAGCGCGTGCGTGTCGAGCCCGGCACCGGCGAATCGCCGCCCACGCCCGACAGCGAGATCGAGCGCTACATCTGGGGCGCCACGGCGGGCATGTTGCGCAACTTCTACAGGTTCCTCTCGGCGTGACCACGCGCCGCGGGGCGGCGCGGGGCACGCTGGCTATCATGAAGGCCGACATGACGCACACGGCTTTCGCATCTTCATGAGCTGCGCCCATCCCCTGGCCACGCCAGCCAACGCCGTGACCTCGACGCGCGCTGGCGGCTGGCGTTGCCCTCCCTTGCGGGAAGAGGCCGCGCAGCGGCTTGGGGGCGCCTGACATGGCTTTCTTTGCCATAGCGCTCGCCCTGCTGCTCGAGCAGGTGCGCCCGCTGGCCGAGGACCACCCGGCGGTGCAGAGCCTGCGCCGCTGGCTGCGCCTGGTGGGCCGCAACGTCGACGCGGGCGGGCTGCAGCACGGCTGGCTGGCCTGGGCGCTGGCGGTGGGCGTGCCCACGCTGGGCGTGATCGCCGTGCACGGGTTGCTGAACTGGCTGGGCGGCTGGCCGCTGGTGCTGCTGTGGAGCGTGGCGGTGCTGTACCTCACGCTGGGGTTCCGCCAGTTCAGCCACCACTTCACCGGCATCCGCGACGCGCTGGAAGCGGGCGACGAGGAGCGTGCCCGCACCCTGCTGGCGCGCTGGCAGCAGGTGGACGCCAGCAGCGTGCCGCGCAGCGAGATCGTGCGCCACGTGATCGAGGTGTCGGTGCTGGCCGCGCACCGCCACGTGTTCGGCGTGCTGGTGTGGTACTGCATCGGCGCCATGCTGGGCCTGGGGCCGGCGGGCGCGGTGTTCTACCGCAATGCCGAGTACGGCGCGCGCTACTGGCGCCGCAAGTCCGAGGCGGCCGACCACCCCACCAGCCCCGCGCTGCGCGCCGTGGCCGACGCCGCCTGGCACGCCATCGACTGGCTGCCGGCGCGCGCCACGGCGCTGGGCTTTGCCATCGTCGGCAGCTTCGAGGACGCCATCGACGTGTGGCGCAACCACGCCATGCGCTTTGCCGACGGCAACGACGGCGTGATCCTGGCCGCCACGGCCGGTGCCATCGGCGTGCGGCTGGGCGGCGCGTCGCTGCGGCCGCTGTCGGCCGATGCCGTGGGCCAGCCGCTGTCGGCGCCCGGCGCCGCGGCCGGCGAGGGCCTGCCGGGCGTGGCTGCCCGCACCGCGCACTTGACCCAGGTGGTGGGGCTGGTGTGGCGCACGGTGGCGCTGTGGCTGCTGCTGCTGGTGCTGCTGACGCTGGCGCGCGTGCTGGCCTGATGGCCGGTTCTTGGGGTCAAATCGGGCTTCAGCGCCCGTCCATAAAGCGCGAGCAGCTATGTTAATAATAGCTATCCAGCGGCCTTGGCCGCCGCCACCAGATGCTCCACCAGCAGCCGCGCCGCCGGCGTCAGCGCCTCGGGGTCGCGGCAGGCGATGGCAAAGCGCCGCTGCGCCCAGGCGTCGGTGAGCGGGGTCACGCGCAGCTCGAAGGCCTCGGCATACGGTGCCGACAGCTCGGCCGGCAGGATGGCGATGGCCAGGCGCGAGCGCACCACGCGCAGCGCGGCGTCGAAGGTGGCGGCCACCACGCGGTAGCGGATCGGCTGCCCGGCCAGCGCGGCGGCGCGCTGCAGCATCACCTGCACCGCGCTTTCGGGCGGCAGGCTGACCTGTTCGTAGGGCAGGGTGTCGGCCAGCGCCAGGCGTTTGCGGCGCGCCAGTGCGTGGCCGGGCGGCATCACCACGGCCAGCCGGTCGCCGCGCCAGGGCCAGTGGTGCAGGCCGCGCAGGTCGGCGGCGTCCCAGCAGATGCCGAGCGACGCGCTGCCTTCGCGCACCGCGCGCAGCACCTGGGTGCTCACGGCCTCCTCCATGTCGATGCGGATGTGCTGGTGGCCGGGCGCCTTCAGAAAGGCCGCCACGTCGTCGGCCAGCGATTCGGCGATGGCCGACTGCGTGGCCAGCACGCGCACGTGGCCGCGCACGCCCGCCGCGTAGCCGGCCATGTCGCGTTCGATCTGCGCCGCGCGGGCGAGCAGGGCGCGCGCGTGCTCCAGCAGTGTTTCGCCGGCGGGCGTGGGCGCCACGCCGTGGCGGCGGCGCACCAGCAGCGGCGTGCCCACGGTGTCTTCCAGCGCCGCCAGCCGCTTGCTGATGGCCGAGCCGACGATGGCCTGCTGCTCGGCCGCGCGGGCGATGTTGCGCGCTTCGCAGACCGCAACGAACAGGCGCAGTGATGTGAGGTCGAGGTCGCGCATGGTGTGATGTTCCAGATCGGAACTTTAAGGCTTCCAGAATAGATTTTGTGATTGATCAGGGAATACCTAGACTCTGCGCAAACCAGAAGATGAAGGAGACACCATGAGCGCCTCCACGCTCCCCGCCCGCGCCGTGATCCGCGAAGTCGGCCTGCGCGACGGCCTGCAGGCCATTGCCCGCACGCTGCCGACCGAGCAGAAGAAAGCCTGGCTGCACGGTGCGCACGCCGCCGGCCAGCGCGAGATCGAGGTCGGCTCCTTCGTGCCGGCCAAATACCTGCCGCAGCTGGCCGACACGACCGAGCTGGTGGCCTACGGCAAGACGCTGCCCGGCCTGTTCGTGTCGGTGCTGGTGCCCAACCTGCGCGGGGCCGAGGCGGCCATCGCCGCGCAGGCCGACCTGATGCTGCTGCCGCTGTCGGCCAGCCACGCGCACAGCCTGGCCAACCTGCGCAAGACACCCGACGAGGTGGTGGCCGAGGTGGCGCGCATCCGCGCCGCGCGCGATGCGGCGGGCTCGAAGACGCTGCTGGAAGGCGGCATGAGCACGGCCTTCGGCTGCACCATCCAGGGCGAGGTGAAGCACAGCGAAGTGCTGCGCCTGCTGCAGGCCCTGCTCGATGCCGGCTGCGACCGCGTGAGCCTGGCCGACACCGTGGGCTATGCCGACCCGGCGGCGGTGGCGCGCCTGTTCGAGGCCGCGCGCAAGCTGGCGGGCGACAGGCTGTGGGCCGCGCACTTCCACGACACGCGCGGGCTGGGCCTGGCCAACGTGTACGCCGCGCTGCAGACCGGCATCACGCGCTTCGACGCCTGCCTGGCCGGCATCGGCGGCTGCCCGCACGCGCCGGGCGCCAGCGGCAACGTCAGCACCGAAGACCTGGCCTGGATGCTGCGCAGCATGGGCATCGACACGGGCCTGGACATCGACGCGCTGCTGGCGCTGCGCCAGCAGGTGGCCGGCTGGCTGCAGGGCGAGGCGCTGCACGGCACGCTGTGGCGCGCGGGTTTGCCCAAGACATTGCAGGCGCATCAATAAAGATAGCTGCTTGCGCTTGATATATAAGAAATTCAGATGGTTTTTTATATGAAAATGGCTTGAGCAGGGCGCAAGCAGCTATCATTTTCTTCAAGTTTGACCACCACCCGGAACCCGACCAGCGCATGAACCCATCCACCCCGCACACGGCACGCCGACCCCTCGAAGGCCTGCGCGTGGTCGAATTCACCCACATGGTCATGGGCCCCACCTGCGGGCTGGTGCTGGCCGATCTGGGGGCCGAGGTCATCAAGGTCGAGCCCATCGAGGGCGACCGCACGCGCCACCTGCTGGGCGCGGGCGCGGGCTTCTTCCCGATGTTCAACCGCGGCAAGAAAAGCATTGCCATCGACCTGCACCAGCCCGAGGGCGCCGCCGTGGCGCGCCGGCTGGCCGCCAGCGCCGACGTGGTGGCCGAGAACTTCAAGCCCGGCACGATGAAGAAATACGGGCTCGACTACGCCGCGCTGTCGCAGGTGAACGAGCGCCTGATCTACGTCAGCCTGAAGGGCTTTCTGCCCGGCCCCTACGAACACCGCACCGCGCTCGACGAGGTGGTGCAGATGATGGGCGGCCTGGCCTACATGACGGGCCGCCCGGGTGACCCGCTGCGCGCCGGGACCAGCGTGAACGACATCATGGGCGGCATGTTCGGCGCCATCGGCGCGCTGGGCGCGCTGGTGCAGCGCGGCATCACCGGCAAGGGGCAGGAAGTGCAGAGCGCGCTGTTCGAGAACAACGTGTTCCTGGTCGGCCAGCACATGCTGCAATACGCCATCACCGGCCAGCCGGCCGCGCCCATGCCCGAGCGCATCAGCGCCTGGGCGGTGTACGACGTGTTCACGGTGAAGGACGGCGAGCAGATCTTCCTGGCCGCGGTGAGCGATGCGCAGTGGCGCACCTTCTGCGATGCGCTGGGCTTTGGCGACCTGCGCGACCGGCCCGAATACGCCACCAACAACGAGCGCGTGCGCCAGCGGCCGACGCTGCTGCCCGTGCTGCGCGAGCGCCTGGCCACGCGCAGCGCGGCCGAACTGGCAGCGCTGTTCGAGCGCGCCGGCCTGCCGTTCGCACCCATCCGCAAGCCCGAGGAACTGTTCGACGACGAGCACCTGCAGGCCACCGGCGGGCTGGCCGACATCACGCTGACCGACGGTGCGCGCGCCGGCCAGACCACGCAGACCACGCTGCTGCCCTTCACCCTGGCGGGCGAACGCCTGGGCGTCGGCGCGCAGCCGCCGCGCATGGGTGCCGATACGGCGGCGGTGCTGGCCGAGATCGGCTACGCTGCTTCAGAAATAGAAGCGCTTCGCGCCGGCCACGCGGTCGCCTGAGGCCGATTTCGTTCAAATAACCACCTGGAGACACCGAACATGAGCACCCATCGTTCAAACCCCACGCGCCGCGCCGCGCTGTCCGCACTGACCGCGCTGGCCGCACTGGCCGGTGGCGGCCTGCCGCTGGCCGCGCAGGCGCAGGCCAACACCGTCAAGCTGGTGCTGCCCAACGCGGCCGGCTCGGGCGTCGACACCATCGCACGCGCCGCCCAGGCCGCGCTGGCCAAGGCGCTGGGCCAGTCGGTGGTGGTCGACAACCAGCCCGGCGCCAGCGGCGTGATCGGCCTGCAGGCGCTGAACCGCGCCGCGCCCGACGGGCAGACCTTCTCCATCGTCAGCAACAACGTCGTCATCCTGCCGCACGTGCTCAAAAGCGTGCCGTTCAGGATGCCGGACGACTTCACGCCGATTGCCGTGATCGGCGCCACGCCGCTGGTGCTGGTGGCCAACCCGGCCAAGGTGGCGGCCAGCAACAGCAAGGAGTTCGTCGCGCTGCTCAAGGCCAGGCCCGACGGCTACAACTTTGCCAGCGGCGGCACCGGCACCATCCTGCACCTGGCGGCCGAGATGTTCCTGGACGAAGCCAAGGTGCAGGCCCGGCACATCCCCTACAAGGGCGTGGGCCAGATGGTGACCGACCTGCTGGGCGGGCAGGTGGACTTCGGCGTGCTGGGCATCAACGTGGCACTGCCGCACATGCAGACCGGCGCGCTGAAGGCGATCGGCGTGTCCAGCGCGGCGCGCAGCCCCGCCGCGCCCAACCTGCCCACCTTTGCCGAACAGGGCCTGCCCGGCTACGTGGTCGACGGCTGGATCGCCGTGCTGGGGCCGAAGAACCTGCCCGCCGCGCAGGTCAAGCGCATGCACGACGCGCTGGTGGCCGCCTTCGACGCGCCCGAGGTGAAGGAAGCCATGGCCAAGCAGGGCAACGTGATCCACGTCAGCACGCCCGAGCAGGCGCTGGCCACCTTCCGCCAGGAGGGCGCGCGCTTTGGCGAGCTGGTGAAGAAGGCGGGCGTGACGGCGCAGTAAACACTGCCGAAGCATCACGCCACGCTAGGGTTATTCCCAAGCAGATCGCACCGGGCAACAGGCAAAAAAGTGCACATCGGTCGATAGAATTAACCGACCGATCGGTCAGCTTATGGCTTGGTGCCATCGGGCGGCACTGTCACACCGCCCCTGACCGGTTTCATTTTTCTGTCTGGAGACAACCCCATGAAGTTGAAGAAGTTGGCGCTGCTCGGCGCCGCCGTGCTGGGCTTTTCGACGGCCGCGCTGGCCGAGATCACCGTCGGCGTCACCGTGTCGGCCACCGGCCCGGCCGCCTCGCTGGGCATTCCCGAGCGCAACACCTTCGCGCTGATGCCCAAGACCATCGCCGGCCAGCCCGTCAACTACATCGTGCTGGACGATGCCTCCGACACCACGCAGGCCGTCACCAACACGCGCCGCCTGATCAGCGAGCGCAAGGTCGACGTCATCATCGGCTCGTCCACCACGCCCAACTCGCTGGCCATGATCGACGCCGTGGCCGAGGCCAAGACGCCGATGATCTCGATCGCCGCCTCGGCCGCCATCATCGAGCCGCAGGACGAGAAGAAGCGCTGGGTGTTCAAGACGCCGCAGAACGACATCATGATGGCCCTGGCCATTGCCGACCACATGGCCAGCAACGGCGTCAAGACGGCGGCCTACATCGGCTTTGCCGACGCCTATGGCGAGGGCTGGTACCGCGAATTCTCGAAGGCGCTGGAGCTGAAGAAGATCCAGCTGGTGGCCAACGAGCGCTTCTCGCGCACCGACACCGCCGTCACCGGCCAGGTGCTGAAGATCATGGCCGCCAAGCCCGACGCGGTGCTGGTGGGCGGCTCCGGCACGCCCGCCGCGCTGCCGCAGAAGACGCTGAAGGAGCGCGGCTACACCGGCAAGTACTACCAGACGCACGGCGTGGCCAACGCCGACTTCCTGCGCGTGGGCGGCAAGGACGTGGAAGGCACCTACCTGCCCGCCGGCCCGGTGCTGGTGGCCGAGCAGCTGCCGGCCAGCAACCCGGTGCGCAAGGCGGCCACCGAATACGTCAAGGCCTACGAGGGCGCGCACGGCAAGGGCACGGTCTCGGGCTTCGGCGCCCACGCCTGGGATGCCGGCCTGATCCTGCAGGCCGCCGTGCCCGCGGCGCTGAAGAAGGCCAAGCCCGGCACGCCCGAGTTCCGCGCCGCGCTGCGCGACGCGCTGGAAAACGACGTCAAGGAGGTGGCCGGCGCGCACGGCATCTTCAACATGTCGCCCAAGGACCACCTGGGCCTGGACCAGCGCGCCCGCGTGATGGTCAGGATCGAAAACGGCCAGTGGAAGTACCAGCCCTGATCGTTTGATGTCAAAATGAGCTGCAGCGCTTGCTGGAAAAGCGCAGGTAGCTACAACAACAATAGCAAAAGGCGCCCGCGGAATCTCGGTTCCGCAGTGGGCGTCGTTTTGCCGAGGCGGGACGCATGGATTCTCAGATCGCGCTGATGCTGGCGCAGGACGGCGTGGTGAACGGCGCCGTGTACGGACTGATGGCGCTGGCCCTGGTGCTGGTGTTTTCGGTCACGCGGGTCATCTTCATTCCCCAGGGCGAGTTCGTCGCCTATGCGGCGCTGGCCATGGCGGCGCTGCAGACAGGCAAGGTGCCGCCCATCATCTGGATGCTGCTGACCATGGCCGCGCTGACGCTGGCCGTGGAGGGCTGGCGCCACCTGCGCGGCACGCGCGTGGCCTGGAAGCCGACGCTGGTCTGGGCCGTGCTGCTGCCGTTGATTGCCGTGGCCCTGGTGTGGGGCCTCAAGCCCACGTCGCAGTTCGGGCAGACGCTGGCGGTGCTGGCGCTGATCGTGCCCATGGGGCCGCTGGTGTACCGCCTGGCGTTCCGCCCGCTGGCGCACGCCACGGTGCTGATCCTGCTGATCGTGTCGGTGGCGCTGCACCTGGCCATGATGGGCCTGGGGCTGTTCTTCTTCGGCGCCGAGGGCTCGCGCACCACGCCGATGTCCGAGGCGCGCTGGGATCTGGGCGGGCTGCCGGTCACCGGGCAGTCGCTGGTGGTCATCGGCACGGCCATCGTGCTGGTGGTGCTGATGTTCCTGTTCTTCGAGCGCTCCATCATCGGCAAGGCGCTGCGCGCCACCGCCATCAACCAGACCGGCGCGCGGCTGATGGGCATCCCGACCGAGCTGTCGGGCGACCTGAGCTTTGCGCTGGCGGCGCTGATCGGCGCCGTCTGCGGCATCCTGATCGCGCCCATCACCACCATCTATTTCGACACCGGCTTCCTGATCGGCCTGAAGGGCTTCGTGGCCGGCATCATCGGCGGGCTGTCGAGCTACCCGCTGGCGCTGGCCGGCGCGCTGCTGGTGGGCCAGCTCGAATCGTTCTCGTCGTTCTGGGCCAGCGCGTTCAAGGAAGTCATCGTGTTCACCCTGATCATCCCGGTGCTGTGGTGGCGCTCGATCAACACGCACCACGTGGAGGACGAGGAATGACCTCCAGGCACGTCACGTGGATCTTCATCGCGCTGCTGGCGCTGGCCTGGGGCTTTCTGCCGCCGTTCACCGTCACGCTGCTGAACTACATCGGCCTGTACTCGATGGTGGCCGTGGGGCTGGTGCTGCTGACCGGCGTGGGCGGCATGACCTCGTTCGGCCAGGCGGCCTTCGTCGGCCTGGGGGCGTATGCCACGGCCTGGGTCAGCGGCAACCCGCAGGTCGGCGAGGCGCTGGCCGCCATTCCGCCCGGCCTGCTGCCGTGGCTGGGGCTGCTGCTGGGGCTGGCGGTGACGGCGCTGGTGGCCTGGGCGCTGGGCGCGGTCACGCTGCGCCTGTCGGGCCACTACCTGCCGCTGGGCACCATCGCCTGGGGCCTGAGCCTGTACTACATCTTCGGTAACCTGCAGGTGCTGGGCGGCCACACCGGGCTGGCGGGGCTGCCGTCGCTGGGCCTGTTCGGGCTCGACATGACCTCGCCGCGCGTGCTGGGCGTGTTCATCTGGGCCTTGCTGCTGGTCATGATCTGGGCGCTGCACAACCTGCTGGATTCGCGCGAGGGCCGGGCCATCCGCTCGCTCAAGACCGGCCGCGTGATGGCCGAGTCGATGGGCGTCGACACGGCGCGCCAGCGCATCAAGCTGTTCGTGCTGGCGGCGCTGCTGGCGGCGGTGTCGGGCTGGCTGTATGCGCACCTGCAGCGCTTCGTCAACCCCACGCCGTTCAACCTCAACATCGGCATCGAATACCTGTTCATGGCCGTGGTGGGCGGCTCGGGCTACCTGTGGGGCGCGGTGCTGGGCGCCACTCTCATCACGCTGCTGAAGGCCGAGCTGCAGGACTGGCTGCCCAAGCTGCTGGGCACCAGCGGCAATTTCGAGATCGTGGTGTTCGGCCTGCTGATGCTGCTGGTGCTGCAGCGCGCCGCCGACGGCCTGTGGCCGCTGATCGCCGGTGCCACGCGCCGCTTCATCCAGCCGGCCCAGCGCGGCGGCAAGCAGGCGGCGGCCGCGCCACTGGCGCAGCGCGCGCTGCCGGCGCTGGGCACCGTGGTGCTGGATGCCAGCGACGTGACCAAGCGCTTCGCCGGCCTGGTGGCCAACAACGCCGTCAACCTGGACGTGAAGGCCGGCGAGGTGCACGCGCTGATCGGCCCCAACGGCGCCGGCAAGAGCACCTTCTTCAACATGATCTCGGGCGTGGACGACCCCACCACCGGCACCGTCAGCCTGATGGGCCAGCCCATGGCAGGCAAGCCCTCGCGCGCGTTCGCCAGGCTGGGCCTGGGCCGCACCTTCCAGCACGTGCGCCTGCTGGGCCAGCGCAGCGTGCTCGAGAACGTGGCCCTGGGCGCGCACCTGCGCGGCCAGCGCGGCTGGGTGGCGGCCATGCTGCGCACTGACCGCGCCGAAGAGGCCGCCCTGCTGGCCGAGGCGCGCCGCCAGATCGAGCGCTGCGGCCTGCTCGACTACATCGACACGCCGGCCGCCTCGCTGCCGCTGGGGCAGCAGCGCATCGTCGAAATCGCGCGGGCGCTGGCCGGCCAGCCCAGCCTGCTGCTGCTGGACGAGCCGGCCGCCGGCCTGCGCCACCTCGAGAAGCAATCGCTGGCCAAGCTGCTGTCGCAGCTGCGCGCCGAGGGCTTGGCCATTCTGGTGGTGGAACACGACATGGAATTCGTCATGAACCTGGCCGACCGGGTGACGGTGCTGGAGTTCGGCACCGTCATCGCCAGCGGCACGCCCGCTGCCGTGCAGGCCGATCCGCGCGTGCTGGCCGCCTATCTGGGGGGTGACCTGTGAGCAAGCCCCTGCTGGAACTTGAAAACTTCTCCGTCTGCTACGGCCCGGTGGAAGCCGTGCACCAGGTGGCGCTGACGGTGGGCGAGGGCGAGATCGTCACCGTCATCGGCCCCAACGGCGCCGGCAAATCCACGCTGCTGAACGCCATCATGGGCCTGCTGGGCTCCAGCGGCACGCTCAGGCTGGGCGGACAGCCGATGGCGCGGCCGAGCGTCGAGGCCATGGTGGACGCCGGCGTTGGCCTGGTGCCCGAAAAGCGCGAGCTGTTCGGCGAGATGTCGGTTGAGGACAACCTGCTGCTGGGCGGCTTTGCGCGCTGGCGGCGCGGCCAGCGCGACCAGAAGGAGCGCATGGCCGAGGTGTTCAAGCTCTTCCCGCGCATGCAGGAGCGCCGCGCGCAGATGGCGTCCACGCTGTCGGGCGGCGAGCGCCAGATGCTGGCCATCGGCCGCGCGCTGATGGCGCGCCCGCGCCTGCTGATGCTGGACGAGCCCTCGCTGGGACTGGCGCCGCTGATCGTGCGCGAGGTGCTGAACATCGTCGCCTCGCTGCGCGACATGGGTGTGTCGGTGCTGCTGGTCGAGCAGAACGCGCGCGCCGCGCTGAACGTGGCCGACCGCGGCTACGTGCTGGAGATGGGCGAGGTGGCGCTGACCGGCGCGGCGGGCGAGCTGATGCACGACCGGCGCGTGATCGAAACCTATCTGGGCGTGGGCGGAAACAAAGCTCCCCCTGAGGCGCCTGCGGCGCCTTCCCCCTGAGAGGGACGACGCTCTTGCCCGGGGGGACCCCGGGCACGGCGTCCTGTCGTGGCCTGCTCCGCGGCCATTGCGGAGGCTTGCTGCGCAGCCTTCAGGGTATCAATAAAGATAGCTGGTTGCGCTTGTCCTGAGTGGTTTTCAGATGGTTTTCATATTGAAATCAAGGTGCAGGGGGCGCAAGCAGTTATCAAATTGATGAACATCCGGCTTCGATACATTCGAACCATCTGTCGTTTTTCTGGCATTCACGGAGACTTCCCATGACCCAACTTCAAAGCTACATCGCCGGCCGCTGGATCGGCAGCCAGCCCGCGCAGGCGCTGCGCAGCGCCATCGACGGCGCGGTGGTCGCGCACACGCACGACGAGGCCATCGACTTCGGCGAGGCGCTGCACTACGCCCGCACCACGGGCCTCGCCGCCATGCGCCAGACCGACTTCCAGCAGCGCGCCGGCATGCTGAAGGCCCTGGCCAAGTACCTGGGCGAGCGCAAGGAGGAGATGTACGCGCTGTCGTTCCACACCGGCGCCACGCGCACCGACGGCTGGGTCGACATCGAGGGCGGCACGGGCACGCTGTTCGCCTACGCCAGCATGGCCAAGGAGCTGCCCCCAGCCGGCAACCTGTGGCACGAAGGCCCGCAGGTGCCGCTGGGCAAGACTGGCGCCTTCGCCGGCACGCACGTGCTGGTGCCGCGCGGCGGCGTGGCGGTACACATCAACGCCTTCAACTTCCCCGTGTGGGGCCTGCTGGAGAAATTCGCGCCCACCTTCCTGGCCGGCATGCCCTGCATCGGCAAGCCGGCCACGGCCACCAACTTCCTGACCGAGAAGCTGGTGCGCCTGGTCAACGACTCCGGCATCCTGCCCGAGGGCGCGCTGCAGCTCGTCATCGGCGGCACGGGCGACCTGCTGAACCGGCTGGATGTGCGCGACGTGGTCACCTTCACCGGCTCGGCCGACACGGCGGCCAAGCTGCGTGTCACGCCCAACCTGGTGGCCAAGAGCATTCCGTTCAACGCCGAGGCCGACTCGCTGAACTGCGCCATCTTGGCGCCCGACGTGACGACTGACGACGAGGAGTTCGACCTGTTCGTGAAGGAAATCGCGCGCGAGATGACGCAGAAGGCGGGCCAGAAGTGCACCGCCATCCGCCGCGCGCTGGTGCCGGCTGACAAGATCGACGCCGTCGCCGCCAAACTCAAGGAGCGCCTGGCCAAGACCACCGTGGGCGATCCGCGGCTGGAGAACGTGCGCATGGGCGCGCTGGCCTCCAAGGCGCAGCAGGCCGACGTGGCCGAGCGCGTGGCCACGCTGCGCCAGGGTGCCGAGGTGGTGTTCGGCGGCGGCGGCGAAGGTTTTGCGCCGGTGGGCGAGGGCGTGGGCGAGGGCGCCTTCTTCCAGCCCACGCTGCTGCTGGCGCGCGATCCGCAAGGCCATGCCGCGCACGATGTCGAGGCCTTCGGCCCCGTCAGCACGCTGATGCCCTATAACGGCATCGACGAGGCCATCGCGCTGGCCGCCAAGGGGCAGGGCAGCCTGGCCGGCACGCTGGTGACCAAGGACAGCGCCACCGCCGCCCAGGCCATTGCCGAACTCGCGTCGATGCACGGCCGCCTGCAGGTGCTCGACCGCGTGGCCGCGCCCGAATCCACCGGCCACGGCTCGGCGCTGCCGTACCTCAAGCACGGCGGCCCCGGCCGTGCGGGCGGCGGTGAGGAACTGGGCGGCCTGCGCGCCGTCAAGCACCTGATGCAGCGCGCGGCGGTGCAGGGTTCGCCCGCCATGCTGGCGGCGGTGACGGGCGACAATGCTGCGTAACTATTGTTTTGATAGCTGCCAGCGCTTGCTGCGCGGGCGCTGAAGGCCGAAAAGGCTTGATAGCGTGAGAAAAGCCGCCGTTCCTGCAACGGCGGCTTTTTTCTGGCCGGGGGTGTGCGAAAGTCCCCACCAAATTTCCGACTAAAGTGCTCTGTCATTCTTGACTTGCTTCAAGGACGCCCCATGGGCGGCTTCCTACGCTATGCGGGTTACTACCAAAAGCGAGCGAGGAAACGGTCATGAGCACTAACTCATCCGGCGGCTTCACCAAGGAGATGGCGCGCAACATCTTCTACGGTGGGTCGCTGTTTTTCATTCTGGTCTTCGTGGGGCTGGTGTTCCACTCCGAGCGCGTCATCCCCGAGCGGTCCAACAACGCCGCGCTGACCGAGGCCGTGGTGCGCGGCAAGCACGTGTGGGAGACCAACCAGTGCATCGGCTGCCATTCGCTGCTGGGCGAGGGCGCCTACTTCGCGCCCGAGCTGGGCAACGTGTACCAGCGCCGCGGTGGCGACGCCTCGGGTGGCCTCTTCATCAAGGCCTGGATGAAGGCGCAGCCCACCGGCACGCCGGGCCGCCGCCAGATGCCCAACTTCAACCTGACCGAGCAGCAGCTCGACGACCTGGTCGAGTTCCTGAAGTGGACCAACGGCATCAACACTGACAAGTGGCCGCCGAACATCGAGGGTTGATCCCGAGGAGGACATTCATCATGGCAAACATCCCAACCCTCAAGTACCAGTCGCAGGCGGTCGCCAAGCCGTACTTCATCGCCGCCATCGGCCTGTTCATCGGGCAGATCATCTTCGGCGTGGTGATGGGCATCCAGTACATCTACGGCGACTTCCTGTTCCCGGCCATCCCGTTCAACGTGGCCCGCATGGTGCACACCAACCTGCTCATCGTGTGGCTGCTGTTCGGCTTCATGGGCGCGGCCTACTACATGGTGCCCGAAGAGGCCGAGACCGAGCTGTACAGCCCCAAGCTGGCGCTGCTGATGTTCTGGGTCTTCCTCGTCGCGGGCGCCGCCACCGTCCTGGGCTACCTGCTGGTGCCCTACGCCAAGCTGGCCGAGATGACCGGCAACGATCTTCTGGCCACGATGGGGCGCGAGTTCCTCGAGCAACCCTTGCCGACCAAGGTGGGCATCGTTATCGTGGCGCTGGCCATGCTGTTCAACGTCAGCATGACCTACCTGAAGGGCCGCAAGACGACCATCACCACGGTGCTGCTGCTCGGCCTGTGGGGCCTGGCGCTGCTGTTTTTGTTCGCCTTCGTCAACCCGGCCAACCTGGTGCGCGACAAGATGTACTGGTGGTGGGTGGTGCACCTGTGGGTGGAAGGCGTGTGGGAGCTGATCCTGGCCGCCATCCTGGCCTACGTGCTGATCAAGACCACCGGCGTCGACCGCGAGGTGGTCGACAAGTGGGTCTACGTGATCATCGCCTTCGCGCTGTTCACCGGCATCCTGGGCACCGCGCACCACTACTACTTCATCGGTCTGCCGGGCTACTGGCACCTGGTGGGCAACATCTTCTCGTCGCTGGAGCCGATCCCCTTCTTCCTGATGACCATGTTCGCCTTCCGCATGGTGCAGCGCCGCCGCCGCGACCACGCCAACCAGGCCGCCGTGCTGTGGGCCGTGGGCTGCGCGGTGCTGGGCTTTCTGGGCGCGGGCGTGTGGGGCTTCCTGCACACGCTGAGCTTCGTGAACTACTACACCCACGGCTCGCAGATCACGGCATCGCACGGGCACCTGGCGTTCTACGGCGCCTACGTGCTGGTGGTCATCGCCGTCATCAGCTACGCCATGCCGCAGCTGCGCGGGCGCATCGCCAACAGCCACAAGGCGCAGTCGGTGGAGATGTGGTCGTTCTGGGTCATGAGCATCGGCATGGGCGTGATGGTGCTGGCGCTCACCGGCGCCGGCATCCTGCAGGTGTGGCTGCAGCGCATGCCCACCGAAGGCGCCATGCCCTTCATGGCCGCGCAGGAGCAGGTGGTGTTCTTCTACTGGATGCGCCTGTGGGGCGGCGTGGCCTTCCTGGCGGGCCTGATCATGTATGTGTGGAGCTTCTTCATCGGCGGTGCCCCGGCCGAGGAAGTGCTGGGCTCGCGCCGTGGCGGCCTGATGGCCAGCCCCGCGCAGCGCCGCCTGAAGCACGACTGATCACCCCGCTGATCGCCTGACCCTCGCCGCTGCGCCGCGGCTTCGATGAAAAAACCTTCATCGGGGCCGCGCCAGCGGCGAAACTGTTTCTCATGACCGCAGAAAACCCCATGTACCGAGCCGATTCCGCCAGCCAGGCCGCGCCCGCCATCCCGTTCTATGCCGAGCAGGCCGGCGAATGCCGCCTGTTCGAGCACGCCTTCCAGCAGCGCCTGCCGGTGCTGCTGAAAGGCCCCACCGGCTGCGGCAAGACGCGCTTCGTCGAACACATGGCCGCGCGCCTGGGCCGCCCGCTCATCACCGTGAGCTGCCACGACGACCTGACGGCCGCCGACCTGGTGGGCCGCCACCTGATCGGCGACGGCAACACGGTGTGGAACGACGGCCCGCTGGCGCGCGCCGTGCGCACCGGCGCCATCTGCTATCTCGACGAGGTGGTGGAGGCGCGCAAGGACACCACCGTGGTGCTGCACCCGCTGGCCGACGACCGCCGCGTGCTGCCCATCGAGCGTACGGGGGAAGAGCTGCAGGCGCCGCCCGGCTTCATGCTGGTAGTGTCGTACAACCCCGGCTACCAGAACCTGCTGAAAAGCCTGAAACCCAGCACGCGCCAGCGCTTCGTGGCGCTGACCTTCGACTACCCTGAACCCGAGATCGAGCGGCGCATCATCGAGGCCGAATCCGGCGCCGACGAACGCCTGGCGCACCGCCTGGTGCGGCTGGCCACGGCCCTGCGCCGCCTGACCGACCAGGACCTGGAAGAAACCGTCAGCACGCGCCTGCTGGTGGTGGCCGCGCGGCTCATCGTTTCCGGCCTGCCCGAGCAAGACGCCTGCCGCGCCGCCATCGTCGACGCCCTGACCGACGACCCCGACACCGCCGCCGCGCTGGACGAGGTGGTGCAGGCGGTGATCACGGAATGAGTGCCTTACTCCCGCAACGGCGTATCCGATCCGTCGGCCGCGGAGCAGGCCATGCCAGTGAACGCCGTGGCGGGACCTGTGCCGGCCACTGGCGTTGTCCCCCCTCCCATCGGAGAGGGGGGAAGGCGCGTCAGCGCCTCAGGGGGGTGTAGTGGAAGAATGGGTTGGCGAACGCTGGCACCGCTTCATCGCGCGGGTGGCGGATGCGACTTATCCGGAAGCTGCGGTGCCGCTGGAGCAGGTGCAGCGCGCGGTGCAGATGCTGTTTCGCGCCGGCGGTGGCGATGCGCTGGTGCGCGTGGTGCCCGCCACGGCGCAGAAGGTGGGCGGCCCGCGGGGCTGGCTACAGAAGATGGCCGGCGCGGGCGAGCGCGCCCCCACGCCCACGCTGGATGCGCAGACGCTGGCGCTGCCGCCGGTGCTGGCCGTGTTTCCGGATGTGCAGCTCAACCGCGACCTGTACCTGTGGCTGGCCGCCCAAGGCGCCTGTCACGTGGCCACGCCCGCCGGCTGGCTGGCCGACAACGTGGCCGCCACGCAGCGCGCGCTGCAGCGCTTTCCCGGCCTGCGTACACGCTATGCGCGCCTCGTGCAGGCGCACTTGGCGCAGCGCGCGGCGCCCTCGCGTCTGCAAGGCAGCGCGCGCGCCCTGGAGCAGGCGGTGCAGGACGCGCTTCGTGCCTCCCTCCCGGAAGGTGGGAGCGGGCTGGCCCGCGATGACGGCACCTCGCCCCCCACCAGCGCTGCATCGCAGGCAAGCCCGCTCCCACCGGCATCGGCCGTCGCGCCCACCACCATCGCGCCGGTCTGGCTGTGGCTGCAGGCGCTGCATGTGGGTGAGGATGCTGCAGAATCCGTAGCTGATGGCGCCGAGCCCGAGCTGCCCGAAGCCCGAAAGGAACCCGACAAGCCGGTGCAGCAGGACCACAAGCGCCGCCGCGCCCAGCGCACCGAGGACACCACCAGCAAGGACGGCCTGGTGATGTTCTTCCGTGCCGAATCCATCCTGAGCTGGAGCGAGTTCGTGCGCGTCAACCGCACCGGCGACGACGAGGACAACCAGGACTACAGCCGCGTGGCCGACGACATGGAGGAACTGCACATCGCCAACCGCAAGCCGGGCGAGTCGCTGGCCGCGCGCATCAAGTTCGACCTGGACCTGCCCAGCGCCAGCGCCGACGACCTGCCGGTGGGCGAGGGCGAGCCGCTGCCCGAGTGGGATTACAAGCGCCAGCAGCTGGTGGAAGGCCGCTGCCGCGCGCAACGCCTGCGCGCGCGCACCGAGCCGAAGGCGCCCGACGCCGCGGGTGCGGCCGCCAGCCCACCCGCCGGCGACGAGGCCGCCGCCGCATCGGCCGCGGAGACCGAGGCCGCGGCGCTGGCACGCCGCCTCAAGACCACCTCGCGCCAGGTGCGCCGCCGTTTCGAGGCCCTGCGCGCCGCGCCGCGCTGGCAGCACGGGCTGACGCAGGGCGACGAGCTGGACCTGGACGCCTGGGTGCGCCACCAGGTGGAGCGGCGCGATCGCGCGCACCGCCACACCGAATCGCCGGCCATCTTCTCGCGCCGCGTGCGCGCCGAACGCAGCCTGTCCACCGTGATCCTGGCCGACCTGTCGCTGTCGACCGACGCCTACGCCACGCAGACGGCGCGCGTGGTCGACCTGGTGCGCGACAGCCTGTTCGTGTTCGGCAACGCGCTGGAGGGCGTGGGCGACCCGTTCGAGATGCTGGGCTTTTCGTCGGTGCGCCGCGCCATCCGCATCCACGAGCTGAAGCGCTTTGGCGAACCGTGGAACGACGCCGCCCGCGCCCGCGTGGCCGCCATCAAGCCCGGCTTCTACACCCGCATGGGCGCCGCGGTGCGCTACGGCACCCAGCGCCTGGCCCAGCGGCCCGAGCGCCAGCGCCTGCTGCTGATCCTGTCGGACGGCAAGCCCAACGACCTGGACCACTACGAAGGCCGCCACGGGCTGGAAGACACGCGCCACGCCGTGCTGGCGGCGCGCGCGGCCGGCCTGGTGCCGTTCTGCGTCACCATCGACCAGGAGGCCAACCAGTACCTGCCGCGCCTGTTCGGCCTGCACGGCTACGCCCTGGTGCACCGGCCCGACCAGCTGGCGCGCGCGTTGACCCAGGTCTATGTGCGGCTCACGGCGGCTGTCAGATAGACTCGTCGGATCGCCCCAAGTTGGGGCGCGCGTGCTGCGCACTATCTGAAGGACGGCCTTGCCGTGGATCTCGAAAAATTCAATCTGCCCCGGTACCTCGCCACCCTGCCTCTGTTCTCGAACATGCGCGACGAGGAACTGCAACGCCTGGCCACGGGCTGCCAGTTGCGCCGCGTGGAGCGAGGCAAGGTGATTTTTCGCGCCGGTGACCCGTGCCACGAGTTCCACGTCAACGTGCTCGGCCAGGTCAAGCTGTTCGTCATCTCCCCCACCGGCACCGAGAAGGTGGTCGAGCTGGCCGGCCCCGGCAACAGCTTTGCCGAGGCGGTGATGTTCATGGGCGTGCCCTACGTGCTGTCGGCGCAGACGCTGACCGACTCGCTCATCCTCAGCATCGAGAAGGACATGGTGCTGCGCGAGATCGGCGCCAGCCCCGAATTCGCGCTGCGCATGCTGGCGGGGCTGTCGCGCCGGCTGCACGGCCTGATCAAGGACGTGGAAGCCTACGCGCTGCACAGCGGCGTGCAGCGCGTCATCGGCTACCTGCTGGGCGACGACAACCTGGATGAAACCGAAAACGCGTCGCAGGCCATCACCGTGTCGCTGCCCGTCAGCAAGGCGGCCATCGCCTCGCGCCTGTCGCTCACGCCCGAATACTTCTCGCGCGTGCTCAACGAGCTGGAAACCGCCGGCCTGATCCATGTCGACAAGCGCGACATCCACATCACCGACACGGCGCGGCTGGCGAATTACCAGCCGCGGTGAGGGCGGGCGGGCCCTTGTCTGGATGCTTCAATAAAGATAGCTGCTTGCGCCTGATTTTAAACGATTTCAGGCTGTTTTCTATCTGAAATCCTTGTGTGGCGGGCGCAAGCAGCTATCAATATTGATTGATCATCCACCAATCCGGGATGATGCGCGGCACTCATCTGCTGTGGGCACGATGAAGCCCCTCGTCGCCAATCAAGCCATGTCGAGCGTGCCCGCCCGGCTTCAGTGCGACGTGCCCTCGGAGCGCGTGATCTTGTTGAACACGTTGTACTTGCCCACCGGCTTCTTCATCGGCAGGCGCTTCACTTCCTTGAACGTCGCCGCGTCGTAGACGATCAGCGCGCCGTCGTCCTCCCACAGGCTGGCCAGCGCGTGCCTGCCGTCCTTGTCGAACTCGATGTGCGCCAGCGTCTTGCCCGGCTCGCCCTTCACCTCGGCCACCGGCTGCAGCGTGCGCTTGTCGATGATGGTCATGATGTGCTTGGCCTTGGGCGCCATCATCGAATCGGTCCAGGCGTAGGGCGTGTTCTCGTGGCTGCGCATGAAGAAGCCGGGGCCGGGCGTGGCGATGTCCTTCACCAGCTTCCAGGTCTTCATGTCGATCACGCTGATCACGCCGTCCTGCAGGTTGGGGCTGGCCAGCACGCGCGTGCCGCCGTGGTCGAAGGTGATGCCCGAGCCCAGGTGCGGCATGCCGGCAATCGGCAGCGTGGCGATCTTGCGCCGCACGTCCAGGTTCACCACCTGCCCGCTGGGCGTGCCGTCGGCATGCGGGCGCGACGCGCCCAGCGCGTAGGCATAGTCCTGGCTGAAGAAGAAATCGTCCAGCGGCTCCTCCAGCGGCGTGCGGCGCACGCCGAGAAAGCCCGGCTTGGCGATCGCTTCGCCCATCTTGTAGTCGTGCACCAGCCCGTCGTAGATCGGCGGCGCCTTCGGGTCGTAGCTGATCTCCCACAGCTCGGGGATGTCCTTCAGCGCCACCACGAAGCTCTTGCGCGGCTCGGCGTCGTACACGGCCGACGCGCGCGAGCTCTTGCTGCCGTCGAGCAACTGCGCGGGGTAGGTGCGCTGGTGCTTCAGCTCGGCGTCGAACAGCACCACGGTGTGAGGCAGGTAGTTGGCCGCCATCACCCACTGGCCGTCGCCGCTGACGGCGATGTTGCGCATGTTGATGCCGGCGCGCACCTCGGCCACGGTCTTCAGGTTCCACAGGTCGAACTTGGTGATCCAGCCGTCGCGCGAGCCGAAGAACACGTAGCGCCCATCGGGCGTGAACTTGGGCCCGCCGTGCAGCGCAAAGCGGCTGGCGAAGCGGTGGATGGGCTCGAACCGGTCGCCATCGAGCAGGGTGACGTGGTGGTCGCCGCCTTCGACGACCACGAACAGGTTCATCGGATCGGCGGACCACTGCGGCTTGGCGGGCCAGGTCTTCCAGCCTTCGGTCTCCACGCGGCTGGCGGCGATGTCGGCCGTTTCCCAGGACGGCGCGGGCGTGACCGGCGTGTAGATCCAGTCCGTCAGGGCGGTGATTTCCTCGGGCTTCAGCGCGTCCTTGAACGGCAGCATCTGCGTCGCCGCGCGGCCGTCGCGGATCACCTGCAGCGCCTGCGGCTTGCGCAGCCGCGACAGGCTTTCGGGCAGCAGCGCCGGCCCCATGCCGCCCAGGCGCTGCTCGCCGTGGCAGCTGGCGCAGTGTTGCTGGTACAGGGCCTGCACGGCCGCGTTGGCCGGTGCGGCCGGCGCGGCGGCAGGGGTCTGGGCGGTGGTTGCAGCGCTGGCCGCAAGCAGGAAAGCCGCCAGTCCGGTACGGCGAATGACTTCAAAAAACATAGCTGCTTGCGCTGGTGGGGTGGGCGTTAAAGCCCGATTGGATCATGAATCGGTGGGCACCAGTTCGATCACGCGGCGCTTGGACGAGAACGCCGTGGTCTCCACGCGCTCGTCGCTGCTTTCCACGCCGATCTCCTCGTCGGTCAGGTAGCAGCCCGGGTCTTCGGCCCAGGCGTCGCCCGTCACCTGCTGCGCGCGCACGCGGGTGTTGCCGCCACAGATGGCGAAGTACTGGCAGGCGCCGCAGCGGCCCGTGACGGGACGCGGCCTGGCCTTCAGGCCGGCCATCAGCGGGTCGCTGGTGTCGTGCCAGATGTCGGAGAACGGCCGCGCCTTGACGTTGCCCAGCGAGTAATGCCACCACATGGTGTCGGGGTGCACGTCGCCCACGTTGTCGATGTTGGCGATGTTGACGCCGGAGCTGTTGCCGCCCCAGGCCGTGAGGCGCTGGCGCACGTCGTCTGCCCAGCGCGGCAGGCGCTGCTCGACCCACTGCAGCAGGTACACGCCGTCGGCGTCGTTGTTGCCCGTGACGTACTCGTGGTTGCCGCCGGCCTGCGCGTCGGCCCAGGCGGTTTCGTACAGCAGATCCAGCGCCTGGCGCGTGGCCAGGTGGCGCGCGTCCTTGCCGCGGTGGATGTTGCCGCGCCCGGCGTAGTTGAGGTGGCTGAAGTAGAACTTGTCGACGCCCTCGTCCTTCATCAGCTGCAGCAGCTTGGGCAGGTCGAACGCGTTCAGCTCGGTCATGGTGAAGCGCAGGCCGACCTTGGTGCCGAGTTTCTGCAGATGCCGCACGGCGGCCAGGCTGCGGTCGAAGGCGCCTTCGAGCCGGCGGAACTTGTCGTGCGTGGCGCCGATGCCGTCGAGGCTGATGCCCACGTAGTCGAAGCCGTGGTCGTGGATGCGCCGGGCCAGCGGCTCGTCGATGAGCGTGCCGTTGGTCGACAGGCCGACGTAGAACTTCAGCTGCTTGGCGCGCTCGGCCACCTCGAAGATGTCGGGCCGCAGCAGCGGCTCGCCGCCCGAGAGGATGAGCGCCGGCACCTTGAAGGCGTGCAGGTCGTCCATCACGTCAAACACCTGCTGCGTGCTCAGCTCGCCGGGGTAATCGTGGTCGGCGCTGAAGGCGTAGCAGTGCTTGCAGGTCAGGTTGCAGCGGCGGATCAGGTTCCAGATCACCACCGGACCGGTGTGCGGGCGCAGCGCGCCGCCTTCGCCGCCGCGGCGCTTCGGTGCCGGATAGGCCCCGGTGGCCTCGGCCTGGGCCAATTCGTGCATGAAGTGGGAGATGCGGAACATGGGCGTGCCCTCTGGCTGGCTGCGGATGAACCCATCTTAGGCTGGCAGGGGGTGCCAGCCATGATGTGAGTCAATTTCGGCGGGTGTCTGGCCGTTCCCGACTGATTTGCTATCAATAAAATAGCTGTCTTCGCAGAAGGGGCAAGCGCTGAAGCCCGAAAAGGCTTGAAGAATCGGCGGCGCCGGGCCGCCCGGGTCAGTCGATGGGCTGGCGCAGCCGCAGGCCAGTCTTCTTGAGGATGGCGCTGGAGAACAGCACGTCGTGCGCACGGCAGGCCGGGCCCAGCAGCTCGGCCACCTGCTCGGCCTGCGCCAGCACCTCGTCACGCGTGTGGCCGTGCAGCATGGCGAACAGGTTGTAGCGCCACACGCCGGCCTTGCGCGGGCGGCGGTAGCAGTGGCTCACGGCGGGCTGGCTGCCCAGCAGCTCGCCCAGGCGGTCGACGTGCTCGTCGGCCACGTCCCACACGCTCATGCCGTTGGCGGCGTAGCCGAGGCGGTAGTGGTTGGGCACGGCGGCAATGCGGCGCACCACGCCGGCGGCCAGCAGCTCGGCCAGGCGCGTGCGCACGGCCTCGCCCGTGCTGCCCAGCATGGCAGCCACGGTGTCGTAGGGGCGCGCCACCAGGGGCAGGCCGGACTGCGTGGCGGCGATGAGCTGGCGGTCGAAGTCGGTCAGCACGGTGGGCTGCGCTGTCGGCGCATGGGCCGGCAGGGCGCGGGCGGGCGCTTCGCCCACGCGCGGCGCGGGTGACAGCAGCGGCAGGTACAGGCCGACGAAATACTCGCGCTCCTTGGGGAAGGCGTGCACGGGCAGGCCGGTGGCGGCCTCGATGCGGTCGCACGCGGCCCAGGCGGCCTCGGGCGTTTCGGCCGCCACCACGAACCACATGTTCAGCACATGGTCGCGCCGGTAGTTGTGGGCCACCTCGGGCAGGGCGTTGACCAGCGCCGTGACCTCGGCGTAGCGCTCGTCGGGCACCTGCAGCGCCGCCAGGATGAACTGGCCGCCCGCGCGCTCGATGTGGAACAGCGGCCCGAAGCGCGTGAGCACGCCGCTCTTCAGCAGCCGGTGCAGGCGCTCGATGACCTGCGGCTCGGCCATCCCCAGTTCGGCCGCGATGTCGGCAAACGGGCGCTCGGTGGTCGGCAGGCTGTGCTGCAGGCGGTCGATGAGGCGGGCGTCTTCCAGTTCGATGCCGGCGGGCAGGCGCAACAGGTCGGTGGGGGTGTCAGAGCGCATCGAAGATCTCCTGTGAGCGTTGCGCGGCATTGCACGCGGAACGAGAGGCTGCGGAGCAGGCCACGCCAGCCAACGCCGTGACCCGACCTGCGCCGGATGCTGGCGTTGTCCCCCTGGAGGGGGAAGACGCGAAGCGGCTCAGGGGGTGCATCTGAAATATCGCGCGCCGGTCTGCTTGAAGCGCCGGCGGCTGAACAGGATCTGGTGCGGCTGGCCCGCCAGGCCGGCGCCGGCGATGGCGGCGTGCAGCAGGCCCAGGGTTTCGTCTCGGCTGCGGCCGTGCACCATGCAGTACAGGTTGTAGCGCCAGCCTTCGGCGCGCTCGCGGCGGTAGCACAGGGTGATGCCGGGCTGCGTGGCCAGGCGCTCGCCAAAGGCGTCGACCTGCGCGTCGTCGATGTCGAACACGGTCATGGCGTTGGCCGAGAAGCCGACCTCGTGGTGGCGCACCACCAGCCCAAAGCGGCGCAGCGTGCCGGCGTCGAGCCAGGTCTGGATGCGTGCCAGCACATCGGCCGTGGTGCAGCCCAGCGCGCGCGCCCAGTCGGCAAAGGGCTCGGGCACCAGCGGCAGGCCGGCCTCGACCAGGGCCGCCAGCGCATGGTCGGCCGGCTCGACGCGCGGCGGGCGGCGCTGGATGGCGCTGCCGCGCGTGGCGGGGCGGTGCAGGTCGAAGCCGAGGTCGATGCGGTAGGGGCGCACCATCTTCAGGCGGGTCACGGGCAGGCCGGTTTCGGTCCCGATGGCGGTCAGCGCCTCGTCCAGCGGTTCGGCGCCGGTGCCGGTGATGACGAACCACAGGTTCAGGCTGTGTTCGCGCTCGTAGTTGTGGTTGACGCCGGGGTGCGCCGACACCCGCGCGGCCACAGCCTCCAGCCGCTCGGGCGGCACGGCCATGGCGCACAGCAGGGCCGCACCGCCCACGCCGGGCGCCCACACGCCGCCGATGCGGCTGATGGCGCCACGCTCGGCCAGCCGCACGCAGGTGTCGATAACTTCATTTTCCGTAGCGCCCAGCGCTTTCCCCATCTGGGCGAACGGCCGATCTGACAGCGGAAAACCGCGCTGGCCCTCGTTCAGCAGGCGTTCGGCCAGCGTCCGCCCGGTGGGGTGCGCGGGCATGCCCACGGCCGTCAGAACCCCGTGCGCGCCGCGCGCGAGGTGAAGAAGATGCCGCTGGGCGACCTGGCGGGCAGCTCGGCCAGGGTCTTGAAGCTCTGCGTGTCGACCACCACCACCTTGTGGTCGTCGCGCGCGCTGATCCACACGGCATCGCCGCGCGGCGTGAACTCCATGTGCAGCACGGCCTTGCCGGGCTTCAGGCTGTGCACGATCTGGCGCGTCTGCGTGTCGATCACCTGCACCGTGTCGTAATCGGGCACGGCAAAGTTGACCCACACCTGGCGCCCGTCGGGCCGCGCCATGACGAACACCGGCTGGCCGGCGACCTTGATGCGGCCGACTTCCTTCCAGGTGTCGGTGTCGACGATCAGCACCTCGTGCCTGCCGATGGCGGGCAGGTAGGCGTGCTTGCCGGCAATCGACCAGCCGCGCAGGTGCGGCATCTTGAACACCGGCAGCGGCTGCTCGCCGCGGCCGTAATTGGGCAGGATGCGCTCGACCCTGGGCTGCGGTGCCCACAGGTCCATCTTGGCCAGGCCGTCCTCGCCGAACAGGCCGGCGATGTAGGTGCGGCCGTCGGGCGAGACCAGCGCGTCGTAGGGCTGCTTGCCGATATTGGCGAATTTGGTGAGCTGCGGCTTGCGCGGATCGGCCAGGTCGGCGATCCAGATCTGGCCGGCATCGAACAGCGAGAAGATGAAGCGGTTGCGCGGGATGTCGGCCAGGCCCACCACGCGCGAGGCCTTGCCGTCGACCACGGCGGGAATGTCGGCCAGCGGCTCGAGCGTGCGGGCGTCGAACACCTTCACGCCGCCGGGTTGGTAGTTCTGCGCCACCACCAGCGTGCCATCGGTCGAAATCGCCCCGCCGATGGAGTTGCCGGCCTGCATCACGCGGCCTTCGATGCGGCCGGTGATCAGGTTCACCTTGGTCAGTGCGCCGTCGCGCCCGAACACGTAGGCGCGGCCGCCGTCGCGCGAGAACACCACCGAGGCGTGCGACAGGTCGCCCAGCCCGGTGATGGTGCCCAGACGCGTGCGCGCGGTGGTGTCAAGCACGCCGATGCTGCCGCTCTCGCGCTCGATCACCAGGCCCAGATCACCGCTGCCGCGGCCGGGCTCGATCAGCAGGGTCGGCTTGCTGGCACAGGCGGCCAACGCGGTGGCGGAAGACAGCGCCAGCAGCGTGCGGCGCGAAACAGGGGGCAGGGAAGGCAAGGTCATGGTGCGATTCTGGGCGCTTCGATCGGGAACCCAGCCTGCAACTGGCGCGCGATCCAGTGCGCGTCGGCTTCGGAGATCATGGTCTTCCAGCCGGGCATGGGGGTGCCGGGCCGGCCGTTGTAGATGACGGCCACCAGGCTGTCGTAAGGGAAGTCGGCCATGCGGTCGCGCGTGAGTGCCGGCCCCAGGCCACCGGTGAGCTGGATGCCGTGGCAGGAGCCGCAGTCCTGGCGCACCATGCGGATCAGCTGCGCCTGGCGCGCACCGTCGATGCTGGCCGGCGCGTCGGATTTGAAGTCTTTTGCGTGGCCAGCGCTGGCCAGTAAAGCGCCAGCAGCTATCAAAACCAAAGCAGAGCGAAACATCGGGTGAGCCAGGGGCTGGGGTGAGGGCGGCGTTCAATCCATCGCCGCTGGCCCTCACCCCAACCCTCTCCCAGGGGGAGAGGGAGAAATACCGGAGGCTGCGAGCAACCCCCTGAAATGACAAATGGCCGCGGAGCAGGCCATCCGGGGCATGCGTGGCCGGGGTTTCCCCGGCCACTGCATGCGTCCCCCAGTGGGGGAAGGCGCGCCAGCGCCACAGGGGGCGTCAATAAACGTCGTGCTGCGTGTTGTAGACGTTGAACTTGCCGGTCGGGGTGACCAGACGCTTGTCGTTCAGCACGGTCTTGCAGGTGCGGGTCTTGTCGTCAACCACCACGATGGCCGACTGCTTGTTCATCGCACTCCAGACCGAGAACCAGACCTCGTCGCCCTTCTGGTTGTACTCGGGCTGCACCACGCGCTTGGCCCCGTCGTCGGCGATCTTGGCGCAGGCGGCGATGTCGATGATCTGCGGCGGCTTGTCCAGGTCGCGGATGTCGAACACCGCCACGCTCTGGCTGATCTTCGGATCGGGGTTGAGCGTGGTGTCGACCCACAGGTTGGTCGACTTCGGGTGCGTCTTGATGAACAGCGAACCACCACCCTGGCCCTTGAGCGACTGCACCACCTTCCAGGCGTGCTGCTTGTTCTTGACCGGATCGGTGCCGATGACGGCGATGCTCTCGTCGCCCAGGCCGGACGTTGCCCAGACGGGGCCGAACTTCGGATGCTTGAAGTTGGCGCCGCGGCCGGGGTGGGGCGTCTTGCCCACGGGCACCAGCGCGGCCAGCTTGCTGGTCTTGGTGTCGACCACCACGATCTTGTCGGACGCGTTGGCGGCCGTCATGAAGTAGCGGCGGGTGGAGTCGAAGCCGCCGTCGTGCAGGAACTTGGCGGTGTCGATCTGCGTGGTCTTCAGGTTCTCCAGGTCGGTGTAGTCGACCATCCAGATCTTGCCGGTTTCCTTGGCGTTGACCAGGAACTCGGGCTTCTGGTGGCTGGAGACGATGGCGGCCACGCGCGGCTCGGGGTGGTACTCGTTGTCCACGGTCATGCCGCGGGTCGAGACGACCTTGCGCGGCTTCAGCGTGTCGCCGTCCATCAGCACGAACTGGGGCGGCCAGTAGGTGCCGGCGATGGCGATCTTGTCTTCCCAGCCCTTGAACTTGCTGGTTTCGACGCTGCGGGCCTCCAGGCCGATCTTCATCTCGGCCACGTTGTCGGGCTTCTCCATCCACAGGTCGATCAGGTTCAGGCGTGCGTCGCGGCCGATCACGTACAGGTAGCGGCCCGAGGCCGACAGGCGCGAGATGTGCACCGCGTAGCCGGTCTTGACGATGTTGATGATTTCCTTGGTGTCGCCGTCGATCAACGCGATCTCGCCCGAGTCACGCAGCGTGACCGAGAAGATGTTGTTGATGTTGTAGTTGTTCATCTTCTTGGTCGGGCGCTTGGCGACGGGGATGTACTCCTTGCGCGACTTCTCCATGTCCTCGAGCGAGAACTCGGGCGGTGTGGGAGGGTCGTGCTGGATGTAGCGCGCCATCAGGTCGACGGTGGCGGCGTCGAAGTCGCCCGAGGTCAGCCAGTTGGGCATGCCGGCGGGCGAGCCGTAGCCGATGAACACTTTCAGGTACTCGGTGCCTTTTTCAACCGTCAGGTCCGGCGTCAGCGCCTTGCCGGTGGCGCCCTTGCGCAGCACGCCGTGGCAGCCGGCGCAGCGCTCGAAGTAGATCTGGCGCGCGCGGTCGAACTCGGCCTGCGTCATGGGCGGGGCCTTGGGGTTGCTCGTCTGGTGCATCGGCTCCTTGGCCAGCGGGGACGGCGCACCCTGGTACTTCTGCTCGGCCGGGGTGACCTGGCCCTTGTGGCCATCGGCGGCCGCGGCGGGCGCCTGCTGGGCATGCGCGGCGGCGGCGCCCAGCAACATGGCGGTGGTCAGCACCGCGGTGAGCGGGGAGAGTTTGGACTTCCTCATGGATGTTTTCATCGTGTTTTCCGTGTCACCGGAGCGGCCTGATAGTGGGAATGCCCTTCGATGGCCGCCTGAGATCTACTCGGGCACCACGATTCTTGGGTTGAGGGGGGTTCCCGTCCTTGACTTGGTTCAAGTCAGGGTTTTTCACAAAGATGGTTCGGGCTCAAAGAAGGTCGGCGAGCGCCCGATGCTCGCCGGCGTGCGGCTCAGGGTAAACCCTGGCCAGTGCTCTGATCTCCAGCGCCCGGGGCGGCCACCTGAACCAGATGGCTGAGCGCGCCCTCGACCTCGGCCGATGTCACGGGCTGGAAATGCGCCGTGTGGGCCATGGTGACGGCGGCGATGCCCGAAATCAGCAGCACCCCGAGCGCCAGGAGCAGGGGGCGGTGCAGCGATCCGGTGGTTTGCATGGGACGGCCTGCTGGTAAAGCGGAGAAGCGTTTGACGATGGCTCGATCGTCTCCAATCGGGGCCGAGGCCGCTGTCAGACAGCGCCGCAGGCTGCGTCAGCGCGTGCCGCGAGATGCGCCGGGTGCCGGCGCTCTGCGTGCGCTGGGCGCCGCCTGTT
The DNA here is from genome assembly GCF_042680925.1 of Ottowia beijingensis. NCBI lineage: Bacteria > Pseudomonadati > Pseudomonadota > Betaproteobacteria > Burkholderiales > Comamonadaceae > Ottowia > Ottowia beijingensis. Next base: position 404,575 of record NZ_JBHUEP010000007.1, read on the forward strand.
GCGGGTCGATCGGCAGTTTCACCTCGGCCTTGACTTCCTTCAGCACGATGGACGAGCGCACGTGCGTCACGCCGGGCAGCTTGAACAGCGTGCCGTGCAGGAACTGCTCGTACTCGGCAATGCCCGGCACGACCACGGTGAGGATGTAGTCGGCCTGCCCGGTGGTGGACAGGCAGCGCACGATCTGCGGCGTGGCGGCCACGGCGCGCTCGAACTGCTGCACCAGGTCCTCGGTGTGCTGGCTCAGGTTGGTCTCCACCACCACCATCAGGTCGAGCCCCACCTTGGCGCGATCGACCAGCGCGCTGTAGCCCCGGATGACGCCGGTCGCCTCCATGTCCTTGATGCGCTTCCAGCACGGCGTGCTCGACAGGCCCACGCGCTCGGCGATCTGCTGCACCGTCTGGCGGGCATCGCGCTGCAACTCCTGCAGGATGCGCACGCTGGCGGAATCAAGAATGATATTCTTTGTCATATTGCTTTTTAAGAAAAATCTTCCTGAATATTAGGCGATGATAGCAAAAATAAGAAGCATTTTCAGCGTCCGGTCTATAAGCTTGGTGGCCAGAAATGCAAGGAGACGCCATGCCCGCCAACCCCGCCATCACACCTGCCCTGCGTCGCCGCGATTACCGCCTGGGCGACAACCTGTGGGCGCGGCAGGGGCAGGTTTTCATCACCGGCACACAGGCCCTGGTGCGCCTGCCGTTGATGCAGCGCTGGCTGGACGAAGCGGCGGGGCTAGATACGCGCGGCTTCGTCAGCGGCTACCGCGGCTCGCCGCTCGGCATGGTCGACCAGCAAATCTGGAAGGCGGGCACGCCATGGAAAGAGGCGGGGCTGACGTTCGTGCCCGCCATCAACGAGGAGTTGGCCGCCACCCAGGTGCTGGGCACGCAACGCGTGGAGAGTGACCCCGAGAAGACCTGCGATGCCGTGTTCGCGCTGTGGTACGGCAAGGGCCCGGGCGTGGACCGAGCGGGCGATGCGCTGAAGCATGGCAATGCCTATGGCTCGTCGCCGCACGGCGGCGTGCTGGTGGTGGCGGGCGACGACCACGGCTGCGTGTCGTCGTCGATGCCGCACCAGAGCGACCAGCTGTTCCAGGCCTTCCACATGCCCATCGTGGCGCCGGCCAACGTGGCCGAGCACCTGGAGTTCGGGCTGTACGGCTGGGCGCTGTCGCGCTTTTCGGGCCACTGGGTGGGGCTGACCTCGTTGTCGGAAGTGGTGGAAAGCGGCGCCACGGTCGATCTGGACGCGATCCACGCGCGCGTGGCGGCGTGGAAAAGTGCGGACGACGTGGGTGCAGCCACGGGTTTCATGCCCCCCGCGCAGGGCCTGCACTACCGCTGGCCCGATCTGCCGTCGCTACAGATCGAGGAGCGCCTGGCGCACAAGCTGCGGGCGGTGGCGGCCTTTTCGGCTGTGAACTCGATCGACCGCCAGGTTATCGAGTCGCCGCTGGCCACGGTGGGCATCGTCACCTGCGGCAAGGCGCACTACGACTTGATGGAAGTGCTGCGGCGGCTCGATATCTCGCCGCAGATGCTGGCCGATGCGGGCGTGCGGCTGTACAAGGTGGGCCTGTCGTTCCCCATCGAGACCACGCGCATGCAGGCGTTTGCGCAGGGCCTGCGCGAGATTCTGGTCATCGAGGAAAAGGGCGCGGTGGTCGAGGCGCAGTTGCGCGACCTGTTCTACAACGCCCCGGTGCGGCCAGTCATCCTGGGCAAGCGCGATGCCGGCGGCCAGCCGCTCGTCAGCAGCCTGGGTGAGCTGCGCCCTTCGCGCCTGATCGAGCTGACGGCCGACTGGCTGATCCGCCACTTCCCCGATCGCTTTGCCGACCGGCGTGCGCTGGTGCGCGACTTCACGCTGCCCGAACTGCTCAGCAACGAGTCCGACAGCGTCAAGCGCCTGCCGTACTTTTGCGCTGGCTGCCCGCACAACACCTCCACCGTGGTGCCCGAAGGTTCGACCGCGCGCGCCGGCATCGGCTGCCACTTCATGGCCAACTGGATGGACCGCGAGACCGAGGGCCTGATCCAGATGGGCGGCGAGGGCGTGGACTGGGTGTCGCATTCGCGCTTCACCAGAAAGCCGCATGTGTTCCAGAACCTGGGCGACGGCACCTACTACCACTCGGGCTATCTGGCCATCCGCCAGGCGGTGGCGGCGAAGGCGCGCATCACCTACAAGATCCTGTTCAACGACGCGGTGGCGATGACGGGCGGGCAGCCGGTCGATGGCGTCATCAGCGTCGATGCCATCGCGCGCCAGGTCGAGAGCGAGGGTGTGAAGAAGGTCGTCGTGCTGTCCGACGACATCGGCCAATACGACGGCCAGAAGGCGCGCTTTCCGCACGGCACCGAATTTTTCGACCGGGACCAGCTCGACCGCGTGCAGCGCGAGCTGCGCGAGATCGACGGCGTGACGGTGTTGATCTACGAGCAGACATGCGCCGCCGAAAAGCGCCGCCGCCGCAAGAAGGGCGAGCTGGTCGACCCCGACAAGCGCCTGTTCATCAACGAGGCCGTGTGCGAAGGCTGCGGAGACTGCAGCGTGCAAAGCAACTGCGTGGCCGTGCTGCCGCACGAGACGGCGCTCGGTCGCAAGCGCAAGATCGACCAGACCGCCTGCAACAAGGACTATGCCTGCGCCAAGGGCTTTTGCCCCAGCTTCGTGGGCGTGACGGGCGGCACGCTGCGCAAGAAGGCCGGTGCGCTGTCCGGCAGCCGCATCGGCGAGGGCGGGCAGGACGCCTTCACGCGCCTGGTGGCCAGCCTGCCCGAGCCGGCGCCGCACGGGTGGACCGGCCCGTACGACTTGCTGGTCACCGGCGTCGGCGGCACCGGCGTGGTGACGGTGGGCGCCGTGATCGCCATGGCCGCGCACCTGGAGGGCAAGAGCGCCAGCGTGCTCGACTTCATGGGCTTTGCGCAAAAGGGCGGGGCGGTGATGAGCTTCCTGCGCCTGGCCGACGTACCCGAGCGGCTGAACCAGGTGCGCATCGACACCCAGCAGGCCGACGCCGTGCTGGCCTGCGACACCGTGGTGGCCGCGCAGCCCGAGGCGCTGGGCACGGTGCGCCACGGCCGCACGCGCATCCTGGCCAACGTGCACGAAACGCCGGTGGCCGAATCGCTGAAGAACCCCGACGCCAGCCTGAAGACCGACGGCCTGCTGGCCAAGCTGCGCTTTGCCGCCGGCGACGAGCGCGTGGAAACCTTCGACGCGCAGCGCCTGGCCGAGGACTTTCTGGGCGACACGGTGACGGCCAACATCGTTGCGATGGGCTACGCCTGGCAGCGCGGGCTGGTGCCCGTCGGCTTCGCTGCCATCCAGCGCGCCATCGAACTCAACGGCGTCGCCGTGCCGGCCAACCAGGCCGCCTTCTCGCTCGGCCGTCTGGCCGCGGCCGACCCGGGCGCGTGCGCGGCACTGCTGGGCGATGCGGTGCAGCCGGCATCCCCTCACGGCGAATCGCTGGATGAACTTATCGCCCACGCCATGAGCCAGCTCACCCAGTACCAGAACGCCGCCTGGGCCGGGCGCTACGCCGCGCTGGTGCGCGAGGCGCACGCGTGCGAGCAGGCCGTGGCCCCCGGCAGCGAGGCCTTCACCCGCGCCGTGGCGCTGTCGCTGCGCAAGCTGATGACGTACAAGGACGAGTACGAGGTGGCGCGCCTGTACGCCGACCCGGCGTTCCGCCAGGCGCTGGACCAGCAGTTCGAGGGCGACGTGAAGCTCAGCTTCTACATGGCGCCGCCGCTGATCAGCCGCGGCAAGAATGGCCAGCCGCCGCGCAAGATCGAGCTGGGCGGCTGGCTGCTGCCCGCGCTGCGCTGGCTGGCCAGGGGCAAGGCGCTGCGCGGTGGCGTGTTCGACATCTTCGGCCGCACCGAAGAGCGCCGCATGGAGCGCGAACTGATCGAACGGTTCGAGGCCCGCGTGCGCGAACTGCTGCCGCAGTTGACGACCGGCAACCTCCGGCTCGCGGTCGACATTGCTGCGGTGCCACTGTCGATGCGCGGCTTCGGCCACGTCAAGCAGGCCGCCGTGGTGCTGGCGCGCGTGCGCGAGATGGAGCTGCTGCGCCGCTTCGACGCCGCGCGCTACCCGGCACCGCCGCGCCAGCCGCAGGCAGGGCAGATCAAGGGCATACCGATCGCGAAGGCAGCACCCAGCGCAGCGGTTGCTTCAAAATAAATAGCTGCCAGCGCCCGTAGGGCGGGCGCTGGATGCCGATTTGGCTTGTATTCTAGAGGCGAGGTGGCGGCTCAGACGCTGGTCAGCTTCAGGCCCAGAATGCCGGCCACGATCAGGCCCACGCAGACCAGCCGCGCGGCGTTGGCCGGATCGTTGAACAGCGCGATGCCCAGGATCACCGTGCCCACGGCGCCGATGCCCGTCCACACGGCGTAGGCGGTGCCCACGGGCAGATCGCGCATCGCCAGCCCCAGCAGCACCACGCTGACCAGCATCGACAGCGCCGTGCCCACGCTGGGCCACAGGCGGGTAAAGCCGTGGGTGTACTTCAGGCCGATGGCCCAGCCGATCTCGAACAGACCGGCGACGAACAACAGAATCCAGGACATGGGAGCACTCCGAGCCAGGGCGGGGTCGTCCCCACAAGCGATAAAACACGGCAGGTCGACCTGCCGTTTTGCTATCGTGTTGATAGCTGGTGGCGCCCCAAGCATGGCGCCTGGAGCGCGATTTTGCCTTGAACTGCGGCGTGCGCGCGCGTGTGGCGCATCAACCACCCAGGCGCGAGTGCGGCCATGCCGACCCGCGCCAGAGTGGTGGTGTTACGCCCGCTCCACCCGCACCGGCAGGCCCTGGCGCACGGCGGCGCCCGAGATGGCCTCGACCCAGCCGTTGGGCTGCTGCTCGCCGCGCGTGACGTCGACCAGACCCATCTCGTTCATGTTGACGCCAGCACCCAGCGCAGCGTTGGCGGCCAGCGGCTTGCCATCGATGGAGTGGGTGCGGGCGCCCAGCTCCTTGTGGCCGTAGCCGTACTCGACGGCGATGGCGCCTTTCATGACGCCGTCGCGCACGATGGCCACGCCGGTGATGCTGCCGCCGGGGCTGGTGACGCGGATCTTCTGGCCGTTGCCGATGCCCAGCCGCGCCGCGTCCTCGCGGTTGATCGATATCGGGTTGTGCGGGTGCACCTGGCGCAGGCGCTCGACCGCGATGGCCATCGAACTCATCAGGTTCGACTTGTACGAGGTCATCAGGAAGGGGTAGTCGGCCTCGTTGAACTTCTCGCGCATGGGCGTGCCGTCGGCCAGGCGGGTGGGGTGCCAGGTGGGGCAGCCGTCAAAACGCTGGCCGGTCATGCTGTGGCGCATCTTGATCAGGTCTTCGCTCCACAGCGCCTGCGCCGGCTTGTGGCGCGCCTTCAGGTGCTGGCCGTCCCAGGCCTTGTCGAGGTTGTCGAAGCGCCCACCGCGGGTCATGATCATCGCCACCTTGCGCCACTCCTCGGGCTTGAGCGCGGCTTGCAGCAGCTCGGCATGGCGCTGCATGCCGGTCACGGCCAGGTCGTCGTCGCTGGCGTCGGGCAGCACGTTGCCGCCGGCCCAGGCGATGTTGGCCATGCCGCGCAGGTAGAAGTCGGTGGCGGTGTTCAGGTCGTGGGCGTTGCCGTCCTTGTCCTTGAGCGCGCCGGGGCCGAAGCCGGGCATGCCCAGTGTGCGCGCCACCGCGATCAGGAAGGACTCCAGGTTCACCGGCTCGCCACTGGCCGTCTTGGCCACCTTCGGCTCGACCGCGGGCACGCGGATGGTGGAAGACTTGACCACCACGTCGGCCCACGGCGCCGAGATGCCCCAGCTTTCGTACGTGACCGTGTCGGGCACGATGTAGTCGGCGTAGGCGTTGGTCTCGTTGATGAACGGGTTGATCGACACCACCAGCGGCAGGATCGACGGGTCCTTCAGCTTGTCGAGCAACGCGTTCTTGAAGCCGTTGATCGAGTAGACCGGGTTGCTCATGTGGTTGAACCACACCTTGGCGCGGTACGGATAACCGTTCAGGGCCGAGGCCACCATCTCGCTGCTCAGGTTGCCGGTGGCCGGGTACCACGGTGCCTGTGCCGGGTAGGCATTGCCGGCGGCCTGCTTGCGCTTGAACTCGCTGGTCTTCTCGTACGGGAAGTTGTTGCGCGACAACGCGATGCCCGCCAGCTTGGCGCGACCCGGAAACTGCGCGAAGTTGTAGCGCGGACCAGGGCCGAAAGGACCGAACTGGCCGGCGTCGAGCACCAGGCCGCCCTTGACGTTGAGGTTGCCCACCAGCACGTTGAGCAGTGCAATCGCATAGGCGGTGTAGAAGCCCGCGCCGCCCATGGTGCCGCCGTGCGCGTCGGCCACGGCGTGCTTGCCGTGGCTGGTGAACTCCTGCGCCAGTGCCTCGATCTCGGCGCGCGGCACGCCGCACAGCTCGGCGTATTCGTCCAGCGTTTTCTTGTGCGCTTCGCGGCGCAGCATCATCATCGAGGTCATCACGGCCACGCCTTGGCCCTGCTCGCCCCAGGCCGGAATGTCGAGCGTGGTTTCGACCTTCAGGTTGGCGGCTTCGGCTCGGGTGTGCGGCACCAGCGTGCCGTCGGCTGCCTGCACCACGTACACGTCGGGCACTTCCTCGACCTTGGGCGCGGGCGCTGGCTGGGCCGGTGCTGCAGCAGGGGCCGCGGCAGCGGGCGCGGCTGCGTCAGGCTTGGCGGTGGGGGCAGCGGTGGCAGCAGGCTTGGGCTGTGCTGCGGCCACGGCGGCGGGCGCAGCAGCGGCGGGCGTGGCTGGCACGGGCTTGGGCTCCGGCTTGGGCCAGCCCAGGTCGGCGCCGCGCAGGAAGCTGCCGAAGCGCGGGTGCTTGGGATCCGCCACCACCAGGTGGGTGGCGTTGGTCCAGGCCACCTCGCCAGCCGCTTCCATGGCGGCGGGGCCGGGCTGGCTCAGGTGCTGGGCGTCGTAGCGGTCGTTGTCGATGATCCAGCGGATCAGGCCCATCACCAGCGCCAGGTCGGTGGCGGGCTTGACGGGCAACCAGCGGTTGCCGTCGCCCGAGGCCATGCTCGACGAGGTGGGGAGGATGGGCGAGACCACCACGTAGCGGAAAGGGTTGTCCTTGCGCGTGCGCGCCTCGGCCAGTTGGCGGCCCTGGCGCTGGAACGGGTTGCCCGACTGCGCAGGGGCCGCGCCGATGAACAGGCCGAAGCTGGCCGAGGGCCAATCCGGCTTGCCGTGCGGCATGGCGCGGATGTCGCCCAGCGCCGCGCCGGTGCCGACGCGGAAGGTCTGGCCGCAGTACGAGCCGTGGTTGCCGAAGTTGCGGCTGCCGAACGACTGCTCGGTGAAGCGGCGCACCAGCCCGGTGCGGCCTTCGTTGGCCGAGTCGGTGAAGATGAGCTGGTTCGACTTGGGACCGTATTCGGGGTTCTCGGCGTCAATGGGGGTGTTCTGGTCGAAGATGGCGCGCAGGCCGTCCACCTGGCCTTCACCGAACAGGTTGCCACCCTCGCAGACTTCCTTCACCAGCTCCTCGAACGAGATCGTCTTCCATTGGCCCGAGCCGCGCGGGCCGACGCGCTTGAGCGGCTGCAGCACACGGTGCGGGTTGTTCTGCTGCTCCAGCATCGACGAGCCGCGCGCGCACGAGGTGGCGCGGCCTTCCAGCCCGCTTTCGCCGCCGAGCTTGGCATACACCTCGCGCACCGGCATGTCCATGGGCGCGGGGCTCACCGTGGCCAGCGGGTGGTAGGGGTTGCCGGCGACGCGGATGATGCGGTTGCTGGCGGTGTCCACGCGCACGCGCACGCCGCACTGCGTCCAGCAGCCCAGGCAGCTGGACATGCTCACCGTCTGGCCGGGCTGGGTGCTGAGCTGGCCACTGACCGGGTCGATTCGGAACTCGGGCGTCAGCGAATTGCCGCGCGTGGCGTGTGCCGGCACCTCGCCCGCGCTGCCGGTGACCAAGCCCTTGCCGGCCTTGAAAAGCGTTTCGCCATAGCCGGCCGCGAAGGCCGCCAAGCCGCCGGCGGCGATGCCGCCGCGCGTGAGCATCTGGCGTTTGCTGAGATCGGGCGGCGTCGTGCCCGCCGGGTTCTGGGTTTTCACTGCGTCATTCATCACCAATCTCCTTCAATCAGGCCAGCGCCGCGCTGCTGCGGGGCGGGAACCGGAACAGCCCCCAGGTCACGATGGTGATCAATGCCGCCACCAGGCCAAAGACGCCCGCCATGCCGAGCACGCCATCGCTGCCCCAGGACACGCCTTGCAGGTACAGGCCGGCGCCGAACTTGGGCACCGTCTGCACGGCCATGAACACGATCCAGCGGAACACCCAGGCGGCCACCAGCATCGCCAGGGCGAACACCAGCGTCTGCGTGCCGCAAGCCGGGGCGCGCCAAGGCGCCCAGATCATGGCCAGAAGCACCAGGCCGCCGACGATGGAGCCGACCAGCGCCAGCTTCCAGGCGCCGAACTCGTTGAACAGGCTCACCGCCTCGGTGAACGAGGGCGACTGCCCCGCCAGGCCCAGCACGGCCCAGGCCAGGGCCACCAGCACCAGGGCAGCGGTCACCCCTTGCGCCAGCCGGCGCACCAGGGCGAGAGGGCAGCCCGCCAGGCCCTGCGGCATCCAGCGCACCACGAGCAGCACCGCACCCAGCGTGCCCAGGGCGCCCGTCAACGCCAGGTTGATCGGCAGGAACGGCGTGTGCCACAGCGGACGGGCGCGGATCACCATCATCTCGCCACCGGTGTAGACCAGCACGCTGAGCGCGCTCAGTGCCAGCAGCACGCCCACGGCGCGCATCAACCCCGGCTTGCGCAACCACCAGGCGACGCCGAAACCCAGCGCCAGCATCACGAAGACCGGCAGCAGGAAGGCGCCCAGCGACATCCAAGACCAGGACGTGGGGTGAGCATAGAAGTGCCAGAAGCGGCCTGGCTGGTGCAGGTCGGCCAGCAGCGACACGGGCGCCGCAATACTGGCGACCAGCAGCACAACCACCGCCGCCGGTAGCAGGCGGGCGCGGTCGGTGCCGGCCGGCGCGAAAGCCAGCCAGGCAGCCAGCAGCGCCGCGGTGGTGGCGATGCCGATCAGGAAGAAATACTGCACCGCCCAGGGCAGCCAAGCGGCTTCGTAGGCGGGGGTCAGCAACTCGATGATGTTCATGGCTGTTCTCCTTGTCGGCTCAGTTGGCCGCCACGCGCACACCGGCCTGGCCGTCGATGCCACTGACAAACTGCTCGGGCAGGCCGATGTAGAACACATGCGGGCGGGTCGCCAGGTCGGGCTTGAGCACCTTCACGTCGTCCTTGTGCTCGCGCAGCAGGGTGGCCACTTCGCTGGCCGGGTCGTTCAGGTTGCCGATCTTGCGGGCGCCGCCGACGCAGCTTTCCACGCACGCGGGCAGCAGGCCCACCTCCAGCCGGTGCTCGCAGAACGTGCACTTGTCGGCAGTCTGCGTCTCGTGGTTGATGAAACGCGCGTCGTACGGGCAGGCCTGCACGCAGTAGCCGCAGCCCACGCAGCGTTCGTTGTCCACCAGCACCACGCCGTCGGTGCGCTGGAAAGTGGCCTGCACCGGGCACACCGGCACGCAGGGCGGGTTGTCGCAGTGGTTGCACAGGCGCGGCAGGCTCACCATGGCGGGCGGTGCGCCTTGCACCTTGGTATCCACCTCGTACTGCAGCACCGTGGTGCGGAACTGGCCGAGCGGAGGCAGGTTCTCCATCGAGCAGCTCACGGTGCAGGCCTGGCAGCCGATGCAGCGGCGGATGTCCACCAGCATGCCGTAGCGCTTGCCGTCGGCGCCGGGGCGGCGCGCGGGCTGACTGCCGATGGCGGCCTCGGCCGGATCGGCCGCGACCACCATGCCGGTGGCCGTGACGCCGAAGCCCAGCAAGGCGCGAAGCAGGCCGCGCTTGCTGGTCGACGGGGTGGCGGGAGGGGTTGGAATGGTCATTGCGTAGGGTCCCTTCAAGACGCTTTTCAGCGCGTGCCCCAATATAGGAACCAATAACCCCACCGCCAATCGGGTGAATGAATGAGGTCGCTAGACGCTTTTCCCTATTGCCGACCGGGTTACTCGGAATTGAAATGGGTGTGATGGTTTTTCTTCGTTCCTGTTCGCGCGCAGCGTGCCGGCTTTTGCTGGGTGCGTGGCTGTGCTGCTGGGCTGCGCTGGCCTGGGCGCAGGGCGGTGGCACGGTGCGGATCGGCGTGCTGGCCTACCTGGGTGCCGACGCCGCGGTGGAGGAATGGACGCCGGTGGCCACCCAGTTGCGCCGCGCCTTGCCGGGGCGTGCGGTCGAGCTGATCTCGCTGGACCACGCGGCGCTCAACGAAGCGGCGCAAGCACGTCGCGTCGACTTCATCATCACCAACCCGGGGCACTATGTCGAACTCGAATCGCGCCTGGGCGCCTCGCGCATCCTGACGCTGCAAACGGGCAGCACGCTGCCGACCTCGGCGTGGCAGGCGGTGGGCGCGGCGGTGGTCACCCTGGCGGGCAACCCGCAGGTGCAGCGGCTGGCCGATCTGCGCGGGCAGCGCGTGGCCGTGGTCGGCAAGGAGGCGTTCTCCGGCTACCAGCTGGTGTGGCGCGAGCTGGCGGCGGAGGGCATCGACCCTGCCAGCGATCTGCGGCAGCTGCTGGTGGTCGGCTTGCCGATGGACCGCGTCCTGGAGGCCGTGGCCAGCGGCGCAGCCGATGCCGGCTTCGTGCGAGCCTGCATGGTCGAGAGCCGGCCGGAGTGGCGCCAGCGCTTTCGCGTGGTGGCGCCACGGCCGGAGATGGGCTTTGCCTGCGCCACCTCCACCCGCGTCTATCCCAACTGGCCCATCGCCACGCTGCGCCACACCGACCCGGCGCTGGCACGTGCCGTCACCATCGCCTTGCTGGAAATGCGCGCAGGCGACAGCCCGATCACCTGGACCGTGCCGGCCGATTACCAGTCGGTGCACGAGATGCAGCGCGAGCTGAAGATCGGCCCCTATGCCAACCTGCGCGTGCCCACGCTGACGGCGCTGGCGCAGCGCTACTGGCCGTGGCTGGCGGGGTTGCTGGGCCTGATCGCGCTGGGCGGTGTCTACACCCTGCACGTGGAGCGTCAGGTGCAGGCGCGCACCGCCGATCTGCGCCAGGCGGCGCGTGAACGCGAGGAGCTGGAAGCACGCCTGCGCCAGAGCCGCGAGCAGGCCGAGCACATGGCGCGGCTGTCGGTGCTGGGCGAGCTCTCCGGTACGCTGGCGCACGAGCTGAACCAGCCGCTGGCGGCCATCGGCAACTATGCGCAAAGCCTGATCCGCCGCGTCGACCAGCAGCGCCTGAGCCCCGACGCCGCGCGGGAAGCCGCCAGCGAGATGGCCGGCCAGGCCGAGCGCGCCGCCGGCGTGCTCAGCCGCATCCGCGCCTTCGCCAGGAAGCGTGTGGCGCAGCGGCAGGTGGTCGACCCGGTGGCGCTGGTGCATGAGGCCGTGGCCCTGTTTCGCGGCATGCAGGTGCACGCGCCGCCGGTCGACGTCGTGGACAAACTGCCGGCGGGCACCATGCTCACCGTCGATGCGCTGCAGGTGCAGCAGGTGCTGCTCAACCTGTTGAAGAACGGCTGGGACGCCACGCGCCATCTGCCCGCCGAGCGGCAGCAACTCACCGTCACGCTGCGGCGCGACACGAGTGGCGTGCACATTGCCGTGCGCGATCGCGGAGAACCGCTGTCGACTGGGCAACAATCGCACCTGTTCGAACCCTTCTTCACCACCAAGGCCGATGGCATGGGCCTGGGCCTGTCGATCTGCCGCAGCATCGCCGAAGCCCATGGCGGCCGGCTGGATGCCAGCGCTGCCGAGGACGGCCTCGGCCTGCAATTCACCCTGACCCTTCCCGACGATGACCGAAACCCCACCCGTGGTGCCTGAGTGGCAGATTCATCTGGTCGACGACGACGCCGCGTTCCGCCGCTCGCTGGTGTTCCTGCTCGAATCCATGGGCTGGCCCGTGCAGGCCCACGCGTCGGCAGCCGACTACCTCGACGCCGGCCTGCCTGCGCTCGAGCAGACCGGGTGCCTGCTGCTGGACGTGCGCATGCCGGGCATGAGCGGGCTGGAACTGCAGCAGGCCCTGATCGCGCGCGGCTGCCATCTGCCCATCGTTTTCATCACCGGCCATGGCGACGTGGAACTGGCGGTGCAGGCCATGAAGCGCGGCGCGTTCGACTTTCTGGAAAAACCGTTCAAGGACCAGCGCCTGCTGGATGTGGTGTCGGCCGCCCTGCGCCAGCGCGAGGCCGACCTGGTGTCCAGCGAACGCGCGCAGCAGGCCGGCGACCGCCTGGCGCGCCTGTCGCCGCGCGAGGCGGAAGTGGCGCGGCTGGTGGCGCAAGGCCTGCCGAACAAGCTGGTGGCGCGCGAGCTGGACATCAGCGAAAAGACCGTGCACATCCACCGCCAGCACGTGATGGAAAAGGCCGAGGTGGGCAGCGCCGCCGAACTGGCGCGCCTGATGCTGCAGGCCGACCCCACGGCGCTCGATTGAGGCGCCCGCGCGGTCGCGCGTCAGGGCAGGGTGCTCAGCCGCCGATGCCCGGCCAGCGCCGGCGCAGCCACAGCCAGGCCAGCAGCCCCACGGCCATGAAGGCGGTCGACATGATGGCCAGCCCGAGTGCCGAATGCATGACCAGCGGCGCCACGACGCCGGCCACGATGCCGTTGGCCGTGGAGCCGACCACGGCCTGCAGCGACGACGCCATGCCGCGCCGCGCCGGGTACAGATCGAGCACCAGCAGCGTGACCACCGGCACCATCAGCGCCCAGCCGAAGGCGAACACCGTGACCGGCCACAGCGACCACCAGGCGTTCGGCGTCAGCACGGCGTTGGCCACCACGTTGATGGCCGACACGCCCAGCATGATGCGAAAGCCCTGCATGATCTGGTTCTTCGGCTTGACCTTGCCCGCCATGCGCCCCGACAGCCACGAGCCGGCCATGATGCCGCCGATGGACAGCACGAAGAACCAGAAGAACTGCGTTGGCCGCAGTTGCAGGATGTCGCCCAGGAACGCCGGCGCCGACAGCACGTAGAGGAACAGGCCGTTGAACGGCACGCCCGAGGCCAGCGCCAGCAGCAGAAAGCGCGCGTCGGTCAGCAGCTGCCAGTAGCCACGCATCAAGTTGCGAACCTGGAACGGCTGGCGGTCCTGCACGTGCAGGGTTTCGGGCAGCAGGCGCCAGTTGGCCAGCCACAGCACCACGCCCACGCCGACCAGAAACCAGAAGATCGAGTGCCAGTCCAGGTACTCGGCGATCACCCCGCCGATGATGGGCGCCACCGCCGGCGCCACGCCGAAATAGATGGTGACCTGGCTCATCACGCGCTGCGCCTCGGAGGGCGGGAACATGTCGCGGATGACGGCGCGCGAGACCACGATGCCGGCGCCCGTCGACAGGCCCTGCAGCGCGCGGAAGAAGATGAGCTGCCCCACGTTCTGCGCCAGCGCACAGCCCAGCGAGGCCACGGTGAACATCGCCAGCCCCCACAGGATCACCGGCCGGCGGCCGAAGCTGTCGGACAGCGCACCGTGGAACAGGTTCATGAAGGCGAAGCCGAACAGATAGGCCGACAGTGTCTGCTGCATCTGCACCGGCGTGGCATTCAGCGACTGGGCGATGGCCGAGAAAGCCGGGATGTAGGTGTCGATCGAGAACGGCCCCAGCATGCCCAGCACTGCCAGCAGAATGGCCAGCGCCCAGCGCGGGGCGGTCCAGAGTTTGGCGGCGTCGGGGTTCATGTCAGGAGGAACTTGACCGGACGCCGAAGGTGCAGAAACCCGCAGAGGACGCAGAAGAAGACCAAAATGGTTTTCTTCTGCGTCCTCTGCGGAACCTCTGCGTGCTCTGCGTCCGGCTGTTCGGTTTCTAGGGCGTCACAGCGAATCGATGAAGCTGCGCAGCTTGTCCGAGCGGCTCGGGTGCTTGAGCTTGCGCAGCGCCTTGGCCTCGATCTGGCGGATGCGCTCGCGCGTGACGTCGAACTGCTTGCCCACTTCTTCCAGCGTGTGGTCGGTGCTCATCTCGATGCCGAAGCGCATGCGCAGCACCTTCGCCTCGCGCGGGGTCAGGCTGTCGAGGATGTCCTTCACCACGTCGCGCAGGCCGGCCTGCATGGCGGCGTCAACCGGCGCGGTGTTGTTCTGGTCCTCGATGAAATCGCCCAGGTGGCTGTCGTCGTCGTCGCCGATGGGGGTTTCCATCGAGATCGGCTCCTTGGCGATCTTCATGATCTTGCGGATCTTGTCCTCGGGCATCTCCATCTTCTCGGCCAGGATGCCGGCGTCGGGCTCGAAGCCGAACTCCTGCAGGTGCTGGCGCGAGATGCGGTTCATCTTGTTGATGGTCTCGATCATGTGCACCGGAATGCGGATGGTGCGCGCCTGATCGGCGATCGAGCGCGTGATGGCCTGGCGAATCCACCAGGTGGCGTAGGTCGAGAACTTGAAGCCGCGGCGGAACTCGAACTTGTCCACTGCCTTCATCAGGCCGATGTTGCCCTCCTGGATCAGATCGAGGAACTGCAGGCCGCGGTTGGTGTACTTCTTGGCGATGCTGATCACCAGGCGCAGGTTGGCCTCGATCATCTCCTTCTTGGCATCGCGCGATGAGGCCTCGCCCTCGTTCATGCGCTTGTTGATGTCCTTCAGCTCATCCAGCGGCACCACCACCTGCGCCTGCAGGTCGATCAGCTTCTGCTGCAGGTCCTGGATCGGCGGGATGTTGCGCTCCATGATGGCGCTCCAGGGCTTGCCGGCGGCGGCCTGTTTTTCGACCCACTTCAGGTTCAGCAGGTTCGAAGGCACCTTGTTGCCCGCCTTGTCGCGGCCCGAGAACTCGGCGATGAACTGCTCCTGCGGGTAACCGCAGCGGTCGACGATGATGCGGCGCAGCTCGCGCTCGTAGCGGCGCACGTCGTCCACCTGGCTGCGCAGCATGTCGCACAGCTTCTCGATGGTCTTGGCCGTGAAGCGGATGGTCATCAGCCGCTCGGACAGCAGGGTCTGCGCCTTCATGTAGTTGGGCGAGCCCCAGCCTTCCTTGTCGTAGGCCTTGTGCACCTTGTCGAACAGCGCGGCGATCTCGTCGAAGCGCTCCAGCGCATCGTTCTTGAGCTTTTCCAAGAGGCGCGTCATGGCCTTGGAGCCGCCCTTGCCGTCGTCGTCGTCCTCTTCGTCGTACTCGTCGAAGTCTTCCTCGGCCACGTAGTCGTCGTTCTCGTCCAGGTCGGCAAAGCCGTCGACCACGGTGTTGATGACGACCTTGCCTTCACGGATGTCGGCGGCCATCTGCAGGATCTCGGCGATCGTGGTGGGGCTGGCGCTGATGGCTTCCATCATCGCCATCAGGCCGCCTTCGATGCGCTTGGCGATCTCGATCTCGCCCTCGCGCGTGAGCAGCTCCACGGTGCCCATCTCACGCATGTACATGCGCACCGGGTCGGTGGTGCGGCCGAATTCCGAATCGACGGTGGACAGCGCCGCCTCGGCCTCTTCCTCGGCCTCTTCCTCGGTGGCGGTGCTGGTGCCCTGGTTGGTCAGCAGCAGCGTCTCCGCGTCCGGCGTCTGCTCGTACACGGCCACGCCCAGGTCGTTCAGCATGGAGACCACGGCCTCCAGCGTCTCGACGTCGACCAGCTTGTCGGGCAGGTGGTCGTTGATCTCGCCGTGCGTCAGGTAGCCGCGCGTCTTGCCGAGCTTGAGCAGGGTCTTGAGGTTGGCGCGGCGGGTGCTCATCTCCTCTTCGGAGAGCACGCCCTCGTCGAGGCCGAATTCCTTCATCAAGGCGCGTTCCTTGGCCTTGCTGATCTTCATGCGCAGGGGCTTGGCCTTTTCGACCGCGGCCTGCTCACCCTCGGGCGCCGCCTCGGGCTCGCCTTCCAGGTCGGCTTCGATGTCGGACAGGTCGGCGTCCTCGTCCAGGTCCTTGGCCGCCGTCTTGCCGGGGCGGCCGCGCTTGGCGGGTGTGGATTTTTCGGCGGCTGCGGCACCCTTGGCCGGGCGGCCCACCTTCTTGGCGGGGGCGGCGGCCGTGGTGGTCTTGGCGGCGGTCTTCCTGGCCGCGGTGGTCTTGGCTGGCGTGGTCTCGAGTTCTTCCGCGGCGGCCTGGGCCGGCGCGGCTTTCTTGGCCGGCGCCTTCTTGGCGGGGGTGGTCTTGGCGGCGGCGGTCTTGGCGGCAGGTTTGGCGCTGGTGGACATCAATCAACCTCTGGTCGTTGGAGTGCTCAGCGCACGAACGCGATGGGGCGTCGCACGGCGGACACTCGGTCAGGCAAAAAAAGAAAAGCGAGGTGGCAACGGCGCGCCGATGGGGCAGTCTGGCGGCAGCGCACGGTCAGGGGCAAGATGGTTGGGCGAACATTTGGGGTGCAGTCCTTGCGGTATCTTGGCCGTCCCTGGGGGAAGGGGCGCGCATGACGCTGTGCGCGTGGCCGGGCCGGAGGTGCTGCTGTCGCTCTTGCCGGTGACAAGCCTTTAATTATAGCGTGAAGCGCCGATTTCAAGGGTTGCCGGCGCCCGGCGCGTCGGCATCCGTCAACTGGCGCAGCAGCGCCTGGTAACGCGGCAGATCGCCCGCCGCCAGGGCGTCGTCCATGCGGCGCTTGAGTTGCTCGCGCCGCTCGGTGCCCAGAATGCCGTGCAATTCGTCGGGCTCCGACACGATGTCGGGCGGCAGCTTGGCCACTTCGTCGACGGCAAAGGCCTCGTGCTCGTGGCCGCGCAAGGCTTCGCGCAGCGCGCTCCAGGGCTGGGGGCCATGGTCCAGCGCCTGCCCGGCCAGCCAGGTGAACAGCGGGCCGTGCGGCGGCGGCAGGTCGCACAGCAGCACGTGTTCGTCCTGGCTCAGGCGGTCCCAGGCGCTGGCCTCTGTCAGCACGATCTGCAGCGCGCGGCTGGCGCGGCTGGCGGGCTGGCCGCGCAGGTGGCGGCGGGGCGGGGCGGCTTTTTCAGGCCTCTTAGGGCTGTAGTGGCCGTCAGTCGGGCGCGGGTAGCTCTTTTTTTCATAGCTTCTGCGTGGCGCGCGGCGGATGTCCCACAGCTGCTCCAGCTCATGCACGCCGATCTGCACCTGCGCCGCGATCTCGCCCAGCAGCTGCTGTGCCAGCGTGCCGGGCGGCAGCAGCTGCCACAACGGCCGGGCATTGGCGGCGAAGTGCGACCGGCCCTCCGCCGTCTCCATGTCGCAGTCTTCGGCCGCGGCTTCCAGCAAAAAGCGCGACAGGGGCACGGCGCCTTTCACGGCGTCGGCAAAGGCATCGCTGCCTTCGGCGCGGATGAAGCTGTCGGGGTCGTGCTCGGGCGGCAGGAACAGGAACTTGACGCTGCGCGTGTCGGTGGCCAGGGGCAGGGCGGCCTCCAGCGCCTTGCGTGCGGCGCGGCGGCCGGCGGCGTCGCCGTCGAAGCTGAACACGATCTGCTCGGTGAAGCGGAACAGCTTGTGCACGTGCTCGGGCGTGCAGGCCGTGCCCAGCGTGGCCACGGCGTTGCCGAAGCCGAGCTGGGCCAGCGCCACCACGTCCATGTAGCCTTCGGTGACCAGGGCGTAGCCGTAGTCGCGCAGGGCGGCGCGGGCCTCGAACAGGCCGTACAGCTCGCGGCCCTTGTGGAACACCGGGGTTTCGGGCGAATTCAGGTATTTGGGCTTCTCGTCGCCCAGCACGCGGCCGCCGAAGCCGATGACTTCGCCCTTGACGCTCCGGATGGGGAACATTATGCGGTCGCGGAAGCGGTCGTAGCGCTTGTCGGCGTCGTCCTCTCCGACGATGACCAGGCCGCTTTCAGCCAGTAGCGGATCGGTGTAGTCGGGGAACACGCTGGCCAGCGTGCGCCAGCCTTCGGGCGCGTAGCCCAGGCCGAAGTCGCGCGCCACGGCGCCCGACAGGCCGCGCTTTTTCAGGTAATCGATGGCGCGGGGGCTGTCCTTGAGGTGCCTCTTGTAGGCTTCGCCCGCGCGCGACAGCACGTCGGTGAGGGTGTGGCGCTTTTCGGTTTCCTGCGCGGCGCGGGCGCGCTCGGCGGGGCTGCGATCGTCCTCGGGCACCTGCATGCCGTACTGCTGGGCCAGCTCGTGCACCACCTCGACGAAGCCGGCGCCGGTGTGGTCCATCAGGAAGCCGATGGCGTTGCCGTTCTTGCCGCAGCCGAAGCAGTGGTAGAACTGCTTGGACGGGCTGACGGTGAACGAGGGCGATTTCTCGCTGTGGAACGGGCACAGGCCCGAGAAGTTGGCCCCGGTCTTCTTCAACTGCACGTAGCGGCCGACGATCTCGACCACGTCGGCGCGCGCCAGAAGCTCCTGGATGAAATGCTGGGGGATGGCCACGCGGCTATTCTGACCGATGGCCTGTGGTGGGCGATGGCCAGGAAACCATCAAGAATGCTTGATTGGCACCAAGTCTCAGACCGTGTTGTGGGAGCGGGCTTGCCCGCGATCCGGCGGCTTGATCGCCACCAACGCCTGATCGCGGGCAAGCCCGCTCCCACACAGCAGATGAGGGTCGTGCGTCATCGGAGACTTGTTGCCGATCAAGCAAGAATGATAGCTGCTAGCGCTCGTCAGATAATGATTTCAGGTGTTTTATGCTTGAAACCATTGCTGGACGAGCGCAGGCCACTATCAAAACAAAAGCATCGCCAGCATGGCAGGCGGCGAGGCAGGGGGCGCTCGACCGCTCAGGCCGCGCTGGTCTTCACGCGCAGCATCAGCTGCACGTCCTGCACCTGCAGGCCGGCGGGCAGGGTGTCGATGCCCGACACCTGAAGACGCACACCGGGCGGCAGGTCGTGCACCTGGCCGGTTTCCACATCCACCCAATGCGGGTGCAGCGTAGGGTTGCTGTCGTACACCACGGCGCCGGTGCCGCTGTGCAGCTCGCGCAGCAGGCCGGCCTCGGCAAACTGCGCCAGCGTGGCGTAGACGGTGGCGCGCGAGATCGGGGTGGCGTCCACATCGGCCACGGTCGGCGCGCCGCCGTGCAAGGTCTTGACCACCTGCTCGGCCGTCAGGTGCACGGGCTGCGCAAACATCACCGCCGCCACGGCCAGGCGCTGGCGCGTGGGCTGCAGGCCTGCACTGCGCAGGCGCTGCACCAGGTCCAGGTCGGGCGCGGGGCGGCGGTTCATGCCGTCGATCTTACTTCTTCATCGGCGCCACGATGGGCGCGAACGGGTCGGGGCGCGGCGTCTTGTCGCTCGACACCGGCAGGATCGGCAGCGTGATCTGCGGCTGGTCGCCGGTCAGCGTCTTCAGGAAGGCGACGATCTGCGCGTTTTCTTCCTTCGTGTAGGTGCGGCCCAGCTGCAGGCGGCCCATGATGTCGACGGCCTCGGTCAGCGTCTTGGCGGCGCCGTCGTGGAAGTAGGGGTAGGTCAGCTCCACGTTGCGCAGCGTCGGCACCTTGAAGGTGAAGCGGTCGATCTCGTTGCCGGTCACGGCCGAGCGGCCCTCGGCCGGGTGGTCGGTCTTGTAGGCCTGCACCACGCCCATCTTCATGAACATGTTGCCGCCCGCGTTGGGGCCGTTATGGCAGGCCACGCAGCCGGTGGATTTGAACAGCTCGTAGCCCTTCAGCTCGACGTCGGTGATGGCCTTGTTGTCGCCCTTCAGCCACTTGTCGAAGCGCGAGTTGGGGGTGACCAGGGTGGATTCGAAGGTGGCCAGCGCGTCGGTGACCTGCTTGATGTCGATCTTGTCGACCTTGTAGATGCTCTTGAACTCTTCCACATAGCCCGGGATGGACTGCAGCGTGGCTACGGCGGCGGCGTGCGTGGAGTTCATCTCGATCGGGTTCTCGATGGGGCCGCCGGCCTGGTCGGCCAGGTCCTTGGCGCGGCCGTCCCAGAACTGGGCGATGTTGAGCACGGCGTTGAGCACGGTGGGCGAGTTGATGCCGCCCTTCTGCCAGCGGTCACCCACCGAGGCGGCCACGTTGTCGGAGCCGCCCATGCTGAGGTTGTGGCACGAGTTGCACGAGATGAAGCCCGAGCGCGACAGGCGCGGGTCGAACCACAGCTTCTTGCCCAGCTGCACCTTGGCCGGATCGGTCACCTTGGCCGGCTCGATGGGCTGGATCGGCTCGTCGCGCGGCTTCTGGGCCTGCGCCTGGAACCCGACCGCCAGGGCGAGGGCAGCGGCCAGGGCGGCGGCGGAAAGGGGCTTCAGCTTCTTCATGGGGACTCCTTCGGTTGGTGAACCAGTGCGAACTGGACAGCATCCAGATCATGTAACAGCGATTGTGTCCGGCATACCCGGTGGAGATATTGCGATGGATCAACCCCAGGGCGTTCAGCTCCTGTCAGTCCGCCGTGAGGGGGCTGGGTATCATTTGCCGAACCACAAGGAGACCCGTCATGGCCAGCATCTACGACACCGATCTGCCCCGCACCGAAGCCAACTTCGCCCCCTTCACCCCGTTGGCCTTCATCCAGCGCACGGCCGAGGTCTACCCCGACAAGCTGGCCATCGTGCATGGCGAGCTGCGCCAGAACTGGGCCCAGACCTACGACCGCTGCCGCCAGCTGGCCAGCGCGCTGCAAAAGCACGGCATCGGCAAGAACGACACCGTGGCCGCCATGCTGCCCAACACCCCGCCGATGGTGGAGGCGCACTTCGGCGTGCCCATGGCCGGCGCGGTGCTGAACACGCTGAACACGCGGCTTGATCCCGAGGCCGTGGCCTTCATGCTGGACCACGGCGAGGCCAAGGCCATCATCGTCGACCCCGAGTTCGCGGGCATCGTGAAGAAGGCGCTGGCGCTGCGTACATCGACCGCGCCGCTGCTGGTGATCGACGTGGAAGACGCGCTGTATGGCGAGGGCACCAAGATCGGCAGCGTCACCTACGAAGCCTTCGTGGCGCAGGGCGATGCGAAGTTCGCGTGGAAGTACCCGGCCGACGAGTGGGACGCGATTGCGCTCAACTACACCTCGGGCACCACGGGCAACCCCAAGGGCGTGGTCTACCACCACCGCGGCGCGGCGACCAACGCCATCAGCAACATCCTGGAGTGGGACCTGCCCAAGCACGCCGTCTATCTGTGGACGCTGCCGATGTTCCACTGCAACGGCTGGTGCTTTCCGTGGACCATCGCGGCGCGCGCGGGCGTCAACGTCTGCCTGCGGCGCGTGGAGGCCAAGGCGATCTTCGACGCTATCCGCCACCACGGCGTGACGCATTACTGCGGCGCGCCCATCGTGCACGGGCTGCTGGTGAACGCACCCGATGAAATGAAAAAGGGCGTGCCGGCCGGCGTGAAGTGCATGGTGGCGGGCGCCGCGCCGCCGGCCTCGATGATCGAGGGCATGGAGCAGATGGGGTTCGACCTGACGCACGTGTACGGCCTGACCGAGGTGTACGGCCCGGCCACGGTGTGCGCCAAGCACGCCGCGTGGGACGAGTTGGACATCGGCGAGCGCGCGCGCCTGAACGCGCGCCAGGGCGTGCGTTACCACCTGCAGCGCGATGCGCGCGTGCTGGATCCGATGACGATGCAGCCGGTGCCGATGGACGGCGAGACCATGGGCGAGATCATGTTCCGCGGCAACATCGCCATGAAGGGCTATCTGAAGAACCCGAAGGCGACCGAAGAAGCGTTTGCGTGTGGCTGGTTCCACTCGGGCGACCTGGCGGTGCAGTACCCCGATGGGTACATCAAGATCAAGGATCGCAGCAAGGACATCATCATCTCGGGCGGCGAGAACATTTCGTCGATCGAGGTGGAGGATGTGCTGTACCGTCACCCTGCCGTGCTGGCGGCCGCGGTGGTGGCCAAGCCGGACGACAAGTGGGGAGAGACACCCTGCGCCTTCCTGGAGCTCAAACCCGGTGCCGAGGTGACCAAGGAAGACATCGTGGCGCATTGCAAGCAGCACCTGGCGGGGTTCAAGGTGCCGCGCTACATCGTGTTCGGGGAGCTGCCGAAGACGTCGACGGGGAAGATTCAGAAGTTTGAGTTGCGCAAGGCGGCGGGGTCTGCGACGGCCATTGACGTTTGATTTTGTTGGGGTGTTGGGGGCGCTGCTGGCCGGGATGTGCGCCCGGCGGCGCAGTCACTTTCTTTTTGTCTCGCCAAAAAGAAAGTAACCAAAGAAAAAGGCGACCCCACTGGCCGTGTCCCTCCGCTTCGCTGCGGGCAACCTGCGATGCTCGGGCGTGGGGCGGCGCTGCGGAACTCGCTTTGTTCGCTGCGCTCACGCCGCTCAGACAACCGCAGCGAGTCAGAGCACGAAGCGCGGCATGCTGCGCTGCCGCGCCCGCCCCACGCCCTGCGCTTCTCGGCACGGCCAGAGGGGAGTTGAAGTCCCTTCGGGCCATCGCTGCGCTCGGTCTTGGCTTGGTTGGCGCCGCTGCTTCGCGCGGCGCGTCTTCTTGCTCCCTCTCCCGCTGGCGGGAGAGGGTTGGGGTGAGGGTAAACGAGTTCAAAAACCATAGCTGCCTGCGCCCGTGACCAAAGTATTTCAGGTCTTTATTCCTTAAACCCCTTGAAATACGTGCGCAAGCCACTATGAAAATAAAATCGACTCCAGCCGGCGTGTCAGCGCCCAACTGGCTGCTCGCCAGGCAGCACGCTATTCATAAAGTAGCTGCCTGCGCAGATCGGATAAGCCTTGCGACCTTCTTCCTCGTATAGACTTTCCCTCTGATTGCGCAAGCGGTGCTTGCAGCGCCGGTCGTCGTCACTGCGTCACAGCGCGGCGGCAGCATCGTCCGGTGTCGGTTCGCTGAACGCCGGCGCTGAACCCCACACCACGGAGACCATCGTTTTGGAGTTTGACGCCTTGTCGTTGTCGCAGCCCTGGGCGCAGGCCGCTTTCGGGCTGACCGGGCTGTTGCTGCTGGCCTGGGTGGTGCAGCTGCTGGTGCAGCTGGTGCTCACGCGCGGTGTCGCCCGGTTGGGCGTGGCGGCGGGCGCGACGGGCTTCAGTGCCGTGCTGCTGGACCGCGCCGTGCTGCGCCGCGTGGCGCAGATCGCGCCGGCGCTGCTGGTGCTGCTGGCGGTGCGCTTCGTGCCGCACCTGCCGGCCGTGGTGGTGACGGTGATCGAGAACGTCGCCGGCGCGCTGATCGTGCTGTTCATCGCGCGCACGCTGTTCAAGATGCTGGACGTGGCGCTGCACGTGCACGACCGGCACGGCGACGCGGCGCGCTCCATCAAGGCCTACGTGCAGATGGGGCAGCTGGTGGTGGCGATTGCGGCCGTGGTCATCATGATCGCCGCGCTGGCCGACAAGTCGCCGTTCATCGTGCTGTCCGGCTTCGGTGCCATGTCGGCGGTGCTGATGCTGGTGTTTCAGGACACCATCAAGTCGTTTGCCGCCGGCCTGCAGATCGAAGGCAACGACATGCTGCGCGTGGGCGACTGGATCGAGGTGCCGCAGGCCGGCGCCGATGGCGCGGTGATCGACATCGCGCTGAACACCGTCAAGGTGCAGAACTGGGACAAGACCATCGTCACCATTCCCACCTGGAAGCTGATGAGCGAGAGCTTCAAGAACTGGCGCGGCATGCAGGAGTCGGGCGGGCGGCGCATCAAGCGCACGCTGATGATCGACGCCGGCTCGATCCACTTCCTCTCCGACGAGCAGATCGAGCGCCTGGGCCACGTCAAGCTGATTGCCGACTACGTGAAGGAGAAAGCCGACGCGGTGAAGATCTCGCGCGCCATGAAGCTGCGCGAGCTGGGCGAGGTGCTGGGCCGCGTGCCGGCCAACCGGCGCCGGTTGACCAACATCGGCACCTTCCGCGCCTACGTGCTGGCTTACCTGAAGGCCAACAGCGGCATCCACCCCGACATGACGCTGATGGTGCGCATGCTGCAGCCCACGCCGGAGGGCGTGCCGCTGGAGCTGTACTGCTTCACCAACACCACGGCGTGGGTGGATTACGAGACCATCCAGAGCGACATCTTCGACCACCTGCTGGCGATCCTGCCGGAGTTCGGGCTGCGCGCCTTCCAGGCGCCGGGCGGCGCCGACATGCGCGCGCTGGGCGGTGGGCTGGCCGTGCACGGGACGGGCGCGGGCGCGGTGGCTGCAACGGCGGCGGCGCCGCGCGAGTGATGGATGCGCATGCGCTTTCAAGAATGACGAATGACGAATGACGAATGACTTCGCTGCGCTTCAATGACAAAGCGGCGGTTCGTCATCGGTCATCGTTTTGAACGCAACACTGCATGAGCGCGCGGCGACAATGCGCGCCCCGGTCCTGCAGGCCTGCATCCGGCAGGGGGGACCTGGAGAATATTCATGAGCATGAAAAACACATCTAGCGCCCGGCTGCCGGGCGCAAGAAGCTATCGGTTTGATACCTTCAATCCGCGCCAAATGGCTATCGCCTGTTTCCATGCCCGGCGCACCGCCGCCGCCGCGCTGCTGCTGGCTGCCACCGCCGGCGCCGGTGCGCAGCAGATCGGCGACGTGAGCACCGCCTTCCAGCTGCTCGGCCCCAACCACAAGATCGTCGTCGAGGCCTACGACGACCCGCTGGTCGAGGGCGTGACCTGCTATGTCTCGCGGGCGCGCACCGGCGGCATCAAGGGCGGGCTGGGCCTGGCCGAGGACCGCGCCGAGGCCTCGATCGCCTGCCGCCAGGTCGGGCCCATCAGCTTCAGCGCGCCGCTGCGGCAGGAGGACGAGGTGTTCTCCGAGCGCATGTCGGTGCTGTTCAAGCGCCTGCGCGTGGTGCGCATGGTGGATGCGCCGCGCAACACGCTGGTGTACCTGACGTACTCCGAAAAGCTCATCGACGGCTCGCCGCAGAACAGCCTGACCGCGGTGCCCATCGACCGGGCGACGCCGATCCCCGTCAAGCCCTGAGCCACGCCTGACAAAAAAACGGGCAACGCCTGCACCGGCGCTGCCCGCTGCTGGTTGACGAGGCGGCGGCTCTCGCGCCGCTCAGTCACCCAACACCACACCCTCGCGCCGCGGATCGGCGCCGCCCAGCCACATGGGCTTGCCGTGCACGTTGGCGCGGGTGATGGCCTGCAGGCCGCTGGTCATGTTCATCTCGCGCACTTCGGCGCCGCGCGTGCGCAACGCTTCGACGGTGGCGGGCGGAAACTTCTTCTCCTCCAGCAGGCTGGGGCCGTTGGTGCTGCCGAAATTGGGCAGGTTGATGGCCTGCTGCGGCGTCAGGCCCCAGTTCAGCACGCCGTGCAGCGTCTTGGCGGTGTAGTGGATGATGAGCGCGCCGCCGGGGCTGCCGCCGCTCATCAGCAGCGGGCCGCGCGAGCCGTCGGCGTTCTTCTCGAACACCAGCGTGGGCGCCATCGACGAGCGCGGGCGCTTGCCCGGCTGCACGCGGTTGGCGATGGGCTGGCCGTCGGCGCTGGTGGGCGCGAAGCTGAAGTCGGTCAGCTCGTTGTTCAGCAGGAAGCCCTTCACCATCTGGCGCGCGCCGAAGGCGTCCTCGATGGTCGTCGTCATCGCCAGCGCGTTGCCGTGCGCGTCGACGATGCTGATGTGGCTGGTGCCGTATTCGGGTTGCTCGGGCATGGGCGCGAAGCCGATCTTCAGCGCGCCGGGCTGGCCGGGCTGCGCCACCTTCAGGCTCTGCGCGCCGATGAGCGCGGCGCGGCTTTTCAGGTAAGCAGGGTCGAGCAGGCTCATCCAGCTGCCGGCGGGCGGCTGCACGAAATCGGGGTCGGCCACGTACTGCGCGCGGTCGGCAAAGGCCAGGCGCGCGGCCTCGGTGTAGTAGTGCAGCCAGTCGGCGGTGGGCAGGCCGGCGGCGTCCGGCTTCATGGCGGCGCCGGGCGTCTGCGCCAGGATGCCGAGGATCTGGCCGATGGCGATGGCGCCCGATGACGGCGGCGGGAAGCCGCACACCTCCACCGTCTTGCCGGCCGCGGCCAGGTCGTGGCACAGCGGGGCGCGGCGCTTGGGTTGGTAGTTGGCCAGGTCGGCCAGCGTCATCTGGCCGGGGTTGGCGTGCCGCGTGACCTTGTCGACGATGGCCTGCGCCAACGGGCCTTGCAGCAAGGCGGCCGAGCCGCGTGCCGCAATGCCGCGCAGCACCTCGGCCAGCTCGGGGTTCTTCAGCACATGGCCCACGGGCCAGGGCTTGCCGGCGGCGTCGTAGAAGTATTTCGCGGCCACCGGGTCCTTGATCAGGTGTTTCTCGTTGGCCAGCATGGTGGCGAGGCGCGGGCTGACCTGAAAGCCCTGTTCGGCCAGCTGGATGGCGGGCTGGATGAGCTGCGCCCACGGCAGGCGGCCGTGTGCCCGGTGCGCCTGCTCCAGCATGCGCACCGTGCCTGGCACGCCGACCGAGCGGCCGCCGACCACGCCGTCGTAGAAGGGCATGGGCTTGCCGTCGGCGCCGATGAACAGCTTTTCGGTGGCAGCAGCCGGCGCGGTCTCGCGGCCGTCCCAGGCCACCAGCTCGCGCCCACTGCTGTGCAGCAGAAAGGCGCCGCCGCCGATGCCGCTGGATTGCGGCTCGACCAGGCTCAGCACCATCTGCACCGCCACCGCCGCGTCGATGGCGTTGCCGCCCGCCTTCAGCACCTGGTAGCCGGCGTCGGTGGCCAGCGGGTTGGCGGCGGCGACGGCGAATTTTTCGGTGGCCCAGCCGGGCTTGTCGGTCCAGCCCGATCCGCCCTCGGGCGTGATCGGCGCGGCCGGCGGCGGCGTGTAGCGGAAGTGGCTGCTGCTGGCGCAACCGGCCAGCAGGGTGGCGGTGGCCAGGGCACTGAGGGCGAACAGGCGGGGCGTGGGCATGGGCATGGGGCGTCTCCTCTTGTGATCGAAAAAGAGGTTCATCCTAACCCGGTTGGACACCTGCGGCCCGAAATTCTTGCAAGCCGAACAGGCCGCCAGCGCTTGCTGGACAGGCGCGGACAGCTATATAAGTAGTAGCTTATTGGTGAGGAGGGTGCTTCAGCGGGCGGCCGCCTTCGGCTTGCGCGGCTTGGGGCATGGCAGCGCGCCGGCGGTGGCCATCACCGCGGCATGCATCGCATCGCGGTCGTCCCAGCGGTCGGCGCTCAGCAGGTAGTGCGGCGTCTGCACCCAGTGGTAGGGCGCGCCCAGCACCGGCTGGCCCAGCACGGCGCGGCCGGCGTCGGTGGGTTTGAGGAACAGCTGGTCGTTGCAGACGAAACCGACCGAGCGGCCGTCGACGTAGAGGCAGTATTCGCCGAAGGTCTTGCTGACTCGCACGCCCGGCAGGCTGGCCAGCTGGTCCAGCAGGAACTGCAGCGTTTCGGGGCGCGTGGGCATGGCGGGCAGGGTGGTGAATCGTTATTGTTTTGATAGCGGCTGGCGCCCGGCACAAGCTAAATTCAAGAGAAAATGGCCTGAAATCATTGTTTAACAAGCTCTGGCAGCTATCGTTTGAATAGTGGCTTCATCGTCCAACCTTCGCACGCGACTGGCGCGGCTTGGGCAGCGGCAGGGCCTGCGCGGTGGTCATCAGCAGATCGCACAGTGCCTCGCGGTCTTCCCATTCATCGGGCCGCAGCAGAAAGCCTTGGCGCCGGGGTAGGGCTGCCCGTACACCGGCTGCGGCAGCAAGGTGCGGCCGGCGTCGGTGATCTTCACGACCAACTGGTCGTCGCACACGAAGGCGGTCGGCTTCTCATGAAGGTAGACGCAGTACTCGCCGAACATGCGCCGGGTGCGCACCTGCGGCAGCGTGCCGATCTGGTCGAGCAGAAAGTCGAGCGTTTCGGGGCGGGTGGACATGGGCTGCTGTGTTTCTGTGGGAGCGGGCTTGCCCGCGATGACTTCCTGATCGAGGAAACGCCCCATCGCGGGCAAGCCCGCTCCTACAACCGGTGGTGCTTTATTTCGGCGCCATCCGGATCGCGCCATCCAGCCGGATCACCTCGCCGTTCAGCATGTCGTTCTCGATGATGTGCTTGACTAATTTCGCGTAATCGGCCGGCGTGCCCAGCCGCGAAGGGAAGGGCACCATCGCCGCCAGCGCGTCCTGCACTTCCTGCGGCATGCCCATCAGCATCGGCGTGCCGAAGATGCCGGGCGCGATCGTCATGTTGCGGATGCCGTTGCGGCTCAGGTCACGGGCGATCGGCAGCGTCATGCCGACCACGCCGCCCTTGCTGGCGGCGTACGCTGCCTGGCCGATCTGCCCGTCGTAGGCGGCCACGCTGGCGGTGCTGATCAGCACGCCGCGCTCGCCGGTGCTTTCCGGTTCGTTCTTGCACATGGCGTCGGCCGCCAGGCGGATCATGTTGAAGGTGCCGACCAGGTTGACCATGATCGTCTTGGTGTACACGTCCAGCTTGTGCGGGCCGCGTTTGCCCACCGTCTTCTCGGCCGGCGCGATGCCGGCGCAATTGACCAGGCCCATCAGCTTGCCCAGCGACGTGGCCTTGGCCACCACGGCCTGGCCATCGGCCTCGCTGCTGACGTCGCACTTAACGAAGCTGCCGCCGATGTCCTTGGCCACGGCCTCGCCCTTCTCAACCTGCATGTCGGCGATGACCACCTTGGCGCCTTCGGCCGCCAGCATGCGCGCCGTACCTTCGCCCAGGCCCGACGCGCCGCCGGTGACGATGAAAACCTTGTCCTTGATCTGCATGGATGTGCTCCTCTTGATGTCGTGAATTCGGGGGATGGCTGCAAGATTATCGGCGCGGGCGTCACACCCATTCGATGGGCTTGAGCATGGATGTTGAAGCGATTAAAATGATCAAATTGATCGATTGGATTGTTTGAGGCGATCATGCAGACCTTTTCCGCCAACGAAGCCAAAGTCAACTTCGGCGCCTTTCTCGACGCGGCGCAGCGCGAGCCCGTGCGCGTGACGCGGCGCGACCGCGTGGTGGGCGTGATGGTGTCCGCGCAGGATTACGAAGCCATGCGCGCCTTCTATGCCAACCGCCTGCAGCACACCCTGGCGGAAACCGGGGCACACGCCGCCGCGCAAGGCCTGACGGCCGAGGGACTGGGCGAACTGCTGGCCGACGAAAGCTGATGGCGGCCATGCCGTCGCCGGCGGCGCCGCCTGCAGGCAGCGTGCCTTCGCGCGTGGTGCTCGATACCAACGTCATCATCAGCGCCGCGCTGCTGTCGGGCTCGGGTCCCGCACGCCTGCTGCATCGGTTGCTGGTGTGCAGTCGCCTGGTGTTTTCAGACGCGACGTTCGCCGAACTGGAAACGAGGCTGTGGAAACCCAAGTTCGACCGCTACATCACGCTCGGTGCGCGGCGCCGGTTGCTGGCCGACCTGTCCGCCGTGGCCGACTGGGTCAAGCCTGAGGGCGCTGCGCGGTATAGCCGCGATGCGGAAGACGACGTGTTCATCCACACGGCGGCGGCAGGCGGCGCAGGGTGGCTCGTCAGCGGGGATCAGGACTTGCTGGTGCTGGGGCGGGTTGAAGCGGTGGAGATCATCACGCCGGCCCATGCGTTGGAGCGCTGCGCTGGCTGAGCATGGAGCACCTGGTCAGCTGCCCACACCCGCCACCGCAAAGCGCCCCAGCCCCATCTCCACCCAGCGCTCCTCGCGCCGCACGATGAACAGCGCCTCCAGCCGCATGCGCTGCGCCAACGCCATGCCCTCGGCCGGGCCGGCCACCAGCAGGGCGGTGGCCCAGGCGTCGGCGCTCATGCAATCTGTGGCCAGCACGGTGACGGAGGCGACGCCGTTGTTCACCGGCGCAGCGCGGCGCCCGTCCATGGTGTGCGACAGGCGTGCGTCGCCGATCTGCACCCAGCGCCGGTAGTCGCCCGAGGTGGCGACGGCCAGGTCGGCCAGTTCGATCACGCCACGCGCGGCACGCCGGCCGGGCTCGGGGCTTTCCACCGCCACGGCCCAGGGCTCGCCGCTGGCCTGCGTGCCGAGCGCGCGCAACTCGCCGTCGAGCGCGGCCAGCGCGTGCGCCACGCCGTGGGCTTGCAGCACGGCGGTCATCTGGTCGACGCCGTAGCCCTTGGCGATGCCGCACAGGTCGAACAGCGCGTCGGCGTGCTTGCGGGCACGCCCGGCGGCCAGATACAGTTCCAGCGACTGATGGGCGGGCGGTTGGCCCCATTGCCTGGCCACGCGGATGGCGGCGGCATCCGGGTCGTCGCGCTCGGCCCCAAAGCCCCAGGCGTTGACCAGCGCGCCCACGCCGGGGTCGAAGGCGCCGTCGGAAAGGCGCGCGATCTCGAGGGCGCGCGCCAGCACGGCCATGATCTCGGGCGGCAGGCTGACCCATTCGCCCGGCGTGGCGCGGTTCAGGCGCATCAGGTCGCTGTCGGGTTTCCAGGGCGACATCTGCTGGTCCACACGCTCGACGGCGGCGGCCAGCGCGTTGCGCAACGCGTTCTGGTCGAGTTGCGGATCGACGTCGCACAGCACCGACCAGCGCGTGGCCATGGTGGGGCCGTGCAGCTTGATGCGCTGGAGCACCGCCGCCGGCTCAGAAAGTGTCTTCGGCATAGCGCCCCCGTGCCTTGAGCTGCTGAACGCTCAAAGAGATGCTGCCCAGGATGCCGTCGAGCACCTGTGCCACGCCCTGGGCCATGGTGCGGCTGCCGCACACGCGCACGATGGCGCCATCGCCGATCAGCTGGCGCAGCCGGTCCGCATCGCGGCGCAGGGCGTCCTGCACGTAGCCGCCGCCCTCCGGCACGCGCGAGAAGGTGGTGCGCAGGCTGGCCAGGCGTTGCTCCTTCAGCCATTGCTCGATCTCGGTGCCGAAGAAGTAGTCCAGTTGCGGATCGCGCACGCCGTAGTACAGGTGCATGGGCACGCCGCGCGCGTTGTCGCGGATGAAGCCCGCCAGCGGCGCCACGCCAGTGCCGGCGCCGATCAGCATCACCGGGGCGCGGGTCGATTCGATGGCGAACGCCGGGTTGGGGCGGATGAAGGCCTGGATGCGCGCACCCGGTTGCAGGCCGTGCAGGTAGCCCGAGCACAGGCCGCCCGGCATCTTGCGCACGCAGATTTCGACGAAGCCGTCCTGCCAGCCGGATGCGAGCGAATAGAAGCGAGGGACCGCGGAGTCCGGTGGCAGCACGCCGATCAGATCGCCTGCCGCGAAGTGCCGCAGGCCACGGCCGCGCAGGCGATCCGTCCAGCTCTGCGGGGCCCAAGCGAAGCGCAGGATGGTGGCGGGCTGATCGTCGCCGCCGGCGAAGTCCTGGCGCGACAGCAGTTGCAGCTCGGTCGTCGCCGGCAGGCGCGGGCGGTAGTCGATAGCGAGCGGCTGGCCCAGCGCCTGCGCCACGGCTTCGCCCCAGCGCGCGAACTCCTGCGCCGACTGCTGGTGGATGCGCTCCATGGGCAGCAGCGTGGCCCAGCCCTTGGCGCGCAGCGCCTGGTCCACCGTCTGGCCGTAGGCGCAGAAGGCGTCGAAGGCACGGTCGCCGAAGGCCAGCACGGCCACGCGTGCGGCGGTGGCGGGGGTTTGCGCAATGCGCTCCAGCGCGCGGGCCGCGTGTGCAGGCGCCTGGCCGTCGCCGTAGGTGGCGGCCAGCACGAAGATTTGCTGCGCAGTGGCGCCGGCGCGGAAGTTTTCCAGCCCGCTGGTGTGCATCTTGTGGCCGGCGCCCACCAATGCGGTGTGCAGCGCCTCGGCAAAGCCCCAGGTGCTGCCGTTCTCGCTGGCGACGAAGATCAGCGTGTCGGCCTGCGGCAGCGCGCTGTTGTCGCCGATGCGGGGTACCAGGCGGCGCGCCTGCAGCCACAGCAGCAGGCCCGTGACCCAGAACAGCGGGATGCTTAAGGCCCCCAGGCCCAGCACCAGCGCCCAGGCCCAGGCGCTTTCGCCGGTGTGCAGCACCATGGCCCAGTCCTGCACGCGCTGGGCGGTGGTGGCGTCCTGCCAGGCCAGCGTTTGGCCCGAATAGCGGTCCACCCAGCCTTCGCCGCGGTCGGTGGTGATGCGCCAGGTGTCCTCGGGGTCGTCGGCGGCGGGGAAGTTGACCTTGCGCAGTTCGGCCACGCGCGTGTCCTGCAGCAACTGCAGCGGCGCGGCGGCGGCCGGCGTGGGGATGGTGGCAGGGGCGGTGGAAACGACGCTGGGCTCGACCGCGTGCTCCACGTCGATGAGCCCGAAAGTGACGGCGCTCATGAACAGCGCGGTGACGGATGACAGGCCCAACACGGCCACCAGCACTTGCCCGGTGACCACGTGCAGGCGCTGCAGCCCCGTGCCGCGCGCCCGGCTGAACACCTTGCGCCAGCCACCCTGGCGGCGCTGCAGCAGCACCAGCCCGGAGATGGCCAGCAGCAGCATCGACAGCGCCACCACGGCGGCGGTGATGCGCCCGGCATCGCCCAGCAGGAAGGAACGGTGCAGGTTCCTGAACCAGCGCATGAGGGGCGAGGCCTGGTATTCGCCCAGCACCTGCCCGTTGTCCGGGTCGACACGGCTGGCCACGGCCTGGCCGTTGTCGAAGCCGTAGACCACGATGTCGCCGGAAGGCAGGCGGCGGATTTCCTCCGCGCCCGGCACGGTGGCCGACACGCGCTCGACCAGGGTGGCCACCGGCAGATCGGCGGCGGCGGGCCTGGCCTGCCAGGCGGCGATCATTGGGTCGAGCGCCAGCACCGCGCCGGTGATGCCGATCACCAGCGCCAGCGCGCCGGCCATCAGGCCCAGCCAACGGTGAATCTGCCTCCAGGCCATGGGGTGTTTCCTTTCCTTTTCTATCGAGAGTTCCGTCATTCATGACACGCTGCCAGCCCTCACCCCCACCCTCTCCCAGAAGGAGAGGGAGCATTCTTTGGCACGGTGCGCACTGTCGCGCTTTTGGAAGACGCCGATAGGCTTACTGAATCTGGTAGGTGAGCGACTGGATGTACTGCTTGCCGGCGTGCGCCTTGCCCGCGCCGGCCTTGGTCAGCGGCACGCGGATTTCGGACGGGCTGTCGCGCATGTCCTCGGCCGCGGCGTCGATGCGGATCTCGTAGCCGGCGTCGATCAGCGCATCGGCCAGGTCGGCAGTGACTTTCAGCGTGCGGCCGGCGCCCACGCTGGCGCCGGTCACGCCCTGCAGGCGCTTGCTGTCGGCGGCGGACAGGCGGTTCCAGTCCGCCAGGTGCTTGTAGTACTTGGCCTTGCCGCCGGCCACCCACAGGGTGCGCACATAAGCACCCTTGGCGTCGGTGACGTACACGGCCAGGTAGGCGCCGTCGCCGCCATAGTTCTTCAGCGGGATCGACATCGACATCGGGCGGGCCTGCGCCACGGAGGGCAGGGCCACCGCCAGGGCGGCGGCCAGGGTGGTCATGAGGGGTTTGCGCATGGTAGTTTCTCCGGTTCGGTTGGGGTTCATTCGATGCTGCCGCGCGAGCCGCCGGGGGGCAGCGGGCCGGCATCGGCGGGCGCGGCGCTGCGCGGCGTCTGGTCGCCCCGGTGCTCGCGGTGGCGTTCGCGTTCGCGGTGGTCGTCGTCATCGCCACGCTGCCGCATCTTCACGACGGCCAGCGTGCGCGGGTCGATCTTGGCCTTGAAGGCGCGGCCCTGAGCATCGCGGCCGCGCAGTTCGTAGCAACCGTCGTCGATCTTCAGGCGCTGCACCTGCCAGCCTTGCCGGGCCGCCATCTGCATCACGGCATCGCGCGACTGCCATTGCTTTACCGGCGCGTCGCAGTCGTCATCGGCCAGGGCCGGCAGGGCGAGCAGGCTCAGCGACAGAACCAGCGGGCCGGCGGCGAGGGGGCGAAGGGGTTTCATGTCGGTGCTCTCCTTTTCAAGGCATCACAGCGCTTTCGCATGCTGTGAAGCCATTGTCAGAAGGCCGTCTGAACTGCGCCTGAAGCGGATGTGTCGCGCGGGTAAAGCGGCGCGTCAAAGCCGCCTGTGCTGATCCGGATCAAACCCTGGCGGGTACACCGTGTGGCGCGCCGGCGTGGGCGGGGGCGCCGACCCGGCCTCAGCGATCAACGGCGCTGTTCACACCCAGCAGACGCTGGAGCCGCGTGCTGCTGGTGGTGTACTGGAACGGCAGTTCCTTGCCGGGCGCAATTAGTGCCTGCGCCGCGTAGGCGGCCAGCGTGGCTTCGTGGAAGCCGCACAGGATCAGCTTGCGCTTGCCGGGGTAGGTGTTGATGTCGCCGATGGCGAAGATGCCGGGCTCGCTGGTCTGGAACTTCTCGGTGTCGACCACCAGTTGCTTGCGCTCCAGCGCCAGCTGCCAGTCGGCGATGGGGCCGAGCTTGGGGCTCATGCCGTGGAAGACGAGCAGCGCGTCCAGCGGCAGCGGCGACGTGCTGCCGTCCGGCCCCAGCACCTGGATGGCCGTCATGCGGCCGTCTTGCTGCGCGATGCCGTCGACCTGGCCGACGACGAAGCGCATGCGCCCGGCATCACACAGCTCGCGCATGCGCGCCACGCTGGCGGGCGCGGCCTGAAAGCCGTCGCGCCGGTGCAGCAGCGTGACGCTGGCAGCTAGGTGCGCCGGTTCGGTGGCGAAGTGGATGGCCCAGTCCAGCGCCGAATCGCCGCCGCCCACGATGACGAGGTGCTGGCCCCGGAACGCCGCCGCGTCGGCCACGCTGTGGAACAGCTGGCGGTCCTCGAAGGCATCGAGCCCGTCGACGCTCAAGCGCTTGGGCACGAAGGCGCCCACGCCAGCGGCGATGAACACCGCCCTGGCCAGCAGGCGCAGGCCCTTGTGCGTTTCGACCAGAAAGCGCCCGTCGGGCTGCTTCTGCAAGGTGCTGACCTGATGCCCCAGGTGGAACTGCGGCTGGAACGGCGCCGCCTGCTTCATCAGCCCGTCGATCAGTTCCTGCCCGCTGCACACCGGGATGCCGGGGATGTCGTAGATCGGCTTGTCGGGGTACAGCTCGCTCGGCTGCCCGCCGGGCTGGGGCAGGGCGTCGATGACGTGCGCACCGATCTCCAGCAGCCCCAGCTCGAACACCGCGAACAGGCCCACCGGGCCGGCGCCGATGATGAGGGCGTCGGTGTCGATGGGCGGGGCGTCTGCGGCCATGGTTTGCTACAAAAACAAAAGCGGCTTGCGCAGGTGGGGCCTGCGCCAAACCGCTTTTTTATCTGAAAGAGCGGTGCGTCAGCGCTTCAGCTCGCTCAGCTTGCCCGTCTTGTTGGCCCAGGCCTCGTGGTCGGGCAGCGGGTCCTTGCGCTTGGTCAGCGTCTTGTAGTTGGGCGAGCGCGCCAGTTGCGCGTTGATCTCGGTCATGTGCAGCTGGTCCTTGGGCAAATCCTCTTCGGCGAAGATGGCGTTGACCGGGCACTCGGGGATGCAGACGGCGCAGTCGATGCACTCATCGGGGTCGATGGTGAGGAAGTTCGGGCCTTCCAGAAAGCAATCGACGGGGCAGACATCCACGCAATCGGTGTATTTGCAGTTGATGCAGGCTTCGGTGACGACGTGGGTCATGTTCTTCTCGGTGCGCTCTAGGGGTGTGCGAGCCGTTGGGGGACTGCCGCGTGGAACGACGGGTGGCCCGGCAAACGCTCATGGAAAACGGCCAATTTTAGCCGCCCGCGGCCATGCGGCGCCGGTAGCCGCATTGTCAGGAAGGGCTTGGGCGGCGCTCTCATCCGGCGGGCGCAGCGGCCTTGGCGGCGGGCGCGGCGGCGCGCAGTTCGTCGAACCAGTCAAGCCGGCGCAGCGCGGCCTTCTCAAGCTCCAGCACCACCATCAGCAACGCGCCCAGGCCGATGACGAACAGCAGATCGAGCAGGCCCACCGGGTGCGAGCTGAACAGCGCCTGCATCCACGGCGTGTAGGTGAACAGCAGCTGCAGCACCAGCACCGTCAGCACCGCCAGGTACACCGCCGGCGTGCCGCGCACGCCGCGCCGGGTGAACGAGCTGCCGTGCAGGTAGCGCACCGAGAACAGGTAGGCGATCTCCAGCGCGCAGAAGGCGTTGACGACCAGGGTGCGCGTGGCGTCGACGTCCATGCCGCGCCACTGGCCCCAGGCCATGGTGGCGTACACGGCGGCGGTGAACAGCAGCGACACCAGCACCAGCCGCCACACCATGAAGGGCGACATCAGCGGCGCGCGCGGCGGCCGCGGCGGGCGGCGCATGACGCCGTCCTCGGGCGGCTCGAAGGCCAGCACCAGGCCCAGCGTGATGGTCAGCGCCATGTTGATCCACAGGATCTGCGCCGGCGTCAGCGGCAGCGTCAGCCCCAGCAGCAGCGCCAGCGCCACGGCCAGCACCTCGCCGCCGTTGGTGGGCAGCGTCCAGGCGATGACCTTGCGGATGTTGTCGTACACCACGCGGCCTTCGTGCACGGCGGCGACGATGGAGGCGAAGTTGTCGTCCGCCAGCACCACCTGCGAGGCCTCCTTGGCCGCCTCGGTGCCCTTCTGCCCCATGGCGATGCCCACGTCGGCCTGCTTGAGCGAGGGCGCGTCGTTCACGCCGTCGCCCGTCATGGCCACCACCGCGCCCTGGCTTTGCAGCGCGCGCACCACGCGCAGCTTGTGCTCGGGGCTGGTGCGGGCGAACACGTCGGTGCGCGCGGCCAGCGCGGGCAGGGTGTGGTCGGGCGTGGCCTCCACTTCGGCGCCGGTGGCCACCACCGGCTGCGCGGCCAGGCCCAGCTGGGCGGCAATGGCGGCGGCGGTGGCGGCGTGGTCGCCGGTGATCATCTGCACGCGGATGCCGGCGCTCTGGCAGTCGGCCACGGCGGCGATGGCCTCGGGCCGCGGCGGGGTCGATGAAGCCGATCAGGCCGGCGAAGCTCAGGCCTTGCAGCTCGGCCGCGCCGAGCCGCGCCGGCCGCGCGGGCAGGCGCGCGAAGGCAAAGCCCAGCACGCGCTCGCCCTCGGCGGCGATGTCGTCCACGCGCGCCGCCCACACGGCCTCGTCGACCGGCAGCCGCGCCGTGCCGTCGGTGCCCTGGGCGCTGGTGCACATGGCCAGCACCTGCTCGGGCGCGCCCTTGACGGCGATCAGCGCGCCGCCATCGGGCGTGTCGTGCAGCGTGGCCATGTAGCGGTGCGCGGCGTCGAAGGGCACCAGGTCGCGGCGCGGGTGGGCGTCGTGCTCGGTCTGCGCGTTCAGGCCCGCCTTGTAGGCCAGCGCCAGCAGTGCGCCTTCCATCGGGTCGCCGGTCACGTGCCACTGGTCGTCGCTCTCGTGCAGCTCGGCGTCGTTGCACAGCAGGCCGATCAGCGCCAGCTGGCGCAGGTCGGCGCAGGGCTTGCTGCCATCGGGCTGGCGCACCGTGCCCATGGGCGCGTAGCCGGCGCCGCTGGCCTGGGCGCGGCTGTCGGCGCTGACCAGGGTGCGGCAGGTCATCTCGTTGCGCGTCAGCGTGCCTGTCTTGTCGGAGCAGATCACGCTGGTGGCGCCCAGCGTCTCCACCGCCGGCAGCTGGCGCACGATGGCCTGGCGCGCCGCCATGCGCTGCACGCCGATGGCCAGGGTGATGGTGATGACCGCCGGCAGCCCCTCGGGCACGAAGCCCACGGCCAGCGCCACCACGGTCATCAGCGCGTCCAACCAGTCGTAGCCGCGCACCATGACGGCGAACACGAACAGCGCCGCCGCCACCGCCAGCGCCACCACGGTGATCTGGCGGCCGAAGCGGTTGATCTGCGCCAGCAGCGGCGTGGTCAGCGGCGCGATGGCGCCCAGCATCTGGCTGATCTTGCCGATCTCGGTGTCCGTGCCGGTGGCGGTGACCACGCCGCGCGCCGCGCCCGCGGCCACCAGCGTGCCGGACCAGGCCATGCCGGCGCGGTCGCCCAGCGGCGCGTCGGCGGCGACGGCGGCGGTGGACTTTTCGGCCACCACCGATTCACCGGTGAGCAGCGCCTCGTCGATGCGCAGCGCGCGCGCCGTCAGCAGGCGCAGATCGGCCGGCACGCGGTCGCCGGCCTCGATCAGCACCACGTCGCCCGGCACCAGCGCATCCACCGGCAGCACCTGCCGCGTGCCGCCGCGCAGCACCCGCGCGTGGGGCGACAGCATGTCGCGCAGCGCGTCCATGGCGGCCTCGGCCTTGCCCTCCTGCATCACGCCGACGATGGCGTTGGTCAGCACCACGGCCAGGATCACGCCCGCATCCACCCAGTGGCCCAGCGCGCCGGCCACGGCGGCGCCGGCCAGCAGAAAGATGATCAGCGCGTTGGCGAACTGCGCGCCCAGGCGCTGCGCCAGCGTGCGGCGCGGTGGCGCGGGCAGGGCGTTGGGGCCGTGGCGCTGCAGCCGCTGGGCGGCCTCGGCGGGCGTCAGGCCGTGGTCGGGGGCCGTCTCCAGGGCGGCAGCCACGTCGGCGGCGGGCAGGGCATGGGGCACGTCAACGGTGGCGGCGCGGCGGGGATCGGGCATCGGGCAGGGGGCTCCTGGGTGTCGGGGGAAAACCAAGGGACTCTGCCACACGCGCCAGGTTCGGCCGTTGGGGCGCGGGCTTGATGGAGGTCAAGCCAAGGCCATCGGGCAGCCCCGCTCGGCCGGCAACGGTAGACGCGCGATGGCTGCGGGTGTTATGGGGGGTGGTCTTCGCCCGTGCCCGGAAGGTGGGCGTGGCGCCGGTGGCTGGGGCAGGAACGCGACGGCGATGCGATCAACAACACGTGGTGATCAAGCGGTCGCAGACCGTGCTGTGGGAGCGGGCTGGCCCGCGATCAAGCGCTGATGGCGACGAGGCGTCTCATCGCGGGCCAGCCCGCGCCCACACCACGGATGCGGTCCGCGCCGCCACTGAGATTGCTTGACAATCAATCAAAAACAATAGCTGGTGGCGCCCGCTGCAAGGCATTTTCAGTGTGAAAACAATCTGAAATCCTTGTATATCAGGCGCAAGCAGCTATCGTTCTTGATGATTCGGTGACGCGAAGGATTGCAACGCTGTCATCGCGGCCCATGCCGCGCGGCCCCGCAGGCCGGTGGCCCTCAGCGCACCAGCACCGCGCCGGCCGTGCGGTGGCTGGCGGTGTCGACCAGGATCAACGCGCCCAGCACGCGGCTGTGCGCGAACGGCGTGGCGGGAATCGGCTCCTGCAGCAGCAGATCGACGTGGCCGATGGCGTTGGGCTCCAGTTGCGTGGCGTCTTCGCGCGCCAGCGTGTGGATGTTCAGCCGCTCGGCAATGCGCTGCACCTTGGCCTTGACCCAGCGGTGGCCGTGCAGCGTCCAGTAGACGCGGCCGGGCAGCAGCGGCTCGTCGTCGAGCCAGGCGATGGTGGTGCGCAGCTCGCGCGTGGTGGGCCAGGCGGCTTGCGGGGTGCTGTCCTCGAAGTCGTCGGCGGCGACCACAGCAGCCGGCGTCGGCGCGGCCACGATCCAGTCGCCGCGCGACACGTCCAGCTCGCGGTCCAGCACGATGCCGGCGCTGTGACCGGCGGCGATGGCCTTGGGCGCGCGGGCGTGGTCGAACACCTGCGCCACCACGGCCGTCTGCCCGCCCGGCAGCAGTTGCACCGGCGTGCCGGGCGCGACGCTGCCCGTGGCCACGCGGCCCCAGAAGATGCGGCGGCCCTGCGTGGTGTCGGACGAGGCAGAGAACTTCTCGACCCATTGCACCGGGAAGGCCAGCGGCAACTCGGTCTCGCGCGGCGTGACGGGCAACCTTTGCAGAATCTCCAGCAGCGTGGGGCCGACGTAGCCGCACCAGCCGGGGTTCTGGTGGCCGGTGTCCACCACGTTCCAGCCCTTCAGCGCCGAGATCGGCACGATGGCGGCGGGCGTGATGCCCGCGCTGGCGGCAAAGGCCTGCAGCGCGCCGCGGATGTGCTGGTAGGCCAGCGCGGCATCGGCCACGGCGTCGAGCTTGTTGATGGCGAACACGACGGAGGGCACGCGCAGCAGGTTCAACAGCAGCGAATGGCGCCGCGTCTGCGGCAGCAGGGCGAGGTCGGCGCGCTGCCAGTCCAGCTTGGTGGCGTCGACCAGTACCACCGCCGCGTCGGCACTGCTGGCGGCGGTGACCATGTTGCGCGTGTATTGCTCGTGGCCCGGCGCGTCGCCGATGATGAACTTGCGCGATTCGGTGGCGAAGTAGCGGTAGGCCACATCGATGGTGATGCCCTGCTCGCGCTCGGCCTGCAGGCCGTCGGTGAGCTGGGCCAGATCCGCCTCGCCACCGCGCGTGACGCCGGCCAGGTGGTCCTGCAGCACGGCCTTGGTGTCGACCAGCAGGCGGCCGATCAACGTGCTCTTGCCGTCGTCGACCGAGCCGCAGGTGATGAAGCGCAGCGCGGTTTCAGTGTCTGTTTGGCTTGGAGCGCTTGCGGGGGAAGCCGG
Source organism: Ottowia beijingensis (assembly GCF_042680925.1). Taxonomy (NCBI): domain Bacteria; kingdom Pseudomonadati; phylum Pseudomonadota; class Betaproteobacteria; order Burkholderiales; family Comamonadaceae; genus Ottowia; species Ottowia beijingensis. The sequence goes on from NZ_JBHUEP010000007.1 coordinate 444,781, forward strand.
AGCAGCTATGGAATCAGTTGTTGTCATGAAAGGCTTTCTTGTACGCAGAGGACGCAGAGGTTTCGCAGAGGACGCAAAAAAGAAAACCCTTTGAATCGGTTTCTTCTGCGTCCTCTGCGTGATCTTTGCGTCCTCTGCGTCCGGCTGTTGGTGATTCAGAAATACCCGTCGCGCTTGCGCTTTTCCATCGACGCGTCGCTGGTCTTGTCGTCCATGCGCGTGGCGCCGCGCTCGCTCACGTCGGCGGCCAGCGTCTCGATGACGATCTGGCCCGGCGTGGCGGCGGGGCTTTCCACCGGGCAGGTGCAGGTGATGTCGCCCACGGTGCGAAAGCGCACGGTGCGGGTTTCGACGTGTTCGCCGTCCTTGGGCGGCGTGAGCGGCGTGACGGGTACCAGCAGGCCGCGGCGCTCGACCACTGGGCGTTGATGCGCGTAGTAGATCGAGGGCAGGGCGATGCGCTCGCGCTCGATGTATTGCCACACGTCCAGCTCGGTCCAGTTGCTGATGGGGAACACGCGGAAGTGCTCGCCCGGCGCCAGGCGCGTGTTGAACAGCGTCCACAGCTCGGGCCGCTGGGCCTTGGGTTGCCACTGGCCGAAGCTGTCGCGGTGGCTGAAGATGCGCTCCTTGGCGCGCGCCTTCTCCTCATCGCGCCGCGCGCCGCCGATCAGGGCGTCGAAGCGGAATTCGTCGATCGCCTCCAGCAACGTGACCGACTGGTGCGCGTTGCGCGATTCGCCCGCGTGCGCCAGGCGCACCGTGCCGCGCGCCATGCTGTCCTCGACGCTGCGCACGATCAGCTCGGCCTGCAGTTCCGCTGCGCGCTGGTCGCGGAAATCGGTCACTTCCGGGAAGTTGTGGCCGGTGTCGATCATCAGCAGCGGATACGGAATCCGCCCGGCGCCAAAGGCTTTCTCCGCGCACTTCAGCAGCACCAGCGAATCCTTGCCGCCCGAAAATAGCAGCGCGGGGCGCTCGAAGGCGGCGGCGACTTCGCGCAGGATGAAGATGGTTTCTTCCTCCAGCGCGTCGAGGTGGGTGTTGGACAGGTGATGCGACGCGGCGGCTTGCAGCAGATCGGGGTGGGTGCGGGCGTTCATGCCTCGGCTCCTTGTGCGCGGCTTTCTGACTCCCTCGCCCCTTTGGGCAGAGGGCGGGGGTGAGGGGCTGCCTGGCGGGGGGCGCTGTCTGGCCCCCACCCCAACCCTCCCCCAGCGGGGGAGGGAGCACCCTCACCCTGGCCCTCTCCCGCGAGCGGGAGAGGGGACAAGAGGGTGGGCGGGGCACCCGGTGCAACGGTTTCTGCGACAGCGGCTTCACGGCCGTTGGCTCCCTCTCCCGCAGGCGGGAGAGGGTTGGGGTGAGGGTGGGGCGCCGTATCACCCCGCACGTGAAGTCCGCACTCCTTGGCCGCCTCATATTGGCTTCGGCCGGACGCCGGTGCGTCCTTCACGCCGCCTTCGGCGACATGAGCCTGCGCCGAAGTGAAGACCTCGGCGGCATTGCTGCGCAACGCCGCAGCGGCTGGTGCCGCCGCATGCGGTTTGACATGCAAACCGCATTCCTTGAGGTCTTCACTTTCCCACCACCAGCGCCCGGCCCGGAAATCCTCGCCCAGGGTGACGGCGCGAGTGCAGGGGGCGCAGCCGATGCTGGGGTAGAACTGGTCGTGCAGCGGGTTGTAGGCGACCTGCCGGCTGGCGATGTAGTGCCAGATGTCTCCCCAGGTCCAGTCGGCCAGCGGGTTGTACTTGAGCAGGCCCTTGCTCTCGAATTCAGAGCGATCGACCAGCGGCACGTCGGCGCGCGCGCCCGATTGCTCGCGGCGCAGGCCGGTCACCCAGGCCTTCTTGCCGGCCAGCGCGCGGGCCAGCGGCGCCATCTTGCGGATGCCGCAGCAGGCCTTGCGCAATTCGATGCTGCGGTACATGGCGTCGGCGCCCTCGCGCTGCACGAACTGCACCACCTGTTCATTCGATGGCTGGTACACGGTGAGCGGCGCGTGCGGGCGCGTGGCCTGCTGTGCCTTCAGCTGCTCGAGCAGCGCCAGCGTTTCGGCGTGCAGCGCACCGGTGTCGAGCACGAAGATTTCGATCGGCAGCGCGTGGGCGTTGATCAGGTGCGTGATGACCATGTCCTCGGCGCCCAGGCTGCTGGCCTGGGTAACGGGGCCGGTGGCCGCGGCCTTGAGCAGCGTGACCACGGTTTCGCGCAGCTTGGCGTCGAAGTTGGCCGACGGCTGCGCGTACAGCGCGATGGCCGAAGCCGCGGCGGCGCCGGGCAGGGGCGTGAAGGCGTTCATGCGGCCTCCGGCGCGGCATCGCGCGCGAACAGCGGGCGCGGCTGCAATGCATCGCCCTGGTAGAAGGCGCTGTAGCGCGCGAACTGGCGCTCGGCCGCCGCCGCGTCGACGCCGGGTGCGAGCACGGCGCTGGTGAAGCCGCTGCGGTGCATCTGCACCAGCTGGTCGATCAGCACATCGCCGGTGGCGCGGATGTCGCCGGCAAAGCCGAAGCGGCGGCGCAGCAGCACGGCCTGGCTGAAAGCGCGGCCGTCGGTGAACTTGGGGAAGTCGAGTTCGATGCGCTCGACGCCCTCGAACGCGCCTTCCGCGGCCAGCGCGGCCAGGTCAGCGTCATTCGCTAATTTCAAGGCATTTTGGCCGTCAGCGCCCGTCTGATATGCGCCGGAAGCTATTATTTTCATAGTTGTTCTCTGTCAGGCGGTGGCTTCTTCATGCTGGTGCGCGGCGCGGTGTTCGCCATGCCGCGCGCCGTTGGCGGCCTGCTTGAACGGCTCGTGGCCGACGCGGCGCAGCGTGTCGATGAAGCGCTCGGCGGCGCTGCTGCGCAGCGCGCGGTAGGTGTCCAGAATGGCCTCGACCACGCCCGGCACCTCGGCGGCGCTGAACGACGGCCCGACCACCTTGCCCGGCGTGGCGGGGCCGGACAACGCCGAGCCATCGCTGCCGCCCAGCGTGACCTGGTACCACTCCTTGCCGTCCTTGTCGACGCCCAGGATGCCGATGTGGCCGCTGTGGTGGTGCCCGCAGCTGTTGATGCAGCCGCTGATGTGCAGGTCGATGGGCCCCAGGTCGGTCACCTCGTCGATGTCCTGGTACAGCTCGGTCAGCGCGGCGGCGATGGGGATGGCGCGCGCATTGGCCAGCGAGCAGAAATCGCCGCCGGGGCAGGCGATCAGGTCGGTCAGCAGGCCGATGTTGGGCTGCACCAGGCCGAGCGCCTTGGCGGCTTCGTACAGCGCGGGCAGGTCGCCCGAATGCACCCAGGGCAGCAGCAGGTTCTGCTCGTGCGTCAGGCGCGCCTCGCCGGCGCTGAACTGCTCGGCCAGATCGGCCAGCGCATCCAGCGTGTCGGCATCGGCATCGCCCGGCGCCCAGCCGGGGCGCTTGAACGACAGCGTGACCACCGACAGCCCGGCGATGCGGTGCGTGCGCACGTTCTGCGTCAGCCAGCGCTGGAAGGGCCTGGCGGTGATGCTGACCTCGGACGGCAGGTTGGCACGGCGCAACTCGGGTTGCACGAAGCTGGCCTGCACGCGCACCAGCTCGGCGGGCGTGATGGTGTGCGGCGCGCCGTCCTGTTCGACGATGGCGCGGTATTCAGCCTCCACTTCGTCGATGAAGCGCTGGCCTTCGGCCTTCACCAGGATCTTGATGCGCGCCTTCCACTTGTTGTCGCGCCGGCCATAGCGGTTGTAGACGCGCACCACGGCCTCGATGTAGTTGAGCAACTGGTCCCACGGCAAGAAGTCGCGCACCACCGGGGCGATGACCGGCGTGCGCCCCATGCCGCCGCCCACCTTGACGGTGAAGCCGACCTCGCCCGCGTCGTTGGTCAGCGCCTGCAGGCCGATGTCGTACCAGCCGGTGGCGGCGCGGTCTTCGGCGGCGCCGTTGAAGGCGATCTTGAACTTGCGCGGCAAAAACGCGAACTCGGGGTGCAGCGTGCTCCACTGGCGCAGGATTTCGGCGAAGGGGCGCGTGTCGACGATCTCGTCGGGCGCGATGCCGGCCAGCGCCTCGCAGGTGATGTTGCGTATGGCGTTGCCGCTGGTCTGGATGCCGTGCATGTGCACGCTGGCCAGCAGGTCCATCACGTCGGCGGCGCGGTCCAGCGGAATCCAGTTGAACTGCACGTTGGTGCGCGTGGTGAAGTGGCCGTAGCCGTAGCGCAGCGGCGGCGCGGCGAGCGTCAGGCCGGGTTGCGAGGCCTGCAGTGCGTCCTGCGTCTGCTGCGCGTGGGCCAGCAGGTCGGCGTCGGGCCGGTCGTACTCGCGCGCGATGCGGGCCAGCATGCGCAACTGCGTGCTGCTGATCTCGCCATAGGGCACGGCGATGCGGGCCATGGGCGCGTAGCGCTGGATGTACCAGCCGTTCTGCAGACGCAGCGGCAGCAGTTGCTCGTCGGTGAGTTCGCCGCGCTGCCAGCGCTCCAACTGATCGCGGAACTGCTGGGCGCGCAGGGTGACGAACTGGCGGTCGAAATCGGTGTATTGGTACATCGTGGCGGTGCCTTGAATCAGCGCGCAATGTACCGACGGCTTATGCCAAAACAAACCAATACTTAGTTGTTGATATATGCCGGATTGGCATAAGCAAGCGCGCGCCCTGGGCTGACGCGCTTGTCAGGCGCTGGCCCACAGGGCGTGGGCGGGGCGCGGCCTAAGGTGGCAGGGCTTTTTCGCAACCCAGGCCCGAGCCGGGCCGCATTCACCCAGGAGCCATCCCATGAGCGTCGCCAAAGTCATTGAAATTTCGTCCTCCAGCACCAAGAGCTTCGAGGACGCCATCCTCACCGGCGTCAGCCGCGCCGCCGACACCATCGACCAGGTCAAGGGCGCCTGGATCAAGGAGCAGAAGGTCGTCATTTCGGGCGGCAAGATCACCGAATACCGCGTGAACATGAACGTGACCTTCGTGGTCGGCGCGGTGGACAAGTAATTCCAATTCCACTTCAAAACGTCCATCACCGTCATCCCGGCGAAGGCCGGGAGCCATGCCCTCGGCGCGCGCGTCGTCTGGATTCCGGCTTGCGCCGGAATGACGAAGTCGAAGCCTCCGTCGATCTGAGAAGAGAACAAGCGGCGCGAACGCGCACGCTGCAGCCGGCCACAGGGCCGGCGTTTTCGTCGGCGCTGTGGGCGCAGCCGAAGATCATGGCGAGGCAGGGGGGGCCTTCAGAATTTTTTCAAGGTCGAATAAAGGCTCCAGCGCCCTGTCAACGGGCGCCAGCAGCTCATTTATTCATACTGTCATTCGTTGCCAATAGGCTATCGCCTGATTGAGGCGCGCAGGCGGCCTGCAAGGCCCCGCATGGCTGCGCCAGGGCGGCGCTGCGCGCTACCGATGCGAGAGCAGATCAGCCAGCGCCCGCGCCACCACCTTGGTGGCGCGGCGCAGGTCGTCGAGGCTCAGGCGCTCGTCGGCGCGCTTGGCGTGGCTTTCCAGCACGGTGCGCGGGCCGGCGCCGTAGATCACGCCGGGGATGCCGCGCGCCACGTACAGGCGCACGTCGGTGTACAGCGGCGTGCCCACGGCGGGCGGCTTCTCGCCGAACACCGCCTCACCGTGCTTCTGAATCGCCTCGACCAGCGGCGCGTTGCCGGGCAGCGGCGTCATCGCCTGGGCCAGCAGCAGGCGGCGCACGCCCACGCGGATGCCGGCCTGCCCGCGCGGCGGCGCGTAGCTGGCCGCGGCGCGGGCGATGGTGTCGCGGATCGACTGCTCGACCTGCGCCGCGTCTTCTTCGGGGATCATGCGGCGGTCGAGTTTGAACACCACCTTGCCGGGCACGACGTTGGTGTTGGTGCCGCCCTCGATGCGCCCGATGTTGAGGTAGGGGTGGGTGATGCCGGCGACCTTCGAGGCCACTTTCTTGTAATCGGCATTCAGCGCATACAGCGCGTTCATGAGGTGCACCGCGCCCTGCAGCGCGTCGCAGCCCGAATCGGGAATCGCGGCGTGGCTCATCTCGCCTTCCACCGTCACCTCCAGCTGCAGGCAGCCGTTGTGCGCCACCACCACCTCGTGGCTGAAGCCGGCGGCGACCATCAGGTCGGGCTTTGTCAAACCCTGCGCCAGCAGCCAGCCGGGGCCCAGTTCGCCGCCGAACTCCTCGTCGTAGGTGAAATGCAGTTCCACGGCGCCGCGCGTGGGTTTCGCCACCGCCTCCAGCGCGCGCACGGCGAAGCTGAAGGTGGCGAAGTCGCTCTTGCTGACGGCCGTGGCGCGGCCGAACATCTGGCCGTCCACGATCTCGCCGCCATACGGGTCGTGCGTCCAGCCCTCGCCGGGGGGCACCACGTCGCCGTGCGCGTTCAGCGCGATGGTGCGGCCGCCATCGCCGTAGCGGCGGCGCACGATCAGGTTGGTGATGCTCTGCATGCCGCAGGCCTGCACCTCGGCGGCGGGCACGGCGTGCCGCTCGGCGGTGTAGCCGAAGGCCTGCAGCAGCTCGGCGGTCTTCTCGGCGTGCGGCGCGTTGTCGCCCGGCGGCGTGTCGGTGGGCACGCGCACCAGTTGCTGCAGAAAGGCGACCTGTTCGTCGAAGTGCTGGTCGATCCAGGCGTCGAGGGCGGTGTAGGGGGGCTGGTTCATGACTTTTGGGTTTTGGGTAGGCTGCAGTAGTACGCAGAGGACGCAGAGGTTTCGCAGAGGACGCAAAAGAAAGCCGAAAAAAATGGCTTCTTCTGCGCCTTCTGCGAAACCTCTGCGTCCTCTGCGTATGGGTGTTGGGGCGGCTCAAACCCCGGCCAACTCGGCCGCCAGGTCATCCAGCAGCCGCTGCATGGCGCGCACGGCCAGTTCCATGTCGTCGGCGGTGGTCGATTCGAGCGGGTTGTGGCTGATGCCGCCGTTCTCGCCGCGCACGAACAGCATGGCCTGCGGCATGATCCGGTGCAGCATCATGGCGTCGTGCCCCGCGCCGCTGGGCAGGCGGAACACGGGCAGGCCGAGCGATGCCACCGCGCGCTCCCAGCGCTGCTGCCAGGCCGGGTCGCTGGGCGCGGCGTCGGCGCGCATGGTTTCCTCCAGCGTGCAGGCCACGCCACGGCGTGTGCCGATCTGTTGCGCCCGCTCCAGCACATCGGCCACCAGCGCGTCGCGTTGCGCGTCGTTGGGTGCGCGCAGGTCCAGGCTGAAGGCGCAGCGGCCGGGCACCACGTTGATGGATCCACCCGGCACATTCATCAGGCCCATGGTGGCGACCGAGTCGCCGTCTTTCGCAGCGCGTTCTTCCAGGTACAGCGCCAGCTCGGCCGCGGCGCAGGCGGCGTCGCGGCGGCGGTCCATGGGCGTGGTGCCGGCGTGGCTGGCCTGGCCGACGAACTCGCCCACGAAGCGCAGGCTGCCATTGATGGAGGTGACCACGCCCAGCGGCAGGTTCAGCGCGTTCAGAACCGGGCCTTGCTCAATGTGGACTTCGATGAAGCCCAGGTAATCGGCCGCATCGCGCTTGAGCTTGGGGATGTCGTCGATGGCCAGGCCCGCCTGCTGCATGGCCTGCCGCATGCTGATGCCATCCGCATCCTGCTGGTCGAGCCAGGTTGCGTCGAACGCGCCGATCAGCGCGCCCGAGGCCAGGAAGGCGGCCTTGAAGCGCTGGCCTTCCTCTTCGGCGAAGGCCACCACCTCGATGCCGAACGGCAGGCGCCGCCCTGCACCGTGCAGCGCCTGCACGCAGGCAATGGGCACGAAGATGCCCTGCCGCCCGTCGTACTTGCCGCCATTGCGCACGGTGTCGTAGTGGCTGCCGGTGAGCAGGGTCTTGGCGTTCTTCGCCGACGGGTCGGCGTGATAGCGGCCGACCACGTTGCCCACGGCGTCGGTGTGCACGGCGTCGAAGCCCGCGGCGCGCATCACCTCGCTGATCTGCGCGGCGCAGGCGCGGTGCGCGTCGGTCAGGTAGGTCACGGTGAGCTGGCCGTGCTCGGCAAAGCCCGGGTCGCTGTGCCGGGCCAGCGCCTCGTGCCAGTCCCAGACCTGGTTGCCCAGCACCGGCTCGGCGCCGAACCTGTCGGCCAGGCGAATCTCGGCGATGCGGTGGATATGGCGCAGCGCCTCGGCGCGTTCGACCTCGGGGTGGTTGCCCAGGCGCCGCGCGAAGGTGTCGATGATCTGCGCCTTGGTCAAACCCGTGCCGCGCGGCCCGCGCACGGCCAGGATGAAGGGAAAGCCGAAGCGCGCGTTGTAGTCGGCGTTCAGCTGCTGGATGCGCGCGAACTCCTCGGGCGTGCAGTCGGTGAGGCCGGCCTGGCCTTGCTCGTGGGTCGATTCGGCCGTGAGCGTATGCGCGACCATGGCCTTGCCCGCCAGCTCGGGGTGGGCGCGGATCAGCGCGAGTTGCTGCTCGGCCGTGCCGCGCGCCAGCGCCTGCGCCATCGCGTGCTTCAGGTGCGCAAGAGATTGAAAGGGCCGTTCCTTCAAGGCTTCGGCCGCGATCCAAGGCGTGTGCTCGTACAGGCCGTCGAGCATGCGCGCCGCTTCTTCGGGCGAGGCGGCATTGAGTTGGTCGAGGGTGATGGGCATGCTCATTCCTGATGCGGATGTTCGGCGATCCAGTGCCGCGCGATGTCGATGCGGCGGCACACCCACACGTCGGGGTGGCGCGCCACGTGGTCCATGAAGCGCTGCAGCGCCGCGATGCGCCCCGGCCGCCCGAGCAGGCGGCAGTGCATGCCGATGCTCATCATCTTGGGCCGGTCGAGCCCGCGCGGGTCGCCCTCGGCGTACAGCGCGTCGAAGCTGTCGCGCAGGTACTGGAAGAAGGGCTCGGCGTGGCTGAAGCCCTGCGGCAGCGCAAAGCGCATGTCGTTGCAGTCCAGCGTGTAGGGCACCACCAGGTGCGGCACCACGGCGCCGTCGGTGCGGCGCACCTTCATCCAGAACGGCAGGTCGTCGCCGTAATAATCGCTGTCGTACAGCAGCCGGCCGTCGTCCACCACCAGGCGGCGCGTGTTGGGGCTGTCGCGGCCGGTGTACCAGCCCAGCGGCCTTTCGCCGCTCAGCCGCTCGATGGTGTCCAGCGCCTCGGCCAGGTGGGCGCGCTCGGTGGCCTCATCGACGTCCTGGTAATGGATCCACTTCAGCCCGTGGCAGGCGATCTCGTCGCCGCGCTGCTGGAACACGCGCGCCAGCTCGGGGTAGCGGGCGAGGGCGCTGGCGACGCCGAACACCGTCAGCGGCCAGCCGCGCGCGTCGAACTCGCGCAGGATGCGCCACACGCCGGCGCGCGAGCCGTATTCGTAAATGCCCTCCATCGACAGGTGGCGATCGGGATAGGCGGCGGGGTTGAACATCTCCGACAGGAACTGCTCGCTCGCCGCGTCGCCATGCAGCACGCAGTTCTCGCCACCTTCCTCGTAGTTCAGCACGAACTGCACGGCGATGCGCGCGCCACCCGGCCAGCGCGCGTGCGGCACGTCGCGGCCGTAGCCGCGCAGGTCGCGCGGGTAGGGTGCGGTGCTGTCGTAGATCGAGGGTTTCATGCTATTTTTGGAGGAGCTGCTTGCACTTGACAGACGGGCGCTGAAGCCGGTTTTTATTGGTAACCTTCATGGCGTGCCTTGAACAGCTCGCCCGCATGTGCGACCCCATGATAGGTGCATCCACGCCGAATCCCTACACTGCGGCCATCGTGGATTTCAGGAGCCGACGATGGGCCTCAGCACACATGTTCTCGACACCATGCACGGCACGCCCGCCGCGGCGATGCAGGTGGCGCTGTACGCCACGCACGGCGATGCGGCCACGCTGCTCAAGCGCGTCACCCTGAACGCCGACGGCCGCAACCCCGATGGCCCGCTGCTGGACGACGCCAGCCTGAAGGCCGGCACCTACCGCCTCGCCTTCGAGGTGGCAGCGTACTTCCGCGCCCGGGGCGTGCAGTTGCCCGAGCCGCCGTTCCTGAACGAGGTGCACCTCGACTTCGGCATCGCGCACGGAGGCCAGCACTACCACGTGCCGCTGCTGGTCAGCCCGTGGAGCTATTCGACCTACCGCGGGTCGTAGGCAGGCCGCGGCTTCAACCTATTGATCATTCCGTAATACATGACACGCTGCCGGCCCTCACCCCAGCCCTCTCCCAGAGGGAGAGGGGGCTTTCTTTGGCGCGGCACGCGTTGTCATGCTTTTAGAAAACGTCAATGGGTTCAATCCTGGCCCTCGGTCAGCGTGTCGAGCTGCCACTTGCCGCTCTTGTGCCACAGCCAGGTGTCGGTGTAGGTCAGACCGCCGATCAGCTTGGGCGGCGGAAACGGATCGGCCGCGCGCACCAGGCGCTCGATGGCGCGCATCACCTCCGGCACATGGTTCGGCGCGCGCATCCAGTTGATGGTGCCCACCCGCCCCTGCCCGTCGATCTGCACCTGCAGCACGCCCACGGCGTACAGCAGCGGCGGCATGCGGCCTTTGTAGATGCTGCCCAGGTTCAGGCTGTAGAGGTGGCGCGCGGCATCCTGGCGGTAGGCGCGCGCCGTGGCGGCGTCCGAAGCGTCGGGCACCGGCACCGGCCGTGCCGACGCCTGGCCGGCGGCCGGGCGCACGCGGCGGCGCGGCTTGACGGGGCTGGGCCTGGCCTTGCCTGCGGCTGGCTTGGCAGCGGCGGGGCGTTGGTTGCCCGTGGCCTGTGCGCTGGCCGGGCCGCAGGCCAGCGCGCCCGCGCACAGCAGCAGTGCCGCCATGCCGTGCCACGTGCTCGGCCGCAGGCCGGCGCCTGATCGATTGGTGCTGTGCATCGACATCCTCTGGGCCCGGGTGCCGGCGCCGTGGGCATACTGTCAGCAGCGCCTTCGCCCTTGTCAATCGGAAAACCGCTGTCGCCGTGCGCGAGCTTCACACCCTGCTGCAACGTCTGCCCGCCGCACCCGCCGTGCTGGTGACGGTGGCGCGCGCCGCAGGCTCGGTGCCGCGCGAGGTGGGGGCGTGGATGGCCGTGTTCGGCGACGCCATCGTCGGCACCATTGGCGGCGGCCAGCTCGAGCACCAGGCGATCGCGCGGGCGCGCGCGCTGCTGCAGGGGCAGGGTGATGGCGACGGTGCTCTGCACCGCTACCCGCTGGGCCCCAGCCTGGGCCAGTGCTGCGGCGGGGTGGTGCACCTGCGCTTCGAGCGGCTGGATGCTTCGAAAACAGAAGCTGTCCGCGCCCGTTTGGCAACGCCTGCACGCCCTTTGTCCCTGTTCGGCGGCGGCCACGTGGGGCGCGCCATCGTGCAACTGGTGGGCGATCTGCCGTTCGATCTGCATTGGATCGACAGCCGCGACGAGGTGTTTCCGCCCGAGCTGCCGCCCAACGTGCGCTGCGAGCATTCCGACCCGGTGCAACGCGCCGTGGCCGACCTGGCGCCGGGCAGCCAGGTGCTGGTGATGAGCTTCAGCCACGCGGAAGACCTGGAGATCGTGGCCGCCTGCCTGCGGCGCCAGCGCGAGCGGGGCGACTTGCCCTTCATCGGCCTGATCGGCAGCCGCAGCAAGTGGGCGAGCTTTGGGCACCGGCTGCAGGCGCGCGGCTTTTCGGCGGCCGAGCTGGAGCGCGTGACCTGCCCCATCGGCCTGCCCGGCATCCGCGGCAAGCAGCCCGCCGTGGTGGCGCTGGCGGTGGTGGCGCAGCTGCTGCAAGCAGGCGTTGGCGACGGCGCAGAAGCCTGAAACAGGCGATAGCCATTTGGCGCCAAACGGCAGTCCTGAAAAAGAAGCTGCTTGCGCCCGATGGGCGGGCGCCAAAGGCTGTTTTTGTTATCTAAAAAATCTGGCAAGTCCCCCCCTGTCAGGGCCTGCCCTGGCATCATCCTAGAAACGGCAGTTGACCGCTTGTCATCCTTGGGTAACCCGCATGAACACTGACTTTCACGGCTTCGATCACGCTCACCTGTTGGGTGAGCGCGCTATGCACCCGATCGCACCGTGCTGGCCGCGCCATGCGGCGTTGTTCGTCGTTGCAGGCAGTAGCGAAGCGGCGTCCTCTGCCTTGCAGGGCGCGCGCCGGCCAGAGTCCGGCGCCGCTCGTGCCGTCCAGACGTGCGCAGGCACGTCTGGAGCCGCGGCACTCGCCCTTGGCACTCGCCCTTGCCTGGCACGCCCATCACGGCACGCTCGGGCGCATCCAACTGCCGTTTCTAGGATCATTCCGTCATCAAGGCCGCGCAGCGGCGAGGTCATCGAGCGCGGCGCGGTCATGAAAAAGGGCGCCCCGCGGGGCGCCCTGTGCATGCCAGCCGCGCAGGCCGGCGGCTTCAGCCCTGCTGCGGGCGCTTGCCGGGGTTCTTCTTGTTGCGCGTGTGCACGCCGCGCTCCTGGCTGCCCTTCTGGCCGGCGCCCTGCTTGATGCGGGGCGCGCCGGGCAGTTGCGGGGTGGCCTTGCGCATGGCTTCGGTAACGATCTTGTTGCCCATGGTGAATGTCCTTGTGATGAAGTGGTGGGTGCCGTGCCGGCGGAAAACCCGCTATTTTCGCCGATTTGGCACGCCCGCGGGCAGACCGGCGTTCAAACCGCCGGCCCGGGCGTGCCAAACGCGGCAGAAAACCGACGCCGGCGCACGGCCAGGCCGCCGGCGCGTACACTTTGCGGCGATCGCAGCGGTGCCCAGGGGGCCGCAGACGCCGGCCTCAAGCGCGATCACCTTGCACGGCTTGCAGCGCCCGCGGTGGCGAGCCGCATGAAGGATGCATTGCGCATGGACGCTTATCTGCTGGACTGGGCCAACCTGCTGCTGCGCTGGCTGCACGTGATCGTGGCGATCGCCTGGATCGGCTCGTCGTTCTACTTCGTTTTTCTCGACAGCAACCTGCTGGCGCCCACCGCCGACGACCTGAAGGCCAAGGGCGTGGACGGCGCCATGTGGGCGGTGCACGGCGGCGGCTTCTACAACCCGCAGAAGTACCTGGTGGCGCCCAAGGGCGGCATCGACAGCAAGCTGCACTGGTTCTACTGGGAGAGCTACAGCACCTGGCTGTCGGGCTTCGCGCTGTTCGCCGTGCTGTACCTGTGGAACGCCAGTGCCTTCCTGGTCGACCGGCAGGTGCTGGACTGGTCGCCCGTGGCGGCGGGCTTCACCGCCGTGGGTTTTCTGGTGGCGTTCTGGTTCATCTACGACGCCATCTGCCGCGTGTTCGGCTTCCGGCCCCATGGCGAGCGCATCGTGGCGGCGCTGCTCATCGTGGTGGTGGCGTTCGCGTCGTGGCTGGCGTGCCATCTGTTCGCGGGGCGCGCGGCGTTCCTGATCGTGGGCGCCATGCTGGCCACGGCCATGAGCGCCAACGTGTTCTTCTGGATCATCCCCGGCCAGCGCAAGGTGGTGGCGGCCATGACCAGCGGCCAGCCCTATGACGCCGGCGCGCTGGCCATCCACGGCCAGCGCGGCAAGCAGCGCAGCGTGCACAACACCTACTTCACGCTGCCGGTGCTGATCGCCATGCTCAGCAACCACTACGGCTTTCTCACCAGCCACCCCCGACGCTGGCTGGTGCTGTGCCTGCTGATGGCGGCGGGCGCGCTGATCCGCCAGTTCTTCGTGCAGCGCCACGGCTGGCACCACGGCCGTGCGCGCCACCCGTGGCCGTTTGCGGCCGCCGGCGTGCTGGTGCTGCTGGGCCTGATCGCCTGGATGAAACCCGCGCCCGTGCCCGCCAGTGCCGCGCTGCCGGCCAGCGTGGGCTATGCGCAGATCGCGCCGGTGCTGGCCGAGCGCTGCGTGTCGTGTCACGGCGAGGCGGTGCAGATGAAGAACCTGCGCCTCGATTCGCAGGCGCAGGTGGAGCAGCACGCGCAACTGATCTACCAGCAGGTGGTGGTCAGCCGCATCATGCCGCTGTCGAACGGGACGCACATGACGGATGCCGAGCGCGCGCTGGTGGCGCGCTGGTTCGAGGGCCGGGGCCGCGCCCCATAAAAAAAAGCCGGCAACGCCGGCTTTTTTGACCCATGGTGCGCTGCAGTCAGGTGGTGGCGGCATCGGCGCCCAGCGGCACCGTGCGGTCCTGGCGATGCTCGCGCACGCCCTCGGGTGCCGGCAGCGCCAGCGGCGAGGCCAATGCCACGCGCACGCAGTCGCGGATGTGCTGCTCGCCCAGGTACTGCAGCGCCGCATAGCCCAGCGCGCCCGACACCAGTTGCCCGGCAATCGGTACGTACTTGGCTGCCTGCGCGGTTGTCAGCCGCATGCCCAGCAGGCGCGCGGCGCGCAGCACCAGCCCGCGGGTCACCAGCCGCCCGATCAGCACCGAGCCGACCATGGCGATGGCCTTCTGCACGCGCTCTTTCTCGCGTGCGTCCAGCTTGGCGATCTGCTGCGGCGTCAGGCCGAACTCGGCGTTGATCTTGGGCAGCAGCTGCGCCAGCATGGCGGCATCGGCCGCCCAATCGAGACCAGGCAACGGCACCATGCCGGCCACACCGGCCACCAGGGCGCGCTTGCGCAGCATCTGGCGGCTGCGCTGCACGGCCTGCTCCAGCCGCGTGTGGCCACGCGCCAGTTCCATTGCGTTGGGTGACTTTGCCTTGGCCATGGTGCAGCCGGTTCTTCCGTGGTGAAAGGAGGTCAGCGCTTCTTGGTGACCATGCCGAAGATCAGCAGCACGATGATCGCGCCGACGATCGAGCCGATCCAGCCCACCGGGCCGGCCATGCCCAGGGCGTTGGCACCGAACTGCCCCACGATGGCACCCACGATGCCCAGGATGGTGGTCATGATCAGGCCCATGCTCTGGTTGCCCGGCATGATGGCGCGCGCAATCAGGCCCACGATGAAGCCGACGATGATGGTGACGATGATGCCCATGAAAGTGCCCCTTCCCGAGGTTGTTGTGACAGCGGGCACTTTAACCCCGGAAACCGGCCCGCCGGATGACGGCGGCGCAATTTGCGGCTTTGGCCTACAGGTCGTGGCGCAGGCCGTGGCTCAGGCCGGCGTGGCGGTTTGCTCGATGGCTTCGATCTCGCCCGACAGGCGCAGCCATTCGTCCTCCAGCGCGGCCAGCTCGTCCCCCACGGCCTTCAGGCGGCGGCCGGCGTCGGCAATCTCGGCCGGGGGCAGGGGTGTGGCCAGGCGCTGCTCCAGCGCGGTCTGCTCGGCGCCCAGTGTTTGCATGCGCTGCTCGGCCTTTTCCAGCGCGCGCTTGAGCGGGCGCGTCTTCTCGGCCAGCTGCTGGCGGCGCTGGGCGTCCAGCCGGCGCTGCTCGGCGGGGTTGAGTGTGGGTTGAGAGGCCTTCGGGGCTTCAGCGCTTGTGAATTCTGTGCTGACAGCTATGGAGTCAGGAGTATTCTGGGCCGCCGCCAGCTCGCGCAGCCGCTTGGCCTCGTCCAGCAAATAGCGCTGGTAGTCGTCCAGATCGCCCTCGAACGGCGCCACGCCGCCGCGCGCCACCAGCCAGAACTCGTCGCACACGCTGCGCAGCAAAGCGCGGTCGTGGCTGACCAGCATCACGGTGCCCTCGAACTCGTTCAGCGCCACCGCCAGTGCCTCGCGCGTGGCCAGGTCCAGGTGGTTGGTGGGTTCGTCCAGCAGCAGCAGGTTGGGCCGCTGCCACACGATCATGGCCAGCACCAGGCGCGCCTTCTCGCCGCCGCTGAACTGGCCCACCGGCTGCAGCACCATCTCGCCAGGGAAGTTGAAGGTGCCGAGGAAGTTGCGCAGTTGCTGCTCGCGGGCTTCCTCAGTGTTGTCACGCCCGGTCTCGCGCGCCAGCCGCACCATGTGCTCCAGCGGCGTGCTGCCAGCGTGCAGCACGTCCAGCTCCTGCTGCGCGAAATAGCCGATCGCCAGGCCCTTGCCCTCGGTGATCTGCCCGCCCAGCAGCGGCAGCGTGCGTGCCACCGTCTTCACGAAAGTCGATTTGCCCTGGCCGTTGGCGCCCAGGATGCCGATGCGCTGGCCTGCCATCACGGTGCGCGTCACGCCGCGCAGGATCACGCGGTCGCCCGGTTGCGGCTCGGGCGGCAGCTCGCCGCGTGCTGCCAGCTGCGCGTGCAGCGTGGCAGTGGTGGCGTAGTCGCTCAGCTCGGGTTTCAAGCCAAATTGGCCTGCAGCGCCCGTCTGCTGGGCGCCCGCAGCTTCTGTTTTTGTAGCTTTCTCGGCGCGGTAACCGAACACCGCATCGCGCACGGCCAGCATCGGGTTGGGCAGGTTGGCCGGCTCCTTGAACTCGAACTGGAATTCGGCATCGGCCAGCACCGGCGCGATGCGTTCCATGCGCTCCAGCGCCTTCACGCGGCTTTGCGCCTGCTTGGCCTTGGTCGCCTTGGCCTTGAAGCGGTCGATGAACTTCTGCAGGTGGGCGATCTTCTCCTGCTGCTTGGCATAGGCCGCCTGCTGCAGCGTGAGCTGCTGCGCGCGCAACTCCTCGAAGGCGCTGTAGTTGCCGCCGTAGCGCGTCAGCTTCTGGTGCTCGATGTGCAGGGTGACGCGCGTCACCGCATCCAGAAACTCGCGGTCGTGGCTGATCACGATCAGCGTGCCGGCGTAGCGCTGCAGCCAGCCTTCCAGCCACACCAGCGCGTCCAGGTCCAGGTGGTTGGTGGGTTCATCCAGCAGCAGCAGATCGCTGGGGGCCATCAGCGCGCGCGCCAGCTGCAGGCGCATGCGCCAGCCGCCCGAGAAGCTGTTCACCGGCTTTTGCAACTCATCCACCTTGAAGCCCAGCCCCAGGATCAGCGCCTCGGCGCGCGAGCGCGCATCGTGCGCGCCGGCGTCGTGCAAGTCGCCGTGTGCGTGCGCGATGGCGATGCCGTCGCCCGATTGCTCTGCTTTCGAGAGCTGCTCGCGCAGGTGCACCAAGCGCTCATCGCCCGAAAGCACGAATTCGGCCGCCGGCTCGGCGGTCTCCGGCATGTGCTGCGCCACCTGCGCGATGCGCCAGGCGGCAGGCATGGCGAAGTCGCCGCCGTCCTCGTGCAGCGTGCCGTTGAACAGCGCGAACAGCGTCGACTTGCCCGCGCCATTGCGCCCCACCAGCGCGGCTTTCTCGCCGGGGTGGATGGTGACGCTGGCGCCGTCGAGCAGCACCTTGGCGCCACGGCGGAGGGTGAGGTTCTGAAGCTGAATCATGGTCGCGAATCGAACGCGCCGGCGCGGGGCGTCAATGCATCAGACCGGTGGCCACGTCGCCATTCATCCACCTTCATGCCGTGGCCAGACGCTCCAGCACGCGCCGATAGATGTTGGTCAGCGGCTCGATGTCGGCCAGCGCGATGTGTTCGTCGATCTTGTGGATGCTGGCGTTGGGGGGGCCGAGTTCGATGACCTGGGGGCAGATCTGGGCGATGAAGCGGCCATCGCTGGTGCCGCCGGTGGTGGAGAGTTCGGTCTCGAGGCCCGTCTCGGCGCGGATGGCGGACTGCACGGCGGTGACGAGGTCGCCCGGCTCGGTGAGGAAGGGCAGGCCTCCCAGGGTCCAAGCCAGGTCGTAGTCGACGCCGTGCTTCTTCAGCACGGCTTCGAGCCGCGACTGCAGCGATTCGGGCGTCGATTCGGTGCAGAAGCGGAAGTTGAAATCGACCACCAGTTGCCCCGGGATGATGTTGCTGGCACCGGTGCCGCCGTGGATGTTGCTGATCTGCCAGCTGGTGGGCGGGAAGAAGGCGTTGCCTTCGTCCCAGCGGATGGCGACCAGCTCGGCCAGCGCGGGGGCAAGGTCGTGGATGGGGTTGCGCGCCAGGTGCGGGTAGGCGATGTGGCCCTGGATGCCGTGCACGGTGAGCCTGCCCGACAGCGTGCCGCGGCGGCCGTTCTTGATCATGTCGCCGGTGCGCTGCACGGCGGTGGGTTCGCCGACGATGCACCAGTCGAGCTTTTCGCCACGCGCCTTGAGCTGTTCGCAGACCACGACGGTGCCATCCACCGCGGGGCCTTCCTCGTCGCTGGTGAGCAGCAGGGCGATGTTCAGTGGCGCATCGGGTCGGGCGGCCAGGAACTGCTCGACCGCCACCACGAAGGCGGCGATGGAGGTCTTCATGTCGCTGGCGCCGCGGCCGTAGAGCTTGCCGTCGCGTTCGGTGGGGGTGAAGGGGTCGCTCGTCCACTGCGCCAGCGGGCCGGTGGGGACGACGTCGGTGTGGCCCGCGAAAACTACTGTCTTGATAGCTGCCTGCGCTTGTCCATCAAGCGCTGCGGGCCTTTTTGACCATAAATTTCGGACGCGGAAGTCGGCCGGCCCGCTGTCGATGATGTCGTTGGCGAAGCCCAGCGGCGCCAGCCGCGCGGCGATCAGGTCGATGCAGCCGGCGTCCTGCGGGGTGACGGAGGGGCGGGCGATCAGGGCTTCGGCCAGCTGGCGCGTGGCGGACATGGGCGGCCTCAGGCGTCGCCGATGCGCGAGTCGGCAAAGCTGCCGAGCTTGGAGTCCTGGAAGCCCGAATCGCGGAACCCCGAGGGGCGGAAGCCCGAGTTGCGGAAGCCGGTCTGCCCGAAGCCCGTCTTGCCGAAGCCGGTGGTGCCGTAGCCGCTGGGGCGCACGTCCAGCGTGATGTCGGTGAACGAGGGCTCGTCGCTCGGGCGTTCCTCTTCCTGCGGCTTGTTGGCGTTGAAGCGGGCGCTGTCGTTCTGCAGGCGCCACATCAGGTTGGTGGGCGAGTCGGCGTTGGCCAGGCCTTCCTTGCGGTCGATCTTGCCCTCGATGATGAGGCGCGCCAGGTCCTGCTCGAAGGTCTGCGAGCCTTCGGCCATGGAGTTGTCCATGGCCTCCTTCACGCCCGAGAAGTCGCTCTTCTCGATCAGGTCGGCGATCAGCTTGGTGTTCAGCATCACCTCGACGGCCGGCGTGCGCCCGCCGTCCACGGTGCGGATCAGGCGCTGCGACACCACCGACTTGAGCGCCGCCGCCAAGTCGCCCAGCAGGGTGGGGCGCACCTCGACGGGGTAGAACGACAGCACGCGGTTCAGCGCCTGGTAGCTGTTGTTGGCGTGCAGCGTGGCCAGGCACAGGTGCCCCGACTGGGCGTAGGCGATGGCGGCGCTCATGGTCTCGCGGTCGCGGATCTCGCCGATCAGGATCACGTCGGGCGCCTGGCGCAGCGCGTTCTTCAGGCCGGTCTGCAGGGCCTGGGTGTCGGTGCCCACCTCGCGCTGGTTGACCAGCGACTTGCGGTTGGTGAAGACGAATTCGATCGGGTCCTCGATGGTCAGGATGTGGCCGGCCGCGTTCTTGTTGCGGTGGTCCAGCATCGAGGCCAACGTGGTCGACTTGCCGGCGCCGGTGGCGCCCACCATCAGGATCAGGCCGCGCTTTTCCATCACCAGGTGCTTCAGGATGTTGGGCAGGTGCAGCGAATCCAGCTCGGGGATGTCGGGGCTGATGAAGCGGATGACCGCCGCGTAGGTGCCGCGCTGGCGCATGGCCGAGAGGCGGAAGTTGCCCACGCCGTACATGGGGATGGCCATGTTCAGCTCGCCGGTTTCCTTCAGCTCCTCGATGCGGTTGGGCGGCACCACGTCGATCAGCAGGTTCATCACCGCCTCGGGCGGCAGCACCTGCGCGTTGATGGGCACGCACTGGCCGTTGATCTTGATGGTGGCCGGCGCGTGCGCCGACAGGTACACGTCCGAGGCCTTCTTCTCGGCCATCAGGTGCAGGATGCGTTCCATCATCGAGGTCGGTGCGGGTACAGACGTGGCCATGGCGGTAAGATGGTTTGCTATGATTAATGAAGCTGTCGGCGCTTGGTGGGCGCCGTCATCCGGGTGGTTCGATCTGAAGGCCTCAGGGGCGCAGCAGATCGTTGATGCTGGTCTTGGAGCGCGTCTGCGCATCCACCGTCTTGACGATGACGGCGCAGTACAGGCTGTAGGGCTGGCCGTTGGCGGCGGTCTTGGGCAGGCCGCCGCTGATGACCACGCTGCCGCTGGGCACGCGGCCGTAACTGATCTCGCCCGTCTCGCGGTTGAAGATCGGCGTGCTCTGGCCGATGTACACGCCCATGCCCAGCACCGAGTTCTCTTCGACGATCACGCCCTCGACCACTTCGGAGCGCGCGCCGATGAAGCAGTTGTCCTCGATGATGGTCGGGTTGGCCTGCAGCGGCTCCAGCACTCCCCCTAAGCCCACGCCGCCCGACAGGTGCACGTGCTTGCCCACCTGGGCGCAGCTGCCCACGGTGGCCCAAGTGTCGACCATGGTGCCCTCGTCGACATAGGCGCCGATGTTGACGTAGCTGGGCATCAGCACCGCGCCCTTGCCGATGTAGCTGCCGCGGCGCGCCACGGCCGGCGGCACCACGCGCACGCCGGATTCGCGCAGGCCGCAGCCCTCGGCGTCGCTGAACTTGGTGGGCACCTTGTCGAAGAAGCCCAGGTCGCCGGCGCGAATGACGTCGTTGTCCTTCAGGCGGAAGGACAGCAGCACCGCCTTCTTGACCCACTGGTTCACCGTCCACTGGCCCACGCCCTGGCGCGTGGCCACGCGCACGCGGCCGGCGTTCAGGTCGCGGATGACGTGCTCGACGGCTTCGACCACCTCCTTGGGCGCGGCGGCGGGGGAGAACTCGGCGCGCTGCTCCCAGGCGCTGTCGATGATTTGCTGCAGTTGCTGGCTCATGGGTCAGGGGGTATGGGATTGGATGAATTGCACGATGCGTTGGGCGGCCTCGACACATTCGGCCGTCTCGGCCACCAGGGCCATGCGCACGCGGCCCTGGCCGGGGTTGGCGCCGCCCGCATCGCGCGCCAGGTAACTGCCGGGCAGAACCGTCACATTGTATTGAGCGAGCAGTGCGCGGGCGAAGTCGGTATCGCTACTTTTCCACGCATCGGGCACCCCGGCCCACAGGTAGAAGGCGGCGTCGGGCAGCTTCACGTCCATCACGGGTTCGAGCAGCGGCGTGACGGCGGCGAACTTCTCGCGGTACTGGCGGCGGTTGTCCTGCACGTGCGCCTCGTCGCCCCAGGCGGCGATGCTGGCCGTCTGCACCGCGCCGCTCATGGCGCTGCCGTGGTAGGTGCGGTAGAGCAGGAAGGCCTTCAGGATGTCGGCGTCGCCCGCCACGAAGCCCGAGCGCATGCCCGGCACGTTGCTGCGCTTGGACAGGCTGGTGAGCATGACCAGGCGCTTGAAGTCCGAACGGCCGAGTTGCGCCGCCGCCTCCAGCCCGCCCAGCGGCGGCTCGCCCTGGAAGTAGATCTCGCTGTAGCACTCGTCCGAGGCGATGACGAAGCTGTGCCGGTCGCTCAGCTCGAACAGCAGCTTCCACTCCTGCAGCGGCATCACGGCGCCCGTGGGGTTGCCGGGCGAGCAGACGTAGACCAGTTGCGTGCGTGCCCATACGGCATCCGGCACCAGGTCCCAGCGCGGCGCGAAGTTGCGCGCCGGGTCGCTGGCCACGTAATGCGGCTGCGCGCCGGCCAGCAGCGTGGCGCCTTCGTAGATTTGATAGAACGGGTTGGGGCAGACCACGGTGGCGCCCGGTTGCGTCGGGTCCACCACCGTCTGCGCCAGGGCAAACAGTGCCTCGCGCGAGCCCAGCACGGGCAGCACCTGCGTCGCGGGATCGACCTGCACGCCGTAGCGCCGCTGCAGCCAGCCGGCGCAGGCTTCGCGCAAGGCGGGCGAGCCGGCGGTGGGCGGGTAGCCGGCCAGGCCGGTGGCCAGGTCGCCGGCCAGCGCGTCCTGAATGAACTGCGGGGTCGCATGCCGCGGCTCGCCTATCCCCAGGCTGATGGGGCGGTAGGCCGGGTTGGGCGTGACGCCCGCGAACAGCTGGCGCAGCCGCTCGAAGGGGTAGGGCTGCAGGCGCGAGAGCAGGGGGTTCATGGGCGCCGATTATCTGCGTCGCGGGTGCCCGCCACCGCGGCGCGGCGGCGGCCTGTCATCCCGGTGTCACGTGTCGAAACAAGGCGTATCCGCCTGTGCGCTATGCTGAAATTCATCTCTGGCGACGAATTTCGATACCTTGAACAGTCCTTCTCTCGACCCCGCTTCGTGGCCCGGCGAAGCCACGCCGTTGCAGCGCAACGCCGCCCCCCACACCGCGCCCGCCACCAGCCACGCCCCGCGCTGGCGCGTGGACGAGGTGGACTGGTCGCGCATCGACCAGCGCCGCATCGCTGGTCATGAAGAGCTGTTCTACCTGCTGGTCAGCGCATCGTTCATCGAATCCGGCTCCGACCTGTACACCAGCAACCTGGCGGCGCACTACGCCGACCACCCCGAGGTGGCCGCCTGGCTGCAGGCACAGTGGGAGCACGAGGAACTGCAGCACGGCCGCGCCTTCGAGCTGTACGTGAAGGCTGCCTGGCCCGACTTTCCCTGGCAGACGGCGTTCGAGGGTTTCATCGCCGAATACGGCCCCCTGTGCAGCATGGACGAGCTGGAGCCCAACCGCGCGCTGGAGCTGGCCGCGCGCTGCGTGGTCGAGATGGGCACCACCACCTATTACCAGACGCTGCGGTCTTTAAGCACCGAGCCGCTGCTGACCGAGCTGCTCGGCCACATCCGCGCCGACGAGGTGAACCACTACAAGCACTTCCTGGCCTATTTCAAGCTGCTGAACGCCCAGCGCCCGGCCGGCCGCGCGCGCGTGGCCCGCGTGCTGTACAAGCGCCTGCTGGAGCTGCGCGAGAGCGACTCCGACGTCGCGCTGCGCCACGTGTGGGCGCACAAGGGCGGCATGTTCCCGCAGGGCGCGCAAAGCTTCGAGGACATCAGCCAGCGCGTGTACCGGCTGGTCAGCAGCCGTCTGCCGGCCGATCAGGCGGTGCGCATGCTGCTCAAGCCCCTGCAGCTGCCGCGCCGTCTGGAGCAATGGCTGCAGTCGCCGCTGGAGCGCCTGGCCCGGCGCGTGATCGCGACGTAGCGGTCAGCGCAGATACTCCCCAGCATGCTGCCCGCCAGCGCTTGCCAGTCAAGCGCTGGGCATATGTACTCCCAAGGAGTATTGACAAAATTGACTTTGAGCAGGCCGCGCAGGATGCGTCACTGGCCTGAGCAGGGCTCAAAGTCGGGGAGATTCAGGGTGGGCATTCGAGATGCTATCAAATAATGATTGCAACATGCAGATGAGTTGCCTAGAATTGCAATCATGAACAGCAAGCATAAAAAGACCTTGGAGGCCGTGTTCAGCAAGCCGACACCATCGGCGCTTGAATGGGCGCGCATCGAGGCACTGCTGCTGGCTGTGGGGTGCGTGGTGGTGGAGGGCCGGGGGTCGCGCGTGCGGTTTGTGCACGGCCAGCATGTCAGCGCCTTTCACCGCCCCCACCCGGCCAAAGAGGCCAAGCCGTACCAGGTAGAAGAAGCCAGGGCGTTTCTGGCGTTGATAGGAGTCCAACCATGAGCAGCACCATGACTCACAAGGGCCAGACGGCCCGCATCGAATTCGATGACCGCGACAACATCCTCGTTGGGCGGCTGGTCGGCATCACCGACGTCGTTTCGTTTCATGCGGAATCGGTGGCCGAGCTGCGCGCCGCATTCGAGGAAGCCGTGGACGACTATCTGGAGACCTGCGCCAGAATTGGCAAAGCGCCCCAGCAGCCTGCCAGCGGAAAGATGATGCTGCGGGTTGCGCCCGAGGTGCACAGCGCCGCCCTGATGGCGGCGCAGGCGGCGGGCGTCAGCCTCAACCAGTGGGCGGCCCGTGTGCTCGGCGAGGCCGCGCGCGCTTAACCCCGCCGCCCCTCATTCTGTAGGAGCGGCCTTGGCCGCGATGAAGCGCATCGCGCACCGGCCACCCCCATCGCGGCCAAGGCCGCTCCCACACAGCTGCTCAAACGCCCGGCCGCCCGGGCCGCAGCCTGGCCATCTGCTGCCGCGCCACCGGGTGCCCCAGCGCCGCTGCCCGGGCGATCCACATGAGGGCGAGGTTGTCTTTCTGCTCCTGCGTGTGTAGACTCCCCCCCCCCCCCCGAAGCCGCATAGTGGGCAATGCCCAGCCACTGCATGGCGTCGGCGTGGCCTTGCGCTGCGGCCTCGTTCAGCCAGTACAGCGCGGCCTTCTCGGCACCTGCCACATAAAACAGCGCCCCCATGTCCGCCTGCGCATCGGCCACGCCGGCGTCGGCCTGCAGCAGCACCGGCAGGTCGCCTGCGCTCAGCGGCACCTCGGCCAGCGGCAGCACGTCGGCCAGCACCAGCAGCGCGCGGCCGCGCGCGTCCTTGCCGCCCTTGCCGATGCGCCCGTCCGTCACCCGCCGCCACAGCGTGCTGCGGCTGATGCCCGTGATGGCCACCGCCGCGTCCAAGCTGATCATGTCCATGCCGATTTCCTTTGTGCTTCGGCCCGATTCTAGGCGTGTGAGAAACAACCGGTGACATGGCGCCCGCCATGCCGTGACACGCAATTTGCCGTGTCACGCCGGGGCTGGAACGGTCGTGCCTGAATCAATCGGCGACGCCTCTGCCAAATACCGCACGAAAACCGGCCCCGCGGCTCCTGGCATGCCGACTGCAGAACTGAAGCCGACTGGTAACCGCCAGTTTCATTCAAGTTCACAGGAGCCTTTCAAATGAAATCCACCGCACTGCGCCGCGCCCAGGCCGGCTTCACCCTGATCGAACTGATGATCGTCGTGGCGATCATCGGTATTCTGGCGGCCGTGGCGCTGCCGGCGTATCAGGATTACACCGCCAAATCCCAAATCGCGGCAGGTTTGGCGGAAATCACGCCCGGTAAGGTCAATGTGGAAAGCAAAATCACTGATGGTCTTGCTGCAGCGATTGCTCTTCCTGCTGACGTTGGTCTCCAGGCTACGACCAATCGCTGCACTATTACTGCAGCCGTCGCAACGAATGGTGAGAGCACTCTGGAGTGCACACTGAAAGGCGCTTCATTGATTGCCGGCAAAAAAGTGACTTGGGCGCGTACCGCAGACAACGCTACCACCGGGGTTTCCGGTACATGGACATGCACTACTACTGCGGCGGCCAAACTGTCGCCGAAGGATTGCCAGCCGGCCACGCCCTAATTTCAAAACCGATGGAAATAAGGGAAAACAGGGTCAGATCACGATTTTCCCTCAATGATCGAAGAGGCGGATTGGCCGAGAGGCGCAATCCGCCTTTTTATTTCCACCAATCGGAAAGATGTTTATCATGGAAAAATTGAGTAACATGAAAAAAACCTCTGCAACCGCAGCAAGCTACAAGGGCGTGATCAACCACTTCAATGAAAGCGGCGATCAGATCAAGTGGTACTTTGAGCAACTGCCATTATTGGTCAAGGACTTCCCATAACAGTATGTCTTGCGTATGCATTCCTGAAAACGGAGCAAGCTCAGAATCGAGCGCTCTATTGCGGTGTCGTTAAGCTGCATGGTGCTGACGGCGAGGTTGCAGACAATGCCATCAACAAGCAGCATTTAACCAGAGATGGTTTTCGGCTTCTTTATAAAAACGTCTTTGGGCATGCCTTGAATGACAGCACCTCAGAAAAAATTAAAAAAGCGGAGAGAGTCAGAGATCGAGTCATTCATGGGAAGCAGGTTTCCGACCCTGATATGCGTCAAGCCATTATTGATGTTATTGAATATGCAAAGGCTTTGAACAAAGATTTAAAGGCGGCTGCAGGGTTTGAGCCGTTTGGCGACTTGCGGGGATTCAAGGGCAGAGCCCAGTCGCTCGAAAAGTCCACTACAATTTGGCTCCTCAAGGGTTTAGGATTTACCGGCGGGGGAAATTAGGGTTGGAAAAAATAGGGTCAGATACCAATTTTCTTCAAGCTCGAAAAGGTGAATTGGCCGAGAGCTTCAATCCATTTTCTTGTTTGATCAATTGGATGCTCATCGAGGTCAAGCATCCAAGTGTTTTTATTCACTCTTCAAAAATTTCCTGCAAGGCGGCCAGGGTGGCACTCAAGGTTTTGGCTGAGACCGCTCCCAGCTTTTTGGCCAGGCGAATCTTGTCCACGGTTCGCATTTGATCGAGCACGATCAGCCCTTGGGTGCCTGCGTGGGTGACGGGCACACGAAATGGGGCAGCGAAGCCTTGGGAGGTCATGGGCGCGACGATGACGGTGCGCAGATGGTCGTGCAGTTCGGCCGGCGAGATGACCACGCAAGGCCGCGTCTTTTGAATCTCGCTGCCGACCGTGGGGTCGAGGTTGACCAGCCAGATGTCTCCGCGTTTCACCATGACAGGTCCTGGTCGGCCGCGTTGCCGAACTCGCCCATCAGCAGGGCATCGTCACCCGCTGCGGCGATGGCCTGCGCAGCCTCTGCCCAGCCGGCACGCGCCAGTTTGGCGGGCCGGCGCAGCACGATGGCGCCTTGCTCGACCGAGACCATGGCCGTGCTTGCACTGTCCAACCCCGCCTGGGCCAGCAAGGCCTTGGGCAAAACCACGCCTTTGCTGTTGCCGATGGTGCGGATCACGATGTGCATGATGGAACTCCTGAGGTTTCAACAATGTTACCACTTCGGGGCGGGTCGACTTGTGATTCCGCTTCGGTAGAAAACGGGGCGCCATTGGCAGGAAATCGGGGGTGGATACGAGTTGCCCTGCGATGCAAACAGGGCATGGCCTCTACACGATCCGACGCCTGCTACCCCAGGGTGACATCCAGGGTCAGATAACGATTTGCAGCATCTGAGTGAAATTCGGCTCCAAGGCAGTCAGGGCAAGCGCGAAAAGCTATTCTTTTTGAAGCGATCGGTGGACTGAGGCGCCGCATGGTCCCCCGGTGCCGCAGCGCCTGCGCGGGTGGGCGCACGGTATCATCGCCGCTTCGCTTTCGCCCCTCTTTCCGGCCCCGCGGCCCGCTGCGCCAGTGCGTCTCAACTCCATCAAGCTCTCGGGCTTCAAGTCCTTCGCCGAACCCACCAACTTCATGCTGCCCGGCCAGCTGGTGGGCGTGGTGGGCCCCAACGGCTGCGGCAAGTCGAACATCATGGACGCGGTGCGCTGGGTGCTGGGCGAATCCAAGGCGTCGGAACTGCGCGGCGAGTCGATGCAGGACGTCATCTTCAACGGCACCACCACGCGCAAGCCGGCCTCGCGCTCGTCGGTCGAACTGGTGTTCGACAACGCCGACCACCGCGCCGGTGGCCAGTGGAGCCAGTTCACCGAGATTTCCGTCAAGCGCGTGCTGACGCGCGACGGCAACTCCAGCTACTACATCAACAACCAGCCGGTGCGCCGGCGCGACGTGCAGGACGTGTTCCTCGGCACCGGCCTGGGCCCGCGCGCCTACGCCATCATCGGCCAGGGCACCATCAGCCGCATCATCGAATCGCGCCCTGAAGAGCTGCGCCTGTTCCTCGAAGAAGCCGCCGGCGTCAGCAAATACAAGGAGCGCCGCCGCGAGACCGAGAACCGCCTGGCCGACACGCGCGAGAACCTGACGCGCGTCGAAGACATCCTGCGCGAACTGAACGCCAACCTGGAGAAGCTGGAAAAGCAGGCCGAGGTGGCACAGCAGTACCGCAGCCTGCAATCGGCGGCCTCGCTGAAGCAGAACCAGCTCTGGTTCTTGAAGCGTGCCGAGGCCGAGGAAGGCCAGGTCAAGCTCAAGGCCGACGCCGAGAAGGCCGTCAACGACCTCGAATCGCGCGTGGCCGACTTGCGCCATGTCGAGTCCGATCTGGAAACCATCCGCCAGGCCCACTACGCCGCTGGCGACCAGGTGAACCAGGCGCAGGGCCTGCTGTACGAGGCCAGCGCCGAAGTCGGCCGGCTGGAGGCGGAGATCCGCTTCGTCGTCGAAGGCCGCCAGCGTGCCGAGGCGCGGCTGGTGCAGTTGAAGGAACAAGTCGCCCAGTGGGCCGCACGCAAGGACGAGGCCGAAGCCGAGATCGAGAACCTGGCCGCGCAGGGCGCCGAGGCCGAAGAAAAATCCATCACTCTGGCCGCGCAGCTCGAAGAGCAGCAGGGCGCCTTGCCCGATTTGGAAGAGGCGCTGCGCGGCGCGCAGGCCAAGTCGGCCGAGCAGCGCACCGCCGTCGGCCAGGTGCAGCAGCAGATTCAGGTGCTGGCCGCCGAGCAGCGCGGCATCGAGGAGCAGACGCGCCAGTTGAACGCGCGGCGCGAAAAGCTCAGCGCCGACAAGAACGCACTGGCCGCGCCCGACGAGCAGCGCCTGCTGAACCTGCAGCAGCAACTGAGTAGCGCGCAGGAAACGGCCGAAGTCACCGACGCCCGCCTGGGCGAGCTGCAGGACAGCGTGCCGCAGCTCGATGAAGCTCGCCGCGCCGCGCAGCAGGCCGTGAACAGCGAAAGCGCCAAGCTGGCCGATCTGTCGGCCCGGCTGGAGGCGTTGAAGGCGCTGCAGGAAAAGGTGAAGACCGACGGCAAGCTCAAGCCCTGGCTGCAGAAGCACGGGCTGGACGGCCTGCAGGGCCTGTGGAGCCGCATCCACGTCGAACCCGGCTGGGAGAACGCGCTGGAAGCCGCGCTGCGCGAGCGCATGAGCGCGCTCGAAGTCAGCCGCCTCGACATGGTGCGTGCCTTCGCCGCCGATGCACCGCCGGCCAAACTGGCCTTCTACAACCCGCCCAGCGCCGCGCTGCCCGAGCGCGCCGGCAGCCTGCCGCGCCTGGCCGATCTGCTGCGCCTGCACGACTCGGGCCAGAAGGCGCTGCTGTCCGACTGGCTGGCCGGCTGCTACACGGCCACCAGCCTCGAAGACGCTCTGGCCGCCCGCACCCAGTTGCAAAGCGGCGACGCCATCTATGTGAAGGATGGCCACTGCGTCACCGCGCACAGCGTCAGCTTCTACGCGCCCGATTCCGAGCAGGCCGGCCTGCTGGCGCGCGCGCAGGAGATCGAGAACATCGAGAAGCAGCTGCGCGCGCAATCGCTCATCAGCGACGAAGCGCGCAACGCCTTGGTCAAGGCCGAGGCCACCTACAGCGACGCCAGCCAGCGCCTCGTCACCACGCGCCGCGAGGCCGCCGAGGCGCAGCAGCGCGCCCACGAGCTGCAGGTCGAAACCCTGCGCCTGACCCAGCTGGCCGAGCAGACCCGCGCGCGCAGCGAGCAGATCGCCGGCGACCTGGCCGAGGTGGATGCTTCGCTGGGCGACCTGCAGGAGCGCCGCGTGACCGCCGAGGCGCGCTTCGAAGAGCTGGACATGCAGCTCGCCGACACGCAGGAGCGCCACGCGCAGCTGGACGAGCGCGTGATCGAGGCCGAGCGCAAGCTGGCCGAGGCGCGCGAGCAGCAGCGCACGCTGGAACGCCAGGCGCAAGAGGCCACCTTTGCCCAGCGCAGCCTGGAAGCGCGCCGCGCCGAACTGGCCCGCACCATCGACACCGCCGGCCAGCAGACCGCCGGCATCGAGGCCGAGCAGCAGCGCGCGCAGGAAGAGCTGACGCGCCTGACCGACGCCGCCGCGCAAGCCGGCCTGCAAAGCGCGCTGGCGCTGAAGCTGGAGCGCGAGCAGGCCCTGGGCGCACAGCGCAGCACCTACGACGACCTCACCGCCAAGCTGCGCGCATCCGACGAGCGCCGCCTGACGCTGGAGCGCGAGCTGGACCCGCTGCGCGCCCGCATCACCGAGCTGCAACTGAAAGAGCAAGCCGCCCGCCTGGGCACCGAGCAATACACGCAGCTGCTGACCGACGCCGAAGCCGACCTGGCGGCCGTCGAGCAGTCCATCACCGAAGGCAACGTGCGCCTGCAAGGCCTGCAGGGCGAGATCGACCGCCTGCACCGCGACGTGCAGGCGCTGGGCGCCGTCAACCTGGCCGCGCTGGACGAGCTGACCACGGCGCGCGAGCGCAAGCAATTTTTAGATGCGCAGAACGCCGACCTGACCGAGGCGATGACCACGCTGGAAGACGCGATCAAGAAGATTGATGGCGAAACGCGCGAGTTGCTGGGCAGCACCTTCAACACCGTCAACGAGCATTTCGGCCGCATGTTCCCCGAGCTGTTCGGCGGCGGCCACGCCAAGCTGGTGATGACGGGCGAGGAAATCCTCGACTCCGGCGTGCAGGTGCTGGCGCAGCCGCCGGGCAAGAAGAACCAGACCATCCACCTGCTCTCGGGCGGCGAGAAGGCGCTGACAGCCATCGCGCTGGTGTTCGCCATCTTCCAGCTCAACCCGGCGCCGTTCTGTCTGCTGGACGAGGTGGACGCGCCGCTGGATGACGCCAACACCGAGCGCTATGCCAAGCTCGTCACCAAGATGAGCGGCCAGGGCACGCAGTTCCTGTTCATCAGCCACAACAAGATCGCCATGGAAATGGCCGAGCAGCTGATCGGCGTGACGATGCAGGAGCAGGGCGTGTCGCGCATCGTGGCGGTGGACATGGAAAGCGCCGTCGGCATGGCTGAAACCGTCTGATGGGATGATGGCTGCGTGACCACCCCGCTCCAGCGCCATCGCACGGGCACCGCGCCATGCGGTGACGGGGCGAGGCGTCGGCACTCCAATAACCATAGCTGCCTGCGCTTTCCGCACAAGGTTTTCAGACGTTTTTCATTTGAAAACAAGGCGGGACTAGCGCAAGCCACTATCAAAACCATATCTATGCCAACCGCAGGCGTGGCCAGCACCACGTTCTTCCCCTTGGCACGGCGCATCTTGGGAGAGCGTCCAACATGAGTTCCTTGCAAGTGGGCCTGGCCGTGGCCGGCGGGCTGATTCTGGGCGGCGTGATCGCCTACAACACCTGGAACGCGCGGCGCAACGAGCCGCGGCAGGCGCAGCCCGAGTCGCAGCCCGCGCCGCTGGTGGCCGAGCGGGTCGAGCCCACCATCGACGGCAGCAGCGGCGCGCCGGCGCCCGAGCGCGTCGAGCCTGCGTTCGACACCCCGTCGGCCCTGCAGCCGCTGGGCCCGCTGCCCGTGCCCGACAAGCGCCCGCGGCTCGATGCACTGATCGACGTCATCGCCCCCATCGCGCTGGATGGCCGCGTGGTCTCGGGCGATGCGCTGCTGGCCGCGCTGCCGGCCACCCGCCGCGTCGGCAGCAAGCCCTTCGCCGTCGAGGCGCAGAACGAGGACAGCGGCGAATGGGAACACCCCATCGCCGGCCAGCGCTACACCGCGCTGCAGGCCGGCGTGCAGCTGGCCAACCGCACCGGCGCGCTGAACGAGATCGAATACTCCGAATTCGTCATGAAGGCGCAGCGCTATGCCGATGCCGTGGGTGGCGCGCCGGACTTCCCCGACATGCTGCACGAGGTGGCCCGCGCGCGCGAGCTGGACCAGTTCGCCGGCCAGCACGATGCGCAGCTCGGCTTCACCCTGCGCGCGCGCGGCTCGGCGTGGAGCCCCGGCTTCGTGCACCAGCAGGCTGCGCGGCTGGGCTTCGTGGCCGGCGTCATCCCGGGCCGCATGGTGCTGCCGTCCAGCGAGCCCGGCCTGCCGCCGGTGCTCGATCTCAGCTTCGACCCGCAGGCCGCGCTGTCGGAAGACCCGGCGCATTCGGCCATCCAGGAGGTCACGCTCAACCTCGACGTGCCGCAGGTGCACCGCAACGAGCAGCCCTTCGCGCGCCTGCGCGACGCCGCCTTCGCGCTGGCCGAGGGCATGGGCGGCGTCATCACCGACGACGCCGGCCAGCCCCTGCGCCCCGAGATGATCGACACCATCGGCGCCGACCTGGAACGCCTGTACGACACGCTGGACGAGCACGACCTGGCCGCCGGCTCGGCTCAGGCGCGCCGGCTGTTCAGTTGACAGCCCCCTGAGGCGCTCGCGCGCCTTGCCCCCTTCTCTCGCTGCGCGGGAAGGGGGGCAACGCCAGCGGGCGGGCCAAGCCCTTCCACGGCGTTCCTCGCGTGACCTGCTCCGCGGCGATTGGCTGGGCTGGCTGCGCAGTCCGGTGTTGACTCCCTCCCCCGCTGGGGGAGGGCCGGGGTGGGGGCCAGCGGCGCTCATCCCGACAGCAGGCCCGCTGTGATTTCCATGGTCAAATAGCCCTTCCGCGCCCACCCGACAAGCGCATGCAGCTATGAATACTGAAGCATCCATCGAAGCCCGCGCCGCCGAGTTGCGGGGCCTGATCCAGCGCGCCGCGCACCAGTACTACACGCTGGATGCCCCCGAGCTGCCCGACGCCGAGTACGACCGCCTGTTCCAGGAACTGCAGGCGCTGGAAGCCGCGCACCCCGAGTTGCGCACGCCCGATTCGCCCACCCAGCGCGTGGGCGGCGCGGTGCTGGCGGGCTTCACCCCGGTGCGCCACGCGCTGCCCATGCTCAGCATCCGCACCGAGACCGACACCACGCCCGCCGGTGCCGAGAAGTTCGACGAACAGGTGCGCAACCACCTGGCCAGCGAGCAGCGCCGCACCGAACTGAAGCCCACCGACCCCCGCTACCGCGCCGAGCCGCTGTGCGCCGCCGCGCAGGCCGCGCTGGCCGGCGCGCCCATCGACTACGTGGCCGAACCCAAGTTCGACGGCCTGGCCATCAGCCTGCGCTACGAGCACGGCGTGCTGGTGCAGGCCGCCACGCGCGGCGACGGCGAGACGGGTGAGGACGTGACGCAGAACATCCGCACCATCCGGCAGATTCCGCTGCGGCTGGCTTCGCTTCATCCCCCGCTGGCGGAGGGCGGGGGTGGGGGCAGCACCGCGCCCTTGGCGAACCAGCCCCTCACCCCAGCCCTCTCCCCAGAGGGGCGAGGGGGCAAGACCACGGACGCTGAGACGGCCGTGTCTTCACGCCCTCTCCCGCTGGCGGGAGAGGGCCGGGGTGAGGGTGGCGGCTGGCCCATCCCCCCGGTGCTCGAAGTCCGCGGCGAGGTCTACATGCGCCGTGACGACTTCGAGGCGCTGAACGAGCGCATGCGCGAACGCATGGCTGCCGGCGACAAGGCCGCGAAGACCTTCGTCAACCCGCGCAACGCCGCGGCCGGCGCGGTGCGCCAGCTCGATTCGGGCATCGCGCGCCAGCGCCCGCTGAGCTTCTATGCCTATGGTCTGGGCGAGGTCACGTCGCCCGACGCGGGTGGCCCGGATTTCGCGGCGCACTGGCAGGTGCTGCAAGCGCTCAAGGCCTGGGGTTTTCCCGTTTCCGACCTTGTGCAGCCAGCGCAGGGCGCTTCTGAGTTGATAGCATTCCACGCCGCCGTGGCCGCCCAGCGCGACAGCCTGCCGTTCGACATCGACGGCGTGGTGTACAAGGTGGACAGCCTGGAACTGCAGCGCGAGCTGGGCTTCGTCACGCGCGAGCCGCGCTGGGCCGTGGCGCACAAGTACCCAGCGCAGGAGCAGCTGACCACGGTGCAGGCCATCGACGTGCAGGTGGGCCGCACCGGCAAATTGACGCCCGTCGCCAAGCTGGCCCCCGTGTTCGTCGGCGGCGTGACGGTGACCAACGCCACGCTGCACAACGAACTGGAGGCGCGCCGCAAGGACGTGCGCGTGGGCGACACCGTGGTGGTGCGCCGCGCGGGCGACGTGATCCCGGAAGTCGTCTCGGTGCTGGCCGACAAGCGCGTGGACGGCGCGCCCGAGTTCAGCATGCCCACGCATTGCCCCGTGTGCGACAGCGCCGTGGTTCGCGAAGAAGGCGAGGCCGACCACCGCTGCACCGGCGGCCTGTTCTGCGCCGCGCAGCGCAAGCAGGCGCTGCTGCATTTCGCCAGCCGCCGCGCCATGGACATCGAGGGCCTGGGCGAGAAGCTGGTCGAGCAACTGGTCGACGGCAATGTCGTCAAGGCGCTGCCCGACCTGTACCGCATGGGCTTCGTCGCCCTGACCGCGCTGGAGCGCATGGCCGCCAAGTCGGCGCAGAACCTGCTGGATGCGCTGGAAAAATCGAAGCAGACCACGCTGGCGCGCTTTTTGTTCGCGCTCGGCATCCGCCACGTCGGCGAGACCACGGCCAAGGACTTGGCGCGCCACTTCGGCACGCTCGACGCCATCATGGCCGCCAGCACGGACCAGTTGCTGCAGACGCCCGACGTCGGCCCCGTGGTGGCCGAGAGCATCCACACCTTCTTCCAGCAGCCGCACAACCGCGAGGTGGTCGAACAGCTGCGCGCGGTCGGCATCACCTGGCCCGAAGGCGAACCGGCGCCCGCCGCGCTGCTGCCGCTGGCCGGCAAGACCTTCGTGCTGACCGGCACCCTGCCCACGCTGAGCCGCGATGAGGCGAAGGAAATGCTGGAGGCTGCCGGCGCCAAGGTGTCGGGCAGCGTCAGCAAGAAGACGCACTACGTCGTCGCGGGCGAGGAGGCCGGCAGCAAGCTGGACAAGGCGCGCGAACTGGGCGTGGCGGTGATCGACGAGATCGAGATGCGTGCGCTGCTGGGCGACGCTGCATGAGTGGCGCGCCGGGCATCCGCCTGGGCATCGACCTCGGCGGCACCAAAATCGAGATCGCCGCGCTGGACGGGCACGGCGCCTTTCTGCTGCGCGAACGGGTGGCCACGCCGCAGGGCGATTACGCAGGCACGCTGCGCGCCATCGCGGGGCTGGTGGCGCAGGCCGAGCAGCGCCTGGGCGCGACGGGGCTGCCGCTGGGCATCGGCATTCCGGGCAGCCTGTCGCCGCTGACGGGCCGGGTGCGCAACGCCAATTCCACGGCGCTCAACGGCCAGCCGCTGCGCGAAGACCTGCAGGCGCTGCTGCAGCGCCCGCTGGGGCTGGAAAACGATGCCAACTGCCTGGCGCTGAGCGAGGCCACCGACGGCGCTGGCGCGGGCGCCGAAGTGGTGTTTGCCGCCATCCTGGGCACCGGCGTGGGCGCGGGCATCGCCGTGCGGGGGCAGGTGCTGCACGGGCGCAACGGCATCGCGGGCGAGTGGGGGCACAACCCGCTGCCGCCCGAGCCGGGCGAGCAGCGCGCACCGCGCGTCTGCTGGTGCGGGCGGGCGGATTGCGTGGAGACCTGGCTGTCCGGCCCCGCGCTGGCGGCCGACCATGCGGCGATGACGGGGCAGCGCCTGGACGCGGCGCAGGTGGTGGCCGCCATGCGCGCGGGCGATGCGGCGGCGCAGGCCAGCGTCGAGCGTTACGCGGCCCGCCTGGCGCGCGCGTTGGCGCAGGTGATCAACCTGCTCGACCCCGACGTGATCGTGCTGGGCGGCGGCATGAGCAACGTGGCGGCGCTGTACGACGCGGTGCCGCGCCTGTGGGCGCCGCAGGTGTTCAGCGACAGCGTGCGCACGGTGCTGGCGCCGGCGCGGCACGGTGATTCGTCGGGCGTGCGCGGTGCGGCGTGGCTGGCTGCTCGACCGGAAGTATCAAATGGATAGCTGCTTGCGCTTGTTGGGCAATGGCTTGAAGCCGTTTGTACCTTGAAGTTGGGGCCGCTTGCGATGTCGCGCAGCCCGGCGTGCTTTACATGACCGGACTACCATGCGGTGGTACGGGCAGCTTCCAGGAAGCGGCTGCCCGGTGTTGAAGCCTTACAGGAGCAGCGGACATGGCGGTTGAGTGTTCATCTTCCCTGACACGGCGCGTGGCGCTGGGTGCGGCCGGTGCCGCACTGGCATTGCTGGGCGGCTGCGTGGTGGTGTCGGCCGAGCCGTACGAGATCGGCGCGCCGGTGGTCTATTCGGGCGCCGCCTATGCGCCGTACTACGGCAGCGCGTATTACGGGGCGCCGGCGTATTACTACGGCGCGCCGGGCTACTACCCCTACTGGCGCCCCAGCGTGTCGCTGGGCATCTGGGGCGGCTGGGGTGGCGGGAGCCACTGGCACGGCCGGGGTGACCGCCACTGGCGCGGCAACCCCGGGCGCGGCGGCAGCCATTGGCAGGGCAACCCGGGCCGCGGTGGCAACCACTGGCAGGGCAACCCCGGTCGCGGGGGCGGCAACTGGGGGCGCGGCGGCGGCTTCCGGGGCGGGCGCGAGGGCGGTGTCCGCCGGCCCTGAGTGCGCGACGGCCGCGCATGCCCGATGATCGCGGCATGGCCATTCACGACATCCTGAAAATGGGCGACGCGCGCCTGCTGCGCGTGGCGCAGCCGGTGCGCGCTTTCGACACCGACAAACTGCACCTGCTGGTGCGCGACATGTTCGAGACCATGCACGCCGCCAATGGCGCCGGTCTCGCGGCGCCGCAGATCGGCGTCGACCTGCAGCTGGTGATCTTCGGCACGGGCGCCATGAACCCGCGCTACCCCGACGCGCCGCCCGTGCCGCGCACGGTGCTGTGCAACCCCGTCATCACGCCATTGTCGGACGAGGAAGAGGAGGACTGGGAAGGCTGCCTGTCGGTGCCCGGCCTGCGCGGCGTGGTGCCGCGCTGGCGGCGCATCCGCTACAGCGGCTTCGACCCCTACGGCGACCCCATCGAGCGCGATGCAGAAGGCTTTCATGCCCGCGTGGTGCAGCACGAGTGCGACCACCTGATCGGCACGCTGTACCCGATGCGGGTGCGCGACTTCACGCGCTTCGGCTTCACCGAGGTGCTGTTTCCCGGCCTGAACGCCAGCGACGACTGACCGCCGCCGCGCGTGCTATCGGCGCGCCCAAAAAAGAGGGCCCTTGCGGGCCCTGTACCTTTGGAGGAGGTAAAACCTGTCGAGGCGTCGACGCCTCAGATGCTTTCGCCGCCCTGCGGCAGGTCGGCCAGTGTGCTGGCGGCTTTCGGTTTGCCGAAGCTGCCGCCCAGGCGCACCGTGGTGGGTGCGGGCGAGTCGCGGTCGATCACGCGCGATGCGCTGGAGGGCGCCTGGGCCATCTGGTCGTTGGTCAGCACGCGGCGTGCGCCGTTGAAGCGGGTCTGCCAGTAGCTGATGTTCATGTTCTCGACGCGCACCTGCGAGCCGGTGCGGGGCGAATGGATGAACTTGCCGTCGCCCATGTAGATGCCCACGTGGCTGTAGGCGCGGCGCATGGTGTTGAAGAACACCAGGTCGCCCGGCTTCAGCTCGGCCTTTTCGATCTTGGCGGTGGCCGCGGCCTGGTCGGCGGCGGTGCGCGGCAGCACCAGGCCCATGGTCTGCTGGAACATGGCGACCACGAAGCCGCTGCAATCGAAACCCGTCTCGGCCGAGGTGCCGCCCAGGCGGTAGGGCACGCCCAGCGCGCCCATGGCGTTCTTCATCAGATCGGCGGCGCGGTCGGTGGCCTGGTGGATGGTGTCGCCCAGCCGGGCAACCAGGCCTTTCTGCACCAGCAGTTTCTCGATTTCATCCTGGCCGGGGGCGGCGTGCGCGGCGGGCAGGGCGGTGGCGGCAAGCAGAGTCAGCGCGGCAAGTTTCTTCTTGGACATGAACCTGATGTGTGTCGAAGGCTTCGTCAGCAAAAAAATTGGCCTGAAAGCCTGGGAGCACCCGCCGCAGTGAGCCTGTTGCGAACGCTTTCTTATTAATGGCTACCCTGTTCAGGGGAGCTGGCGTAGTGTAGGACAAGGCGCCGTTCACCTGTCCTTGCAAAACCCGCCGATTATCAAGGGTTTACCTGGAAGATGCCGTTAAAAACACACGCTGATACGTGTTTATCACCGATCGCTGATATGGCGCAAAGCCGGTGCGCTGGCAGATGGCACGCGCCGCGGCGGCGCTGCCGGCGTGCGCGGGCCGGTCGCAGTCAGCACAATGGGCCTGTGGCGGCTGGTGGGCCGCGCAGCATGAAAAGGAGAAAAAATTGCCTTCAAGCCATAACAGACATGCGCAAACAGCTATTAAATTGGTAGTAACCGGGCTGGCCTTGGGCGGCGTGGGGTGGTCTGCCATGGCGCAGACACCCAAGGCGCAGACCGTGGCCAGCGGCCTGCAGCACCCGTGGGCGGTGGCCTTTCTGCCCGAGGGGCGCTTTCTGGTGACCGAGCG
Source organism: Ottowia beijingensis (assembly GCF_042680925.1). NCBI lineage: Bacteria > Pseudomonadati > Pseudomonadota > Betaproteobacteria > Burkholderiales > Comamonadaceae > Ottowia > Ottowia beijingensis. Next base: position 482,407 of record NZ_JBHUEP010000007.1, read on the forward strand.
CCCCGGCCGCATGCGCGTGGTGGAGCCCGACGGCAAGCTGCAGCCGCCGCTGCAGGGCCTGCCCGAGGTGATGGCCGGCGGGCAGGGCGGCCTGCTGGACGTGATCACCGATGCGGACTTCGCCCGCAACCGCACCGTCTACTTCTGCTTCAGCGAGCCGGGCAAGGGCACCAGCAACAGCACGGCGCTGGCGCGGGCGCGCCTGTCGGACGACAGCAAGCGGCTGACCGACGTCAAGGTGATCTTCAGCCAGCAGCCCAAGTACAGCAGCAGCCTGCACTTCGGCTGCCGCATCGTCGAGCGGCGGGTGGATGGCCAGCCGGATGGCACGCTGTTCATGACGCTGGGCGACCGCTTCTCGCGCCGCGACGACGCGCAGACGCTGAACAACCACCACGGCAAGGTGATCCGCGTGGGCAAGGACGGCAGCGTGCCCAAGGACAACCCCTTCGTCGGCCAGGCCGGCGCGCTGCCCGAGATCTGGAGCTACGGCCACCGCAACGGCCAGGGCGCCACCTGGGGCCCCGATGGGCAACTGTGGATGCACGAGCACGGCGCGCAGGGCGGCGACGAGATCAACCTGCCGCAGCCCGGCAGGAACTACGGCTGGCCGCAGATCAGCCACGGCGTGAACTACGGCGGCAGTCCGGTGGGCACGGGCAAGAGCGCCGCGCCCGGCATGGAGCAGCCGCTGCACCACTGGACGCTCTCCATCGCGCCCTCGGGCATGGCCTTTCTGACCAGCGACCGCTACGGCCCGGCGTGGCAGGGCAACCTGTTCGTCGGCTCGCTGAAGTTCCAGTACCTGAACCGCATCGAGCTGAAGGACGGCAAGGTGGTGGCCGAGCACAAACTGCTGGAGGACGTGGGTCAGCGCATGCGCGACGTGCGCCAGGGGCCGGACGGGCTGCTGTACGTGGTGACGGACAGCCCGAACGGGCGGCTGATTCGCGTGCTGCCGCTGTGAGGGTGGCGAGGGGGTGAGCGGTGGGGAGCAGGCAGATACTCCCCTTGTAGGTAGTCGACAGCGCCCGTGTGATGGGTGCTGGAGATACATACTCCCTTATATGGTTCGTACCGTTTGGCGTTCAAGTCAATGACAAATGACCGCGGCTGGCGCCGCATGACAAATGACGAATGCGCCATTTGTCATTGAACCTAGAAACGGCAGTTGACCGCTTGTCATCCTTGGCTACCCCGCATGAGCACTGACTTTCACGGCTTCGATCACGTTCACCTGTTGGGTGAGCGCGCTATGCGCCCGATCGCGCCGCGCTGGCCGCGCCATGCGGCGTTGCTCGTCGTTGCAGGCAGTAGCCTGCGGCCTCCTCGCGCCTTGCCTGGCACGCCCAGCACGGCACGCTCGGGCGCATCCAACTGCCGTTTCTAGGTTGAAGCGCAGCGAAGTCATTCGTCATTTCGTCATTTCGTCAGGCTTACTTGAAGCCCACGCGGTCCAGCATCTGCTGCACCTTCACCTGGTTGGCGCCGACGGCGCTGATGGGGATGGTCTCGGCCTTGAACTGGCCGCCGCCCGTCATCGACTTGAGGGCCGGGTTCTCGGTGACCACGCCCTTGGCCACGGGCCACTCGTTGTTGCCGTTGGCAAAGTAGTTCTGCGCCGACGGGCTGGCCAGGTATTCGAGGAACTTGATCGCATTCGCCTGGTTCTTGCTGTGCCGTGCCACCGCCGCGCCGGCGATGTTGACGTGCGTGCCCCAGGTGCTCTGGTTGGGGAACACCACGCCCACCTTCTCGACCACGGCGCGGTCCTCGGGCTTGTCGGAGCGCATCATGCGCGCCAGGTAGTAGCTGTTGGTCACGCCGATCTGGCATTCGCCGCTGGCCACGGCCTTGATCTGGTCGGTGTCGCCACCCTTGGGCGAGCGCGCCATGTTGGCCACCAGGCCCTTGAGCCAGGCCTCGGCCTTCTGCGCGCCCAGGTGCTCGGTCACGGCGCCGAACAGACTCAGGTTGTAGGGGTGCGCGCCGCTGCGGATGCACAGCTTGCCCTTGTGCTTGGGGTCGGCCAGTTCTTCGTAGGTGTCGACGTCTTCGGGCTTGATCTTGACCTTGTCGTACACCACCACGCGCGCGCGGGTGGAGAAGCCGAACCACGGAATGCCGCCATCGGCCGCCGGCGTGGCCCGCAGGCTGGCGGGGATGGCGTCTTCGAGCAGCTTGGACTTCACGGGCAGGAACAGCCCGTCCTGCTCGCCGCGCCACAGGCGGGCCGCGTCCACCAGCAGGATCACGTCGGCCGGCGAGGCGCTGCCCTCGGCCTTCAGGCGCGCGATGATGCCGGCGTCGTCGGCATCGACGCGGTTGATCTTGATGCCGGTGGCGTTGGTGAAGTCGGCGTACAGCGCCTCGTCGGTGGAGTAATGGCGGGCCGAGTAGAGGTTCAGCTCCTGCGCCTGCGCGGCGGCGCCCCACACCAGCGACGCCAGCGCGGCGACCGCGACCACTTGCTTTTTCATGCTGTGCATTCCTTGATTGGATGAATTGTGAACGGGTGGATGATAACGTGAACAAGAATGGTTCTCAATCGTCATGCTTGATGCAACGCAACAAAAAGTGGCGCGGTTGACACCGCGGGGGCCGTTCGGTGGGGCGGGCGCCGCGGCCGCACCGGCGCCGATGACGAATTCCAATTCCAGATCAAAGCTGCCATATCTCGTCATTCCGGCGCAAGCCGGAATCCAGACGGCGTGTGCGGAGAAACATGGATCCCGGCCTTCGCCGGGATGACGGTGATTGACGCATTGAATTGGAAATGGAAGAAGGCGGTGCCAGCAGCGGTCATAAAAAAAGGGCTGATCTTGCGATCAGCCCTTGAAGGGATCCCTGAACCTTGCGGTATCGAAAGGACCCGAGGAGACAAGCGTATGGTGTCTTCTTGCACCAGAGCAAAACCGACGGGTGGTGTGGGCTTTGCTCTGGCCACTTTGCCGGCTCGGTGAACCGGCAAAGTGCCTGGGTCAGTTCTGAAGGCCGTGCGGTCTGCAGCTTGTGCGCAGACCGTGGCTTACAGAATCAGCGCTTCTTGGCAGCGGCCGAGGCGCTCTTGGCAGCGTTGGTGGCGCTGGTCGTCACGGCGGCGAAGTTGGCTTCGGCCACGTCGGAAGCCTGCTTGACAGCCTTCTGCACCGACTCGAACGCGTTGTTGGCGGCGGCCACGGCGCTCTTCATCATGGCGACGGCGGTCTCGGAGCCAGCGGGGGCGTTCTTGGCGGCGTTGTCCACCAGGGCGGCGAACTGGGCCTGGCTCTCGGCAACCTTGCCTTCGAAAGCCTTGGTGAACTCGGTGCTGGTGCCCGAAGCGATGTCGTACAGATGACGGCTGTAGGCAGCGGCCTTCTCGGCCAGCGGCTGGAACAGGCTGGCTTGCAGCGCCAGCAGCTCTTGCGCGTCCTTCACGGACAGCATGGCTTGCGTGTGCTGGGCAGACTCGTTCAGGGCGGCCTTGGTGGCTTGCAGGTTCAGCTCAACCAGCTTTTCCATGCCTTCGAAGGCCTTGGAAGTCAGGCCATACAGGGTTTCCATGTTGGCTTTCTGGGAAGCGACGAGTTGTTCGGGGGTCAGCATAAATATCTCCTGGACAATGGTGGATAGGAACTCGCTTGGATTGCCGCTCCTGAACCACTTCTTATGTTGCAGTGCAGCATGGGATGGATTTTAGGGCCTGGGGCGGTGATTGCAAGCCGTTTTGGTGCGGCGCAGCATTTTTAGATGCGGTGTTCTAAATCCGGACAACGCCGTGCAGGCGCGGCCCGCGCCCGGTTGTCATGAAAGCGTTCTATTCCATCCAGTTCGTGCTGCCGCTGCCGCCGGGGCACCGCTTTCCAATGGGCAAGTACGCGCGCCTGCGCGACCGGCTGGCCGCCGAGCGCCCCGAGGTGACACTGGCGCAGGCCGAGCCCGCCAGCGACGCCGATCTGGCGCTCGCGCACACGCCGGCCTACATCGCCGCCGTGGCGCAGGGCACGCTGGAGGCGCGGGCGCAGCGCGAGATCGGCTTTCCGTGGAGCGAGGCGATGGTGGAGCGCTCGCGCCGCTCGGTGGGTGCCAGCGTGCAGGCGGCGCGCGTGGCGCAGCACGAGGGCGTGGCGGCCAACATCGCCGGCGGCACGCACCACGCCAGCGCGGCCGCCGGCAGCGGCTACTGCGTGTTCAACGACGTTGCCGTGGCCGCGCGCCGGCTGCAGCACGATCTGATGGCGGCACAAGGCCTGGCACGCCCGCCGCGCGTGGCGGTGATCGACCTCGACGTGCACCAGGGCAACGGCACGGCCAGCATCTTTGGTGGCGACGCCAGCGTGTTCACGTTGTCGCTGCACGGCGAGAAGAACTTCCCCTTCCGCAAGGTGGCGGGCGACCTGGACGTGGGCCTGCCCGACGGCACCGGCGACGCGGCGTATCTGGACGCGCTGGATCTGGCGCTGGTCGAGCTGGACAGCCGCTTTCGCCCCGATGCCGTGTTCTACCTGGCCGGCGCCGACCCGCACGAGGGCGACCGCCTGGGCCGCCTGAAGCTGACTTACGACGGCCTGCTGGCGCGCGACCGCCGCGTGTTCGAGTGGGCCTGGGCGCGCCGCCTGCCGCTGGCGCTGAGCATGGGCGGCGGCTACGGCCACGACATCGCCACCACCGTGCAGGTGCAGATGAACACCTTCGACATCGCCGCCGAATACTGGCGCCGCTGGCAGAATGCAGCGCGATGAACAAGCCCGCCCGCCCCCAGCCCGAGCCGCGCGACGCCTACCGCGCCTTCCGCACCATCACCACCCGCTGGATGGACAACGACCAGTACGGCCACGTCAACAACGTCGTCTACTACTCGTGGTTCGACACCGCCGTGAACGCGCACCTGATCGAGCAGGGCGTGCTGGATACGGCGAAAAGCGAGGTCATCGGCCTGGTGGTGGAAACGCAGTGCCAGTACTTCGAATCGCTGGCCTTCCCGCAGGCCATCGAGGCCGGCATCCGCGTGGCGCACATGGGCAGCAGCAGCGTGCGTTACGAGGTCGGCCTGTTCGCCGAAGGCGCGCCGATGACGGCGGCCAAGGGCCATTTCGTGCATGTGTATGTCGATCGCGCCACGCAGCGGCCGGTGCCGCTGCCGGCCAACCTGAAGCAAGTTCTGGAGCAACTGCAATGTCCCAAGTAAGCGCCAAGATCAATGACCCGGCCAGCGTCGACGCGGCCATCGAGAACCGCTTCTCGGCCCGCGCCTTCCTGCCCACGCCGGTGCCGCGCCAGGTGCTCGAAAGCATCCTGCACGTGGCCAGCCGCGCGCCCAGCGGCACCAACGCCCAGCCATGGAAGGTGTACGTGCTGCAGGGTGCGAAGAAGGATGAACTGGTGCAGAAGGTGTGCGCCGCGCACGACGAGCTGCGCCAGCACCCCGAGCTGGAAACCAAGTTCCGCGAGGACTACGACTACTACCCGCGCCACTGGGTCGAGCCCTACCTGGGCCGCCGCCGCCAGAACGGCTGGAGCCTGTACGGCCTGCTGGGCATCGGCAAGGGCGACAAGGACGCCATGCACGCGCAACACCAGCGCAACTTCCGCTTCTTCGACGCGCCGGTGGGCCTGATGTTCACGCTCGACCGCGTGATGGGGCAGGGCAGCCTGGTGGACTACGGCATGTTCCTGCAGAACATCATGCTGGCGGCGCGCGCGCGCGGCCTGCACACCTGCCCGCAGGCGGCGTGGAACAACTTCGGCTCCATCATCCTGCCGCTCATCGGCGCCTCGGCCGAGGAGATGCTGGTGTGCGGCATGTCGCTGGGCTATGCCGACGAAAGCGCGCCGGTCAACAGCTTTTTCACGCCGCGCGAGCCGGTGCAGACGTTCACGCACTGGGTCGAATGAACGGCCTGGCGCAGGGCCAGGGCTTGTGTTTGAGTTTGTGTTTGTGGGAGCGGGCTTGCCCGCGATCAGGCGTTGGTTGCGACGAGGCGCCTCATCGCGGGCAAGCCCGCTCCCACATGAATGCAAATTTCATAGTGGGTAGCGCTTGCTGCACACTGGTTTCAAGCCAAAATGACCTGAAACCATTGTCTTATGGGCGCGAGCAGCTATCAAAACAGGATTGGCTTCACCCCGCCAGGAGCGCCTGCCAGCCCGGCCATGCCGCACGGTCGATGGCGAACTTGCGCGCAGCGCCGCCCCAGCGCTCGCCGCGTTGCATGGCCTCGGCAAAGGCCGCGCCATCGACTACTTGCGTGCCGCACAGCCGCGTCACGCCGCGCTCGAACAGCGCATCGGGCCACAGCCCGGCCGATGGGCCGATGAGGGCGAACTCGGTGGCGGCGGGGCAGGCGGCCAACATGGCGTCCAGTGTGCCGTTCAGCAGCATGGTGGAGGTGGCGACGATCTTGTTGCACGGCGCCAGCGCGGCGCGGTCCAGCGTTGCCAGGATCTGCGGGAATTCGGCCTGCAGCCGTTGCACCTTCTGCGCATCCAGCTCCACGATCGATAGCGCAGCGCCCACGTTCAGCACCTGCCGCACCAGCGGCGTGAAGCCGCCGATCATGCCCAGGTGGTCGCCCGGCGCCAGCGCCACGTCGCCCACCGAGTTGTCCGCGGCCGGCGGCGCGTAGCCCAGCCGCCGCCAAGCCGATTGGGTGAGGGCGTTGATGGCGGCCAGCGCCAGCGCGTTGGCGGCGCCGTCGCTGCCGCCGAACGCGGCCGCCAGCGCCAGCGCATCGGCGCCGACCAGCGGCGGCGCATCGCCCGCGCCGGCGGGCCGGTGGCGCGCGATCAGCTGCGCCAGCGACTGGTCGAGCAGCACATAGGACAGCCCGAAGGCGCCGTCGGCCAGCTCGATGGCGCAGAACTCGGCTTCGCGCGGGCGTTCGGGCAGCACCGGCGGCAGGTGCAGGCGGCGCACGCGCGGGGCGGGCAGGTGCCGGTCGATGGCGCGCAGCTGGCGCAGCAGGGCGGGGGCGAGGGGTTCGCGGGGCATGCCGCATTGTGCGGGCGCGCGGTGCAATGTCGTTACACTGCCATGCACCGCCCCCGACGAATGGGGCGCCGCGACGAGAGAGACACCCCCCATGCCCGGCATCATCCAAAGCCTGCTCGACACCGACCTGTACAAGTTCACCATGATGCAGGCGGTGCTGCACCAGTTTCCGGGCGCCGAGGTCGAATACAAGTTCAAGTGCCGCTCGCCCGACGTACAGCTGGCGCCGTATGTCGACGAGATCCGCGACGAGATCCGCCAGCTGTGCGAGTTGCGCTTCACCGGGGACGAGCTGGCCTACTTCCGCTCGATGCGCTTCATCAAGAGCGATTTCGTCGACTTTCTCGGCCTGTTCAAGCTGAACGAGAAGTACATCACCCTCACGCCGCAGCCCAACGGCGAGATCGACATCCGCGTGCGCGGCCCCTGGCTGCACACCATCATGTTCGAGATTCCGGTGCTGGCCATCGTGAGCGAGGTGTACTACCGCAACACCGCGCCCGGCCTGGACCTGGCCGAGGGCCGCCGCCGACTGGATGAGAAGCTCCGGCTGGTCGAAACACCCGCGCTGCACGGCATCCGCATCGCCGACTACGGCACGCGCCGGCGCTTCTCGCGCGAATGGCAGCGCGAGGTGCTGCAGACCATGCAGCAGCGCCTGGGCGCCACCGGGCAGCTCACCGGCACCAGCAATGTGCTGTTCGCCAAGGAACTGAGCATGCGCCCCATGGGCACCATGGCGCACGAATACCTGCAGGCCTGCCAGGCGCTGGGCCCGCGCCTGCGCGATACGCAGGTGTTCGCGTTCGAGAAGTGGGCGCAGGAATACCGCGGCGACCTCGGCATCGCGCTGTCGGACGTGTACGGCATGAACGCCTTTCTGCGCGACTTCGACATGTACTTCTGCAAGCTGTTCGACGGCGCGCGGCACGACTCGGGCGACCCCTTCAAGTGGGGCGAGCGCATGATCGAGCACTACGCCGCCAACCGCTGCGACCCGCGCACCAAGACCATCATCTTCAGCGACGGCCTCACCATCCCGCGCTGCATCGAGCTGTTCGAGCGCTTCGACGGCCGCATCCAGGTGGCCTTCGGCGTCGGCACCAACCTGACCAACGACGTCGGCCCCGAGCCGCTGCAGATCGTGCTGAAGATGATCGAATGCAACGGCCAGCCGGTGGCCAAGATTTCCGACACGCCGGGCAAGACCATGGTGGAGGACGAGGGCTACCTGACCTACCTGCGCCAGGTGTTCGACCTGCCCGCGCCGCCACCGGCGGTGCCCATCAACCGGCCGGCGCCGCTGTTGCGCTGATCGGTTTGCTATGTTAAAAGTAGCTGCCCGCGCTTGACTGGCGGGCGCTGAGTCCCGATTTCATTCACAACCAACCTGCGACTTCAAAGGCATGAATCCAGCAACCACCACCATCACCCGCCGCCCATCCCTGTGGTTCAGTCGCCTGGGCGCGCTGCTGATGCTGCTGGCGCAGGCGGCACCGGCGCAGGCTGCATCGCTGGACGGCAGCCAGCTGTCGGTGCTGTGGGCCGTGCCCTTCGTAGGCATCCTGCTGTCGATCGCCATCTGGCCGCTGGTGGCGCCGCAGTTCTGGCACCACCACTTCGGCAAGATCGCGGCCGCCTGGGCGCTGGCGTTTCTGGTGCCGTTCGCGCTGACCTTCGGCCCCGCCGTGGCGGCCGAGGGCTTCGTGCACGCGCTGCTGGCCGAATACATCCCCTTCATCCTGCTGCTGACGGCGCTGTTCACCGTCTCGGGCGGCATCTACATCCGCGGCAACCTGCACGGCACGCCGGTGCTCAACACCGGCATCCTGCTGGTGGGCGGCATCCTGGCCAGCATCATGGGCACCACCGGCGCGTCGATGCTGCTGATCCGCCCGCTGATCCGCGCCAACGACAACCGCAAGAGCAGCGCGCACGTCGTCATCTTCTTCATCTTCATCGTCAGCAACATCGGCGGATCGCTCACGCCGCTGGGCGATCCGCCGCTGTTCCTGGGCTTCCTGAAGGGCATCACCTTCTTCTGGACCGCGGCCCACATCTGGCCCGACACGCTGTTCCTGATGGTGGTGTTGCTCATCATGTTCTTCCTGCTCGACAGCTGGATGTACAAGAACGAGGGCGTGCGGCGCGAAGACCCGACGCCCGACGACGCCCGCTTCGGCTTCGACGGCGCCATCAACTTCGTGCTGCTGGGCTGCGTGGTGGCGCTGGTGCTGATGAGCGGCGTGTGGAAGCCCGGCGTGGTGTTCAACATCTACGGCACCGACGTGGCCCTGCCCGGCGTGGTGCGCGACATCGGCATGGTGGTGGTCACCTTCATCTCGCTGGCCATCACGCCGCGGGGGGTACACGCCAGCAACCAGTTCAACTGGGAGCCGATGAAGGAGGTGGCCAAGCTGTTCGCCGGCATCTTCCTGACCATCATCCCGGTCATCGCCATGCTGCAGGCGGGCGTCAACGGCCCGTTCGGCGCCGTGGTGCGCGCCGTCACCAACGCCGACGGCTCGCCCAACCCGGCCATGTACTTCTGGGCCACCGGCATCCTCAGCGGCTTCCTCGACAACGCGCCCACCTACCTGGTGTTCTTCAACACCGCCGGGGGCGACCCGGTGCAGCTGATGGGCCCGCTGGCCACCACGCTGGCGGCGATCTCGGCCGGCGCCGTGTTCATGGGCGCGCTCACCTACATCGGCAACGCGCCCAACCTGATGGTCAAGGCCATCGCCGAGGACCGCGGCGTGAAGATGCCCAGCTTCTTCGGCTACATGGCCTGGAGCTTCGGCATCCTGGTGCCGCTGTTCGTGATCCTGACCTTCCTGTTCTTCCGCTGACGCGGCGCGCCCGCCACCGCAAGAGAACCCGAGCCGATGCGCTCGGGTTTTTTCTTGCCACGGCTTCGTGACAGGCGTGTGTCCGCGGCACTGGGGTCGTTCCGTACGGAACCGTGTCAGCTTGTCCGGGCCGCGCGCCTGGGTTGCAATCGCCCGCATCGTCATACCGCGCATGCAGGAGAGCAGTCAATGGCCGGGCCCATCGGACCTCGCGTCATTCCCCACTACCAACCCGCGCCGCCGCGCCAGGAGAACTGGCTCCAGACCAGGCTGCGCCAGGCCGACCAGACGCGCAAGAACTTCGTCAGCGACCAGCTGGCACGGCTGAAGCCGGTCACGGACGGCATCGGGCAGCTCACCAGGGAGAAAAGCTGGGGCGACAAGATCGCCCGGCTCGACAGCAAGGGCGACACGGCGGTGTCCAGCACCGCCGCCGACGCCAAGGCCGAACTGTCGGGGGCCCTGCGGCTCACGCGCGGCCGCTCGGCGGTCAAGGGCGGTGCGTCGGCGGCACCGGCCGCGGGCGGCAAGAGCAAGGTGGACGCCGACGTGCTGATCACCGCCAAGGGCCAGGTCAAGCACAGCATCAGCGTCCAGCGCGACGCCGACACTGCCAACAGCACCTACACCGTCAGCTACGCCAAGTCCAGCGCCGCGGGCATGGGGCTGGAGGGCGTGCTCAAGGTCGGCAAGGGCGCCGGCCCCACGCTGCCGGGCGGCCTGCCGATGGGGTTCGAGGGCAAGCTGAAGGGCGAAGGCGCCCCAAAGTGACCAACACCGTGGAGATGAGGTTCGCCAACGCCCAGGATGCGGCGCGCGGTGCCGAAATCAACGAGCGCGTGCAGGCGGCCGACATGACCGACGACGCCGTGCGCGCCGGGGCAGTGGCCCCGGGCATGGGTTCGGTCGCGGCGCTGCCGCTGGCGGCCCACAATGCCCAGCTCATCGACAGCAGCCCCAACAACCTGGTGAACGGCCTGAGCGAGCATGGCCGCGTCAACCCCGGCCTGCTGCGCGCCGCCGGGGTGAGCGATGCCGACATGAAGTTCCTGCAGGACCACATGACGGCACAGGAGTTCTCGGTCGCGCAGACGCAGCGCATGGCGCTGGAGGGCAAGGCGGACGCCGAGCTGTCGAAGCTGACGCAGAAAATCCCGCTGGCGTCCAAGCTGCAGACCAAGGGCGCCGAAGGCGCTGAATTGCGCGGTGACCGCGAATCGACGTTCACCCGTCGGGTCGACTACCCGAGCACCACCGCGCCGGGTTCGATCACCGACCGCATCGACGTCACCGACCGCGCCACGCTGAAGGTGCGCGATGGTGGCGAGAAGGCGCAGGCCGACAAGGGCAAGTGGGGCGGCCTGCCCATCAAGCCCTACGGCCAGTCGGTGTCGGACGGCATCTACGACCTCGGCAGCATCACCACGTCGATGTCGCGCAGCACGGCGGTGGCGCCGGGCACCGTGGTGGACGCCGGCACGCTGGCCACGGCCAACACCGGCAGCCAGCAGCCCATCACCGTCAAGCAGACCATGCTGACCGCCGACGTGAGCGAACTGGCCCAGTTGAGCGGCGACGAACGGCGCGACATGCACAAGACGTCGACCGAGTACGAGGTGGCGGCCGACAAGGCGCCGCACCTGCTCGCCGGCACGGTGGCGGGCTTCAGCCATGGCACCGTGCACCTGCTCGACCCCAAGCTCACCGCGGTGCAGACGGGCGAACTGGTGATGCGCGACGGCCAGCACACGCAGACCGGCTTCAAGGGCGGCCTGGACGGCGTGGCGGGCGTGGAGGGCACGATCATCCGCAGCTCGGGCATCGACGACTACGCCAAGGCACCCGAGGCCAGTCAACCGCCCGAGCAGCCGCAGCCGCAGCCGGAACAAGCGCCGTCACCGGAGCCGTTCCGCATCCAGGTGCAGCCGTACCGCGGCGCCAACATCCGCAGCGAGCCGTCCATCGACGCCGGCAAGGTGGGCATCGTGCAGATGGGCTCCTTCCTCGACGCCACCGGTCAGAAGCAGGTGGACGCCGAAGGTCAGGAGTGGCTCAAGGTCAAGGGCCGCAACCAGACCGACCAGGTGAAGGAGGGCTGGGTGCGCGGCGACATGGTCAAGACCTACGAGGCCGAGCGCGGCAACAACGACAACACCGGCCGCATGAACCCCTCGCGCGACGGCCAGCGCACCGTGACGGTGAAGGAGGGCGACAACCTGTGGACCATCGCCCGGCGCGAGAAGGTCGGCTACCCGCGGTTGCTGGAAGCCAACCCCCACCTGCTGGACCGCGCGGTGATCTTCGCCGGAGATTCGGCGTACCTGCCCGCGGGCCGTTGATCCACAAATGCTATCAAAATAGGAGCTTCCAGCGCAGGCCAGTACTGCGCTGGAGGCTCTTTTTTTCTATAGATCGGTGCGCAGCCGCCACAGCTCGGGAAACAGCACCACGTCCAGCATCTTGCGCAGATAGCTCACGCCGCCCGTGCCGCCGGTGCCGCGCTTGAAGCCGATGATGCGCTCGACCGTGGTGACGTGGCGGAAGCGCCAGAGGCGGAAGGCGTCTTCCAGGTCGGTGAGTTTTTCGGCCAGCTGGTACAGGTCCCAGTGCTGCTCGGGCGCGCGGTACACCTGCAGCCACGCGGCCTCGACGGCGTCGCTGGCTTCGTAGGGCTGGGTCCAGTCGCGCTGCAGGTGGCCGGCGGGCACGGCGAAGCCCGCGCGGGCCAGCAGGCGCAGCGCCTCGTCGTACAGCGAGGGCGCCTCGTGGAACGAGCGCACCAGCGCCAACCGCTCTGGGTGGTGCGCGTGCGGCTGCAGCATGGCGGCGTTCTTGTTGCCCAGCGCGAATTCGATGCAGCGGTACTGAAAGCTCTGGAAGCCGCTGGACGGGCCCAGATAGGGCCGGATGGCGCTGTATTCGGGCGGGGTCATGGTGGCAAGCACATCCCAGGCGTGCACCAGCTGCTCCATGATGCGGCTGGCGCGCGCCAGCTTCTTGAAGGCGGGCGGCAGGCGGCTTTCGCGCACGTCGGCGATGGCGCTGCCGAGTTCGGTCAGCAGCAGCTTCATCCACAGCTCGCTGGTCTGGTGCTGGATGATGAACAGCATCTCGTCGTGCGCGGGCGACAGCGGGTGCTGCGCGCTCAGGATCTGGTCGATGTGCAGGTAGTCGCCGTAGCTCATGCTGCCCGAGAAGTCGAGCTGTGCCTTTTCCTGGTGGACGATGGATTCGGGGGTGGTCATGGGGGCTCCTTGGGGCGTCGAGGTTCAACAGTCGGACGCAGAGGACGCAGAGATGACGCAGAGGGCGCAGAAGAAGAACCAAACTTTTTTTTGAATTTTTTTGCGCCCTCTGCGAATCCTCTGCGTCCGGTATCGGCTGTTCAAGTCACTGCCTGCTTGTGGTGGAAGCGCGCCTGTGCGTACTCGCGCGTGCGAACCACTTCGGCCAGGGCCTGGGCGGCGCCCAACACGTTGTCGAACGACAGGTACAGGGGCGTGAAGCCGAAGCGCAGGATGTCGGGCTGCTGCGCATCGCCGGCGCGGAAGTCGCCGATGACGCCGCGCGCGATCAGCGCCTGCACGATGGCGTAGGCGCTGCCGGCGGGCAGTTGCGCCGTCGGCGTCAGGCACACCTGCGAGCCGCGCCGCGCGTGCTCGCGCGGCGTGACCAGGGTGAAAGCGCCGGGGCACAGCGCCTCGACGGCGTCGATGAACAGGTCGGTGAGCGCCAGCGACTTGGCACGCAGCGCGGCCATGCCGCCGAGCTGGTCGGCGGCCGTGAACACGTCCAGCGCGCAGTCGAGCGCCGACAGGCTGACGATGGGCTGCGTGCCGCACTGGTAGCGCGTGATGTCCATGGCGGGCTGGTAGTCGGGCGTGAAGGCGAACGGCTGCGCATGACCCCACCAGCCGGCCAGCGGCTGCCAGCAGCGCGCCACGTGGCGCGGGTGCACCCACACGAAGGCGGGCGCGCCGGGGCCGCCGTTCAGGTACTTGTAGCCGCAGCCGACGGCGAAGTCGGCTTGCGCGCCGCTCAGGTCGACCGGCACCGCGCCCGCGCTGTGGCACAGGTCCCAGACCACCAGCGCGCCGGCGGCGTGCGCGGCGGCGGTGACGGCGGCCATGTCGTGCATGGCGCCGGTGCGGTAGTTGACGTGGGTGAGCATCAGCACGGCCACGTCGGGCGTCAGGCTGGCGGCCACCTCGTGCGGTTCGATCAGCTTCAGCGTGCAGCCGCGCTCGCGGCACAGGGCCTCGGCGATGTACAGGTCGGTGGGGAAGTTGCTGCGCTCGCTGACGATGGTGCGGCGGCCGGGTGCGTCCTGCGCGGCAATGTTCAGCGCCGCCGACAGCACCTTGTAGAGATTGATCGAGGTGGTGTCGGTGGCCACCACCTCACCCCCGCCGGCGCCGATGAGCGGGGCGATGCGGTCGCCCACGCGGCGCGGCAGCGCGAACCAGCCGGCGCTGTTCCAGCTCTTGATCAGGTCCTGCCCCCATTGCTGCGCCACCACGTGCGCCACGCGCGCGGGCACGGCGCGGGGCAGGGCGCCGAGCGAGTTGCCGTCGAGGTAGATCACGCCCGGCGGCAGATCGAACAGGTCGCGCAGCGTGCGCAGGGGGTCATCGGCATCGCGCTGGCGGCAGTCTTGCTGAGAGATCATGGTGTCGGATTCTTCAAAAAAGATAGCTGCCAGCGCTTGATGGATGGGCGCTGGAGGCCGATTTTGTTCACAAAGACCGCAGCACCGCGCGCACCGGCGAGGCGTCGGCGCTCATCAGTTTCAGGGGCAGGGCGATGAGTTCGTAGTCGCCCTCGGGCACGTCGTCGAGCACCAGGTTCTCCAGCACGCGCAGATCGCGCCGGCGGATGACCTGGTGGCTGTCCAAGGTTTTGCTGTCGGCCGGGTCGATGCTGGCGGTGTCGATGCCGATGAGTTGCACGCCGGCATCGGCCAGGCGCTCGACGGTGTCGGGGGCGAAGGCGGCGAGCTGAGAATCCCACGCCTCGACGGGCATGCGCGCGTAGGTGCGCACCAGCACACGCGGCGGCAGGCCTTGCACAGCGTGCGCAAGATGCTCCCAAAGCAGGAGCGGCCGCACGCCAATGGCGTGGATGACGCGGCACGGGCCGAGGTAGGGCGACAGGTCGAGCGCGCCGATGGCGGCGCCCGCCGGGTCGTAGTGCAGCGGCGCGTCGGCGTGCGCGCCGACGTGGGGCGACAGCGTGAGGGCGCTGACGTTGACCGGGCAGCCAGGGCCGATCTCGGCGCTCCAGTGCTGCGCGTACGGCGTGTCGCCCGGAAACACGGGCGCGCCCGCGTGTACAGGCGGCGAGATGTCCCAGATTCGTGGCGTGGCCATGGCCTGCGACGTTAACCGCCTGCGCGCGGCGTGGTGTCGGTTTTTTCCAACTCGCGGCGCCGTCGCCGCAGACGAAAAACGGCTGATCTGCGTCAAGGCGGCGCGTCATCGGCGCACTAAAATGAGAATCATTGTCATTTGAATGGAAGCCAGATGGACGCCGGTTATTCCGCCGCCGACGCTGCGGCGATGCTGCCGCTGCACGCCTTGCCCGTGGGCGCGCGCAGCGTCATCGCGCAGTTGCACCAGCCCGCCAGCGCCGACGACCAGGAGGTGCTGCTGCGACTGATCGAGCTCGGCTTTCTGCCGGGCGAGAGCGTGCGCATCGTGGCCAAGGCGCGCGCCGGGTGCGAGCCGATCGCGGTGCGCGTGGGCGACCAGGCCACGTTCGCGCTGCGCGCGCGCGAGGCGGCGCTGATCGGCGTGCGCCCGGCCGCCGCCACCGGCCTCGAGGCCAGCACGTGAACCGGCCGCAGGACGCCGCCGTCGACCCGGCGGCCAGCGTCGGCAACGCCACCGGCAGCGCGCCGCGCGTCGTCACCAGCAGCACGCGCCCGCTGCGCGTGGCCTTGCTGGGCAACCCCAACTGCGGCAAGACGGCGCTGTTCAACCTGCTCACCGGCAGCCGCCAGAAGGTGGCCAACTACGCCGGCGTGACGGTGGAGCGCAAGGAAGGCCGGCTGCAGTCGCCCAGCGGGCGGGAGGTGGTGGTGCTGGACCTGCCGGGCGCCTACAGCCTCAACGCGCTGAGCCTGGACGAGGAGATCACGCGCGACATCGTCACCGGCCGCCGCGCCGGCGAGCCGGTGCCCGACCTGCTGGTGTGCGTGGTCGACGCCACCAAGCTGCGGCTGAACCTGCGCCTGGTGCTGGAGGCCAGGCGCCTGGGCCTGCCGATGCTGCTGGCGCTGAACATGACCGACATGGCCAGGCGCCTGGGCATCCGCGTCGACGCCGACCGGCTGGCGGCCGAACTGGGCGTGCCGGTGCTGCCCACGGTAGGCGTGCGCGGCGATGGCGCGGGCGCGCTGGTGGCGGCGCTGGAGCGCTTTCGGCGCCCACTGATCGGCCGCACGCCGCGCGCGGCCGGCGCGCCGCCGGGCATCGAGGACGTGATGCTGACGCAGCGCGAGGTGCAGCGCCTGGTGGCGGCCTGCGTGCAGGCGCCGCCGCAGCCGCTGGCGCGCGACGACGCCATCGACCGCGTGCTGCTGCACCCGCTGTGGGGCATGCTGCTGCTGGCGGCGCTGCTGCTGCTGATGTTCCAGGCCGTGTTCAGCTGGGCGCAGTGGCCGATGGAGGCGATCAAGTCGGTCGTTGACGGCGCTGCCACGCTGGTGCGCACGCACATGGCCGAGGGACCATTGCGCAGCCTGCTGGTCGACGGCGTGATCGCCGGCGTCGGCAGCGTGCTGGTGTTCCTGCCGCAGATCCTGATCCTGTTCGCCTTCATCCTGGCGCTGGAGGACTCGGGCTACCTGCCGCGCGCGGCCTTCCTGCTCGACCGCGTGATGGGCCGGGTGGGGCTATCGGGGCGCTCCTTCATTCCGCTGCTGTCGAGCTTTGCCTGCGCCGTGCCGGGCATCATGGCCACGCGCACCATCACGCACTGGCGCGACCGGCTGGTCACCATCCTGATCGCGCCGCTGATGACCTGCTCGGCCCGGCTGCCGGTGTATGCGCTGCTGATCGCCGCGTTCATCCCGCAGCGGCGCGTGGCGGGCCTGTTCAACCTGCAGGGGCTGGTGCTGTTCGCGCTGTACGTGGCGGGCATCGTGAGCGCGCTGGCCATCGCCTGGGTGTACCGCCTGGCGGCGCATGGTGCCCAGGCGCGGCCGACGCCGCTGATCATGGAGCTGCCCGCCTACCGCTGGCCCAGCCTGCGCCAGCTGGCGTTCGGCGTGTGGGAGCGAGCACGCATCTTCCTGCAGCGCGTGGGCGGCATCATCCTGGCGGTGATGGTGCTGCTGTGGTTCCTGTCCAGCTACCCGGCGCCGCCGCCGGGCGCCGAGGGGCCGGCCATCCTGCACAGCTGGGCCGGGCAGATCGGGCTGGCGCTGCAGAAGCTGCTGGCACCGGTCGGCTTCAACTGGCAGATGGCCATCGCGCTGGTGCCCGGCATGGCGGCGCGCGAGGTGGCGGTGGGCGCGCTGGGCACGGTGTATGCGCTGTCGGCCAGCGGCGACGACGTGGCGGCGCAGTTGCAGCCGCTGATCGCCCATGGCTGGAGCCTGGCGACGGCGCTGGCGCTGCTGGCCTGGTACGTGTATGCGCCGCAGTGCGTGTCGACGCTGGTGGCCGTCAAGCGCGAGACTAACGGCTGGCGCTGGCCGCTGGTCATGCTGGTGCAGCTGTTCGGGCTGGCGTGGCTGGCGGCGTTCATCACCTACCGCACGGCGCTGGCGATGGGGGCAGGGTGATGCAGGCGCTGGTCGTTGCACTGATCGTCACGCTGGCGGCGCTGTACGTGCTGTGGCGTTTCCTGCCGGCACGCTGGCGCAACCTGGCCGCGAAACGCCTGGGCCTGGGTGCGGGCGCCGGCCAGGCGGGCCACTGTCATGCCTGCAGCGACTGCGGCGCGTGCGCGACGCCAGCCGCAGATTCAGATAAATAATGCCTGTATCCCTTGCTGGATAAGCGCCAGAAGCTATTTTTTGAATAGCAAATTGGCCGGGCGATCAGACCATCAGCGGCTCCAGCCGATGCCGCCGCCGGGCCTGTGCACAGGCGTCGCTGCCCTCGCTGAACTCGCGGCAGGGCGAGGGCCGCCATTCATAGATGCTGCAGGCCACGCGCTCGCCCACGCGGCCCGACAGCGCCGCGCAGCGCGGTGGCAGATGGTCGGTGCCGCGCAGGCGGCAGGTGCGGGCGGTGACGGGCAGCGCCAGGCCATTGGGCACCGCGCCGCCTCCCGCCTGTGTTTCCATGATCGAGAAATCCACCCGGAACGTGGCGCAGCAGGCGCCGCAGCGCTCGCAGGGGCTGAGATTCGCTGCCATGTTTTTCATAGCAAAGTTCTTGAATGAATACTTAGGTTCTTAGTCCCCGGGGGTATGCACACCGGTGTGACATTCGACCGCGAAATAAGTGGCGCCTGCACGGCTCTGTGTTCCAGAAACTATGGTCATCGGTGTGGTTTTGCATTCCAATCAATTGCATGCCGCGGCCACTTGGCGAAGCGGGCTACCACCGACAAAGGAAGAAATTATGCGTACTGACATGTTCCAGCAGGTGCTGGAAGAGCTCAAAGGTTCGTCTGCCGACGTTGAGGCATCGGCCCTGATTTCCACCGACGGTCTGATGATCGCTTCGGCCCTGCCGGCCGGCATGGACGAAGACCGCGTGGGCGCCATGTCCGCCGCGCTGCTGTCGCTGGGCGACCGCGCAGTGCGCGAACTGGCCCGCGGCACGCTGGAGCGCGTGCTGCTGCAGGGCGAGCGCGGCTACGTGATCATGAGTTCGTCGGGCACCGAAGCCGTGCTGACGGTGCTGGCCAAGCAGAACGCCAAGCTGGGCCTGCTGTTCCTGGACATCAAGCGCGCCGCCGAGGCGCTGTCCAAGCTGATCTGAGGAGGGTTTCGCCATGGCTTTCCCCCCGATGCAGCCCGCCGCTGATGCGGACCAGGCGCGCCAGCACACCTACCACGACGGCACCAGCCGCACGGTGCAGGTGAGCGAGCGCGAGATTCCCTACCCCGAAGGTCGCCTGATCATCTCGCGCACCGACCTCAACGGCGTCATCACGCACGCCAACGACGCCTTCATCGAACTCTCGGGCTACACCCGTGAGGAACTGATCGGCCAGCCGCACGCCATCCTGCGCCACCCCGACATGCCGCGCGCCGCCTTCAAGGACCTGTGGGACACCATGAAGGCCGGCAAGAAGTGGCACGGCTACGTGAAGAACCTGCGCAAGGACGGCTCGCACTACTGGGTGTACGCCACCGCCGTGCCCAACATCCGCAACGGCCAGACCGTGGGCTACACCTCGGTGCGCCGCAAGCCGTCACGCAAGAAGATCGAAGAACTGTCGGCCGTCTACAAAGAGTGGAAAGCTGCCGAAGGGAGCACCTGATGACCTTGAATTTGCTGATTGCCCCCGACTTCGCGCCCGAGCGCTTTGCCGGCTGGCACATGCTGAACACGCTGCTGCAGAAGCGCTCCGGCCTGCAACTGCACCTGCTGACGCCCGCATCGGCCGCCGAACAGGCGCAGCTGATCGCCGAGGGCAAGGTGGATGCGGTGTATGCCAACCCGTTCGACGCGGCGTCGATGATCCGCGACGCCGGCTACCAGGCCATCGCACGGCCGGTGGGCAAGTCGGACGAGATGGTGATTGCCACGGCCGCCGGCTCGGCCGCCAACACGGTGGAAGACCTGCAGCCCGGCTGCAAGATCGCGCTGACCGACAACAAGGACGTCAAGCTGATCGGCCTGCGCCTGCTGGAGCCGGCCGACCTGACCGAGGCCGACATCCAGTGGCAGATGGTGGACACCTACCAGGCCGCCGCGCGCATGGCCATCAAGGGCGAGGTCGACGCCAGCTTCTTCCTGGCCGAGGCCTACCACTCGCTGTCCAAGCTGACCAAGTCGCAACTGAAGGCGCTGATGGAAAGCAAGCTGGCCGACATCACGCATGTGCTGCTCACCAGCGCCAAGGTCGGCGCCGACGCCGAGCGCGTGAAAGAGGCGCTGGTCGGCCTGACGGGCACGCCCGACGGCCAGCCGGTGCTGGACGAGCTGGGCATCGCCGGCGGCTTCGAGCCGATGACGCAGGAAGACGCCGAGTTCATGATCGACCTGATGGACACGCTGCTCGATTGATGCGCAACGCCCAGCACGGCCTGTCCGCCAGGCAGCAGTTCCGCCAGGCAGGTCGCCGGGTGCTGAATGCGCCCGCCGACCTGGCGCTGCACGAGCAGCGGGTGAACGCCGCGCTGGGCCTGGAAGGTGCCGAGCCGCTGCAGGGCGCCCTGGCCGACTGGCTGCATGGCTGCGCGCCCGATGCCGCGCGCTTTCAGGCCCTGCTGGCGCGTGCCGACATTCAGCCGCGGCTGGCGCCGTTCGTGCTGCAGGGCCTGCAGGCGCAGGCTGCCAGCGGCCGCAAGCTGCCCGCCGCCAGTGCCTGGGCCACGCGCTGGAGCGTGCTGGTCGCGCCCTCGCTCGACGTGCCGCGGCGGGCGCTGCTGTGCAGCGTCGACGATTCGCGCCGCATCGCCGCCGAGGCGCTGCCGGCGCTGCTGGCGGGCGACGCGCAGGCCGAGCAGGACTTTCTCGCGCACTGCGAGGGCGCCGGCGATTCGCTGGGCTTCATGCTGGTGCGCCGCGCGCTCACACGCGAAGGCCGGGCACTGTCGCCACAATGGGAAGCCGTGTCGCTGGCTTTGCAGAACGGAGTGATCCAAGCATGAAGAACATCCTCCTGATGGGCCTGACCGATCATGAGGCCGCTGCCGTCGAGATCATGATCGGCATGAACTGGCGCGACCACCGTTGCATCACGCTCAAGCGCGAGCTGTCGCTGGCCATCCCCGAGCAGCACGCCGCCGCCCGCAGCTGCGAAGCCTGCGTGCTGGATCTGTTCGGCCTGGGCATGCGCAAGTATTCGCCGGCCAACGCCACGCGCCTGATGGAAGTGATGGCCGGCCGGCCGGCCGTGCTGCTGACCTGGGGTGACGGCGGGGGCTGGCTGGAGGCCAAGCTGCCGCTGGCCAAGGGCCAGCACATCGGCTGGGTCGGCATGCCCTACACCAGTGCCGGCCTGCGTGACGCGATCAAGAAAGTCAAGGAAGCGGCCGAACGCATGGTGCCGCCGGCGGCCGCCGCCGTGGCCGCTGCGCCCGCCGCCATGCCGGGCAGGGCGCGGCCGGTGGTGTCGCTCGACGTCGAGCCCGCGCTGCCCGCGGCGGTGGCCGAAGCCGAGCCCGCGGCCGTGCCGGCCTGGCGCCGCGCCATGGAACTGGCCGACCAGCTCAAGCGCAAGGCGGCGCCGGTGGTCAGCGCGCGGCCGGCGGCCCGCGCTGCCGTGACCGAGGCGGTGCTGGCCAACCCGCCGGCACGCCGCCCGGCAGCGCCCGTCGCGCCGCCACCCACGCCGGCTCCCGAGCCGGCACCCATGCGTGCACGTGCCTCGGCGCCGATGCCGCTGCCGAAGGCGCAAGCATCTTCCGTCTCCCTGGCGCCGCCGGCCACGCGCATGGCCACCGACGCGGTCGGACTGGGCAAGGGTGCGCTGGCGGCGCTGCTGCAGGTGTTTCCGCTGCTGCGCGACCAGCCGCTGATCGGCTTGACCGAAAAAATCATTGGTCACGACGGCCCGATGCTGCTGCGCATCGGCACCGATGCGGCCTTCGTCACCCACACGCGCGCCGGCTGGCTGGCCTCCGGGCTGCCGGTGTCGGCCCTGCTGAAGCTGCTGCGCACGCCCAGGCTGGTGGAGAGCGTCCGCGCCGAACCGCTCGACCCCGACCACGTCGAGGAGACGGTGCGCCAGCGCTTCGACGGCAAGTTCCACCGCGCGCAGAAGCCGCTGGACGTGATCACCTGGGAGCTGGTGAGCGACGTGATGCGCGACATGAAGCTGCAGCGCCAGGGCGACCTGACGTTCCAGCTGCGGCGCTTTCCCAACTTTCCGATGCTGGCCGGTGTCGGCCCGCTGGACGTGCAGCTGGCCGCCATCTGTGCCCGCATGCCGCAGTCGATCTCGGAGCTGCTGCGCGCGTTTCCGAAGCACGAGCAGGACGTGCTGCGCTTCGTGGTGCTGTGCGTGGTGTCGGGCCTGGCCAAGGTGATTCCGGGCGGGCCGGTGGCGGCCGGCGCCGTGGCGCCGCCGCGCGCGGCGCAGGCCCAGGCGCCGGTGGCCGCGGCGGCGCGCAAGCCCGAGGTGGCGGCGCGGCGCGGCTTCTTCAAATCGCTGATGGACAAGCTGTTCTAATTTTTCGACGCCATGGCCAGTATCTACAAGCTCGTGTTCGCCGGCCCCGTGGGGGCGGGCAAGACCACGGCCATCCAATCCCTGTCGGACATCGAGGTGGTGCGCACCGAGGCCAACGCCTCGGACGACGTGAAGACCCTCAAGAAGACCACCACGGTGGCGATGGACTACGGCCTCATGAAGCTCGCCAGCGGCGACCAGGTGCGGCTGTACGGCACACCGGGGCAGAAGCGCTTCGACTTCATGTGGGACATCCTGACCGAGAACGCGCTCGGCCTGGTGCTGATGCTGCGCGGCAACTCGCCCGACCCGGTGGCCGACCTGCGCACCTACGTGACCGAGTTCCGCGACTTCATCGACCGCACCTCGCTGGTGGTCGGCATCACGCATTCCGACCAGGGCGGCTGGCAGACGCGGCAGATGGTGTCGCGCGAGCTGGTGGCCATGGGCTTGCCGCCGACGGCCATGGACACCGACGCGCGCAGCCGCGCCCACATGGCGACGCTGGTCAAGGCGCTGATCTACGGCATCGATCCGTTCAACAACGCGGAAGAGTGATGAACGAAACCCCTGTCAGCGCCGACGCCCCCGCGGACGACCCGTACCTGGTGCTCACGCCCGCCGGTGCGCTGCACGCCTACGGCGAGCGCGTGCCGGACGAGACCAGCGCCATCCTGCAGACCCTGATGCCGCGCGGCGCCTCGCTGCGCCGCAGCGCCTGGCTGGAACTGGCGCCCGAGCACCGCACCGTGCTGGCGCGCGCGCTGTACGAAGGCTGGGTGCACGAGGTGCAGCGCGAGCTGCGCGCACCCGACGTGCGGCTCGACAACTACCTGCCGCATGCCATTGCCGGGCTGTCCGGCACGCGCACGGCGGCGCTGGCCTCGGACGAGGGCTTCTGCCTGGCGCGCGTGGGCTATTCGGAGGAAGAGGCCGAAACCCTGTGCGTGGTGGCGGCCGATTTCTTCGACTTCGCCAAGCGGCAGAAGCAGCGCGGCTGGACGGGCACCGGCCGCGCCGTGTCGTTCCACGAAGGCATCGACATGCTGCTGCCCACCACCACGCTGATGCTGTTCTGGGTGGATGGCACCGGCTACTGGCTGATCCTGGGCGGTGAGCCGCTGCTCAACAACCGCGCCCTGGTCGAGCTGATCTGGGGCATCCGCACCGCGGGCACCAAGTTCGCGGTGCGCGAGACCACGTCGATCGCCAGCCAGATTCTGTCGATGTAAGCGCCGCTGCCGTGGGCGGTGCGCGGCCTATCTCACTCTGATGATGGGGGAGTATCGGTCGCCAGCGCCCGTCTGTCGGGCGCTATCGGCGGCCTATACGGGGAGTATAGGGGTGGGCCGCGTGCGGCAAGCCGGCGAGGCGGCGTCCATCTCGGGCCAGCCCGCGCCCACGATTACCGTGTCAGGCCAGCCGGCCCAGCAGCAGGTACTCCATGAGTGCCTTCTGCACGTGCATTCGATTTTCTGCCTCGTCCCACACCACCGATTGCGGGCCGTCGATGATCTCTGCCGTCACCTCCTCGCCTCGATGCGCGGGCAGGCAGTGCATGAACAGCGCATCGGGCTTGGCGGCGACCATCATCTCGGCGTCGACGCACCAGTCGGCAAAGGCCTTCTTGCGGGCCTCGTTCTCGGCCTCGTAGCCCATCGAGGTCCACACATCGGTGGTCACCAGGTCGGCGCCTTCGCAGGCGCGCATCGGGTCGGCAAAGTTCTGCCAGCCCTTGTTGCCGCCGTTGCCGTCCAGCGCGGCCAGGTTGGTGTCGACCTCGTAGCCGCGCGGGGTGCTCACGCGCAGCTCGAAGCCGAGCAGCGCGGCGGCCTGCGCCCAGGTGTTGGCCATGTTGTTGCCGTCGCCGATCCAGGCCACCACCCGGCCCTGGATCGGGCCGCGGTGCTCGATGTAGGTGAAGATGTCGGCCAGGATCTGGCACGGGTGGTATTCGTTGGTCAGGCCGTTGATGACCGGCACGCGCGAATGGGCGGCGAACTGGTCGATGCGCGCCTGCTCGAAGGTGCGGATCATCACGAGGTCGACCATGCGGCTGATCACGCGTGCCGTGTCCTCGATCGGCTCGCTGCGGCCCAGCTGGCTGTCGCCACTGGTCAGGTTGACCACGCTGCCGCCGAGCTGGTACATGCCGGCCTCGAAGCTCACGCGCGTGCGCGTGCTGGCCTTCTCGAACACCATGGCCAGCGTGCGGTCGCTCAGCGTGTGGTGCTTCTCGTAGGCCTTGAACTTGCGCTTGATCAGCGCCGCGCGCTGGAACAGGTAGGCGTACTCGTCGGCGGTGAAGTCGGCGAACTGCAGGTAGTGCTTGATCGGTGCGGTCATCGGCGCCTCACTCTTTCAGGAAGGCCTCGATCAGCGGCACCAGGATGGCCACGATCTCGTCGGCTTCGGCGGCGGTCAGGATCAGCGGCGGCACCAGGCGCACCACGCTGTCGGCGGTCACGCTGATCAAGAGGCCCGCGTCGGCGCAGCGCTCGGTCAGCACGCCGCACGGCTTGGCCAGCTCGATGCCCAGCATCAGGCCCTGGCCGCGCACTTCCTTCACGCCGGGGTTGCCGGCCAGCGCCTTCTCCAGCGCACCCTTCAGGTGCGCGCCCACCTTGGCGGCGTTGTCCAGCAGCTTCTCTTCTTCCATGATGCGGATGGTCTCGACCCCCGCGCGCATGGCCAGCGGGTTGCCGCCGAAGGTGGTGCCGTGGTTGCCGGGCTGGAAGATGTGGGCCGCCTTCGGCCCCGCAACGACGGCGCCGATCGGCACGCCCGAGCCCAGGCCCTTGGCCAGCGGCATCACGTCGGGCACGATGCCGGCCCACTGGTGCGCGAACCACTTGCCGGTGCGGCCCATGCCGCACTGCACCTCGTCGATCATCATCAGCCAGTCCTTCTGGTCGCAGAGTTCGCGCACCTGCCTGAGGTACTCCACGCGCATCGGGTTAATGCCGCCTTCGCCCTGGATGGTCTCGAAGAACACGGCCACCACGTTGGGGTTGCCCTCGGTGGCCTTCTTCAGCGCCTCGATGTCGTTCAACGGCACGCGGATGAAGCCCTCGACCAGCGGCTCGAAACCTTTCTGGATCTTGGGGTTGCCGGTGGCGCTGAGCGTGGCGATGCTGCGGCCGTGGAAGGCTTTCTCGTAAACCACGATCTGCGGCTTGTCGATGCCCTTGTCGTGGCCGAACTTGCGCGCCAGCTTCAGCGCGGCCTCGTTGGCCTCCAGCCCGGTGCAGCAGAAGAACACGTTGGTCATGTTGGCCAGCTCGGTCAGCTTCTTGGCCAGCACCTCGGCGTTGGGCACGTGGTAGTAGTTGCTGCCGTGGATGATCTTACCGATCTGTTCCTGCAAGGCCGGCACCAGCTTGGGGTGGTTGTGGCCCAGCGTGTTCACGGCGATGCCGCCCAGCCCGTCCAGGTAGCGCTTGCCGTTGACGTCCCACACACGGCAACCCTGGCCGCGCTCCATGGCGATCGGCAGGCGGGCGTAGGTGTTCATCGTGTGCGGCGAGGCGGCTTCGATGTGTGCGGTCACGGCAGGGCTCCTTGTGTCGCGGAAGGCAAAAAAGAATCGGGCCCACGTGGCCCGCTGGCATGGCATTCTAGGGGCTTGGCATGGCAGGTTTCTTGCCGGTTTCGCATCACAGCAATGCCGTGCCGCTGGGCTTCAAGTCTTATATAAGATACAATTTTGCGGCGCCGCAACATGCCACAAGCCAGCGCGGCGCTCTTTGCGCAACCCTCCATGGCGTCCACACCCTCCAGCGATCAGGTCTTCATCCGCGGCATCACGCGCGACGGGCGCGCCTTCCGCCCCAGCGACTGGGCCGAGCGCCTGGCCGGCGTGATGGCCCAGTTCCGCCCCGGCGGGGCGGCGCGGCAGGGCGCGCACATCAGCTATTCGCCCTGGTGCGTGCCCACCACGCTCGACGGCGCCAAGTGCGTGGTGGTGCACCGCGCGCTGCAGGCGCACGAGCCCATGGCCTGGGATTTCGTGATGGACTTCGCCAAGGACAACGAGCTGCAGGTCATCGAGGCCTGCCTGCTGCCTGATGCGCCCGATGCGCCCGCCGGTTCGGCGCCAGGGCAGGGCGCTGCATGATTTCAAGCCAAATCGGCCTCTAGCGCCTGTCCAGTCTGCGCAGACAGCTATCAAATCAGAAGCAATCGCCCACAAAAAACCGCCCGAAGGCGGTTTTCTGCTTTTTGCCGACAGCGCACCCGTATCAAACGGCGGCGGGGTGTTTGCACGCCCCGCCGGGCTGACCTGAGGTGTCCGTCAGGCGGCGGCTTGGGTGGCCAGGCCCTTGACCTTGGCCGACAGGCGGCTCTTGTCGCGAGCGGCCTTGTTCTTGTGGAAGATGCCCTTGTCGGCGACGCTGTCGACGACCGATTGCATCAGTGCGAAGGCGCTCTTGGCCTTCTCCAAGTCACCGGCCAGAACGGCTTTCTCGACGTTCTTCACGGTGGTGCGGTATTTGGAGCGCAGCGAGGTGTTCGCGGCGTTCAGCTTGACGTTCTGGCGGGCGCGTTTGCGGCCCGATGCCAGGCGGGGGTTCTTTTTCTTCGGCTTTCCAGCGGCCATTGAAGTATTCCTTTAGGTTTGAGGATGTTGTCGGCAGAACCGAGCATTCTACTCGTTGGCGGCACCTTGCGCCACTGGTTACAGGGCCTGGCGCCGCCCCGACTACACTGGCGGCCGCATTCGTGAGCCCTTCGTGAGTCTTTTCAAAGCCGCCTCCACCGTTTCCCTGCTGACCCTGGTCTCGCGCATCACGGGGCTGGTGCGCGATCTGCTGATGGCGTCGGCCTTCGGCGTCAGCGGGCTGACGGACGCCTTCAACGTCGCCTTCCGCATTCCCAACCTGTTGCGGCGCCTGTTTGCCGAAGGGGCATTCAGCCAGGCCTTCGTGCCGGTGCTGGCCTCGGCCAAGGCGCGCGATGGCGACGCCGCCACCAAGCTGCTGATCGACGACGTGGCCACGGCGCTGGTCTGGGTGCTGCTGGCGACCAGCGTGGTGGGCGTGATCGCGGCACCGATCCTGGTCTGGGCGCTGGCCAGCGGGCTGGATGCGAAGAGCTTCGACGCCGGCGTGCTGATGACGCGCTGGATGTTCCCCTACATCGCCTGCATGTCGCTGGTGGCGTTCTCGGCCGGCATTCTGAACACGTGGAAGCACTTTGCCGTGCCCGCGGCCACGCCGGTGCTGCTGAACCTGGCCATGATCGGGGCCGCCTGGCTGGGCGCGCCCTGGTTCGCCTCGATGGGCATCGAGCCGATCTACGCCATGGCGGCGGGGGTGATGCTGGGCGGCATCCTGCAGCTGGGCGTGCAGATTCCGGCGCTGCACCGGCGCGGGCTGCTGCCGCGCATCGGCCTCACCTGGGGCCGGCTGCGCGCCGCTTTTGCCGATGCCGGCGTGCGCCAGGTGCTGACGCTGATGCTGCCGGCGCTGCTGGGCGTGGGCGTGGCGCAGCTGTCGCTGCTGATCAACACGCAGATCGCCTCGCACCTGGCGGCGGGCAGCGTGACCTGGGTGTGGTACGCCGACCGGCTGATGGAGTTTCCGACCGCGCTGCTGGGCGTGGCCCTGGGCGTGGTGCTGACGCCGCAGTTGGCCGCCGCCCGCGCCAGCGGCGACGAGGCGCGCTATTCACAGATGCTGGACTGGGGCCTGCGCCTGGTGGTGCTGCTGGCGCTGCCGTGCGCCGCGGCGCTGCTGGCGTTTGCCACGCCGCTGATCGCCACGCTGTTCCACCACGGCCGTTTCGACGCCGGCGACGTGCAGCGCGTGGCGCTGGCGCTGATGGGCTACGGCGTGGGCCTGCTGGGGCTGGTGGCGGTGAAGGTGCTGGCGCCGGGCTATTACGCCAGCCTGGACATCCGCACGCCGGTCAAGATCGCCATTGCGGTGCTGGTCATCACGCAGTGCTTCAACCTGATCCTGGTGCCGCTGCTGCAGCACGCGGCGCTCACGCTGTCGATCGCGCTGGGGGCCATGATCAACGCCTCGTGGCTGCTGATCGGGCTGATCCGCCGCGGCAGCTACCGGCCGCAGCGCGGCTGGTCGGTGTTCGGCGCGCAGGTGCTGGGCGCCACGCTGCTGATGAGCGGGTTCCTGGTCTGGGCCACGCGCAGTTTCGACTGGCTGGGCACCGCGGCGCTGCCGCGCGCCGGCCTGCTGGCGGCCATGATCGTGGCGGCGGCGGTGATCTACTTCGGGGCGCTGCTGCTGTCGGGCGTCCAGCTGCGGGCGCTGCTGCGGCGTTGAACCCGCGGGTTCCCCCCGAATGGTGGCCCCCGATTGACGGCGCCGGCGCGCCGGCCTAAAAACCGCTCATGAAGTTCGACTTCTCCACCCCCACACCGCTGCAGTACTTCACCACCCTGGTGCGCAGCGACGAGCACCTGCCGCTGCTGGAGGCCGCCGCCAGCCTGGCGCAGGACGAATACCCCGAGCTCGACGTGCAGCAGGTGCTGAGCGACGTCGACCACCTGGCCGCGCGGCTGGCGCGCCGCGTGGCCGAGGGCGCCGGCGCCGTGGACCGGCTGCGGGCGCTCAACCAGCTGTTCTTTGCCGACCTGGGTTTCGGCGGCAACGTCAACGACTACTACAACCCCGACAACAGCTACCTGCACCGCGTGCTGCACACGCGCCGTGGGATCCCCATCTCGCTGGCGGTGCTGTGGCTGGAACTGGCGCAGGGCCTGGGCCTGAACGTGCAGGGCATCGGCTTTCCCGGCCACTTTCTGGTGCAGGTGACGCTGGACGAGGGGCGGGTGGTGATCGATCCGTTCACCGGCCAGTCGCTCGGCCGGGGCGAGTTGCGCGAGCGCATCGAGGAGTTCCACCCGCAGCTGCCCTACACCCCCAGCAGCGACCTGCCGCTGGCGCTGTACCTGCGGCCCACCAGCCCGCGCCAGATCCTCGCGCGCATTCTGCGCAACCTGCAGGACATCCACCGCACGCAGGAGGACTGGCAGCGCTTCGTGCCGGTGCAGGACCGGCTCATCGCGCTGCTGCCCGATGCGTGGACCGAATACCGCGACCGCGGCCTGGCCCTGGCCGAGCTGGGCGAGCGCGCCCGTGCGCGGGCCGATCTGTCGCTGTACCTGCAGGAAGCGGGCGACACCAGCGACCGCGAGGCGATGGCGGACCGGCTGGCAGAGCTGGGGCGCTCGATGTCGTGAGGGCGCTGCGTGGCGCAGCTTGCCGCAGCGGTGGGCTTGGCAAAAATAGGGGAGTATGCATCGCCAGCACCCGTCTGGCGGGTGCTGGCGGGCAGGATGATGGGGAGTATATGGCCGCAGCCTGAAGGCCAGCCCGTGCCCGCGGGTCCTTGAGCGCCTCAGCGCCCGCCGTCGCCTACACCCAGCCCGCCGCCTCCAGCTCCTTCTTGGCGTAGGCGTAGAACAGCGGCGCCGCTACCAGCCCGGCGGGGCCGAAGATGGCTTCCATCAGGAGCATCACCGACAGCAGCTCCCACACGCCCATGTGCGTGCGGTGGCCGATCACCTTGGCGTTGATGAAGTATTCCGCCTTGTGGATGGCGATCAAAAACACCAGGCAGGCCAGTGCCACCAGCGGCGACACCGACAGGCCGACCAGCGTCAGCACCGCGTTGCAGATCAGGTTGCCGACGATCGGGATCAGCCCGGCCGCGAAGGTGAGCAGGATCAGCGCCCAGCTGTAGGGCAGCCGATAGCCCCACATGGGCAGGATGGCGAGCAGGAAGATGGCGGTGAGCAGCGTGTTGAACAGCGCGATGAAGAACTGCGCCACCACGATCTGGCGGAAGGTCTCGCCAAAGCGCGTGAGGCGCTGGTGCAGCTGCGCCGCCAGCGGCTTGAGCAGGATCACCGAGGGCCGCGCCGCCGCCAGCGCGCCGATCAGCAGCCCGACGAAGGCGAACAGCAGGCCCGACAGCCAGGCGCGCCCGGTGGTGGCCAGCGTGCCGGCCTTGCTGGCCAGGTAGGTGGCGATGGCGCGCTGCACGTCCTCGGCGCCGCGCGGCAGCTGGGCGGCGATGTCGGGCGGTAGCTTGTCGCTCAGCTCCATCACGGTGCGGGCCAGAAAGCCCAGCAGCTCGCGGTAGGTCTCGGGCGCATCCAGCACCACGCCGCGTGCGCGCGGCACCATGAAGGCGATCAGCACCACCGGCACCAGCGCCACCAGCGTGGCCGCCAGCTGCGGCGCCTGGCGATCGGCCGAGCGCGTGAGCAGCCCCAGCCGCGGGCTGAGCCAGCGCGTGGCCAGAAAGCCCAGGCACACGCACAGCAGGCCCGGCAGCAGGCCCTGCCACATCACCAGCAGCAGCGTGGCCACGATCAGCACATGGCTGGCCACCGTGGCGGCGGCTTCGCGGAACTCGGAGCGGGCGGAGGGCAAGGTCGCGTGGGCAGAGGGGGTTCGGTCGGGCCGCTTCAGGCCACGGTCACGGCGGCGCCCGTGCCGCGCGGGGCGATGCGGCCGATCTCGAACACCTGCTCGCCCGCCGCGCGCAGGGTGGCGGCGCAGGCTTCGGCCTCGCTGGCGGCGATGACCACCACCATGCCGATGCCGTTGTTGAAGGTGCGGTTCATCTCGGTGTCGTCGATACCGGCGGTCTGCTGCAGCCAGGCGAACAGCTCGCTCTGCGGCCAGCTGCTCTTGCGCAGGTGCGCGGCCAGGCCGTCGGGCAGCACGCGGGGGATGTTCTCCAGCAGGCCGCCGCCGGTGATGTGGGCCAGCGCCTTGATGCCGCCCGGCGAGGCGGCATCCGCCGAATGCGGGTGCTGCTGCAGCGCGGCCAGCACGTTCTTCACGTAGATGCGGGTGGGCTGCATCACCGCCTGGCGGAACGGCTGGCCGTCCAGCGTGGCGGGCAGGGCGTTGCCGGCGCGCTCGATGCACTTGCGCACCAGGCTGAAGCCGTTGCTGTGCACGCCGCTCGATGCCAGGCCCAGCACCACGTCGCCTTCGGCCACATCGCGCCCGGTGAGGATCTTCGACTTCTCGACCGCGCCGACGCAAAAACCCGCCAGGTCGTACTCGCCCGGCGGGTACATGCCGGGCATCTCGGCCGTCTCGCCGCCGATCAGCGCGCAGCCGGCCAGCTCGCAGCCGCGGGCGATGCCGCCCACCACGGCGGCGGCGGTGTCCACATCCAGCTTGCCGCAGGCGAAGTAGTCGAGGAAGAACAGCGGCTCGGCGCCCTGCACCAGCACGTCGTTCACGCTCATGGCCACCAGGTCGATGCCAACGGTGTCGTGCATGTTCCACTCGAAGGCCAGGCGCAGCTTGGTGCCCACGCCGTCGGTGCCGCTGACCAGCACCGGCTCCTTGTATTTCTTGGGGATTTCGAACAGGGCGCCAAAGCCGCCCAGGCCCGACAGCACGCCCTCGCGCATCGTCTTCTTGGCCAGCGGCTTGATGCGCTCGACCAGCGCGTCGCCCGCGTCGATGTCGACGCCGGCGTCCTTGTAGCTCAGGGGGGTGGTGGGGGAGGCGGAAGAACTCATGGACGCGCGGCAGAAAGGTGCAAACGGCGCCCCCATGGGGCACCGGCTTAAAATCGAGGCCTTGATTCTAGGCGCAGCATTCCCCTTGTTTCCCCCTTTTTCATCGCGTTGCGCAGGCCTCGAGCCCGCTGTGCTGGCCAGACCCGTGTGGGCCACGGCTGTGGTGTCAGGAAGCGCGTGAAACAAATTGCCCTGGACATCGGCCTGGCGCCCGAGCCCACGCTGGACGGCTTTCTGGCCGGGCGCAACGCGCAGGCCGTGCAGCACCTGCGGCTGTGGAGCGAAAGCGCCACGCGCTCGCCCGTGCCGACCTACCTGTGGGGCCCGCCCGGCGCGGGCAAGACGCACCTGCTGCGCGCCGCGCGCCAGGCGCTGCTGGCGCAGGGCGCTGCGGTGGGCTGGCTGGACGCCGATGCGCCGCAGCGTGGCGCCTTCAGCGAGCAGTGGGACGCCGTGCTGCTGGACGACGTGCACCTGTACGGCGCCGAGCTGCAGCACACCGCGTTCAACTGGTTCGTCAACGCCGTGGCGCCCGCCAGCGGCCGGCCGCGCGCCGTGCTGGCGGCGGGCGAGTTGCCGCCGGCCGACCTGCCGCTGCGCGAGGACCTGCGCACGCGGCTGGGCTGGGGCCATGTGTTCGAGCTGCAGGTGCTGCCCGAAACCGAGATGCGCGCCGTGCTGCGCCGCGCCGCCGACGCGCGCGGCGTGTTCCTGTCGGACGAGGTGATGAACTTCGTGCTGGGGCGTTTCTCGCGCGATCTGGGCAGCCTGATGCAGTTGCTGGACCACCTGGACCGCTATGCGCTGGAGACGCAGCGCGCGATCACGATTCCGCTGATCAAGTCGATGCTACATAATGAGTAGCTGTTTGCGCAATATGCACGGGCGCTGGAGCCCGATTTGACCATGAAACTGGCCCTCTTCGACCTTGACCACACGCTGATCCCCATCGACTCGGATCACGCCTGGGGCGAGTTCGCCACCCGCATCGGCTGGGCCGACGCGGGCGAGTTCAAGCGCCGCAACGACGCCTTCTACGAGCAGTACAAGGCCGGCACGCTGGACATCCACGACTACATCCGCTTCACCACCGAGCCGGTGCGCCGCCACGGCGCCAGCGCGTCGGCGCAGGCGCATGCGCGCTTCATGCGCGAAGTGATCGCGCCCGCCATCCGGCCCGAGGCGCGCGCCCTGGTCGAGCAGCACCGCCAGGCGGGCGACCAATTGGCCATCGTCACCGCCACCAACGAGTTCGTCACCCGGCCCATCGCGCACAGCTTCGGCATCGACGAGCTGATCGCCGTAAACCTGGCGCGCGGCCCCGGCGGCTGGTACACGGGCGAGATCGCCGGCACGCCATCCTTCCGCGAAGGCAAGGTGACGCGCGTGGCCGAATGGCTGGCCGCGCGCGGGCGCAGCTTCGGCGATGTCGAGATCACGTTCTATTCCGACTCGCGCAACGACCTGCCGCTGCTGGAGAAGGCGCACATTCCCGTGGCCACCAACCCCGACGCGCACCTGCGCGCCGTCGCGCAGCAGCGCGGCTGGCGCATCCTTGACCTTTTCGAACAACAACAATGATCAAGAAATTCATCGGCAAGCTGATCGACAAGGCCACCGGCAACGGCAATGGCCGCAAGCGCTTCGGCAAGCGGGCCGAGATCGGCCCCGACGGCCACGGCATCAACCCCGCGCTGGTCGACGAGCGCGCCGCCAACGTGGTGCGCACGCTCAAGGAAGCGGGCTACGAGGCCTACATCGTCGGCGGCGCCGTGCGCGACTTGCTGCTGGGGCTGAAGCCCAAGGACTTCGACGTCGCCACCAATGCCACGCCCGAGCAGGTCAAGGGGCTGTTCCGCCGCGCCTTCATCATCGGCCGGCGCTTTCGCATCGTGCACGTGGTGTTCGGGCGCGGGCGCGAGCACGAGGTGATCGAGGTCTCCACCTTCCGCGCCTACATGGACAACGCCACCGCCGAGGCCGTGTTCGGCAACGAGCGCAGCGCCAAGGGCCAGCTGGCGGGCATGAAGCACGCCGTGGATGCCAGCGGCCGCGTGCTGCGCGACAACGTCTGGGGCTCGCAGGAGGAAGACGCCGCGCGGCGCGACTTCAGCGTCAACGCCATGTACTACGACCCGGAATCGCGCGTCGTGGTCGACTACCACAATGGCCTGCAGGACGCGCACAAGAAGCGCCTGCGCATGATCGGCGACGCCGCCACGCGCTACCGCGAAGACCCGGTGCGCATCATCCGCGCCGTGCGCTTCGGCGCCAAGCTGTCGGCGCTGGGCTTCAAGCTGGAGCCCAAGACCGCCCGGCCGCTGGTCGAGGCCCGCGCGCTGCTGGCCGAGGTGCCGCAAAGCCGCCTGTTCGACGAAATGCTCAAGCTGCTGCAGACCGGCCACGCCGTGGCCAGCGTCGACCAACTGCGCGCGCTGGGGCTGGCCACGGGCATCTACCCGCTGCTCGACCTGGTGGTGGAGCGCGCCGACCACGCCTTCGTGAAAGCCGCGCTGCTCGACACCGACCGCCGCGTGGGCGAGGGCAAGCCGGTGGCGCCGTCGTTTCTGCTGGCCTGCGTGCTGTGGCAGGACGTGCGCGACGGCTGGAATGCGCGGCTGGAGAAGGGCGAACACCCGTTCCCGGCGCTGCAGGACGCCATCGACGAAGTCTTCAACGCCCGCGTGGGCGATGTGTCGGGCCGCGGCAAGCTGGGCGCCGACATGCGCGAGATCTGGATGATGCAGCCGCGCTTTGAAAAGCGCAGCGGCAACACGCCGTTCAGCATGGTCGAGCAGCCGCGCTTTCGCGCCGGCTTCGACTTCCTGCGTCTGCGCGCCGACGTGGGCGAGATCGACGAGATGCTGGCCGACTGGTGGCAGGCCTTCAGCCTGGCCGACGACGGCGAGCGCGAAAGCCTGGTGCGCGAGTTGCGCGCCGAGCAGCAGCGTGCCAAGAAGCAGCAGCCGCGCGTGCACCGCGTGCCCAAGGGGGCGCTGGATGCTCCCAAAACAGAAGCTGCTGGCGCAGATGGCGAGGGCGCTGAAGACCAGTTGGGCACTGAACCGGCGGCACCCGCAAAGAAGCGCCGCCGGCGTCGCCGCAAGCCCTCGGGCGCGGGCGGCGGCGCGTCGGCACCGGCGCCCGACAGCAGCGATTGACCGGCCACCGCCGCCATGCCCGCCGCGCGCGCGCCCGTCACCGCCTACGTGGCGCTGGGCGCCAACCTGGGCGATGCACGGGCGGCCGTCCTTGGGGCCATGGACGCGCTGGATCAAGTGCGCGCAACCCAGGTGACGGCCCGCTCAGGCCTGTACCGCAGCGCGCCGGTCGACGCCAGCGGGCCGGACTACGTCAACGCCGTGGTGCAGGTCTGCACCCGATTGCCGGCACCCGAACTGCTGGCCGCGCTGCAACAACTGGAGCAGGCCGCCGGCCGCGAACGCCCGTACCACCATGCGCCGCGCACGCTGGATCTGGACCTGCTGCTGTACGGCGACGCGCGCATCGACAGCCCGCGCCTCACCGTGCCGCATCCGCGCATGATGGGGCGGGCCTTCGTGCTGCGGCCGCTGGCCGAGATCGCTCCGCAGCATGTGCCGGCCGAAGCGCTGGCGGCGGTCGCCAACCAGCGGCTGCAGCGCCTGGACAATAGAAACGGCAGCTGACCGGGCTGACCCGGCCGCGCTTGCGGCTACAGTGCGGCGCCGTCATTCCCGCGCTGGAGCCGCCACCATGACCTTTCTCCAGAACCTGCCCATCCCGCTGCAGACCGTGCTGCTGCTCACGCTCAGCAACGTGTTCATGACCTTCGCCTGGTACGGGCATCTGAAGAACCTGGCCACGGCGCCGTGGTACGTGGCGGCCCTCATCAGCTGGGGCATCGCGCTGTTCGAGTACCTGCTGCAGGTGCCGGCCAACCGCATCGGGCACCAGCAGTTCAGCGTCGGGCAGCTCAAGATCATGCAGGAGGTGATCACGCTCGCGGTGTTCGTGCCGTTCGCGTTGATCTACCTCAAGGAGCCGCTGAAACTGGACTACCTGTGGGCCGCACTGTGCATGGTGGGTGCGGTGTATTTCATCTTTCGCGCGCCTTGATGTGGGGGCCGGCGCTCGGCCCGGCGTGGCCGGCAGCGGGCTTGGCGAGTGGGCAATCTGCTTGCCCGCTGGTTTGGGTGATAGGGAGTATCTGCCTCTAGCGACCGAAATATAAGCGCCAGCGGATTGCATATAGGGGAGTATGCAAGAAATGTTCTGCGGCTGTGCCGGTGCCGCCGGTGCCGGCGACGGCATCTGCCGCAGTGGCTGAGGCGCAACGCGTCAGTGGCGCGACAAGTGCCGATGGTTACACTCAGATGAATGTCATGAAGTATTCATATTTCTGACGTCAGCCATTCACCGAGAGGGAGTTCCGCCGCATGCTGTTCAGCAAACTGTTGCCCAAGGAGGGCAATTTTTTTGAGCTGTTCAACCAGCACGCCGACCGCATCGTCGAGGCCGCGGTGGCCTTCGAGCGGCTGGTGGACAACTACGCCGACGTGCCCGCGCGCGCCCGGCACAACCAGGAAGTCGACGACGCCGAGCGCGCCGCCGACCGCGTGACGGCCGAGGTCAACCGCCTCATCCACACCACCTTCATCACGCCCATCGACCGCGAGCAGATCCACGGCCTGATCAACCTGATGGACGACGTGGCCGACCTGTTGCAGGACGCGGCCGAGACCATGGCGCTGTACGACATCGACCACCTGACGGACGAGATCAAGCGCCTGACCGACCTGGCTGTGAAGTGCTGCCAGCGCGTGCAGGCGGCGGTGCGCCTGCTGGGCAAGGTGACCGAGCAGAACGTGGCCGAGGCCACGCTGAAGACCTGCGACGAGATCGATCAGCTCGAATCCGACGCCGACCGCGTGATGCGCAGCGCCATGAGCAAGCTGTTCCGCGAGGAAGAGGACGTGCGCGAGCTGATCAAGCTGCGCGCCATCTACGAGCTGCTGGAGACCGTGACCGACAAGTGCGAGGCCGTGGCCACGCAGATCGAAGGCATCGTGCTCGAGAACTCCTGAGGAGGGCGGGGCCATGGAAACCGCACAAGCCGCCCTCTGGATCGTGGTGATGCTGGTCGTGCTGGCGATCGCGTTCGACTTCATGAACGGCTTTCACGACGCTGCCAACTCGATCGCCACCGTTGTCTCCACCGGGGTGCTGCGGCCGGTGCACGCGGTGGTGTTCGCCGCGTTCTTCAACTTCATCGCCATCTTCATCTTCCACCTCAGCGTGGCGGCCACGGTGGGCAAGGGCATCGTGCAGCCGGGCGTGGTGGACACGCACGTGGTGTTCGGCGCGCTGGTGGGCGCCATCAGCTGGAACCTGCTCACCTGGTACTACGGCATTCCCAGCAGCTCGTCGCACGCGCTCATCGGCGGCATCGTGGGCGCGGTGATCGCCAAGGCCGGCGTGGGGCAGCTCATCGCCAGCGGCATCGTCAAGACGGTGGCCTTCATCTTCGTGTCGCCCTTTCTGGGCTATCTGCTCGGCTCGCTGATGATGGTGGCGGTGGCGTGGCTGTTTCGGCGCACGCGGCCGGGGCGGGTGGACAAGTGGTTCCGCCGCCTGCAGCTGGTGAGTGCCGGCGCCTACAGCCTGGGCCACGGCGGCAACGACGCGCAGAAGACCATCGGCATCATCTGGATGCTGCTGATCGCCACCGGCTACACCGCCGCCAGCGACGCCGCGCCGCCGCTGTGGGTGATCGTGAGCTGCTACGTGGCGATTGCCGTGGGCACCATGTTCGGCGGCTGGCGCATCGTCAAGACCATGGGGCAGAAGATCACCAAGCTGAAACCCGTGGGCGGCTTCTGCGCCGAGACGGGCGGGGCGCTGACGCTGTTCATCGCCACCGGGCTGGGCATTCCGGTGTCGACCACGCACACCATCACCGGCGCCATCGTCGGCGTGGGCTCCACCCAGCGCGCCTCGGCCGTGCGCTGGGGCGTGGCGGGCAACATCGTGTGGGCGTGGATTCTGACCATTCCGGCCAGTGCGCTGGTGGCGGCGCTGGGGTACTGGGTCAGCCTGGTGCTGTTCTGAGTGGCGCGCGGGGCGCGGCTGTTTATCAGGCGAATCAGGCGATAGCCATTTGGCGCCGGATGGAAGTATCAAGAAAAGTAGCTGCTTGCGCCCGGTGCTTGGGCGCAAACGCCTTTTTTCATCAACAAGAAAATTCCCGAAGTCCCCCCTGTCATCCAGGCCCGCCTTCCGGCGGCGCTCGGCGCCCGACGCGCTACTGCGACATCTTGCGCCCTTCCTCGATCTGGTATTCGAAGTAGCGCTGGAAGCTGAACGCCAGCGAGGCCATCAGCACCGCCGTGCCCACCAGCAGCGACACGGACATGCCGATCACGGTGAACCAATTGGTCTGGCCCGGCGCGGCCTCGGGGTCGAGCTGCGGGTTGAAGCGGGCGTTCCACTTCTCGGGCGTCATCAGGCCGTAGATGATGGCCATCAGCGCGCAGGCGGCGATGGTGAAGCCCAGCATCGGAATCAGCAGCCAGCTCCACTGGTCGTCCTGGCCGAAGCGCTGCACGCGCTCGACGCCGTACAGGCCCAGCGCGGTCGGAATCGGCAGCATCCAGCCCAGCAGGTCGCCGAAGCCCTTCAGGTAGAAGCGGTGCAGGCCCAGCGGCCCGCCGAGGAAGGTGAGCCAGGTGGCCAGGGTCTTGTTCTTGGGGCGCGTCATGCAGCGGTGTCCTCGGGTGGGGTGGTGGCGCCGGGGCCAAGCGGTTTTTCCATCAGCACGATGTCCAGCCAGCGGCCGAACTTCCAGCCGCAGGCGGCAATGGTGCCGACTTGGCTGAAGCCCAGGCTGCGGTGCAGGCCGATGGAGCCCGCGTTGGCCGAGTCGCCGATGACGGCGATCAGCTTGCGCACGCCGGCGCTTTCGGCCTGGCGCGCCAGCTCGGCCAGCAGGGCGCGGCCCAGGCCGCGGCGCTGCACATCAGGGTGCAGGTAGATCGAATCCTCGGCCGAGAAGCGGTAGGCCGCGCGCGGCTTGAACCAGTTGCAGTAGGCCAGGCCGACCACGCGGCCGGCTTCCTC
Organism: Ottowia beijingensis; assembly: GCF_042680925.1. Classification (NCBI taxonomy): domain Bacteria; kingdom Pseudomonadati; phylum Pseudomonadota; class Betaproteobacteria; order Burkholderiales; family Comamonadaceae; genus Ottowia; species Ottowia beijingensis. The sequence continues at coordinate 521,150 of NZ_JBHUEP010000007.1, forward strand.
GGCCACCAGCCAGGGCAGGCCGCGCGCCAGCACGTCGCGGCGGCGCTGGGCCACGTCGGCCTCGGTGGGCGGCTCGGTCTCGAAGGTGCCGGTGCCGTGCAGCACGTGGTGGGCGTAGAGGGCGGTGATGGCGGCCACGTCGGCATCGCGGCTGGGGCGGATCAGGGGCATGTGAGCGGTGGCAAGTGCAGTCCTGCGGCGCCCGAAACGGCGCCACGGGGCGGAAAAGCAACGGCTGCGGCGGCCTGCAGCGCCCTGGGAGGGCGTTGCAGCCGTGCAGCCAAGCTATAATCATAGGCTTTTCGATGTGTCGCTGGCCGGGTGGCCATGTCGCGTGTCTCAACATCGGAAGAACCCAGGTGCCGGCAGTCTTCAACATCGGCACCGCGTCACCACCCACAGGATTCGAACACATCATGGTCGTTATTCGTCTTTCGCGCGGCGGCGCCAAGGCCCGTCCCTTCTTCAACATCGTCGTTGCCGACAAGCGCGTGCGCCGCGATGGCCGCTTCATCGAGCGCATCGGCTTCTACAACCCCACCGCCACCGGCGCCGCCGAAGGCCTGCGCATCGCCCAGGACCGCCTGAACCACTGGCTCAGCGTGGGCGCCCAGCCGTCGCCCACCGTGCAGCGCCTGGTCAAGCAGGCCGCCAAGGCCGCGCCCGCCACGGCCTAAACCGCCCCCGTGAGGGGGACTGCCGCCAGCGGCCGGGCCAAGCCCGCTCCGCGGCGGCCCCGGATGGCCTGCTCCGCGGCCGTCGGTACGGCAGAATCCAGTCTTCCACGGTGAAGCGACTCAGCCGAAACATATGACGAACCCCCTTTTGGAGCCGGCGGAGCTGCCGGCGGACGCGGTCGAAGTCGGCCGCGTGCTGGACGCCTGGGGCATCAAGGGCTGGTTCAAGATCCTGCCCTACAGCGCCTCGCCCGAGGCGCTTTTTTCTTCCAAGCGCTGGTTCCTGCAGCCTGCCGAACGCGGTGCCAAGAACTCGTTCGACGGTACGGTGCTGCTCAAGATCAAGCAAGCCCGGGACCACGCCGACACGGTGGTCGCCAGCGCGCAGGACATCCCCGACCGCACCGCCGCCGAAGGCCTGAAGGGCGCGCGCATCTTCATCGCCCGTTCGTCCTTTCCCACGCCGGAAGAGGGCGAGTACTACTGGGTCGACCTGATCGGCCTGGCGGTCGTCAACCGCGAGGGCGTGGCGCTGGGCACGGTGACCGACCTGATGGCCACCGGCCCGCAGCAGGTGCTGGTGATCGGCCATGAAGAAGGCGGCAAGCCGCAGGAACGCATGATTCCGTTCGTCGACGCCTACGTTGACGATGTGGACCTGGCGGCCAGGCGCATCACGGTGGATTGGCAGCCCGACTACTGACGCGGGCGCAGCCAGTCGCGCGCTTCAGCGCGGCGTGACTTGCACGAAGATCTCGTTCGGCTTGACCATGCCCAGCTCGATGCGGGCGCGCTCCTCGACCATCCCCAGGCCGGCACGCAGGTCTTCCACCTCGGACGCCAACTGCTCGTTCACCAGGCGGGCCTGTGCGTTGGCGGTCTTCTGCTGGTCCAGCTTGCGCTGCAGCGCCGCCACGTTGGGCAGGCTGCCACGCCCCACCCACAGCTGCGCGTGGATGATCACCAGCAGCACGATCAGGACGGCTGGGACGATGCGGTTGACCATGGTGGGCGAGGAAGGCTGATGAAGCGGTGCTGGGCTGCTATCGTTTCAGTATAGCGCCAGTTGGCTCCAGGCCGCCACACAGGCGGGGGAGGCCGGCGGGCTTGGGTGGTGTTCCGGCCGCCGGCGCGCCCCGCGACATCACTTGAGGTTGTAGAACGCCGCGCGGCCGGGGTATTCGGCCATGTCGCCCAGGTCTTCCTCGATGCGCAGCAGCTGGTTGTACTTGGCCATGCGGTCGCTGCGCGAGAGCGAGCCGGTCTTGATCTGGCCGGCGTTCAGGCCGACGGCGATGTCGGCGATGGTGCTGTCTTCCGTCTCGCCCGAGCGGTGGCTGATGACGGCCGTGTAGCCGGCGCGCTTGGCCATCTCGATGGCCTGGAAGGTCTCGGTCAGCGTGCCGATCTGGTTGATCTTGATGAGGATCGAGTTGGCGATGTGCTTGTCGATGCCTTCCTTGAGGAGCTTGGTGTTGGTGACGAACAGGTCGTCGCCCACCAGCTGCACCTTCTGGCCCAGGCGCTCGGTCAGCAGCTTCCAGCCATCCCAGTCGCCCTCGGCCATACCGTCCTCGATGCTGATGATGGGGTACTTGTCGACCCAGGTGGCCAGCATGTCGACCCACTGCGCGGCCGAAAGCTTGACGCCGCCTTCGCCCTCGAGCACGTATTGGCCGTCCTTGTAGAACTCGCTGCTGGCGCAGTCCAGGCCCAGCACGATGTCCTGGCCGGGGGTGTAGCCGGCGTCTTGAATAGCTTGCAGGATGAGCTGGATCGCGGCCTCATGGTTGTCGACGTTGGGCGCAAAGCCGCCTTCGTCGCCCACGGCCACGCTTAGCCCCAAGTCGTGGATGATCTTCTTGAGGGCGTGGAACACCTCGGCGCCCTGGCGCAGGGCCTCGCGGAAGCTGGGCGCGCCCACCGGGATGATCATGAATTCCTGCAGGTCGAGGTTGTTGTTGGCGTGTGCGCCGCCGTTGATGACGTTCATCATCGGCACCGGCAACTGGCAGCCGTTCATGCCGCCGAAGTAGCGGTACAGCGGCAGGCCCGATTCCTCGGCCGCGGCGCGCGCCACGGCCATCGACACCGCCAGCATGGCGTTGGCGCCCAGGCGCGACTTGTTGTCGGTGCCATCCAGGTCGATCAGGGTCTTGTCCAGGAAAGCCTGCTCACTGGCATCCAGGCCCAGCACGGCTTCGGAAATCTCGGTATTGATGTGCTCGACGGCCTTCAGCACGCCCTTGCCCAGGTAGCGCTTCTTGTCGCCGTCGCGCAGCTCGATGGCCTCGCGGCTGCCGGTGGAGGCGCCGCTGGGCACGGCGGCGCGGCCCATCACGCCGCTTTCCAGCAGCACGTCGCATTCAACGGTGGGGTTGCCGCGGCTGTCGAGAATCTCGCGGCCGACGATGTCAACGATGGCGCTCATGAAGTGTTTCCTTGAAGTTTAGAAAATATGAATCAAATTGGCCACCAGCGCTTGATGGACAAGCGCTGGCAGCTATGAAAATTGAAGTATCAGGCGCCTTCCACGCACAGCATGTCGAAGCTGCCGGCGCCGGCACGCACCTCGCGCGCCTTGCGGTATTCGGGCGATTCGTAGAACGCCTGCGCCACCGCATAGCTGGGAAAGCGGATCACCACCGTGCGGCCGTGGGCCTGCCCCTCGAGCACCTGCTGCTGGCCACCGCGCACGATGAATTCACCGCCGAGCGCCTGCACTGCCGGGGTGCTCCATTGGCGGTATTCGGCCATCTGGTCGGGGTTGGTGACGTCGATGTGGGCAATGACGTAGCCGTAGGGCATGCGGTTCTCCAAAGGGTTCAGGCAGAAAAATCGTTCTCGAGCAGGGGCTGACGCTTGGTCACGGTGTCGAGCGCGAGCAGGGTTTCGAGCAGCGCCTTCATGTGCTTCAGCGGCACGGCGTTGGGGCCGTCGCTGAGGGCGTTCTTGGGGTCGGGGTGCGTCTCCATGAACAGGCCGGCCACGCCGACGGCGACGGCCGCGCGCGCGAGCACCGGCACCATTTCGCGCTGGCCGCCACTGCTGGTGCCTTGCCCACCCGGCAACTGCACCGAGTGCGTGGCGTCGAACACCACCGGCGCACCGGTTTCGCGCATGATGGCCAGGCTGCGCATGTCGCTGACCAGGTTGTTGTAGCCAAAGCTGGCACCGCGCTCGCAGGCCATGAAGTTGTCGGTGGGCAAACCCTTTTCAGCCGCCGCCGCGCGCGCCTTGTCGATGACGTTCTTCATGTCGTGCGGCGCGAGAAACTGGCCCTTCTTGATGTTGACCGGCTTGCCCGATTGCGCCACGGCGCGGATGAAGTCGGTCTGGCGGCACAGGAAGGCGGGCGTCTGCAGCACATCGACCACGGCGGCCACGGCGGGAATCTCGGCCTCGGTGTGCACGTCGGTCAGCACGGGTACGCCCAGTCCCTTCTTCACCTTGGCGAGGATGTCCAGGCCCTTGTCCATGCCCGGCCCGCGAAAGCTGGTGCCCGACGAGCGGTTGGCCTTGTCGTAGCTGCTCTTGAAGATGAAGGGGATGCCGAGCGCGCCTGTGATCTCTTTGAGCTGGCCCGCCACGTCCATCTGCAGCTGTTCGCTCTCGACCACGCACGGCCCTGCGATCAGGAAGAAGGGCTGGTCCAGCCCGATGTCGAAACCGCACAGCTTCATTTGACCGCCTTCAGCGCCTTGCCCGCCTCACCCGCCGCGGCGGCCTGGTGGTCGAGCGCGGCCTTGATGAAGGCGTTGAACAGCGGGTGGCCGTCCCACGGCGTGCTTTTGAATTCGGGGTGGAACTGCACGCCGATGAACCACGGGTGCACGCTGGGCGGCAGCTCGACGATCTCGGTCAGGTGCTCACGTTGGGTGAGGGCGGAGATCACCAGGCCGGCGTTGCGCAATTGATCGAGATAGTTGACGTTGGCCTCGTAGCGGTGGCGGTGGCGCTCGGTCACCACGTCGCCGTAGATGCCGTGCGCCAGCGTGCCGGGCTGCACGTCGGAGCTTTGCGCGCCCAGGCGCATGGTGCCGCCGAGGTCGGAGCCGGCATCACGCTTCTGGATGCTGCCGTCCTTGTCCTTCCACTCGGTGATGAGGGCGATGACGGGGTGCGGCGTGGCGGGGTCGAACTCGGTGCTGTTGGCGCCTTCCAGGCCCGCCACGTGGCGCGCGTATTCGATGGTGGCCACCTGCATGCCCAGGCAGATGCCGAGGTAGGGCACCTGGTGCTCGCGGGCGTAGCGCGCGGTGGCGATCTTGCCCTCCACCCCGCGCGAGCCGAAGCCGCCCGGCACCAGGATGGCGTCGTACTTGCCCAGTTGCGCCACCGTGGCGGGTGTGATGGTCTCGGAATCCAGGTGCTCGATGTGCACTCGCGCATGGTTGTGCATGCCGGCGTGGCGCAGCGCTTCGTTGACCGACTTGTAGCTGTCGGACAGCTCTACGTACTTGCCCACCATGGCGATGGTGATTTCGTGCCGGGGGTGCTCCACCTCGTGCACCAGGTCGTCCCAGCGCTTGAGGTTGGCCGGCGGCGTGTTCAGGCGCAGCTTGTCGCAGATCAGGCCATCCAGGCCCTGCTCGTGCAGCAGGCGCGGCACCTTGTAGATGCTGTCCACGTCGGGCATGCTGATCACGCCCCAGGGCTGCACGTTGGTGAACAGGCTGATCTTCTCGCGCTCGTCCTGCGGAATGCTGCGGTCGGCGCGGCACAGCAGGGCGTCGGGCTGGATGCCGATCTCGCGCAGCTTCTGCACCGTGTGCTGGGTCGGCTTGGTCTTCAGCTCGCCCGCGGCAGCGATCCACGGCAGGTAGGTCAGGTGCACGAAGGCGCTGTGGTTGGGGCCCATCTTCAGGCTGAGCTGGCGCACCGCCTCCAGGAAGGGCAGCGATTCGATATCGCCCACGGTGCCGCCGATCTCCACGATGGCCACGTCGACCGCATTGCCGGTGCCCACGCCGGCGCCGCGCTTGATGAAGTCCTGGATCTCGTTGGTGACGTGCGGAATCACCTGCACCGTCTTGCCGAGGTAGTCGCCGCGGCGCTCTTTTTCGAGCACGCTCTTGTAGATCTGGCCGGTGGTGAAGTTGTTGGCCTTCTTCATCCGCGTGGTGATGAAGCGCTCGTAATGGCCCAGATCCAGGTCGGTCTCGGCACCGTCGTCGGTGACGAACACTTCGCCGTGCTGGAAGGGGCTCATGGTGCCTGGATCGACGTTGATGTACGGATCCAGCTTGATGAGGGTGACTTTGAGGCCGCGCGATTCGAGGATCGCGGCCAGGGAGGCCGAGGCGATTCCCTTGCCCAGGGAAGACACCACACCGCCGGTGACGAAGACGAATTTGGTCATGTCAGGACGAAGGCCCTAAGCCTTCGCTCGGTGGGAAATGCCGATTATAGGAAAGCCGGCCCGCGCGCCGCCTTTGCTACATTGCGCGCCATGAACGCGAACACCACTCCGAATGCCGCGGCGGGCGAGTTGGCCGGCCGCCACATCGTGCTGGGCCTGTCGGGCGGGGCGGCCTGCTTCAAGGCGGCGGAATTCTGCCGCCACCTCATCAAGGCCGGCGCCACGGTGCAGGTGGTGATGACCGAGGCGGCCTGCCAGTTCATCACGCCGGTGGCCATGCAGGCGCTGTCGGGCCGGCCGGTGTACGTGTCGCAGTGGGATGCGCGGCCCGACAACAACATGGCGCACATCAACCTGAGCCGCGAAGCGGACGCCATCGTCGTCGCGCCGGCCAGCGCCGACTTCATCGCGCAGCTGGCGCAGGGCAGGGCGGGCGAGCTGCTGGCGCTGATGTGCCTGGCGCGGCCGCTGAACCGCGTGCCGCTGCTGCTGGGCCCGGCCATGAACCGCGAGATGTGGGCGCACCCGGCGACGCAGCGCAACCTGATGCAGGTGGCGCAGGATGGCGCCTTCGTGCTGGGCGTGGCGCATGGCGACCAGGCCTGCGGCGAATTCGGCGACGGCCGCATGCTGGAGGCGGCCGAGCTGCTGGAAGAGTTGATCGCCTTCCTGGCGCCCAAGCCGCTGCTGGGCCAGCGCGTGGTGGTCACGGCGGGGCCGACCTTCGAGGCCATCGACCCGGTGCGCGGCATCACCAACCACAGCAGCGGCAAGATGGGTTTTGCCATTGCCCGCGCGGCGCGCGAGGCGGGGGCCGAGGTGACGCTGGTCGCCGGCCCGGTGCACCTGCCCACGCCGCGCGGCGTGCAGCGCATCGACGTGCAATCGGCGCGGGACATGCACGCCGCCGCCGTCGACGAAGCGCTGAGCGCCGACATCTTCATCGCCACCGCCGCCGTGGCCGACTGGCGGCCGGCGCAGGAGGCGGACCAGAAGATTAAGAAGGACGGCTCGGGCGAGGTGCCGCAACTGGCCTTTGTCGAGAACCCCGACATCCTGGCCGACATCGCGCATTCGGCGCGCGCGCAAAGCGGTGCGCTGTACTGCGTCGGCTTCGCGGCCGAAAGCGAGAACCTGGAGGCCAACGCCCAGGCCAAGCGCGTGCGCAAGGGCGTGCCGCTGCTGGTGGCCAACATCGGCCCGGCCACCTTCGGCAAGGACGACAACGCGCTTCTGCTGGTGGACGACGAGGGCGTGACCGAGCTGCCCCACGCCAGCAAGCGCGTGCTGGCGCAGCAGCTGGTGGCCGAGATTGCGCGCCGCGTGGGCGGCGAGATGGCCTGACCAGCCGACAAACGTTCAGCTCACATACTCCCCATGTGCATCGTCGCTAGCGCCCGAATGACGGGCGCTGGAAATCGATACTCCCCTTGAAACAAAATCACGCCCATGAAGCTCGACGTCAAGATCCTCGATGAACGCCTGCGCACGCAGATGCCCGCCTACGCCACGCCCGGCAGCGCGGGGCTGGACCTGCGCGCCTGCCTCGACGCACCGCTCACGCTGGCACCCAACGCCTGGCAACTGGTGCCCACCGGCATGGCGATCCACCTGGCCGACCCAGGCCATGCGGCGCTGATCCTGCCGCGCTCGGGCCTGGGCCACAAGCACGGCATCGTGCTGGGCAACCTGGTGGGGCTGATCGACAGCGACTACCAGGGCCAGCTGATGGTGAGCGCCTGGAACCGCAGCGACGTGGCCTTCACCATCGAGCCGATGGAGCGCATCGCGCAGCTGGTCATCGTGCCGGTGGTGCAGGCCACGTTCAACCTGGTCGACGCTTTCGTCGAATCGGAGCGCGGTGAGGCCGGCTATGGCTCCACGGGGCGCGCGTAGGTGTATTCCTACGCTCGATGCCCGGCTGCGATTACGGCTTGAAGCGTGTGTTCAACCAGCTTTTACCTGGGCTTTGTCGTCAAATCGGGTCGTGATGCGTTAATCACGCAGGCCGCTTCTAACAACGAGCCTCAACCACAGGAGAATCCCATGCAATTCAAGCAACGTCTGCTTCCCTCTCTGGCCGCCGTCAGCGCCGCCGCATTGCTGGCCGCTTGCGCCCAGCCCGGCACGCCGGTGGGTGGCAACTACCCCGGCACGTACCCCACCACCAGCTACCCGGCGGGTCAGCAGTATTCGCAGTTCGGTCGCGTTACCAACGTCGAGTACGTGCGCGGCGGCCAGTCGCAGGGCGTGGCCGGTGCAGTGGTGGGTGGTGCCGTGGGCGGCCTGGCCGGCAGCCAGGTGGGCGGCGGCAGTGGCCGCACCGCAGCCACCGTGGCCGGCGTGGTCGGCGGCGCGCTGATCGGCCGTGCACTGGAGCAGAACATGAACCGCAACACGGTCGACCACTACCGCGTGACCGTGCAGTTCGACAACGGCGGCACGCGCCAGTTCGACTACGCGCAGGCGCCCAACGTGCGCATCGGCGACCGCGTGCGTGCCGATGGCGATCAGCTGTACCGCTGATCCACGGCTTGCGCTGCAACAAGAACGGCACCCTCGGGTGCCGTTTTTTCATGCGCACACGCCTGCTCAGTGCAGGTGATCGCTGCCGGGCGCCATCGGCTGCAGGCGAAAGAACCCGGTGCCGGCGCTGCCGCGCTCCAGTTCGTCGTCGGTGGCTTCGCGCACGGCTTCCACCTTCAGGTGCAGGCGCAGCGAAATGCCGGCCAGCGGGTGGTTGGCATCCAGCACCACGTGCTCGGGGTAGATCTCGGTGATGGTGAACAGCGCATCCGCCGGTGCCTCGGCCACGATGTCCTGCGGCAGGGCAGAGGTCTCCAGCAGCATGCCTTCCTCGATGGCCTCGGGCAATTGATCGCGCCTGGCCAGGAAGACCAGCTGTTCGTCGAAGTCGCCGAAGGCGTCTTCCGGCTCCAGGTTCAGGTCCAGCAGCGCGCCGCGCTCATGGCCCTGCAGCGCGCCACTGATGGCGGGCAGCAGGTCGTCGCTGCCGACGAGGAACTCGACCGGCTCCTCCAGTTCGTCCAGCGTGTCGCCCAGGCTGTCCTTCAGGGTCCAGGTGAGGGCGACGACGCATTGCGGGGTGATTTCCATGCGGCGGATTGTCGCATCGCAAACCGTACGCCCGCCGTTTGCGTATGCTCGCGCGATGGACATCGAACAGCCTCTGCAATTGCTGGGCGGCCTGTCGCCGGCCCAGTTCATGAAGCGCCACTGGCAGAAGAAGCCGCTGCTGGTGCGTCAGGCCATCCCCGGTTTTCAGCCCCTGCTGTCGCGCAGCGCCCTGTTCGAGCTGGCGGGCGACGAGGCGGTGGAGTCGCGCCTGATCAGCCGCGGCGCCCAGGGCTGGCAGTTGCGCAGCGGCCCGCTGGCGCGCCGTGCATTGCCGCCACTGGCGCGGCCCGACTGGACGCTGCTGGTGCAGGGCGTCGACCTGCACGATGAGCGCGCGCACGAGCTGCTGCAATCCTTCCGCTTCGTGCCCGATGCGCGGCTGGACGACCTGATGATCAGCTACGCCAGCGACGGCGGCGGCGTGGGACCGCATTTCGACAGCTACGACGTGTTTCTGCTGCAGGCCCACGGCCGGCGCCGCTGGCGCATCGGGCGACAGAAGGATCTGACCCTGGTGGAAGGCCTGCCGCTGAAGATACTGGCCGACTTCCAGCCCGAGCAGGACTTCGTGCTGGAGCCGGGCGACATGCTCTACCTGCCGCCCCGCTGGGCGCACGATGGCATCGCGGTGGGCGAATGCATGACGTATTCCATCGGCTTTCGGCAACCCGCGCGCGACGAGATGGTGCGCGAGCTGCTGCAGCGCGTGGCCGACGACGCCACCGATCTGGTAGGCAGCGATGCCTACCGTGACCCACACCAGCCGGCCACCGCACAGCCGGCGCTAGTGCCGGCCGAGATGCTGGAGTTCGCGCGCGACGCCATCGAGCGCGCGCTGCGCGACCCGCAGCACCTGGCGCTGCTGCTGGGCGAGCTGATGACCGAGCCCAAGCCACAGGTCTGGTTCGAGCCCGGCGATGACGCGGCCGACGCCGGGGGCGAGGGCGGCGTGGCGCTGGATCGGCGCACGCGCATGCTCTACGATGCGCAGCATGTGTTCATCAATGGCGAAGGCTTTCGGGCCGCCGGCAAGGACGCCCGCATGATGCAGGCGCTGGCCAACACGCGCCGGCTGACGGCCAGGCAGGTGGCCCAGCTGAGCGAGGGCGCCCGCGACCTGCTCGACCAGTGGCGCGACGCCGGGTGGGTGCATGTCGGCTGAGGCGGTACCAGCCGGCTTGCCGTCCGGCGCCTTCATCGGCCGAGAGACCTTTCGCGAACACCTGCGCGCGGGGCTGAAAGCCGCGGCCCAGCAGGGCTGGAGCGAGTTGCTGCTGTGCGATGCCGACTTCCAGATCTGGCCGCTGGGTGAGCGCGAGATCGTCGAGGCCCTGCATGCTTGGGCACGCGGTGGCGGAAAGCTCACGATGCTGGCCCGGACCTACGACGAGGTGCCGCGCCAGCACGCACGCTTTGTCGAATGGCGCCGGCTGTGGTCGCACAGGATCGACGCCCGCCTCTGCCGCGAGGCCGATGCACTGCAACTGCCCAGTGCGCTGTGGTCGCCCGTGTGGGCCGTGCAGCGGCTCGACCCGGCGCGCCACAACGGTCTGTGCGGTGACGATCCGGCGTTTCGCGTGGCCCTGCGCGAGCAGATCGACGGCTGGCTCGGACGCAGCACCGCGGGCTTTCCGGCCTACACCCTGGGTTTGTGACAGTTGGTGCCAAACGTGGCGCCGGCGCATCAGGGTTAATCTCGATTGCGCAAGCCGACAGCTATAATTTTCGGTTGAGCGGAAGGAGCTTGAGTGCTTTTCTCTCAGTCAGGACGCACTGCAGTCAAACCCGGCGTCTTGATGCTTTCCGATGAACAGATCATTTTCTACAAGGACCATTGAGATGAATAAATCGCTTGTTCTGGCTGCCCTGATCGCCGCCGCTTCCCTGGCTGCCTGCGGCAAGAAGGAAGAGCCGGCGCCCGCACCGGCACCGACCGCTGCGCCTGCAGAAGCCGCCGCTGACGCTGCTGCTGCCGCCGCTTCCGCTGCCGACGCCGCTAAGGATGCCGCTGCTTCCGCTGCTGGCGCTGCCATGAGCGAAGCTGCTTCGGCTGCGGGCGCTGCCGCTTCCGCCACCGGCGCTGCCGTGGGCGCTGCTGCCGACGCTGCGGGCGCTGCCGCCAACGCCGCTGCGGCCCAGGCTGCCGACGCCGCCGCCACCGCTGCCACGGCTGCTGCTGCCGGCGCCACCAACGCTGCCACGGGCGCCGCCAACGCGGCTGCCACCGCTGCCGAAGCTGCTGCCAGCGCAGCCAAGTAATCGACAGCCAACACGCTCCGGCGCCCTGCGCCGGGCGGTTTTGCAAAGCCACCTGCTACAGGTGGCTTTTTTGTTGGTCTGCATCAATGCCGTTGGGCGCTCAGACCGCGAGCCAGCCGCGGCCATGGCGCTGCGTCAGCAACACGTCCTGCTCGCCACAGCCGAGCGCGGCGGCAAACGCGCGGGCCACCAGTTCGGGCCGGTTGTTGCGCTCGCTCAGGTGCGCGGCGACCACGGTGTTCAGCCGATCGTGGCGCAGCACTGCCAGCGCCGCGGCGGCCTGCGCGTTGCTCAGGTGTCCGTGCTGACCGGCCACGCGGCGCTTGAGAAAGTCGGGGTAGGCCGACCGCGCCAGCAGGTCCGGGTCGTGGTTGCTCTCCAGCACCAGCGCGTGCACACCGGCCAGGTTCGACAGCGCATGGGCCGTGACGTGCCCCACGTCGGTCATCAGGCCCCAGGCACGGTTGCCATCGGTGCAGCACAGCTGAAGGGGCTCGCGGGCATCGTGCGGCACGGTGAAGGGGCGGAATTCGAGGCCGCGGATGGCGAACACCTGACCGTCGCCCACATGATGCACCGGCGCATCGGCGTCGTGCGGCAGCTTCAGCGATTGCGCGGTGCCGGCGCTGGTCCAGATCGGTACGCGGTAACGCGCGGCCAGCATCGCCACGCAACCGATGTGATCGCCATGCTCGTGCGTGATGAACACGCCATCCAGGTCGGTCGGGCTCAGGCCGTCGGCGGCCAGCGCGGCCTGCAACTGCCGCAGGCCTAAGCCGCAGTCGATGAGCACCCGCGTGGGGTGCAGGCCGTCATGGGCTTCGATGAGCGTGGCGTTGCCCGAGCTGCCGCTGGCCAGGCTGCGAAAACGCAGCATCGGCGGCGGCGCCTTATCTCAGCTCGTCGGCCAGCACCTTGACGATGCGCTGCGCATCGGCCGTGGGCGCCGGCGCGCCGTTGCGGTCGAGCACGGTGACCTGGCTGTTCTGGCCCTCGGAGCGCACGGCGATCTGGTACTGGCTGGTCGGCAACTGCTGGCTGCCGCGGCCGAACATCTTGCCGAAGAAGCCGGGCTCCTTCTTCTCGACCGTCGGGTCGACGTAGCGCACGAAATAGATGCCCTTGCTGCGGTCGCGATCCTCGACGGTGAAGCCGGTGCGATCGAGTGCCAGGCCGACGCGGCGCCAGGCGCGGTCGAACTCCTCGTTCAGCTGCACGGCCGAGGTGCCGCCGGCGGCCACCACGCGCGCCGCCTGGGGTGCGGCTTGGCCTTGTGCCGCGGCGGCCAGTGCGGCCTTGGCCTGCTCCTGCGACACGCCCAGCTTGACCATCAGGCGGCGCAGGAATTCGGCTTCCAGCTCAGGGTCGCGCGCGCGCGGCTGCCAGACGGTGCTGTCGCGGCGTGCCGACGAATACACCTCTTCCATGCCGCGGTGGGTGACGAAGATGTCGGTGCCGCCGGCCGCGTTGCGCTCCAGCCGGGTGCGGAACTTGTCGCGCTCGCCGGTGGAATACAGCGAATCGAACACCTTGCCGATGGTGTTGCGGATGAAGTCCTGCGGGATCTTGGCGCGGTTCTCGGCCCAGTCGGTTTCCATCAGGCCCATGTTGGCCTGGTCCACCGCCATCAGGAAGCCGCTTTCCAGCCAGAAGTCGCGCACCGATCCCCACAGCTTGTCGGGCGTGCGGTCCACGCGCAGCCAGCGCTCGCCGTCCTGGCGCATGAACTGCACGTCGGCGATCTGGTTGGCGGCCGTGGGCGTGCCGGCGGCCTGTGTGGCGGCCTGGCCCGCCTGGTAGCCGGTGGCGGTGACGGTGCCGCTGCTGACGGCATAGCGCGACTGGCCGGGCAGCTGGCTCAGGTCGGGCGGCACCTCGAGCGAGACGCCGCGGCCGGAGCTCTTGTAGTCGATCTTGTCGGGCTCCAGCACCGAGCAGGCGCTCAGCGCCACGGCAGCGGCGGTGCCCAGCAGGGCGAAGGAGATTCGGCGTTCGGCAGACTTCACGTTATCCGTTCCTTATAAGGAAAATAGGGCTCCAGCGCCCGTCCTTGCTGCGCGAGCAGCTATGAATATCAGAGTAAACCAGCGCTCTTCAGGGCTTGCTCGACCACGGGCTCGTTGGCCTTCGACAGGGGCGTCATGGGCAACCGCAGCGTGCCGCCACACAGGCCCATGCGCGCGGCGGCCCACTTCACGGGGATCGGGTTGGCCTCGACGAACAACTGCTTGTGCACGGGCATCAGCTTGAACTGGATCTCCATGGCCTTCTTCACGTCGCCGGCGATGGCGGCCACGCACAGCTCATGCATCAGGCGCGGCGCCACGTTGGCCGTGACGCTGATGTTGCCCTGGCCACCGCACAGCATCAGCGCCACGGCGGTGGGGTCGTCGCCCGAATACACGGCGAAACCCTTGGGCACGTCGCGGATCAGCCATTGCGCGCGCTCGATGTTGCCCGTGGCCTCCTTGATGCCGACGATGCCCGGCACCTGCGCCAAGCGCAGCACCGTGTCATGCAGCATATCGGCCACGCTGCGGCCGGGCACGTTGTACAGCACCATCGGCAGGTCGCCCACGGCTTCGGCAATCGCCTTGAAGTGCTGGTACTGGCCCTCTTGCGTGGGCTTGTTGTAGTAGGGCACCACCTGCAGCTGGCTGTCGGCGCCCACCTTCTTGGCGAACTTCGCCAGCTCGATCGCCTCGGCCGTGGAGTTGGCGCCGCAGCCGGCCATGATGGGCACGCGCCCGGCGGCCTGCTCAACGGCGACGCGGATGATTTCCTGGTGCTCCTCGACGTTCACCGTGGGCGATTCGCCCGTGGTGCCGACCACGCCGATGCAGTCGGTGCCTTCGGCGATGTGCCAGTCGATCAGCTTGCGCAGCGTGGGGTAGTCGACGCTGCCGTCCTCGAGCATGGGGGTGACGAGGGCGACGATGCTGCCGGTGAGAGGTGTCATGAGGTCCGTGTGCTTTGACGGTAAACGATCATTTTAGTGGGCGCGCCAGCTTGGCGACCGCGCTGAGGCCGCGATTCGCCGGTCACAACGGATAACGCGTCGGCGCGCTGCCGGTAGGCATGCCAGGCCGCACTGCCGCGATGCGCTGCACGAAGCGCTCGGGCTGGGGCAAAAAGCCGTCCTCGTAGGCCACCACGTGCCAGTTGGCGCCGCTGCACAGCGCCAGCAACTCGCCCGGGCGCAGCAGAAAGTCGGGCCGCGAGGGTTTGCCCACGGTGTCGTTGCCCTGGGCGAAGGTTTCGTACAGCAGCACGCCGCCGGGGGCCACGGCACCGAGCACGGTCAGCAGCAAGGGGCGCCACAGGTAGTTGGTGACGACCACGGCGCCGAAGTGCCGGTCGGCGAAAGGCCAGGGCCCGTTCTCGATGTCGGCTTCGACCGTTTCACCCCAGGCCCGTGCAGCGCCCAGCGCCTCGGCATCGCGGTCCACCCCCGTCACCGTGTGCCCACGCTGGGCGAACCAGTGCATGTGGCGGCCACGCCCGCAGGCCACGTCGAGCACGCTGGCGCCAGGCTGCACCAGCGGCGAGAAGCGCGTGATCCAGGGCGAAGGCTGCACGCTGGCGTGGGGGGTGGCTTCAGTCATGGGCGGAGCATACAGCAACTTCAAATTTCATAGCTTCTCGCGCTTGATGGGTAAGCGCTGGAGGCCTATTTCGCTATGAATCTGGTGCGGCTGCATGCATACCCCTGCCGCACCAATCTGTGTTTGCATCCAGTAATTTCCGGCCCGGCAGGTTAAAATGCGCGGTTATGTCCACGTCACCCGCATCGTTCGCCGCCGGCTATTCCGAGGGTTCCATCAAGGTCCTGAAGGGCCTGGAGCCCGTCAAGCAGCGGCCCGGCATGTACACCCGCACCGACAACCCGCTGCACATCATCCAGGAGGTGATCGACAACGCCGCCGACGAGGCGCTGGCCGGCTTCGGCAAGAAGATCAGGGTGACGGTGCACACCGACCAGTCGGTCAGCGTGGAGGACGATGGCCGCGGCATCCCGTTCGGCCTGCACCCCGAGGAAAAGGCACCGGTGATCGAGTTGGTCTACACGCGCCTGCACGCCGGCGGCAAGTTCGACAAAGGCTCCGGCCATGCCTACAGCTTCTCGGGCGGCCTGCACGGCGTGGGCGTGAGCGTGACCAACGCGCTGTCGAAGCGGCTGGAGGTGAGTTGCCACCGCGAGGGCCAGGTGGCCCGCATCGTGTTCGCGGCGGGTGATGTGATCGAGCCGCTGGCACTGCGCAAACAGGAAGCGGGCGACCGCAAGCAGGGCACCACCGTGCGGGCCTGGCCCGACATGAAGTATTTCGAATCCAGCGCGCTGCCGGTGGGCGATCTGGTGCATCTGCTGCGCAGCAAGGCGGTGCTGATGCCCGGCGTGAGCGTGACGCTGGTGAACGAGAAGACCCGGGAAACGCAAACCTGGCAGTACAAGGGCGGCCTGCGCGACTACCTGGAGCAGACGCTGCCCGCCGACGCCGTGATCCCGGTGTTCGAGGGCGAGGGCTATGCCGACAAGCACTCCGACAGCTTTGCCGATGGCGAGGGCGCCGAGTGGGCCGTGGCCTTCACCGAAGACGGCACGCCGGTGCGCGAGAGCTACGTCAACCTGATCCCCACCACGGCCGGCGGCACGCACGACAGCGGCCTGCGCGACGGGCTGTTCCAGGCCGTCAAGAGCTTCATCGAACTGCACGCGCTGTTGCCCAAGGGCGTGAAGCTGATGCCCGAGGACGTGTTCGCCCGGGCCAGCTACGTGCTGTCGGCCAAGGTGCTCGATCCGCAGTTCCAGGGACAGATCAAGGAGCGGCTGAACTCGCGCGATGCCGTGCGCCTGGTGTCCAGCTTCGTGCGCCCGGCGCTGGAGCTGTGGCTGAACCAGCACGTGGATTACGGCAAGCGGCTGGCCGAGCTGGCCATCAAGGCCGCGCAGACCCGCCAGCGAGCCGGCCAGAAGGTGGAAAAGCGCAAGGGCAGCGGCGTGGCCGTGCTGCCAGGCAAGCTCACCGACTGCGAAAGCCGCGACCTGAGCGTGAACGAGGTGTTCCTAGTCGAGGGCGATTCGGCCGGCGGTTCGGCCAAGATGGGCCGCGACAAGGAAACCCAGGCCGTGCTGCCGCTGCGCGGCAAGGTGCTGAACACCTGGGAGGTGGACCGCGACCGCCTGTTCGCCAACACCGAGATCCACGACATCTCGGTCGCCATCGGCGTCGATCCGCATGGCCCCCAGGACGAGCCCGACCTCTCCGGCCTGCGCTACGGCAAGATCTGCATCCTGTCCGATGCCGACGTGGACGGCTCGCACATCCAGGTGCTGCTGCTCACCCTGTTCTTCCGCCACTTCCCCAAGCTGATCGAGACCGGCCATGTGTACGTGGCGCGCCCGCCGTTGTTCCGGGTCGACGCGCCGGCCCGCGGCAAGAAACCGGCGGCCAAGATGTACGCGCTGGATGACGGTGAGTTGGCAGCCATTCTCGACAAGTTGCGCAAAGATGGCGTATCTGAGGGAAAATGGACGATTGGCCGTTTCAAGGGCCTGGGCGAGATGAACGCGGAACAATTGTGGGAAACCACGCTCAATCCCGACACCCGCCGCTTGTTGCCGGTGCAACTGGGCCCATTTGATTTCGTGCAGACGGCGGCCGAGATGACCAAGCTCATGGGCAAGGGCGAAGCCGCGTCGCGGCGCGAGCTCATGGAACTGCACGGCGACGCCGTGGAAATCGACATCTAGATGACACACCACCATTCAGCCTCCGGCCTCAGCAGGTTCGCGCGTCGCGTGCGCCTGTCGGCACTGGGCGTGGCGCTCTCGGCGCTGCACCTGGGTGCCCATGCCGATCTGTGGACCTATGTGGACGACAAGGGCATCACGCACTTCGCGGCTTCGCAGGTCGACGAGCGCTACCAGCTGTTCTACAAGGGCAGCGATGCCGGCAAGCTCAACCTGACGCAGGGCGGCGCCGCTGCCGCCGCGCTGGCGCCCGAGCCGAAGCAGCCCCGTGTGGGCCTGAAGGCGAAGAAGGGCGAGCCGAAGTTCGAGGTGCCCAGGCGCTTTGCCAACATCGACTCGTCGAAGAGCTACAAGAACGTGCAGAAGCACATGCGCGCGGCGGCCAAGACGCACCAGGTCGATTACGAGTTGCTCAAGGCGGTGATCGCCGCCGAGTCGGGCTTCGACCCCGAGGCGGTGTCGCCCAAGGGCGCCGTCGGCCTGATGCAGCTGATGCCGCCCACGGCGCAGCAGTACGGCGTGGTGGCCGACAGGGATGGCCGCAAGGACCGCAAGGGCAACCCGCTGCCGGCACGCAGTGTGGAAGAAAAACTGACCGACCCGCAGATCAACATCAACGCCGGCGCGCGCTACCTCGCCTACCTGATCAAGCTCTTCAAGGGCGAGCTGGAACTGGCCGTGGCCGCCTACAACGCGGGCGAAGGCGCCGTGCAGCGCGCCGGCAACAAGATCCCGAAATACAAGGAAACGCAGGGCTACGTGAAGACCGTCATGGGCCTGTACGGCGTGTTCAAGCCCGAGCAGACGGTGGTGGCCGACGCCCGTGCCACGCCGGCGCAGCCGGTGGCCAGGGCCGCGGGCCGCGTGGGCGGGCGCGTGCGGGTCGAACTGGCGGGCGCCGGCAAGGCGATCGAGGCCGCCACGCCGGCGGCCGTGGCGCCCGCGGCTGATGCGGCGGCCAGCGTGCTGACGCCGGTGCTGTTCACCGTGCCGCGACTGGGCGCCGACGTGCGGGTCGACAGCACCACCAGCACAAGCAGCGGAAGCTGATTTCCTTTTCTTTTTCCTTTCCTGAATGAACGATCAAACGGTCCTCGATCTGGCCGGGGAGGGCGGCGGGTCGGATGACGACCTGGCGCTGGCCACCTACGCGCAGCGCGCCTACCTCGAATACGCACTGTCCGTCGTCAAGGGTCGAGCCCTGCCCGACGTGGCCGACGGCCAGAAGCCGGTGCAGCGCCGCATCCTGTATGCGATGTCGCGCATGGGCCTGGGCTATGGCGGCACCGGCGGCAACACGCCGGCCACGCCGGTCAAGAGCGCCCGCGTGGTGGGCGACGTGCTCGGCAAGTACCACCCGCACGGCGACACCGCCGCCTACGACGCGCTGGTGCGCATGGCGCAGGACTTCAGCCAGCGCTATCCGCTCATCGACGGCCAGGGCAACTTCGGCAGCCGCGACGGCGACGGCGCCGCCGCCATGCGCTACACCGAGGCGCGGCTGGCCAAGATCACGCGCCTGCTGCTGGAAGAGATCGACGAAGGCACGGTCGACTTCCAGCCCAACTACGACGGCCGCGAGCAGGAGCCGCGCCAACTGCCCGCGCGCCTGCCGTTCGCGTTGCTGAACGGCGCCAGCGGCATCGCCGTGGGCCTGGCCACCGAAATCCCCAGCCACAACCTGCGCGAAGTGGCCGATGCCTGCGTGGCGCTCATCAAGTCGCCCAAGCTGAGCGACGACGAGCTGTTCGCGCTGCTGCCCGGCCCCGACTACCCCGGCGGCGGGCAGATCATCAGCCCCGCCACCGACATTGCCGACGCCTACAAGACCGGACGCGGCAGCCTGAAGGTGCGCGCGCGCTGGAAGATCGAGGACCTGGCGCGTGGCCAGTGGCAGCTGGTCGTCACCGAGCTGCCGCCCGGCACCAGCGCGCAGAAGGTGCTCGAAGAAATTGAGGAACTCACCAACCCCAAGGTCAAGACCGGCAAGAAGGCGCTGACGCCCGAGCAGACGCAGCTCAAGGGCACGGTGCTGGCGGTGCTGGACGAGGTGCGCGACGAATCGAGCAAGGACGCGCCGGTGCGCATCGTGTTCGAGCCCAAGAGCCGCACCATCGGCCAGGACGAACTGATCAACACGCTGCTGGCGCACACCAGCCTGGAAACTTCGTCCTCCATCAACCTGACCAGTGTCGGCCTCGACGGCCGGCCGGTGCAGAAGTCGCTGCGCCAGATGCTGGTGGAATGGATCGACTTTCGCCAGCAGACCATCACCCGCCGCAGCCAGCACCGGCTGCAAAAGGTGCTCGATCGCATCCACATCCTCGAAGGCCGGCAGCTGGTGCTGCTGAACATCGACGAGGTGATCGCCATCATCCGCGAGAGCGACGAGCCCAAGGCGGCGCTGATCGCGCGCTTCAACCTGACCGAGCGGCAGGCCGACGACATCCTCGACATCCGCCTGCGCCAGCTGGCACGGCTGGAGGCGATCAAGATCGAGCAGGAGCTGAGCGAGCTGCGCAAGGAGCAGGGGGGCCTGGAGGACATCCTGGGCAGTCCGGCCAGCCTGCGCCGCCTGATGGTCAAGGAGATCGAGGCCGATGCGAAGCAGTTCGCCGACGCGCGCCGCACGCTGATCCAAGCCGAGAAGCGCGCCGTGGCCGAGGTCAAGGTGGTCGACGAGCCGGTGACGGTGGTCGTGAGCGAGAAAGGCTGGGTGCGCGCGCGCCAGGGCCACGGGCACGACGCGGCGGCCTTCGCCTTCAAGGCCGGCGACGGGCTGTACGGCACCTTCGAATGCCGCACCGTCGATCACCTGCTGGTGTTCGGCAGCAACGGCCGCGTGTACACCGTGCCGGTGGCCAACCTGCCGGGCGCGCGTGGCGACGGCCAGCCGATCACCACGCTGATCGACCTGGACGCCGGCACGCAGCCGCTGCACTACTTTGCCGGCGCCGAAGCGGTCACGCTGCTGCTGTCGGGCTCGGGCGGCTACGGCTTTCTGGCGCGCATCGAGCACATGCTGTCGCGCCAGCGCGGCGGCAAGGCGTTCATCACTGTGGGTGCGGGCGAGCAGGTCTGCAGGCCGTCGGTGGTGGCTCTGGGTTCAGAGCCGAAATCGACCCCAGCGCCCAGTGGGCAAGCGCAGGCAGTTATCAGTTTCGCAGCGGCCACACACGTGGCTTGTGCCTCCACGGGCGGGCGCATCCTCACCTTCGAGATCGGTGAACTGAAGCTGATGGAAAAGGGCGGCCGCGGCCTGACTCTGATCGACCTGGAGCCCAAGGACACGCTGGCCGGTGCGGCGGCCTACACGCGCAGCGTGCGCATCTTCGGCATCGGCCGCGGCGGCAAGGCGCGCGAGGAGCAGCTGGAAATCCGCAGCCTGAACAACGCCCGCGCCGCCCGCGCGCGCAAGGGCAAGGCGGCCGATCTGGGCTTCAAGCCCACCGGCATCGTGCGGGTGGAGTGAGCATGCAACTCGATCTGTCGTTCTTCGGCGTGTTCATCATGGTGCTGATGGCCGTGGGCAGCTTTCTGCTGGGCCGCTGGCTGTCGCGCCACTGGCGGGCGCGGCGCCGCGCCAAGGACATCGCCGCCGCGCGCGCGCAGGAAACGCGCCAGCAGCGCCGGGCGCGCGAACGGCGCGAGCGCGGCTGACGGCCGGCGTTCAGGGCGGCGGGCAGCTGGGCTGCGCCACCACCGGGCACTTGTCGAAGGCCTCGGGCCGCACGCCACCGCCCTTGAGGCGATAACCATCCATGCAGGCGTAGGCCGCGTTGTAGCGCTGCCATTGCGCGGCACAGCTCTGGTCGTCCGGGCGCGGCGCCGATGCACCGGCCTGCGGTGCCGCGGCGGCCGACGCGGCGGAGGCGGCAGGCCGCGCCGGCTGCGCCAGATCGTCGCGGTACTTCTGCAGGCGGGCGTCGGCGGCGGCCTGGTCGGCGGCACTCAGCGGCGGGACGGGCGCGATGCTTTCCACCTGGGTGCCGGGCGCCGTTCTGGTGGGCAGCGCGTCCGAATAGTGCACGACGCCGCGCTCGTCCACCCAGCGCTTGATCTGGGCCGTGGCGGGCAGGGCGGTGGCCAGCAGGCAGGCGGCAAGGGCGGCCAGCGCAGGCCGGTGCGCTGCGGAGGTCAGGAGGGTGTTCATGGCCGGGGTTGTACCCCAGCCGGCCGTGCCTTGCAAAGCACGGCCTGACGTGTGGCGGCAGGCGCCTGATCACGGCCTGCCCATGGAGGTACCAAGGCAGGGGGGACTTTGAAAATAATAATGATGACGAAAAACGGCTCTGGCGCTTGTATATCGGGCGCTGGCAGCTCCTGAATCAATACTTGCAAACGGCGTCAAAACGTTGTCGCCTGATATGGCGCGCCTGGCGGCTTGCAGTCCGCCCACGGCCGCGGGGCGCGCGGCTTCAGTCGTTCACCAGCACCAGCTTGCCCTTGACCTCGCGCGAGCCCATGCGCGCGTAGGCAGCTTTCAGCTCGCTCATCGGCATGGTGCGGTCGATCAGCGGCTTGATCCTGCCCTGCGCGTACCAGCCGGCCAGCTCCTGCATCATGGCGGCGTTGGCAGCCGGCTCGCGGCGCGCGAAGTCGCCCCAGAACACGCCGACGATGCTGGCGCCCTTGACCAGCGCCAGGTTGATCTTGATGGCCGGGATGTCGCCCGCAGCGAAGCCCACCACCAGGTGCCGCCCGCGCCAGGCAATCGAGCGGAATGCCGGCTCGGTGAACGGGCCGCCCACCGGGTCGTAGATCACGTCGGGGCCCTTGCCGCCGGTCAGTTCCTTCAGGCGCTCGCGCAGGTCCTCGTTGCTGTAGTTGATGGTTTCGTCGGCGCCCAGTTGCTTGCAGAAGGCGCACTTTTCGTCAGTGGAGGCGGCAGCGATCACCTTCGCGCCCGCGATCTTGGCAATCTGGATCGCCGACATGCCCACGCCGCCGGCCGCGCCCAGCACCAGCACCGTCTCGCCGGCCTTGAGCTGGCCGCGGTCCATCAGCGCGTGGTGGCTGGTGGCGTAGATCATGATGAAGGCCGCCGCATCCACCGGCGGAAAGCCCGGCGGCAGCGGCATGCACAGCTTGGCCGGCGCCAGCGTGTGGGTGCCGAAGCCGCCTGTGCCGCTGAGGCAGGCCACGGCCTGGCCCACCTTCAAGTCCGTCACGCCTTCGCCCACGGCCTCGACGACGCCGGCGTATTCGCTGCCGGGCACGAAGGGCAGCTCGGGCTTGTGCTGGTACTTGTTCTGCACGATCAGCAGGTCAGGGAAGTTCAGACTGGCGGCCTGGATGCGGATCAGCACCTGGCCTTTGCCGGGCTGCGGCGTGGGCAGTTCCTTCCAGGTCAGGGCGTCGACACCGACGGGGTTTTCGCAAAGCCAGGCGTGCATGAATCAGGTCTCCTCGAACAATCGGTAAGCTGGCGCCGCGGCACCAGGGGTGACGCCGCATGATAGAAGCGGGCACCAGCCGCGCCATGTCTCAGCCGTGACCGCGCCTGCCGGCGATGGCCGGGCGACGGCGCGCCTACAATCCGTTGCATCTGCGCGCACCCCTCCATGAAGATCCTGCTCTGTAACGACGACGGCTACCAGGCCACCGGCATCGTGGCCTTTCACGAGGCCCTGAAGGCGCTGCCGGACGTGCAGGTGGAAGTGGTGGCGCCCGAGCACAACAACAGCGCCAAGTCCAACGCCCTCACGCTGCGCGCGCCGCTGTACGTGTACCAGGCGGCCAACGGCTTTCGCTACGTCAACGGCACGCCGGCCGACTGCGTGCACATCGCGCTGACGGGCCTGCTGGACTACCGGCCCGACCTGGTCGTCTCCGGCATCAACAACGGCGCCAACATGGGCGACGACACCATCTACAGCGGCACCGTGGGCGCGGCCATGGAAGGCTACCTGTTCGGCATCCCGGCCATTGCGTTCTCGCAGATCGAGAAGGGCTGGGGCCACATCGACGCCGCGGCGGCCAAGGCGGCCGAGCTGGTGCAGCGCATCGGCGCGCACCAGCTGGACGGCGGCAAGCCCTGGCTGCTGAACGTGAACATCCCCAACCTGCCGCTCGACCAGATCAAGCCGCCCAGGGTGAGCCGCCTGGGCCGGCGCCACGCGGCCGAGCGCGTGATCACCATGGACAGCCCGCACGGCGACACCATGTACTGGATCGGCGGCGCTGGGCCGGCGGCCGACGCGGCCGAAGGCACCGACTTTCACGCCACGGCCGAGGGCCACATCGCCATCACGCCGCTGAAGGTGGACCTGACCGACCGCGACGCGCTGGGCTACTGGTCGCAGGGCCTCAGGCACATGCTGGGCGGAGGGCACGGCTGATGGCCACGCCACCGCAGCGCCCGGGCTTTCCGGCCCGCATCGACCTGGGCGCGGGCAGCCGCGCGCCGGCCCGGCCGGTGGCGCGGCCCGCCGTGCCTGCGGCCGCCACGCCGCCGCTGACCAGCACCTCGGCACCGCAGGCCGCCAGCATGGCGCGCGACCCGATCCCGGCGCGTGCCCGCATGGTGCAGTTGCTGGCGGCCGAGGGCATCAGCGATGCGCAGGTGCTGCGCGCCATGGGCAGCGTCGACCGCCACCGCTTCGTCGACAGCGCCTTGCTGGCGCAGGCGTACGAGGACACGGCGCTGCCCATCGGCCTGGGCCAGACCATCAGCAAGCCCAGCGTGGTGGCGCGCATGACCGAGCTGCTGCTGCAGGGCGGCCTGCGCGGGCCCGACGGCAAGCTTGGCCGCGTGCTCGACATCGGCACCGGCTGCGGCTACCAGGCCGTGGTGCTGGCGCAGGTGGCCAGCGAGGTCTACAGCATCGAGCGCCTGCGCGACCTGCACGAGAAGGCGCGCGCCAACCTGCGGCCGCTGCGCATCGCCAACGTGCACCTGATCCTGGGCGACGGCATGGCCGGCTTTGCCAAGGGCGCGCCTTACGCGGGCATCATCGCCGCCGCGGGCGGCGAGGCCGTGCCCGACGCCTGGATCGACCAGCTGGCCTACGGCGGGCGCATCGTCGCCCCGGTGGCCACGGCCGGGGGCCAGCAGGCACTGATGGTCATAGACAAGTCCCGTCAGGGGATACAGCAGACCATTCTCGAAGCCGTTCACTTCGTGCCTCTAAAATCAGGGGTTGCGTAGAGCGCAAGCAAGAGGAAAGTCTCATATGTATTTCTCAGGTCGCAAGACTTGGATGGCCGCCACCCTGGTGGCGGCCGCGGTGCTGGCGGGATGCTCGTCCACCTCGGTCAATCGGGCTCCGGTGGAAGACCGGGGCACGGCAGGCGCCCCGCGCGTCGACCCGGCCACGCTGCCGGGTGCCGAGAACGCCGGCAAGCCCGGCTTCTACACGGTGCGCCAGGGTGACACGATCATGCGCATCGCCACCGAGGTGAACCAGCCCTGGCGCGACATCGCGCGCTGGAACAACCTCGACAACCCGAACCTCATCGAAGTCGGCCAGGTGCTGCGCGTGGTGCCGCCGGCCGGCACCACGGTGGCATCGGCCCCGGCGCTGACCGAAGGGCCGCGCCCCGCCGCCGGCACCCCGGCACCTGCCCCCGCGCCCGCCAAGCCCGCGGTGCCGGTGGCCACGCAGACCACCCCCGGCGTCACGCCCGCACCGGCGCCTGCGCCGGCCTCGCCCCCACCGCCGCCTTCGGCCGGCGCCGACGACGTGGACTTCATCTGGCCCGCCAGCGGCGCGCTGATCGCCGGCTTCGACGAGGCCAAGAACAAGGGCCTGGGCATTGCCGGCAAGGCGGGCGATGCGGTGCTGGCCGCCGCCGATGGCCGCGTGGTGTACGCCGGTGCCGGCCTGCGCGGCTATGGCAACCTGATCATCCTGAAGCACAACAACACATTCCTCACGGCCTACGCGCACAACCAGACGCTGCTGGTGAAGGAAGACCAGACCGTGAAGAAGGGCCAGAAGATCGCCGAAATGGGCTCCACCGACGCCGACCGCGTGAAGCTGCACTTCGAGATCCGCCGCTCGGGCAAGCCGGTGGATCCGGCGCGCTACCTGCCGGCTAGATAAGCTCCCCCCTGTGCCGCTGGCGCGGCTTCCCCCCTGAGGGGGGACGGCGCTGGTGGCCGGCGCGGGTCCGGCCACGGCGCCCCCGCATGGCCTGCTCCGCGGCATTTTGTGCGGCTTGCTGCGCAGCCTTGTTGGCTCCCTCTCCCGCAGGCGGGAGAGGGTTGGGGTGAGGGCAGGGCCGTGCGCCCGTGGGATGCTTCTTTATTCATAGCTGCTCGCGCTTGTCCAGCAAGCGCTGGAGGCCATTTTGACCATAAACACGGAATCCTCCTCGCCTGCGTTTCCGCCCGACTGGCTGCACATCGACGCGATGGACCTGGACGCGCAGGGCATCGCGCGGCGCCCGGACGGCAAGGTGGTGTTCATCGACGGCGCGCTGCCGGGCGAGCTGGTGTCGGCCACTGTCACGAAGCGCAAGAACCAGTGGGAAGCCGCCACGCTGACCGCCGTGCACCGCGAAAGCAGCCAGCGCGTGGCGCCGCGCTGCCCGCACTTCGGGCTGCACCAGGGCGCGTGCGGCGGCTGCAAGATGCAGCACCTGGAGGCGTCTGCCCAGGTCGCCGTCAAGCAGCGTGCGCTGGAGGACAACCTGTGGCACCTGGGCAAGGTGCGGCCCGAGGTCATCCTGCGCGCCATCGAGGGCCCGGCCTGGGGCTACCGCTACCGGGCGCGCCTGTCGGTGCGCTACGTGCAGAAGAAGAACGAGGTGCTGATCGGCTTTCACGAGCGCAAGAGCCGCTACGTGGCCGACATGCGCGAATGCCACGTGCTGCCGCCGCAGGTGAGCGCGCTGCTGCTGCCGCTGCGCGCGCTCATCATGGGTCTGGAGGCGCGCGAGACCTGCCCGCAGATCGAGCTGGCGGCGGGCGACGAGATCACGGCGCTGGTGCTGCGGCATCTGGAGCCGCTCTCCGACGGCGACCGGCAGCAACTGCGCGACTTCGGCGCGCGCCACGGCATCCAGTGGTGGCTGCAGCCCAAGGGGCCGGACACGGTGCACCGGCTGGAAGAGGGCGGCCCGCCGCTCGCGTACGCGCTGCCCGAGTTCGGCATCGCCATGCCGTTCAAGCCGACCGACTTCACCCAGGTCAACCCGCACATCAACCGCGTGCTGGTCACGCGCGCGCTGCGGCTGCTGGGCGCGCAGCGGCACGAGCGCGTGATCGACTGGTTCTGCGGCCTGGGCAACTTCACACTGCCCATTGCCACGCAGGCCGGGCAGGTGCTGGGCGTGGAAGGCAGTGCCGCGCTGGTGGCGCGCGCGCGGCAGAATTGTGAACAAAATCAGGCTTCAGCGCCTGCCCATCAAGCGCTGGCAGCTACTGAATTTGCAGCACGCAACCTGTTCGACATGACCGCCGCGCAACTGGTGGCCGACGGCACGGCCGACCGCTGGCTGGTCGATCCGCCGCGCGAAGGCGCGTTCGCGCTGGTCAAGGCGCTGGCGGCCATCCACCAGGCGCGCATCGGCGCCGAGGATGCCGAGCCG
Organism: Ottowia beijingensis; assembly: GCF_042680925.1. Lineage (NCBI taxonomy): Bacteria > Pseudomonadati > Pseudomonadota > Betaproteobacteria > Burkholderiales > Comamonadaceae > Ottowia > Ottowia beijingensis. The sequence goes on from NZ_JBHUEP010000007.1 coordinate 547,875, forward strand.
CTGCCGCCCGGCGCCGAAGGCTGGCAGCCGCCGCGCCGCATCGTCTACGTCAGCTGCAACCCGGCCACGCTGGCGCGCGATGCCGGCCTGCTGGTGCACCAGGCGGGCTACCGCTGCAGCGCGGCGGGCGTGGTCAACATGTTCCCGCACACCGCGCACGTGGAGAGCATGGCGGTGTTCGACCTGGCCAACTAAAGCCAGGGGGCGCCGAAAGGCGCTCAGCCGTCGCCGCTGCCCTGCTGAATCGCCCGCTGCTGCTCGCGCATGCGCACGCACTGCGGGTGCTGCTGCAGCGCGGGCTTGCCGCACTCGCGCTGCAGGCACAGCGCGTGCGCCAGAAAGCGTGAATCGGCGCACAGGCCCGCGGGTGGGCTGGCGGGCGCGGGCGGTGGCGGGGGCCGGGGCGAGGCCACCTGGGGCGCCGCGGGCGGTGGCGCCGGCGCCGGATCCGGCCGAGGCGCGCGCGGCGCGGGTGCGGGGCGTGCCGGCTTGGGGGCCGCGGGCCGGGTGTCGATCATGGCCGCCGGTGCGGGTGCCGGGGCAGGGGCACTGGCCGGCGCCACCGCGGGCGTGACCGGGGGCGCGGCGGCCAGGCTGGGTGCCGGCGTCGGCGCCGGTGCCGCGGGCGCGGGGCGCGGGGCGGGTGTGGTTGTCGCCGGTGCCTCGGCCAGCGGGGCGGGCGTGCGCGCTGCGATGCGGCCGATGCCCCACAGCGCCCCGATGGCGAACACCGCCAGCAGCGCGATCAGCACGGCATGCGGGCGCTTGCCGGGCGCGGTCGCTTCGCCCTCGGCGGGCCGGCGCTTGCGGCGCCGCTTGCGGGGTGCTTCAGGCGGCGCAGGTGCCGGGCCCAGCGCGACCAGCTGGTGCGCGCATTTCAGGCAGAACTTGGCGGCATCCCGGTTCTCGGCGCCACACTTCGGACAGATCAAGGCCATGGGTGATGAAGAGGGGGCAGGCGGCAAGCCGGGCAATCACGCGCCTGCCAGCCGTCATGCAACAAAATGTACCTCATGCCCGCAGGGTGCGGGTCCACGCGGCGCACCGGCGCGGTCGTGCGCGCCGGCCAAACGCTGGAAAACTGCACGCAGGCGCCGGCTTCAGGCCGCCGTGTCCTCGGCAGGTGGGTTCACCAGGCGGGCGATCAGCCCCTGCTCGGCCGGGCCGTCGATCGGAATCCACACCCGCAGCGGGTTGCCGGCCGCCACGTCGATGGACTGGCCTTCCGCGTTCTTCATCACGTCGAGCCGCACGGTTCGGTTGCCCTGCGGGGTGATGATCTCGATCCAGTCGCCGACGGCGAAGCGGTTCTTGGTCTCGACCTCGGCCCAACCGTCTTTGGCGCTCTTGATTTCGCCCACGAACTGGCTGCGCGTGGCCACGGAGTGGCCGGTTTCGTAGTTCTGGTAATCCTGCGACGGGCGGCGCTCCAGAAAGCCCGAGGTGTAGCCGCGGTTGGCCAGGCCTTCCAGTTCGGTGATGAGGTGCGGGTTGAAGGGGCGGCCGGCCACGGCGTCGTCGATGGCGCGGCGATACACCTGCGCGGTGCGCGCCACGTAGTACAGGCTCTTGGTGCGGCCTTCCACCTTCAGCGAATCGACGCCGATCTTCGCCAGCTTCTCGACCAGCTCGACCGCGCGCAAATCCTTGCTGTTCATGATGTAGGTGCCGTGCTCGTCCTCCATGATCGGCATCAGCTGGCCGGGGCGGCCTTCCTCCTCGATCAGGTACACCTTGTCGGCCGCGGGGTGGCGCTGGCCGTTGCCGCAGGTCGAATCCTGTTCCGCGCGCTCCGCCTCGGCGGCGAAGTTGAAGCCCTGCAACTGCTCGCCCGCCGCCATCGCCTCGCCCGTGTTGGGGTCGACGGCGGCGTCCATCGTCTTGTAGTTCCAGCGGCAGGCGTTGGTGCAGGTGCCCTGGTTGGGGTCGCGCCGGTTGAAGTAGCCGCTCAGCAGGCAGCGCCCGCTGTAGGCGATGCACAGCGCGCCGTGCACGAACACCTCCAGCTCCATGTCGGGGCATTCCTGGCGGATCTGCTCCACCTCGGCCAGGCTCAACTCGCGCGAAAGAATGATGCGCGCCACGCCCATCTTCTGCCAGAACTTCACCGCCGCCCAGTTGGTGGTGTTGGCCTGCACGCTCAGGTGGATGGGGATGTGCGGCCACTTCTCGCGCACCAGCATGATCAGGCCGGCGTCGGCCATGATGAGCGCGTCGGGCTTCAGCGCCACCACCGGCTCCAGGTCGCGCAGGTAGGTGCGCAGCTTGTCGTTGTGGGCGATCAGGTTGCTGGTGACGAAGAATTTCTTGCCACGCGCGTGCGCTTCGGTGATGCCCTGGGCAATCTGCTCCAGGCGGAATTCGTTGTTGCGTGCGCGCAGGCTGTAGCGCGGCTGGCCAGCGTACACCGCATCGGCACCGAAGTCGTAGGCGGCGCGCATCTTGTCCAGGCTGCCGGCGGGCAGCAGCAGTTCGGGGGCTTTGGGCGTCATGGGGGCGTATTGTCCGCGTTCCCGGTTTTTCCCGTGCGGCGGCGGCCCATGTCTTGACTCGCGTCAAGCCTGCGCCCGGCGCCATGCGCTATGGTGTCGGTGAAGAAGTTTGAAACCACCCCCCAAGGAGAACACATGATCCGTGAAGTCGAAGGCGACATTCTGCTCAGCGATGCCCAGGTGATCGCGCATGGCATTGCCACCGCTGATCCGTTCGATTCCGGCCTGGCACTGGCGCTGCGCGAGCGCTTTCCGTCCATGGTCAAGGACTACCGCCACGCCACGCACGCCAAGCAGCCCGACACCGGCGACATCTGGGCCTGGGGCGGCGTCAACGAAGACGGCAGCGTGCGCGGCATCGTCAACCTGTGCACGCAGGGCATGCAAAGCCAGGCCAAGTCGGCCCGCCCGGTCAAGGCCAAGCTGGAAGACGTGAACCGCACGCTGCGCGAACTGGCGACCTGGGTGCGCAAGGAAGATGTCAAGAGCGTGGCGCTGCCGCGCCTGGCCACTGGCGTGGGTGGCCTGGACTGGGCCGACGTGAAACCGCTGATCCAGCAGCACCTGGGCGACCTGGGCATTCCGGTGCTGGTCTACGAGGTGTACCGCAAGGGCGAGAAGGCCGACGAGAAGCTGGCCTGACGCACCCCGCCGCGCTGAAGCGGCGATGAGCAAAGCCCCGCTGTAGGCATCCGCCTACCGGGGCTTTGCCGTGCTGGGCGTACGATGGCTCTTTTCTCGACCGCATCGCACCATGAAAGCATCCTTCATCGTACTGCTGGCCGCGCTGGCCACCAGCGCAGCGCAGGCCCAGGGCCCCACCGGCATGAAAGCCGGCCTGTGGGAAACGCGCACCACCGCCATGAGCCTGGACGGCAAGGACATGCTGCCGCAGATGCTGGCCGCCCGCGAGGAGATGCGCAAATCCCTGGCCAGCCTGCCGCCCGAGCAGCGCAAGAAGATGGCCGCCATGCTGCCGCCCGAAGGCGGCGATCCGCTGTCTCAGCGCATGTGCATCAGCCCCGCCATGGCCGCCCGCGACCAGACCATGGTGCCGCGCCCCAAGGGTGCCGAGTGCGACCCGCCCAAGCTCAACCGCAGCGGCAACCGCACCACGTTCGAATTCGCCTGCAAACAGGGCGGCGGCAAGACCAGCGGCAAGGGCGAGACCGTGGTGGCCGGCGATCTGGTGACCACCAAGGTCGAAACCACCGGCACCGACGCCAGCGGCGCCAAGCACACCATGCGCGCCGAAACGCAGATGAAATACCTGGGCAGCGATTGCGGCCAGGTCAAGCCGATCGAGCAACTGGTGAAAGAAGCCGGCGCCACCGCGCCGCGCGGCGCCCCCGCCAGGAAGTGATCTTCATCAGGCAGCCACCAGTATGCTTCTGCTTTGATAGCTGCTAGCGCCCATCCGGCGGGGGCTGAAGGCTGTTTTCATATGAAACCATTTCGCCATGCCCCTGACGGTGGCAGGCCCCGCGCTGGCCTGACACAATGGGTGTGACCCGCCCCGCATGAATTGCCGAACGAAGGAGAACGCCATGGCCACCAAGACATCCCACGCTTTCGCTTCCACCCGCCAGTCGTTCAAGACGGCCTCCGGCAAGAGCGGGCAGTTCTATTCGCTGCCGGCGCTGGCCCGCAAGTACCCCAACATCAAGCGCCTGCCGGTGTCCATCCGCATCGTGCTGGAGTCGGTGCTGCGCCACTGCGACGGCAGCCGCGTGACGGCCGACCACGTGGCGCAACTGGCCAACTGGCAGCCCAAGGCCGCCCGCACCGACGAGATCCCGTTCACCGTGGCCCGCGTGGTGCTGCAGGACTTCACCGGCGTGCCGCTGCTGGCCGACCTGGCGGCCATGCGTTCCACCGCCGTGCGGCTGGGCAAGAACCCGAAGAAGATCGAACCGCTGGTGCCCGTCGATCTGGTGGTCGACCACTCGGTGATGATCGACTACTACGGCAGGAAGAACGCGCTCGACCTGAACATGAAGCTCGAGTTCCTGCGCAACCGCGAGCGCTACGAGTTCATGAAGTGGGGCATGCAGGCCTTCGACACCTTCGGCGTGGTGCCGCCGGGCTTCGGCATCGTGCACCAGGTCAACCTCGAATACCTGGCGCGCGGCGTGCACAAGGGCGCCGATGGCGTCTACTACCCTGACACCCTGGTCGGCACCGACAGCCACACGACGATGATCAACGGCATCGGCGTCGTCGGCTGGGGCGTGGGCGGCATCGAGGCCGAAGCCGCCATGCTGGGCCAACCGGTGTACTTCCTCACGCCCGACGTGGTGGGCTTCGAGCTGACCGGCCGCCTGCGCGAAGGCTGCACCGCCACCGACCTGGTGCTCACCGTCACCGAAATCCTGCGCCAGCACAAGGTGGTCGGCAAGTTCGTCGAATTCTTCGGCGAAGGCACGCGCACCCTCAGCCTGCCGGATCGCGCCACCATCGGCAACATGGCGCCCGAATACGGTGCCACCATGGGCTTCTTCCCGGTCGACGAGCGCACCATCGAATACTTCGAGGGCACGGGCCGCACCAAGGCCGAGATCGAGGCCTTCGAGGCCTACTTCAGGGCGCAGAAGCTGTTCGGCGTGCCCAAGAGCGGCGACATCGACTATTCGCAGGTCGTCACGCTCGACTTGGGTGATGTCACCCCCAGCTTGGCCGGCCCCAAGCGCCCGCAGGACCGCATCGAGCTGGGCAACGTGGCGCGCCAGTTCGAATCGCTGTTCAGCCAGCCGATGAGCGCCAACGGCTTCAACCGCCCGCCCGAGCTGTTGCACACCCGCGTGGACGTGGTGCGCGACAACGACCCCGACCACGACGAGCGCGCGCCGGCGCCGCGCCCGATCACCGAAGGCTCGTCGCGCGAGAAGGTCGAGATGGTGGCCAACCGGCCGACGCTCGAATCCGCGCTGTCCGAGGCCGACGTGATCGAGCCCAGCTCGCCCCGCCGCTACACGCTGGGCAACGGCGACGTGCTGATCGCCGCCATCACCAGCTGCACCAACACCAGCAACCCCAGCGTGCTGCTGGCCGCCGGCCTGCTGGCCAAGAAGGCGGTGAAGGCCGGCCTGACGGTGCAGCCGCACATCAAGACCTCGCTGGCGCCCGGCTCGCGCATCGTCACCGAATACCTCACCGAAACCGGCCTGCTGCCGTACCTGGAAAAGCTCGGCTTTGCCGTGGCCGGCTACGGCTGCACCACCTGCATCGGCAACGCGGGCGACTTGGCGCCCGAGATCAACGAGGCCATCACCCGCAACGACCTGGTGTGCGCTGCCGTGCTGTCGGGCAACCGCAACTTCGAGGCGCGCATCCACCCCAACCTGAAGGCCAACTTCCTCGCCAGCCCGCCGCTGGTGGTGGCCTACGCCATCGCCGGCACCGTGCTGACAGACCTGATGACGCAGCCCGTAGGCAAGGGCAAGGGCGGCAAGGACGTGTACCTGGGCGACATCTGGCCGACCAGCGACGAGATCAACAAGCTGCTGAAGTACGCCATGAAGGGCAAGGCCTTCCGCGCCAACTACGCCAAGGTCAAGACCGAGCCCGGCAAGCTGTGGGAGCGCATCGATGGGGTGGAAGGCGATGTCTACACCTGGCCCGACAGCACCTACATCGCCGAGCCACCGTTCTTCGACGAGTTCGACATGGATTACGTGGCCGCCTGCGCCATCGGCGAGGGCGACGAAACCCGCAACTCCTGCGACCCGGTACTGGGCGCGCGCATCATGGCGCTGTTCGGCGACAGCATCACCACCGACCATATCTCGCCCGCCGGCAGCATCAAGGAAAGCTCGCCCGCCGGCCAGTGGCTCATCGCCAATGGCGTGCAAAGGGCCGACTTCAACAGCTACGGCGCGCGCCGCGGCAACCATGAGGTGATGATGCGCGGCACCTTCGCCAACGTGCGCATCAAGAACCTGATGATTCCGCCGCTGGAAGATGGCAGCCGCGAGGAGGGCGGCCTGACCATCTACCAGCAGCCGGGCGAGTTGCAGGGCAGCAAGCAGTTCATCTACGACGCGGCCATGAAGTATTGCGCCGCCGGCGTGCCCACGGTGGTCTTCGCCGGTGAGGAATACGGCACCGGCTCCAGCCGCGACTGGGCTGCCAAGGGCACGCAACTGCTGGGCATCAAGGCCGTGGTCGCCAAGAGCTTCGAGCGCATCCACCGCAGCAACCTGGTCGGCATGGGCGTGCTGCCGCTGCAGTTCAAGGCCGGCGAATCGTGGGAGTCGCTGGGCCTGAAGGGCGACGAGCTGATCGACATCGTGCCCGCCGACGACCTGGCGCCGATGAGCGATGCGCGCCTGGTCATCACGCGCGCCGATGGCTCGAAGAAGGAAACCAGGCTCACGCTGCGTATCGACACGCCGATCGAGGTGGACTACTTCCGCAACGGCGGCATCCTGCCGTATGTGTTGCGGCAGTTGTTGGCATAAGTGAAGCCGCGCTGGTTGCGAAATCCCGCGTAGGGCGGAACCCCGAAGGGATTCCGCCGCTTGAGGGTGCGGTGCCCGCATCACGTCTGAATCGCTGCGCGGATCCGACCTACGTTTCGCGATCAAGTTGCGTGACTTCATGCGCTCGGCCGCCACCCCCTTCCTCACCGGCTTCATCCTCAGCCTCGCCCTCATCGTGACCATCGGCGCGCAGAACGCCTATGTGTTGCGCCAGGGCCTGCGGCGCGAGACGTGGGTGTGGTGGCGGCGGTGTGTGCACTGCTCGACGCGGCACTGATGGCGACCGGGATGTTCGGGCTGGGCGCGGTGGGCGCCAGCCAGCCGGCGGCACTGCGGCCGGTCGTGCTGGATGGGGGCGTGTGGCGACGCTGCTGTCCGGGCATGGCCTGGGGTTTGCTGCGCCCGGCGCTTGGTTGATATGGTTTTGATAGCTGCTGGCGCTTGCCTGACAAGCGCTGGAGCCCGATTTGGCCTCAAGCCACAGCCAGCGCCCAAGCTTGCCCAATGTCAGCAATTAGTGGCAACGCGCACGGCACAATCGGCGCCATGAGCACCCCTTTGCAATTGTTGATTGCCGGTGGCGGCATCGGCGGGCTGGCGGCCGCGCTGGCCGTGGCGCGCGCCGGCTGGGAAGTTCGCCTGTTCGAGCGCGCGCCTGAATTCACCGAGGTGGGCGCCGGCGTGCAACTTGGCCCGAATGTGACGCGCATCCTGCGCGCCTGGGGCCTGGAGGACGAGCTGCACGCCGTCGCCGCCTTCCCCGACCGGCTGCAGGTGCGCAACGCCACCAGTGGCGCCGACCTGGGCACGCTGGCGCTGGGCGCACGCGCCGTGGAGCGCTATGGCGCGCCGTACGCCACCATCCACCGCGCCGATCTGCACCGCCTGCTGTGCCGCGCCGCCTTGCAGCAGCACGGCGTGCACCTGAACCTGGACCACTGGGTGGCCGGCCTGCACGACGACGGCCGGGCGGTGACGCTGACCACCGTGGCGGGCCAGCAGATCGAAGGCGATGCGCTGCTGGGCGCCGATGGCGTGTGGAGCCACGTGCGCCAGCAGCTGCTGAACGACGGCCCGCCGCGCGTGACCGGGCACCTGGCCTACCGCACCATGCTGCGCCAGTCGGCGCTGCCGGCGGCGCTGCGCACGGCGCAGGTCACGGCTTGGCTGGGCCCGCGCCTGCACGTGGTGCAGTACCCGGTGCGCCGGGGCGAGTGGATGAACGTGGTGGCCATCGTGCACGGCCAGCCGCCGGCCGACGCGCAGGGGTGGGACCACGGCGCCAACCATGCCGATTTGCAGCACGCGCTGGGCGCCACCTGCGCGCCGCTGCGCGAGCTGATCGCCGCCGTGCCCGAGGCCACGGTGAACGACCACGCCTGGCGCCTGTGGGCGCTGGCCGACCGCGCGCCGGTGCAGGGCGCCGAGCAGATGGCGCGCGGCCTGGTGGCGCTGCTGGGCGATGCCGCGCACCCCATGCGGCCGTACCTGGCGCAGGGCGCCGGCATGGCGATAGAGGACGCGGCCGAACTGGCCCGCGCCCTCGCCATGGACGCCGTGGACGTGCCCACGCGCCTGAAGCGCTACGCCCTGGCGCGCTGGCAGCGCTGCGCGCGCGTGCAGGCAAGGTCGATCCGCAATGGCAGCATCTTCCATTCCACCGGGCTGGTGCGCTTTGGGCGCGATGCGTCGATCAAGCTGCTGGGCGAGCGGGTGCTGGATGTACCCTGGCTGTACGGCGGTTGATGCGAATTGGGCTTAAAGAATGCTCGAACATCAAGAAGCCTCCGAAGCCGCGCGGATCGCATCCGCTGTGTGGGAGCGGGCTTGCCCGCGATCAAGCGTTCGTGGCGACGAGGCGCCTCATCGCGGGCAAGCCCGCTCCCACAACGTTGTCTGACACTGGTGACTCCGCCGCCCCCGTGCGGGCATGCCGGCACTGGCAGGCACGACGGCCGCTGCCGGCAAGCAGCTTTTTTTGCATACTCCCTTGCATACTGGCTGCCAGCGCCCGTCAAATAAGCGCTTAGCATGGATACTCCCTATGTTTTTCACCAGCGCGCGCTGAGGGCGCCTGCCGTTCGGGGGCAGCAAGCCGGTGTGCATCGGCAGGGCGCGATACTTTCTTGATACTCCCCGTCATGTGCGTTGTGAGCGCTTATGGGGAAAGCGCTGGGAACGAATACTCCCCTTATAGTTGAGAGCATACGCCCAGCCATTCCATCGTTCGCGGCCCTGCAAGCCGATGCCTGTCGGCGTGCTCTGCAGCCCGCAGCCCGCGGACCGGGCGCCATGGCAGGGCTTGTCATTTGTCTTTGTTGGGTATATATATTGTCTCTATTGATGGAGACTGCCATGCCCGCCACGCTTTCCGCCCATGCCCCTCAGGTGTCTGATCGCCTCGGCAGTTACCACGTGCCCGCCCGCGGCACGGCGGCTTACTGGCTGTCGCCCATGGAGCGCTCGCAGCTGGTGAAGCAGGGCGTGCCGGCGCGCGAGGTGGTGGCGCTGGCCGACGCCATGGCGGTGCCGCGCGACCAGCTCATGCGCGTGCTGGGGCTGGCGCGCTCCACCGTGGAGCGCAAGATCGCCCAGCGCGGCCCGCTGTCGCAGCACGAGAGCGAAAAGATGGTGGGCATCGAGCGCCTGATCGGCCAGGTCGACGCCATGGTGCGCGAGGCCGGCGAAGCGCCCGACGACTTCGACGCCGCGCACTGGTTCGCCCGCTGGATGGCCGACCCGGTGCCCGCGCTCGGCGGCCTGGCGCCGCAGGAACTGCTCGACACCGCCGATGGCCGCGAGGCCATCAGCACGCTGCTTTATCAGATGAAATCGGGCGTGTATGCATGACACCCCCCTGAGTCGCTTCGCGCTTTCCCCCTCTGCGGCGCCAGGGGGGACAACGCCAGTGCCCGGCGCCGGCCCGGGCACGGCGTTCGCTGGCAAGGCCTGCTCCGCGGCCGCTGGCGTGGCGTGATCAAGCCCGCCTTGGCAACGCCTGAATGGCCATGACCGCCGCCACCGAATCCGGCACCGTCAGCGTCTGGCGCATCGCCACCGACACGCCCGACTACACCGCCGACGACCTGAGCGGCGCCGGCGCGCGCATCACCGGCGGCCGCTGGAACGCGCGCGGCACGCCCCTGCTGTACGCCAGCACCTCGCGCGCGCTGGCCTGCCTGGAGACGGTGGTGCACCTGGGCGGCGGCGTGGCGCTGCCGCTCAACCGTTACCTGGTGCGCATCGACGTTCCGGCCGCACTGTGGGCCGCGCGCACCGTGTTCGATGCCGACCAGCATGTCGGCTGGGATGCCTTGCCGGCGGGCCGCGTGAGCATCGCCTGGGGCACGGCCTGGGCGGCGCAGGGCGGCAGCCTGCTGGCGCAGGTGCCCTCGGTCATCGTCCCCGAAGAGCACAACCTGCTCATCAACCCCGCGCACCCGCAGGCCGGCAAGCTGCGCGTGGCCAAGCTGCGCCGCTGGCTGTACGACCCGCGGGCGCTGCGCCTGCCGCTGTGAGGCACGCGCGGGCTCCCTAGAATGCCCGCATGATCACCGCCGCACGCCCCCACGTTCTCATCGCCCGCGCCGTCTTCCCCGAAGTCGTCGACAAGCTCCGCCAGCATTTCGAAGTCGAGGCCAACGCGGCCGACGACATCTGGCCACGCGAGGAGCTGATCCGCCGCCTGCAGGGCAAGCAGGGCGTGTTCACCACCGGCAGCGAGCGCATCGACGCCGAACTGCTGGCCGCCTGCCCGGGCCTGAAGATCTGCGCCAACATGGCCGTGGGCTACAACAACTTCGACGTGCCCGCGATGACGGCCGCCGGCGTGCTGGCCACCAACGCCCCCGGCGTGCTGACCGAGACCACCGCCGACATGGGCTTTGCGCTGCTGATGGCCGCCGCCCGCCGCGTGGCCGAGGGCGAGCACTACCTGCGCGCCCGCAAGTGGGACCGCTGGGCCTACGACATGCTGATTGGCCAGGACGTGCACGGCAGCACGCTCGGCATCATCGGCATGGGCCGCATCGGCCAGGCGATTGCGCGGCGCGGTGCGTTGGGCTTCGGCATGAAGGTGATCTATCACAACCGCTCGCGCCTGCCCGCCGCCGACGAGGCCGCCGTGGGGGCCCGCTACGTGAGCAAGGAAGAATTGCTCAGGACCGCTGACCACGTGGTGCTCGTCGTGCCGTACAGCGCGGAATCGCACCACACCATTGGCGCCGCAGAACTGGCGCTGATGAAGCCTACCGCCACGCTGGTCAACATCGCCCGCGGCGGCATCGTCGACGACGCCGCGCTGGCCCAGGCCCTGCGCGAAGGCCGCATCGCCGCGGCAGGGCTGGACGTGTTCGAGGGCGAACCCAAGGTGCATCCTGATCTTTTGACAGTGCCCAACGTGGTGCTCACCCCGCACATCGGCAGCGCCACCGTGCCCACGCGCAAGGCGATGGCGAATCTGGCGGCGGACAACCTGATCGGCTACCTGGCGCAGGGCAGGGCGGTGACGCCGTTGAATCCTGAAGTCATCGGTGCATGAGCGGGGTTTCAAGTCGTTTTGGCCGGCAGCGCCCGTCCAACAAGCGCGAGCAGCTATGTTTTTTGTAGGATCGGGCTTGCCCGCGATGCGGCCTCCGCGCGGTGCGATACGCAGCATCGCGGGCAAGCCCGCTCCCACAATCCATGATCGTTTTCAGGCTGCGGCGCTGGTGTAGAGCGCGCGGCCAGCTATTGAATCAAGAGCATTCATGAATTCCGAACTCCCCGCATGGCTGCCCTGGTTGGCGCTGGCCGGCCTGCTGATCAACGCGCTGCTGCTGGTGGTGCTGCTGCTGCGCCGCCCGCGCCGGCCCGACGACGTGGCGTCTCGCGGCGAGGTGCAGCAGCTCATCGGCGCGGCCGTGGGCCAGCACGGCGAGCGGCTCGAGCGCGAGCTGCGGCAGGAGATCGGCGGCAGCGCGCGCGAGGGCCGGCAGGAGCTGGCGCATTCGCTGGCCACGTTTCAGGACGCGGTGGTGCGCCAGGGCGCCGAAGCCAACCGCACGCAGAACGCGCAAGTCGATGCGCTGGCGGCGCAGCTCACGCAGCTGCGCGGCACGCTGGGCGACACGCTGGTGGCGCAGCTGCAGGCGCTGGGCTTGTCGATGGCACAGCAGGCGCAGGAAACCACGCGCACACAGAACGCGCAGATCGACGCCTTCGCGCAGCAGCTGGCGCACCTGCGCGGCTCCTTGAGTGAAACGCTGACGCAGCAGCTGCAATCCTTGAGCGAAACCAACGCCCGCCGCATGGCGGAGGTGCGCGCCACGCTGGAGCAGCAACTGGCGCAGCTGCAGGCCACCAACACCGCCAAGCTCGACGAAATGCGCCAGACCGTGGACGAGAAGCTGCAGTCGACGCTGGAGGCGCGCCTGGGCGAGAGCTTCAAGCAGGTGGCCGACCGGCTGGAGCAGGTGCACAAGGGCCTGGGCGAGATGCAGACGCTGGCGCAGGGCGTGGGCGACCTGAAGCACCTGCTGAGCAACGTGAAGAACCGCGGCACCTTTGGCGAGGCGCAGCTGGGGACATTGCTGGAGCACGTGTTCGCGCCCGAGCAGTACGCGGCGCAGGTGTGCACGCGCCCGGGCAGCCGCCATTTGGTCGATTTCGCCATCCGCCTGCCGGGCCGCGGTGCTGCGGCTTCAGGCGCATCGGAGCCGGTCTGGCTGCCGATCGATGCCAAGTTCCCGAACGAGGACTACGAGCGCCTGCTGGACGCACAGCAGCGCGCCGACGTGGCGGGCGCCGAGTCGGCGGCCAAGGCGCTGGAGGCGCGCATCCGGCTGGAGGCGCGCGGCATGGCCGAGAAGTACGTCGAGCCGCCGCACACCACCGACTTCGCCATCCTGTTTCTGCCCACCGAGGGCCTGTACGCCGAGGTGCTGCGCCGCCCCGGCCTGATGGAGGCGCTGCAGCGCGAGCACCGCGTGACGCTGGCCGGGCCGACCACGCTGCTGGCGATGCTCAATTCGCTGCAGATGGGCTTTCGCACGCTGGCGCTGGAAAAGCGCAGCAGCGAGGTGTGGCAGGTGCTGGGCGCGGTGAAGACCGAGTTCGGCAAGTTCGGCGACGTGCTGGCGCGCGTGAAGACCCAGACCCAGACCGTGCTGAACACGCTGGACGCGGCGCAGACGCGCACCAACGTGATGAACCGCGCGCTGAAGAAGGTGGAGGCGCTGCCGGATGGCGAATCGCAGGCGCTGCTACCGGGGTTGGGGGAAGAGGAGGCGGATGGGTGAATGGGGCGGTGGTGCTGAGGTGGCGCTTGTTCGCGGCTTCCGCCGCTCCTACGGCGCATGAGATGCAGGAGCGGCGGAAGCCGCGAATCTCAAACCCAGATCGCATCCCAATGCGAGTAGTCGCCTGCCCGCGCCACCAGACCCGCGCGCACCGGGTTGGCGACCAGATAGCGCGCGGCGGCGCGCAGATCCTCGTCGCGTCGCAGGGCGTGGTCGTGAAAGCCGGCTTGCCACAGGGCTTGTCCCGCGTATCCACGGGCTTGCTGAACCGCTCTCGCTGAACTGGCCTTGAACTGACCCACGGCCTGCGACAGGGTGCCGTGTTCCAGCCGCAGCAGCCAATGCAGGTGGTCGGGCATGAGCACGTAGGCCAGCGTCTGGCATCGGCCCAGCGCATCGCTTTTCTGCAGTTCACCGATGGTCAGGCGCGCCAGTCAGAAATCGGCGAAAACTTGCTCGCGCCTGCGTGTGACGGTGGTGATCTGGTAGACGTAGCCCGGATAGCTGAAGCGGCCCCGGCGCAAGGCATGGGCGTGAGCGGGCATGGGCTGTGCAGGGCGTTTTGTAGGAGCGGCGGAAGCCGCGAAGGGGCGGGTATCGAGGAAGCCCCATTCGCGGCTACCGCCGCTCCTACAGGCAGGGAGGGGGCGGGGGAGTTATTCGATTTCGGCGATCAGCTCGATCTCGACGCAGGCCTCCATCGGGATCTGCGCCACGCCGAACGCACTGCGGGCGTGCTGGCCGCGTTCGCCAAACACCTCGCCCAGCAGTTCGGAGCAGCCGTTGGTGACGAGGTGCTGCTCGGTGTAGTCGGGCGTGCTGTTGACCAGGCTCATCACCTTGACGATGCGCTTGACGCGGTTCAGGTCGCCCACGGCGGCGTGCAGCGTGCCCAGCAGGTCGATGGCCACGGAGCGGGCGGCCTGGGCGCCCTCCTCGGTGGTGATGTTGTGGCCCAGCTTGCCCACCCAGGGCTTGCCTTCGTGGCGCGCGATGTGGCCCGACAGGAACACCAGCTTGCCCGTCTGCACGAAGGGCACGTAGGCGGCGGCGGGGGTGGAGACGGGCGGCAGCTGGATGCCGAGCTGCTGGAGTTTGTCGTAGAGGCTCATGGTCAGCGGAAGGGGTCGGTTGGAAGAGGGGGCGCCTCGGCCAGCGAGGCGGCGTCGCAGGGTTCCACTGTAACGCCCACATCCAGCTCGTGGCCCGCGCCGCCGTGGATGACGCCGCGCATGGGCGAGATGTCGGCGTAGTCGCGGCCCACGGCCAGGCGCACGAAGTCCTCGCCCGGCGCGCCCCAGCCGTGGCGGTCGTTGGTCGGGTCGAGGTCGTACCAGCCGTGGCCGCCGTGCTGCGCGGCCACGTCGGGCAGGAACACGGCCACCCAGGCGTGCGACGCATCGCTGCCCCCCAGGCGCGGCTGGCCGGGCGGCGGCTGGGTGAGCAGGTAGCCCGACACGTAGCGCGCCGGCAGGCCCAGCGAGCGCAGGCAGGCCAGCATGACGTGGCTGAAGTCCTGGCACACGCCGCGGCGCTGCGCCAGCGCCTCGGCGGCGGGGGTGTTGATCTCGGTGCTGCGGCTGGCGTAGGTGAAGTCCTGGTGCACGCGCTGCATCAGCTCGCGCGCGGCGTCGATCAGCGGGCGGCCGGGCGGGAAGGACGGGCGCGCGTAGTCGGCGAACACCTCGCCTGGGTGCACGTAGTGCGATGGGTAGATGAATTCGGCCGCCGGATGCCACTCGGCCCCCACGTGGTAGACGAAGCTGTCGCGCACGGCATCCCAGGCAAGGGTGCTGCCGACGGGATCGGGCGCGTGGGTCTCGACCAGGCTGCTGGCGCGCACCAGCAGCTCGTCGTGCGGGCTGGCGATCTCGAAGAAGGTGCGTACGTTGCGGTAGATGTCGAGCGATTCGGTGATCGAGGCGGGCTGCGGGTGCACCTGGAGCCGGGCGTCGAGCCGGTCCTGGCAGCGCGTGGGCGGCGGCGTCAGGTGCGTCATGTGCACCGCGGTGAGCACGGGCGGCTCGTAGCGGTAGCGGGTGTCGTGGGTGATGCGCAGGCGCATGTCGGTCTCCGCTCAGGCGCCCACGCTGCGGCCCACCTCGGCGGTGTGGGTGAAGTGGCGCAGGCTGATCTCGTTGGAGAGCTGGCCGCCGACCTGCATGAAGTGCGCCAGTAGCGCCTGCAGATGGATGAAGTCGCCAATGTGGTCGGACTCGCACAGCGTGGTCAGGTCGTCGGGCCCCGGGTTGCGCAGGCGTTGCGACAGGTCTTCCAGCGGGTGCGGGTCGTTGGCGTGCAGGCGCCCCAGCTGCCCGCGCAAGCGCTGCACCACCCAGCCGAGCGAGCGCGGGTTCTGGTGGTTCAGCACCACGTGCTCGATCAGCGCCGCCATCGAGCGGCTGCGCTGGTGGCGCGCATGGAAGGAGATGGTGGAATCGAACAGGTCCAGCACCACGCCGTGGCCGGCCGCGTCGTGCACGGCGTTGGTGTAGAAGCCGCGCGACAGCGCCTCCGACAGCCAGCTCAGGCGCTCGATCTGGCGGCCGATGGTCATCAGGCGCCAGCCGTCGTCGCGCCACATGCGGTCCTGCTGCGCGCCGGTGACGGCCGCCAGCGTGCGCGACAGCTGGCCCAGCGCGTGCAGGGCGTCGGCCTCGGCCAGGGTGGCGCTGCCGCGCAGCGGGGCGCATTCCTGCGCAAAGCGGTTCTCGGCCAGCTTGATGAAGCTCCAGTGCTCGGGCGACAGGCGCTCGCGCAGCGCCGTGGCGGCCAGGCGCAGCTTGCGCAGGGCGTGGCCCACGCTCGGCAGGTCGGGGTCGGCCAGGTGCTGGATCAGTTGGCGCTCGAACTCGGCGCAATCCTGCAGCGGCGTGGGCGCGCACTGGGGCACCAGGCCGGCCGATTCGGCCAGCTGGCCCAGCCACATCAGCTGGGCGATGGAGGGTTCTTCCTCGCCATGCAGCGCGCCCAGCGTGATGCGCGCCAGGCGGGCGCTGTTCTCGGCGCGCTCGGTGTAGCGGCCGAGCCAGAACAGGTTCTCGGCCGCGCGGCTGGTGACCAGGCGCTCGCGCTGCACCAGCGCGGTGTCGGTGGGGGTGATGCCGACCAGCGTGCTGTGGTCGAAGTCGGGCGCTTCCTGCGCCGGCTCCTCGCCCAGCACCCAGGTGTCGGCGCTGCTGCCGCCCAGCGCCATGGTGGCCAGGCCGGCGCTTTCGCCCACCAGGCGCGTCATGCCGCCGGGCAGCACGCGCCAGGCGCCGGCGCCGTCGGTCAGCGCGAACACGCGCAGGATGGCCGCGCGCGGCACGACGCCGGGCTGCGGGCCGCTCTGCCAGGTCGGCATCTGCGACGGCGGCAGGTAGGCCTGCACGGTGTGCTCTTCGGGCCGGCGGCGGATGCTGTCGGCCCAGGAGGCCAGCACCTCGTCGCTCATCAGCGGGCCCACCCCGGCCCGGAAGGTGCCGCGGCTGGTGGACCAGGGGTAGGTGGGCTTGATGACGCACTGGCCCAGCTGCGGCAGCACGTCGCGCAGGGCGGCCGGCTCGCCGCACCACCAGGTGTGCAGGGCGGGCAGCAGCAGTTCCTCGCCCAGCAGCTCGCGCCCCAGGGCCGGCAGAAAGCCCAGCAGCGCGCTGGATTCGAGAAAGCCCGCGCCCGGTGCGTTGGCCACCATCACGTTGCCGGCGCGCACCGCCTGCAGCAGGCCGGGCACGCCCAGGCGCGATTCGGGGCGCATTTCCAGCGGGTCGAGGAAGGCATCGTCCACCCGCTTGATGACGCCGTGCACCGGCTGCAGGCCGTGCAGCGTCTTCAGGTACAGGCGCTGGTTGCGCACCGTCAGGTCGCCGCCTTCGACCAGCGTGACGCCCAGGTAACGCGCCAGGTACGAATGCTCGAAGTAGGTTTCGTTGTACGGCCCCGGCGTCAGCAGCACGATGTGCGAATCGGCGCCGGGCGCCATGGCCTTCAGCGTCTTGATGAAGCCGCGGTAGGTGTCGGCCAGGCGGCGCACGTTCATGGCTTCGAACGCGTCGGGGAACTGGGTGGACACGGCCGAGCGGTTTTCCAGCAGATAGCCCAGGCCCGAGGGCGCCTGCGTGCGCTGCGACACCACCCACCAGAAGCCCCTGGGCCCGCGCGCCAGGTCGAACGCCACCATGTGCAGGTGCTGGCCACCCACCGGCGGCACGCCGTGCATGGCGCGCAGGTAGTCGGGGTGGCCCTGCACCAGCGCGGCGGGCAGCAGGCCGTCCTTCAGCAGGCGGCGCGGGCCGTAGATGTCGGCCATCACAGCCTCGAGCACGCGCACGCGCTGCAGCACACCGGCCTCGATGTGCGCCCAGTCGTCGGCCGGGATCAGCAGCGGGAACAGATCCAGCGGCCAGGGTCGCTGCAGGTTGGCCTCGTCGGCGTAGACGTTGTAGGTGACGCCGTTGTCGCGCAACTGGCGCGCCAGGCGCGTGGCGCGGCGGTTCAGCTCCTGCGGGTCGCCGAGGTCGAAATGGCGGAAGAACTCCTTCCAGGCCGGCGTCAGCGGCAGCGCGCCGGGCGCCGGCACCGCGGCACCCGCGTCGGCGGCCAGCGCAGGCCGGGCGTGCAACTCGTCGAAGTGGGGGGTGTCGGCCAGCGGAAACAAGGGGCTGGCCGAAGACAGGGGCGCCGTGGCGGGCAGATCCGGTGCGTTCATCCTCGGTGGAGGCAGTCAACCTCGTGTCATTGTCGCATCCGCACCGCCGTGGTGCGCCGCAGGTCGAGCGTGCACGGAAATTCGCGGCTGCCGGGCAGGGCCAGCGCGGCAGGCGGCGCGGCCGCGCGCCCCGCCGTGTGCCCCATGGGCGCAAAGCGGGCCAGGCGCCGGCTTTCGGCCTCGTAGGCATTGATGGGAAAGCTGTCGTAGCTGCGCCCGCCGGGGTGCGCCACGTGGTAGCGGCAACCGCCCACCGAGCGGCCGTTCCAGGTGTCGAACACATCGAACACCAGCGGCCCGTGCGGCTGGATGGTGGGGTGCAGCGCCGACCAGGGGTTCCAGGCCTTGAAGCGCACGCCGCAGGCGTATTCGCCCTCGGTGCCGAGCGGCTGCAGCGGCAGGGCCTGGCCGTTGCAGGTGAGGGCGTAGCGGCTGTCGTTGAAGCCCGTCACCCGCAGCTGCAGGCGCTCCAGCGATGAATCGACATAGCGCGCCGTGGCGCCGCCGGCGCTTTCCTCGCCCATCACGTGCCAGGGCTCCAGCGCGTTGCGCAGCTCCAGCTGCATGCCCAGCAGCTGCACGTCGCCGACGAAGGGAAAGCGGAACTCGAAATGCGGCGCGAACCAGGCGTCGTCGAAGGCGAAACCGGCCTCGCGCATGTCGCGCATCACGTCGGCGAAGTCGGCCTGCACCCAGGCGGGCAGCATGAAGCGGTCGTGCAGCTGCGTTCCCCAGCGCGTGGCGGGCGCGCGGTACGGCTGGCGCCAGAAGCGCGCCACCAGCGCGCGCATCAGCAACTTCTGGGCGATCGACATGCGGGCGTGCGGCGGCATCTCGAAGGCGCGCAGCTCCAGCAGGCCCAGGCGGCCGGTGGGACCTTCGGGCGAATACAGCTTGTCGATGCAGAACTCGCTGCGGTGCGTGTTGCCGGTGACGTCGATCAGGATGTTTCGCAGCGTGCGGTCCACCAGCCACGGTGGCATCGCGTCACCCTGTTCCTCACTTGCCCGGTGGATTTCCTGCAGCGCGATTTCCAGCTCGTAGAGCTGGTCGTTGCGCGCCTCGTCCACGCGCGGCGCCTGGCTGGTGGGGCCGATGAACAGGCCGCTGAACAGGTACGAGAGCGACGGATGGTTGTGCCAGTAGAGCAGCAGGCTGGCCAGCAGATCGGGCCGGCGCAGGAACGGGCTGTCGGCCGGCGTGGCGCCGCCCAGCACGAAGTGGTTGCCGCCGCCGGTGCCGGTGTGGCGGCCGTCGACCATGAACTTCTCGGCCGACAGGCGCGATTCGAACGCCGACTGGTAGAGGAACTCGGTGTTGTCCACCAGCTCGCGCCAGTGGTGCACGGGCTGGATGTTGGCTTCGATCACGCCGGGGTCGGGCGTGATCTGTAGCATCTTCAGGCGCTTGTCGCGCGGCGGCGGGTAGCCCTCCAGCACCACCGGTAGCTGCAGCTGCTCGGCCGTGGCCTCGATGGCGGTGACCAGTGCCAGGTAGTCGTCCACCTCGTCCAGCGGCGGCATGAAGATGTAGACGATGCTCGACTGGCCGGGCTTCAGCGCGTACTTCTCGACCGCCGCCTGGTGCGCGCTGCGCGCGGCGCGTTTGGCGTCGGCGGCCTCGTCGTCGCCTTCGATCTCGGGCAGTTCGGCATCGGCGGTGTGCGAACGCACCGGGTCGCGCACTTCCACGCACAGCGCGGTGCGCGGCACCCAGCGGGCCGACTCGTGGCGGCGCGGTTCGCGGTCCTCGGGGTCGTGCGCCCCCGAAGGCTCGTCTTCGGCAGCGGCCAGCGCGTCATTGTCGGCATCGTCGGCATACGGGTCCTTGGGGAAGGCCTTGGGCAGGTCCTCATCGGCCACCCAGGGCAGGCTGTTCAGCGGCAGCCTGAAGCCCATGGGCGAATCGCCCGGCACCAGCACCAGCCGGTTGTCGCGGAACCACCAGCGGCTGGTGAGCCAGCGCGGGCGTTCGGCCCCGGCGGGCTGGGCCGGCCGATCCGGCGCGTGCGCCAGCTCGGACGTGCTGCGCAGCGGCAGCAGCCAGCCGACCACCTTGTCCAGCCCCTGCGTGAACACGCGGCGCAGGCGCGCGCGCTCGGCCTCGTCGGCCAGGCGGCTGTCGAACGGGTCGACGTTGATCGGCAGGCGACGCTCGGCGGCGATGTAGTGCCAGGCGTCTTCGTAGGCGGGCGCGATGGCGGCCGTGCCCACGCCCAGCCGTTCTGCGAGCGCGCGGATGAAGCGCTCGGCGTCCTCGGGCCGGGCCTGCTGCGGCTGGCGCTCGTCGGCCTGCAGCGCGGGGTTGCGCCACAGCGGCTGGCCGTCGGGGCGCCAGAACAGGCTGAGCGCCCAGCGCGGCAACTGCTCGCCGGGGTACCACTTGCCCTGGCCCAGGTGCAGCAGGCCGTTGGGGCCGTAGCGCGCCTTCAGGCGGTGCAGCAGGTCGAGCGCGAACACGCGCTTGGTGGGGCCCAGCGCGGCGGTGTTCCACTCCGGCCCGTCGCGGTCGTCGATGCCGACGAAGGTGGGCTCGCCCCCCATGGTCAGGCGCACGTCGTCGGCCTGCAGCTGCAGGTCCACCGCGTCGCCCAGCTGCAGGATGTCGGCCCATTGCGCGTCGCTGTAGGGCAGGGTGACGCGCGGCGATTCGTGGATGCGGGTGACCGCCATGTCGTGGCGGAACTCCACCCGTGCGTCGTCCACCAGCCCCTCGATGGGCGCCGCGCCCGAGGGCTGCGGCGTGCAGGCCAGCGGGATGTGGCCTTCGCCCGCCAGCAGGCCCGATGTGGGATCGAGCCCCACCCAGCCGGCGCCGGGCAGGTACACCTCGGCCCAGGCGTGCAGATCGGTGAAGTCGACCTCGGTGCCGCTGGGGCCGTCGAGCGATTTCTGGTCGGCCTTCAACTGGATCAAGTAGCCCGACACGAAGCGCGCCGCCAGCCCGCAATGGCGCAGCAGCTGCACCAGCAGCCAGCCCGAGTCGCGGCACGAGCCGCTGGCCTTGTGCAACGTCTGCTCGGGCGTCTGCACGCCGGGCTCCAGACGGATCAGGTAGCCAATGTCGTGCTGCAGGCGCTGGTTGAGCCCGACCAGGAAGTCGATGGTGCGCTGCGGGCTGCGGTCGATGCCGGCCACGTAGTGGTTGAACAGATCGCCCTGTGGCGCCCGCGCCAGGTACGGTGCCAGCTCTTCTTTCAATAGCGGGTCGTAGTCGAACGGGAACTGCTCGGCGCCCGGCTCGAGGAAGAAGTCGAACGGGTTGTACACCGCCATCTCGGCCACCAGGTCGACCGTGACCTTGAACTCGGTGGTCTTGTCGGGAAACACCAGCCGCGCCTGCCAGTTGGCGAACGGATCCTGCTGCCAGTTGATGAAGTGCTGGGCGGGCTCGATCTTGAGCGAATACGAGATGATCCTGCTGCGGCAGTGCGGGGCCGGGCGCAGGCGCACCACCTGGGGGCCCAGTTGAACGGGCCGGTCGTAGCGGTAGTGGGTGACGTGGTGAAGTGCGGCGTGGATGGACATCCGGGCTCTGCCTTGGCGTGGGTTACAAACCATCCTAGCAAGCGGCAGGCCAGCGGCGGGTAGGCCATCGCCCCGAATCATTATCAGAACGAAATAGGCTTCCAGAGCGCTTGCAGAAATCGCTGACAGCTCCTGAAATAATAGTGAACGATGGCGTTCGACGTGCATGAAGGCAGCACCGGGGCAGCGACCCTGCGCTGGCGCGGGCAGGCGCTGGCGGCGGCGCTGGCGGGCTGGGTGCTGGGCACGGCGCTGCAGTTGCAGCAGGGCGCGCTGTGGCCGGCCGGGCGCTACCTGGCGCTGGCGATGGCCGCTGGCGCCGTGGTGGTGCTGGCGCTGTGGCATCGGTCGCGCCGCCCGGTGGCTGGCGCGGCGTTGCTGTGGCTGCTGGCGGCGGCGCTGGCCGCGTTCGCCGTCACCGGCGGGCGCGCGCAGCACCGGCTGGCGCAGCAGCTGGCGCCGGCGCTGGAGGGGCGTGACGTGGTGCTGGTGGGCACCATCGCCCGCATGCCGCAGCGCAGCGCGGTGGGCTGGCGCTTTCGCTTCGACGTCGACGAGGCGCGGCTCGACGGCGCCGCGGTGCGCCTGCCGCCGCGGGTGCAGCTGGCCTGGTACGGCTCGGTCAGCACGGCCGACGAAACCGATGCCGCCCGGCCGCTGGCCGCCGACCTGCGCGCGGGCGACCGCTGGCAGCTCACGGCGCGGCTGAAGGCGCCGCACGGCAACCAGAACCCGCACGGCTTCGACTACGAGCTGTGGCTGTGGGAGCAGGGCCTGCGCGCCACCGGCTACGTGCGCACCGGCCCGCGCGATACGCCGCCGCGCCGGCTGGCGGTGGGCGGCTGGTCGGTCGAGCGCTGGCGCCAGTCGGTGCGCGACCGCATCCTGGGCGGTGCCAACGCGCAAGACGCCGACGCGCGGCGCTTTGCCGGCATCGTGGCGGCGCTGGTGACGGGCGACCAGAACGTGATCGAGCGCGCCGACTGGGACGTGTTCCGCGCCACCGGCGTGGCGCACCTGATGAGCATCTCCGGCCTGCACATCACCATGTTCTCGTGGCTCGCTGTGGCGCTGGTGGGGGCGTTGTGGCGGCGGCTGGGGCGCTGGGCCGGCAGCGCGCGCTGGAACCCCTGCCTGTGGCTGCCGGCGCCCACGGCGGCGCTGGTCGGCGGCGTGGCGCTGGCGGCGGGCTACGCGCTGTTCAGCGGCTGGGGCGTGCCGGCGCAGCGCACGGTGCTGATGCTGGCAACCTTCGCGGGGCTGCGGCTGTCGGGCCTGCGCTGGCCCTGGTGGCTGACCTGGCTGCTGGCCTGCGCCGTGGTGCTGGCGGCGGACCCGTGGGCGCTGCTGCAGGCCGGGTTCTGGCTCAGCTTCGTCGCGGTGGCGATCCTGTTTGCTACTGATTCAAGAGCTTCTGGCGCCCGTGGGGCGGGCGCTGGAGGCCAATTTTTCATCAAACTTCTGCGCGAGCAATGGGTGGTCACACTGGCGCTCACGCCGCTGTCGCTGATCCTGTTCGGGCAGGCCTCGGTGGTGGGCCTGCTGGCCAACCTGCTGGCGATTCCGTGGGTGACGCTGCTGGTCACGCCGCTGGCGCTGGCGGGGGTGCTGTGGGCCCCGCTGTGGCAAGCCGCGGGCTGGGCGCTGGCGCCGCTGGCCTGGGTGCTGCAGGCCCTGGCCGCGTGGCCGTGGGCCAGCGTGCAGATGGCGGCGGCGCCGCTGCTGCCGGGCGTGGCCGCCGTGGCCGGCGGTGTGCTGCTGGCGCTGCGCTGGCCGTGGCCCTGGCGTCTGGCCGGCGTGCCCCTGCTGCTGCCGCTGCTGCTGTGGCAGCCGGCGCGCCCGCCCGCGGGCCAGTTCGAGCTGCTGGCGGCCGACGTGGGGCAGGGCAGCGCCGTCGTCGTGCGCACCGCCGGCCACACGCTGCTGTACGACGCCGGCCCGCGCTATTCGCTGGAGAGCGATGCCGGCCACCGCGTGCTGGTGCCGCTGCTGCGCGCTTTCGGCGAGCGGGTGGACATGCTGCTGCTGAGCCACCGCGACAGCGACCACGTCGGCGGCGCCCGCGCCATCCTGGCCACGCAGCCGGGGGCCAGCGTGCTGTCGTCCATCGAGGACGACCACGAGCTGCAGGGCACGCGCCCTGCCATGCGCTGCCAGGCCGGGCAGCAATGGACGTGGGACGGCGTCGAGTTCAGCGTGCTGCACCCCGACGCCGCCGACTACGCCACCGCAGCCAAGTCCAACGCGCTGAGCTGCGTGCTGCGCGTGCGCGCCGGCGCGCGGGTGGCGCTGCTGGTGGGCGACATCGAGACCGCGCAGGAGCTGCGGCTGGCGGCCCGCCACGACGACCTGCGCGCCGACGTGCTGCTGGTGCCGCACCATGGCAGCCGCACCTCGTCGTCGGCGCCGTTCATCGACGCCGTGCAGCCGCGCTGGGCTCTGGTGCAGTCGGGCTACCGCAACCGCTTCGGCCACCCGGCGCCGGCGGTGCTGGCGCGCTATGCCGAGCGCGGGGCGCGGGTGGTCGATTCGCCCCGTTGTGGTGCCATGCGCTGGCACAGCGGGCGCCCCGACGTGGTGCGCTGCCAGCGCGACGAAGCCCGGCGCTACTGGCACCACGAACCGATGCCGCCCATCGGCGGGCGCTGACGCCGCGCTGGCCCGCGCCTTGCTATCCTTGATCGGTTGGGACTGGATTGGAGGTCGTGGTCATGCACCCGTTCGATGAGATGTATGAAACCCTGGCGGAGGCCGGGACCGCTGGGCATGGCGACGAGGCTGGCCGCCCCATCCGCCCGCACTACCAGGCCTATGCCGGCTGGCTGCGCGCGCAAAGCCACGACGCCATGCGCGCGCGCCGCGACGAGGCCGAGATGATCTTCCGCCGCGTCGGCATCACCTTCGCCGTCTACGGCGCCAAGGACGAGGACGGCGCCGGCACCGAGCGGCTGATTCCGTTCGACCTCATCCCGCGCATCATCCCGGCCGACGAATGGGCCATGTTGGAGCGCGGCCTGGTGCAGCGCGTGACGGCGCTCAACCGCTTCGTCCATGACGTCTACCACGGGCAGGAGATCCTGAAGGCCGGCCTGATCTCGGCCGAGCAGGTGCTGCGCAACAGCCAGTACCGCGCCGTGATGCAGGGCGTGGCGGTGCCCAACCAGATCTATTCGCACATCGCCGGGGTCGACATCGTGCGCGCCGGCAGCGAGGGCGGGCGCGGCCAGTACTACGTGCTGGAGGACAACCTGCGCGTGCCCAGCGGCGTGAGCTACATGCTGGAAGACCGCAAGATGATGATGCGGCTGTTTCCCGGCCTGTTCAGCCAGTACCGCGTGGCGCCCGTGGCGCACTACCCCGACCTGCTGCTGGAAACCCTGCGCGACAGCAGCCCCGCCGCCACCGCCAACCCCACGGTGGTGGTGCTGACGCCCGGCATGTACAACAGCGCCTACTTCGAGCACGCCTTCCTGGCGCAGCAGATGGGTGTGGAACTGGTGGAAGGGCAGGACCTGTTCGTGAAGGATGGCTTCGTCTACATGCGCACCACCGCCGGCCCGCAGCGCGTGGACGTGATCTACCGCCGCGTCGACGACGACTTCATCGACCCGCGGGTGTTCCGCCCCGATTCGACGCTGGGCTGCGCCGGCTTGATGGACGCCTACCGCGCCGGCCACGTGACCATCTGCAACGCCATTGGCACCGGCGTGGCCGACGACAAGTCGATCTACCCCTACGTGCCGAAGATGATCGAGTTCTACCTGGGCGAGCAGCCGATCCTGCACAACGTGCCCACCTACATGTGCCGCGACGCCGACGACCTGAAGTACGTCATGGCCAACATGCACGAGCTGGTGGTGAAAGAGGTGCACGGCGCCGGTGGCTACGGCATGCTGGTGGGCCCGGCCGCCAGCGCGGCCGAGATCGCCGAATTCCGCCGCGCCGTGCAGGCCCGGCCCGACGGCTACATCGCCCAGCCCACGCTCAGCCTGTCGAGCTGCCCGACCTATGTCGACAGCGGCATCGCCCCGCGCCACATCGACCTGCGGCCCTTTGTGCTGTCGGGCAAGGAGGTGCAGATGGTGCCGGGCGGTCTGACGCGCGTGGCGCTGAAGGAAGGCTCGCTGGTCGTCAACTCGTCGCAAGGCGGGGGGACGAAGGACACCTGGGTGCTGGAGGAAGAGGCGGCAGGTTCGCAGCATCAGACCCAGTCGCAAGCCGGGCAGTCCCAATGGCAAAGCCAGTCACAAGGCTATTGAGCACCGCGGAGAAAAAAATGCTGTCCCGCACCGCCGATCATCTCTTCTGGATGTCCCGCTACACCGAGCGGGCTGTTCTGTCCGCGCCAGCGGACAGGGTGCGCAGCACCACAACACCGCCGCGCGCGCCAGCGCGCCGGGGTTCGAGGCCTTACTGGAACTGACCCATGCTGTCCCGCACCGCCGACCACCTCTTCTGGATGTCCCGCTACACCGAGCGGGCCGAGAACACCGCCCGCATGCTCAGCGTGCACCACGACACCTCGCTGCTGCCGCAGTCGGCGGCGGTGTCGCAGCTCGGCTGGCTGGGCGTGCTGTCGCTCAGCGAGCTGCTGCCCGCCTATGCCGCGCGGCATGGCGAGGTCACGCCCGAGGGCGTGATGCGCTTCATGGTGCTGGACGAGGAGAATCCCGCCTCCATCCTGGCCTGCCTGAAGGCCGCGCGCGAGAACGCCCGCGCCGTGCGCGGCACGCTGACGACCGAGGTGTGGGAGACCCTGAACCAGACCTGGCTGGAGGGCCAGCGCCTGGCGCGCGAGGGCCGCTTCGCGCGCGATCCGGCCGAGTTCTTCGAATGGGTCAAGTTCCGCTCCAACCTGTCGCGCGGCGTCACGCTGGGCACCATGCTGCAGGACGAATCGTTCCACTTCCTGCGCATGGGCACCTTTCTGGAGCGGGCCGACAACACCGCGCGCATCCTGGACGTGAAGTTCCACGCCGTGGAAAGCGAGTTCTTCGGCAGCGCCAGCGAGCGCGATCTGGAGTACGACTTCTACCACTGGTCGGCCATCCTGCGCAGCGTCAGCGCGTTCGAGATCTACCGCCGCGTGTACCGCGACGTCATCGTGCCCGAGCGCGTGGCCGAACTGCTGATGCTGCGCGAGGCCATGCCGCGCTCGCTGCACCACTGCATGAGTGCCGTGATGGACAACCTGCGCCTGGTCGGCGCCGAGCCGCAGGGCGAAACCATGCGCCACGCCGGCCGCCTGCGCTCGGACCTGCGCTACGGCCACATCGACGAAATCCTGGCGACCGGGCTGCACGCCTTTCTGACGCAGTTCCTCGACCGCGTGAACCAGCTGGGCGCGCACATCAGCCGCGATTTCCTGGTGCCTTCGTTGGGGTAAGGCGCGTTTCCGCAGCGTTGGCCGGCTACTCCTTGTTTGATAGCTGGTTGCGCTTGCTGCATATTGATTTCAGAAGAAAATGATCTGAAATCCTTTCTGGGCGTGCGCACGCAGCTATCGTTCTTGAAGTTCAGCCCCGCATCGCCAGCATCACCTCCTGCCCCAGGTCGATCACCGACATGGCGTAGTAGCTGCTCCAGTTGTAGCGCGTGATGACGTAGAAGTTCTCGGTGCCGGCCACGTACTCGGGCTCGTTGCCGGGGCGGGCGGGGTCGCCGTTCTGCAGTTCGATCAGCGCGAACTTGCCGGGGTGCGACAGGCCGCCGTGCATCGGCAGCGCGCCCTTGGCGGCAAAGCTGTCGGCGCTGAAGGAGGGCAGGATGTCGGGTGCCAGCAAGGCGTCCATCTGCGCCTCGGGTGCCAGCCGCACCGGGTAGTGCGTGCGCAGGCCGGGCTGCCAGCCGTGGCCGACGAAGTAGTTGGCCACCGAGCCGATCACGTCGGCCTCGCTGTTCCACAGATCGATGCGGCCATCGCCGTCGTAGTCGATGGCGTACCTGACCCAGCTCGACGGCATGAACTGAGGCATGCCCATGGCGCCGGCGTAGCTGCCCAGGGGGGTGAGCGGGTCCATGCCGGTGCGGTGGCTCAAGGACAGGAACTGCTCCAGCTCGTCCTGGAAGAAGGCCTGGCGCGCCTGCGCGCGCGGGTGCTGGGGCGGGAAGTCGAAGGTCAACGTGGCCAGCGCGTCGAGCACGCGGAAGTTGCCCATCACCTGGCCATAGATGGTTTCGACGCCGACGATGCCGACGACGATCTCGGGCGGCACACCGAACTGCGACTGCGCGCGGGCCAGCGTGGTGTGGTTGCGCTCCCAGAAGCGCACGCCAGCGCGGATGCGCACCGGGTCGATGAAGCGGCTGCGGTACACGCGCCAGTTCTTAGCCGTGCCGCGCGGCGCCGGCAGCATCAGGCGCGGTACGTTGGGCAGGAACACCGCCTGGCCGATCATGCCGCGCACCCACTCCGCCGGCAGGCCGCGCCGCGCCGCCAGGTCGTCGGCAAAGCGCATGGCATCCGCGCGCTCGGCGTAGTAGGTCTCGGGAGCCGGCTCGCTGCGCGCCCTTCTTGCACGATTTTGGGCGATGGACGGCGTGGATACGGCGCTAGCAGCTGCACAAAGTGTAGCAAGCAGGCGCCGACGGTCGAACAGGGGAAGGGGAGCGGACATGAAGAGTTTTAGCGCTGGCGCGGCCAGGCCATGCGTTGAAAGTCGCGCTGCAGTGTAGCGAGGCTGGCACTGCCCGCTGCGGCAGGTGCGTAACGAAGGCGCTCCAGCGCAAGCAGCCAGTCGGTGAGTTGCTGCCGCAGCTCGGGCGGCAGCGCGCTTTGCGATACGCGCTGCACCAGCGCGCGCGGCGGCGCCTGCGGCGGTGTGTCGATGCCGGCTTCGTCCAGCCGGCGGCGCGCGCGCGCCAGCAGGCGCAGCCAGGGGTCGTGCTGGCTGCGCTCCCAGCGCGCCCAGGCGAAGCCGCCCAGCGCGGCGGCCGCCAGCAGGCCGGCGATGATGCGGGCCAGGTCCTGCCAGCTCGGGCTTTCGAAGCCCAGGTTCTTGAGCAGGTCGAACTGGCGGCTTTGCGTGTAGTTCAGCACCGACTGGTTCCAGCGGTTGTTCACGGCTTCCCAGGTGGCGCGCAACTGCGCCAGCAGCGTGGGGCTGAGCGTGCCGATGGCACCAGCGATGGCGCCATCCGGCGCGCGCAGACGTTGGTACTGGCCGATGCGGCCCGGCATCACCGAGCCCGTCGGGTCGATGCGTACCCAGCCGCGGCCTTCGAACCACACCTCGGTCCAGGCGTGGGCGTCGGCGTTGCGCACCGTCCAGTAGCCGTCCACGCTGTTCATTTCGCCGCCCTGAAAGCCGGTGACGATGCGTGCCGGCACGCCGGCGGCGCGCAGCAACACCACGAAGGCGGAACTGATGTGCTCGCAGAAGCCTTGTTTTGTGTCGAACCAGAACTCGTCGGCCGTGTGCTGGCCGTAGACGCCGGGCTCCAGCGTGTAGGTGTAGCCGCCGGTGCGCAGGCGCTCCAGTGAGGCGCGCACCACGGCGTCGGGGTCGCCGCCGGTGCTTTGCCGCAGCTCGTCGGCCAGCGCCAGGGTGCGCGGGTTGAAGCCGTTGGGCAACTGCAGATCGGCCGAAAAGTCGCGCCGCGGGCGCTGGTCCCAGCCTGTCAGCCCGTAGCGAAACTGCGGGTGGCTCTCGGCGCGGTAGCGCAGCAGGTCGGTGATGGGGCGGTAAGTCAGCCACTGCATGTCGGCCGTCATGCGGGCATGGCGGTTGGCGGGCAGTTGCAGCGGGGCGCCGGCCACGTCCAGCGTCAGCAGCCAGGGGCGGTTGCTGGGCTCCAGCGTGACCTCGTAGCGGATCGGCTCGCCGCTCACCTGCAGGTCGGCCGGGCCGGGGGCCAAGGCGGCGTCGAAGCCGTCGCCGCCGCCACGCGATGTCCAGTTGCGGCCGTCAAAGCGGGTCAGCACCGGGCCGCGGAAGTACAGCTCGCGCTGCGGCGGAGGCGCGCCGTCGAACTTGATGCGCATGGCAATGCCTTCGTCCAGCGCCAGCTCGGCGACGTTGCCTACCTGCATGCTGGACGACAGCCCGCTGCGCCCGGTGAGCGCATCGCTGGGAATGCCCCACAGCGGCGCAAAGCGCGGGAAGAACACGAACAGCGCAATCATCACCGGCGCGCCCGCCAGCGCCATCTTGCCGGCCACCCAGGCCGATTCACGCAGGCTGGGCTGGCCCACGGGCCGGTGCGCATTGACCAGCGCCGTCAGCAGGCCCAGCAGCGCCACCAGCATGGCGGCGGCCACGGGCAGCGACTGCGAGTAGAAAAAGTTGGTCAGCATGGCGAAGAAGCCGAGGAAGAAGATGACCAGCGCATCGCGCCGGGCGCGCAGTTCCATCGTCTTCAGCGCCAGCAGCATCACCACCAGCGTCACGCCGGCGTCGCGCCCCAGCAGCGTGCGGTGTGTGGCCCAGGTGGCGGCCAGCGTGACCAGCAGCAGCCCCACCAGCCACCAACGGCCCGGCAGCGGCCGGCCGTTCAGCGCCAGCCAGCCGCGCCACACCAGCACCGCCGCCGCCAGCACGCTGGCCCACACCGGCAGGTGGGCGACCTGCGGCAGGATGACCCAGGCCACCACGACCAGCAGGAACAGCGTGTCGCGCGTCTCGCGTGGCAGGTGGGCGAAGCGGCCCAGCAGCGAGGGCCGTGTCGGCGCGGCGGCAGCGGGGCTCAGCATGTGGCCAACGCCTCCAGGCAGCGCAGGCGCTGGGCCGGGCCGCTGGCCGGCTTGATCTCGATGCCGGGCAGGCGCAGGCCGTAGTCCAGCCCTTGCTCGTCGGCCAGCAGCACCCAGGCGGCCAGGCGCGAAAGGCGGCCTTCCACGTCCAGCCCACCGACGCGGGCGAAGTCCAGCCACAGCTCCTGCCGCTGCATGTGCAGCGTGTCGCGGCTGACCAGTTCATCCGACTTGGCGAACTTCTTCCACACGATCAGCTTCATCGGGTCGCCGCGCTGGTAGGCGCGCACGCCGTCGAACTCGCCCGAGGCGCGCGCACCGCCGGCCAGGCCCGCGCCCGAGCGCGGCTCACCGGGCGGCAGGGCCGGCGGCATGGGCTCTGGCGCCGGCCACACCAGCACCTGCGCAGCCGGGCGCCACACCGTCCAGACGCGGAAGGTGCCGAGCGGAAAGCGCGTCTCGGCCGTCAGCGTGGGCACGCGGTGCAAGCCGCGCCGCGCGGGCTTGAAGCTGACCTGGACCGTGGCCTCGCCCTGCGCCGGCACGTCGGCCCACGACCAGTGGTCGGTGTCGAGCAACGCCACGCCAATGGCATGGCGCGGTGTGCGGCGGGCGTTGACCAGCTTCACATCCAGCGTGGCCAGCCCGCCGGCGAACAGCGGCTGCGGCGGCAGCAGGTGCAGCCGCAGGCCGCGCAGCGTGCCGTGGCACACCACCATGCCGGCCGCCGCGCTGCCGGCCAGCAAAAAGGTGAGCAGGTAGCCCAGGTTGAGTTGGTAGTTGATGCTGCCGATCAGCAGCACGATCAGCGTGCTGGCCAGCATCCAGCCGGCGCGGGTGGGCAGGATGTAGACGTTGCGCTGCGTCAGCAGCAGGCTGTCGGACAGCGGCAGCCGGTCGTGCCACCACCGGCGCACGCGCGCACTGGCGCGGGCGCGCAGGGCCCACCAGGGCAGGGCAGTGGCGGGGGCAGTGGTCATGGCAGGGATGGAGTCGGCACCGGGCGCGGAGGTTCAACGCGGGCGAATGAAGTTCAATAAAGATAGCTGTTCGCGCTCGTCATTCCTTGATTTCAGATGGTTTTGTCTTGAAATCAAGGTGTGATCAGCGCAAGCCACTATGAAAATAAAAGCATCAGGGCAGCGGCACCGCATCGATCATGGCCCGCACCTGCTCCACCGCGCCACGCCCGGCATCGCTGACGGGAATCATGCGGTGTGCCACGCACTGCGGCAGGATGGCCTGCACGTCGTCCGGCGCCACGTAGTCGCGCCCGGCGATCAGCGCCTGCGCCCGTGCGGCGCGCATCAGCGCGATGCCGGCGCGTGGCGACAGGCCCTGCAAGAACCAGCGGCCGTTGCGCGTGGCGGCGACCAGGTCTTGCACGTAGTCCAGCAGCGGCTCGGCCACGTGCACGCGGCCCACGGCCTGCTGCAGGGTGGCCAACTCCTGGGTGTTCAGCAGCGCCGGCAGCGTCTCCAGCATGTCGCGGCGGCCGTGGCCGGCCAGCAGTTCGCGCTCGGCGGCGCGCTCGGGGTAGCTCAGGCTGATGCGCATCAGGAAGCGATCCAGCTGCGACTCGGGCAACGCATAGGTGCCCAACTGGTCGTGCGGGTTCTGCGTGGCGATGACGAAGAACGGCCAGGGCAGGGCGCGCGTCTCGCCCTCCACGCTGACCTGCTTTTCTTCCATCGCCTCCAGCAGCGCCGACTGCGTCTTGGGGCTGGCGCGGTTGATCTCGTCGGCCAGCAGCACCTGCGCGAACACCGGGCCGGGGTGGAACACGAAGCGCTCCTGCCCGCGGTCGTACACCGACACGCCCGACAGGTCGCTCGGCATCAGGTCGGCCGTGAACTGCACGCGCGAGAACTGCAGCCCGAAGGTGCGCGCCAGCGCGTGCGCCAGCGTGGTCTTGCCCACGCCCGGCACGTCCTCGATCAGCAGGTGCCCACCCGCCAGCAGGCAGGCCACGCCGTCCTGCACCTGGCCCGGCTTGCCGACCATCACCGTGTTAAGCTGATCCAGAATGGTCTGGATTTTTCGTGTCACGTCCATGCAAGTAAGGTAACGGATATTCCATGCCGTATCGTGAAAAGAGGAGACCATCGTGGGTAAAACCGGGTATTTCACACATCCCGATTGCCGCAAGCATGAAATGGGTGCAGGGCACCCCGAATGCCCTGAGCGGCTTGACGCCATCGAAGACCGGCTGCTGATCACCGGCGTCAGCGATGCACTCGACCGGCGCGAGGCCACGCCCGCCGCCATGGGCGAATTGCTGCTGGCGCACGGCCGGCGCCACGTGGCCGCGCTGCGCGGCCTGAACGACATCCTGATCGAGGAAATGGACGCCGGCGGCCCCGACCGCTACTCGCTCGACCCCGACACCTCGATGAACCGCCACACCTACCGCGCCGCGCTGCTGTCGGCCGGTGCCGCCATCGACGCGGTGGACGCGGTGGTCACCGGCGAGCTGGAAAACGCCTTCTGCGCCACGCGCCCGCCCGGTCACCACGCCACGCGCAACCAGGCCATGGGCTTCTGCTTCTTCAGCAACGTGGCGGTGGCCGCCAAGTACGCCTGCGAGCGCCACGGCATGAAGCGCGTGGCCATCATCGACTTCGACGTGCACCACGGCAACGGCACCGAGGACATCGTGGCCGGCGACGAGCGCATCCTGATGTGCAGCTTCTTCCAGCACCCGTTCTACCCCGAGGGTGGCACGCTGAAGAACGACGCCAACCTCGTCAACTGCCCCGTGCCGGCCTACACCAAGGGCATGGACGTGCGCGAGCTGGTCGAGATGATGTGGATGCCGCGCCTGGAAGAACACCAGCCCGAGATGATCTTCATCAGCGCCGGCTTTGACGCCCACCGCGAGGACGACATGGGCCAGCTCGGCCTGACCGAGCAGGACTACGCCTGGATGACCGACCGCATCAAGTCGGTGGCGCAGCGCTTTGCCAAGGGCCGCATCGTCAGCTGCCTGGAAGGCGGCTACAACCTGTCGGCCCTGGCGCGCAGTGTGGAGGCACACCTGCGCGTGCTGGCAGATGTCTGAGTTTCAAGCCAGATTGGCCTGTAGCCGGCGTGGATGCTGCGCAGGCAGCTATTGAAAACACAGTGATCGTGAGGCCTTGAACATGAGCGATGCCGCTGCCGAAGTCGACACCCCGGTGCGCCACGAGCGCGATGCGCGCGGCGTGCACCGGCTGACGCTGAACACCCCGAAATCCTTCAACGTGTTGAGCGAAGCGGTGCTGACCGAGCTGCAGCGCCAGCTTGACCTGATCGCCGCCGACGAGGGCGCGCGCGTGCTGGTCATCGCCGCCGAGGGCAAGGCCTTCTGTGCCGGCCACGATCTCAAGCAGATGAAGGCCAGCCCGCAGCTCGACTACTACCAGCGCCTGTTCGCCCAGTGCAGCAAGATGATGCTGTCGCTGCTGAAACTGCCCGTGCCAGTCATCGCGCGCGTGCAGGGCCTGGCCACGGCGGCCGGCTGCCAGCTGGTGGCCCAGTGCGACCTGGCGGTGGCCGTGGATTCGGCGCGCTTCGGCGTCAACGGCATCGACGTCGGCCTGTTCTGCTCCACCCCCAGCGTGCCGCTGGTGCGCAACATGCAGCCCAAGCAGGCCATGGAGATGCTGCTCACCGGCGGCTTCATCGACGCCGCCGAGGCCAGGGCGCGCGGCCTGGTCAACCGCGTGGTGCCGGCCGAACAGCTCGACGCCACGGTGGACGAACTCGTCGGTGCCGTCCTGGCCAAGCCGCGCGAGGCCATTGCCACCGGCAAGCAGTTGTTCTACCAGCAGCGCGAACTCGGCATCGAGGCCGCCTACCAGCTGGCCGGCCAGACCATGGCCTGCAACATGATGTTCGACGCGGCGCAGGAAGGCGTTCAGGCCTTCATCGACAAGCGCGCGCCGGCCTGGCGCCAGGCCGCGGGTTGAGCACGCTGCCTATAATCAAAAAAGCACGGTCGTGCGATTCGGCGCGCAGTGTCGCCGGGGCGATGCTGGCGGGCCGCAGCGGCGGGCACTGAACTAGAATGGATTTCAGGCCCGGCGCAACGCCCGGCACGCGAACAAACATCAACACAGGAGATTTCCAGATATGAAAGCACTCGTCGCCGTCAAGCGCGTGGTGGACTACAACGTCAAAGTGCGCGTGAAGTCCGACCAGACCGGCGTGGACATTGCCAACGTCAAGATGAGCATGAACCCCTTCGACGAGATCGCCGTCGAAGAAGCCGTGCGCCTGAAGGAAAAGGGTGTCGTCACTGAAATCATCGCCGTCTCCTGCGGCGACGCCAAGAGCCAGGAAACCCTGCGCACCGCCATGGCCATTGGCGCCGACCGCGGCATCCTGGTCGAGACCAGCGAAGAGCTGCAGCCCCTGGCCGTCGCCAAGCTGCTGAAAGCCGTGCAGGACAAGGAGCAGGCCCAGCTCATCATCCTGGGCAAGCAGGCCATCGACGACGACGCCAACCAGACCGGCCAGATGCTGGCCGCGCTGGCCGACCTGCCGCAAGCGACGTTTGCCAGCAAGGTCGAGATCGAAGGCGACAAGGCCAAGGTCACGCGCGAAGTCGACGGCGGCCTGGAAACCATCGCCATCGGCCTGCCGGCCGTCATCACCACCGACCTGCGCCTGAACGAGCCGCGCTACGTCACGCTGCCCAACATCATGAAGGCCAAGAAGAAGCAGCTCGACGTGATGAAGCCCGAGGACCTGGGCGTCGACGTCACGCCGCGCCTGAAGACCCTGAAAGTCTCCGAGCCGCCCAAGCGCGGCGCCGGCATCAAGGTGCCCGACGTGGCCACGCTGGTCGACAAGCTCAAGAACGAAGCCAAAGTGATCTGAACAAGAGGGTAGACAAGACATGACCGCACTCGTCATCGCCGAACACGACAACGCCAGCATCAAGGGCGCCACCCTCAACACCGTCACCGCCGCCGCAGCCTGCGGGG
The DNA here is from genome assembly GCF_042680925.1 of Ottowia beijingensis. NCBI lineage: Bacteria > Pseudomonadati > Pseudomonadota > Betaproteobacteria > Burkholderiales > Comamonadaceae > Ottowia > Ottowia beijingensis. Next base: position 583,005 of record NZ_JBHUEP010000007.1, read on the forward strand.
GCGACGTGCATGTGCTGGTCGCCGGCCACAACGCCGGTGCCGCCGCCGAAGCCGCATCGAAGATCGCCGGTGTGGCCAAGGTGCTGCACGCCGACAGCGAAGCCTTCGCCCACGGCCTGGCCGAGAACGTGGCCGCCCAGGTGCTGGCCGTGGCCGGAAACTACAGCCACATCCTGTTCCCGGCCACCGCCAGCGGCAAGAACGTCGCCCCGCGGGTGGCCGCCAAGCTGGACGTGGCCCAGATCTCCGACATCATCAAGGTCGACGGCCCCGACACCTTCGAGCGCCCGATCTACGCCGGCAACGCCATCGCCACCGTACAGAGCGCCGACGCCACCAAGGTCATCACCGTGCGCACCACCGGCTTCGACGCCGCTGCCGCCTCGGGCGGCAGTGCCGCGGTCGAGACCGTCAGCGCCACCGCCGACAGCGGCAAGAGCAGCTTCGTCGGCCAGGAAATCGCCAAGAGCGACCGCCCCGAGCTGACCGCGGCCAAGATCATCGTCTCCGGCGGCCGCGCCCTGGGCAGCGCCGAGAAGTTCAATGAAGTGATGACCCCGCTGGCCGACAAGCTGGGTGCCGCCATCGGCGCCAGCCGCGCCGCCGTGGATGCGGGCTACGCGCCCAACGACCTGCAGGTCGGCCAGACCGGCAAGATCGTGGCGCCGCAGCTGTACATCGCCGCGGGCATCTCGGGCGCGATCCAGCACCTGGCCGGCATGAAGGACAGCAAGGTCATCGTGGCCATCAACAAGGACCCCGAGGCGCCGATCTTCAGTGTGGCCGACTATGGGCTGGAGGCCGATCTGTTCACGGCGGTGCCGGAGCTGGTCAAGGCCCTTTGATCCGGGGCGCGCCCCGCTGGCCGGGGCGCCACCTGTTGTCTTGCAAGGGCATCGTGCGCGATGCCCTTTTGTTTTTTCCGGAAGAACCCGTTTGAGGAGCGAGCAATGAGCTACAAGGCCCCCGTCAAGGACATGCTGTTCAACATCGAGCATCTGGCGCGCATCGATCAGGTCGCGCAGATGCCCGGCTTCGAGGATGCCGGCCTCGAGACCGCGCAGGCCGTGCTGGAAGAGTGCGCGCGCTTCAACGAGGAGGTGGTGGCGCCGCTCAACTTCGAGGCCGACAAGGCGCCCTCCAGCCATTCGGGCACCAGCGTCACCACCAGCAAGGGCTTCAAGGAAGCCTACAAGCAATACACCGAAGGCGGCTGGCAGGGCCTGCAGCACCCGGCCGATTTCGGCGGCCAGGGCCTGCCCAAGACCATCGGCTCGGCCTGCGGCGAAATCCTGAACTCGGCCAACCTGAGCTTTGCGCTGTGCCCGCTGCTGACCGACGGCGCCATCGAGGCGCTGCTGACGGCCGGCGGCGACGAGCTGAAGGCCACCTATCTCGAGAAGCTGATCTCCGGCGAATGGACCGGCACCATGAACCTGACCGAGCCGCAGGCCGGCAGCGACCTGGCCGCCGTGCGCTCGCGCGCCGAGCCGCAGCCGGACGGCACCTACAAGGTCTTCGGCACCAAGATCTTCATCACCTACGGCGAGCACGACATGGCCGACAACATCGTGCACCTGGTGCTGGCCCGCGTGCAGGGCGCGCCCGAGGGCGTGAAGGGCATCAGCCTGTTCGTGGTGCCGAAGTTCATGGTGAACCAGGACGGCTCGCTGGGCGATCGCAACGACGTCTACTGCGTCAGCATCGAGCACAAGATGGGCATCAAGGCCAGCCCCACCGCCGTGCTGCAGTACGGCGACCACGGCGGCGCCATCGGCTACCTGGTGGGCGAGGAGAACCGTGGCCTCGAATACATGTTCATCATGATGAACGCCGCGCGCTACGCCGTGGGCGTGCAGGGCATCGCCATTGCCGAGCGCGCCTACCAGAAGGCCGTGCAGTACGCGCAGGAGCGCGTGCAGAGCCGCCCGGTCGACGGCAGCGTGAAGGGCGCCGCCACCATCATCCACCACCCCGACGTGCGCCGCATGCTGATGACCATGCGCGCCCTCACCGAAGGCTGCCGCGCCATGTCCAGCGTGGCCGCCGCCGCCTACGACGCCGCGCACCACCACCCCGATGCGGAAGTGCGCAAGCAGAACCAGACCTTCTACGAATTCATGGTGCCGCTGGTCAAGGGCTACAGCACCGAGATGAGCCTGGAAGCCACCGACCTGGGCGTGCAGGTGCACGGCGGCATGGGCTTCATTGAGGAAACCGGCGCCGCGCAGTATTACCGCGACGCCAAGATCCTGACCATCTACGAAGGCACCAGCGCCATCCAGGCCAACGACCTGGTCGGCCGCAAGACGGCGCGCGACGGCGGCCAGACCGCCAAGGCCATTGCGGCGCAGATCGAGGCGACCGAGAAGGAACTGGCCGCCGGCAGCGCCGATGCACAGGCCGTCGCCCGCCGCCTGAAAGCCGCGCGCCAGGCCTTCATCGACGTGGTCGACTTCATCGCCGCGCAGGCCAAGGCCGACCCCAACGCCGCCTACGCCGGCAGCGTGCCCTACATGCTGCTGGCCGGCAACCTGGTGGCTGGCTGGCAACTGGGCCGCGCGCTGCTCGTGGCCGAGAAGGCGCTGGCCGGCGGCAGCAACGATGCCGGCTTCATGAAGGCCAAAATAGCCACCGCGCGCTTCTACGCCGACCACATCCTGACCCGCGCCCCCGGCACGCGCGACGCCATCGTGGAAGGCGCGGACAGCGTGATGGCGCTGCCGATGGACGCGTTCTGAGCGCCAGCCGGCGCCGCTTGAACGAGCGCTTGCTTCGATAACAGGAGCTGCTTGCGCCTTCTGCCATTGGTTTTCAAGTCGATTCGATGCTGAAATCCTTGATGGACGAGCGCAAGCAGCTATCAAAATAGCTTGACTATCAAGAAGTCCCAGATAGCGTTGTGGGAGCGGGCTTGCCCGCGATGAGGCGCCTCGTCGCCACGAACGCTTGATCGCGGGCAAGCCCGCTCCCACAACACTGCTGAGCCTTGTTGCCGATCAAGAAAAATAGATGACGGACAGGCCGCAACCTGCCCGTTCTCCCGCATCCACCCCTCCGCGAGAAAGCCACCATGTCGCGCCTGCCCCCGGTTCTGCAGCAACTGAAGTTTCCCGTCATCGGCTCGCCGCTGTTCATCATCAGCAACCCCAAGCTGGTGATCGCGCAGTGCACGTCCGGCGTGGTCGGCTCCATGCCGGCGCTCAACGCGCGGCCGGCGGCGCAACTCGATGAATGGCTGGCCGAGATCACCGAGGCACTCGCGGCCTGGGACAAGGCGAACCCCGACAACCCCGCCGCGCCCTTCGCCATCAACCAGATCGTGCACAAGAGCAACGACCGGCTGGAGCACGACATGCAACTGTGCGCCAAGTACAAGGTGCCCATCGTCATCACCAGCCTGGGCGCGCGCGAGGACGTGAACCAGGCCGTGCATGGCTGGGGCGGCGTGGTGCTGCACGACGTCATCAACAACGTGTTCGCGCACAAGGCCATCGAGAAGGGCGCCGACGGCCTGATCCCGGTGGCGGCCGGCGCCGGCGGCCACGCCAGCGCCAAGAGCCCGTTCGCCATGGTGCAGGAAATCCGCGAATGGTTCGACGGCCCGGTGGCGCTGTCGGGCGCCATCGCCTCGGGCGGCGCCATCCTGGCGGCGCAGGCGTGCGGGGCCGACTTCGCCTACATCGGCTCGGCCTTCATCGCCACCGAGGAAGCGCGCGCCGTGGATGCCTACAAGCAGATGATCTGCGACAGCGACTCCGACGACATCGTCTACAGCAATTTCTACACCGGCGTGCTGGGCAACTACCTCAAGGGCAGCATCCGCAACGCCGGCATGGACCCGGACAACCTGCCCGAGAGCGACCCGAGCAAGATGAACTTCGGCAGCGCCAGCGGCGATGCGCGCGCCGCCAAGGCCTGGAAGGACATCTGGGGCTGCGGCCAGGGCATCGGCGCCATCAAGCAGGTGGTGCCGGCGGCCGAGCTGATCGCCCGCTTCAAGCGCGAATACGCCGAGGCAAGGCAGCGGCTGGCGCTGTGATGCTGTGACCTCGCGCGCGGCGCCAGCAGGACCTGGCAGGGCGGCGCAATGCCCCTGTGGTGTGGGAGCGCGCTTGCCCGCGATGGGCGCGTCCGCCGCATCACCGCCCCATCGCGGGCAAGCCCGCTCCCACAGGGTAGGGGGGCCATCAACGGCGGCGCATGCGGGCGAGATGCAGAGCAAGGGTGCATACTCCCCTGTACGTCATCCTGTAACGCCTGTTTATTGGGCGCATGAGACAGATACTCCCTCGTCAATGATGGCGTGGCGCACCGGGCACCCGCCCGCATCATCGGCAGTGGCCACGCCCGCGCATCGGCGCGCGTCATCGAGCGAAGCCCGTCCGCGGGTCCTCTGCGCGCATCCTCAGACGGCGCCCGACCCCTCGCAGCGCGCCGTCACGCTGGCCGCCAACGGCCGGCGGTAACATCGCCCCATCTTCAGCAAGGGGCAGGCCATGAGCATCCTGGACTTCATCAAGAAAGAACTCATCGAGATCATCGAGTGGACCGATGACTCGCGCGACACGCTGGCCTACCGCTGGCCCGACGACGACAAGCAGATCAAGAACGGCGCCCAGCTCATCGTGCGCGAATCGCAGGTGGCGCAGTTCGTGGCCGCCGGCCAGTTCGCCGACCTGTTCGGCCCCGGCCGGCACCGGCTGACGACCGAGAACATCCCCGTGCTCTCCACCATCTACGGCTGGAAGTACGGCTTCGAGGCGCCGTTCAAGTGCGACGTCTACTACCTCAACACGCGCCTGTTCACCGGCAACAAGTGGGGCACCGCCAACCCGGTGATGATGCGCGACCCCGACTTCGGCATGGTGCGCCTGCGCGCCTTCGGCACCTACGACTTCCGCATCGTCGAGCCGGCGCGGTTCCTGAAGGAGGTGGCCGGCACCGACCACAACTTCCGCCTGGAGGAGTTTGCCGACACCATGCGCTCGCGCATCGTCAGCGTGTTCACCGAGGCGCTGGCCACCGCCCACGTGCCCGCGCTCGACGTGGCACGCCGCTACGCCGAGCTGGGCCAGGCGCTGCTGCCCATCATCAACCCGGCGATGGGCGAGAAGTACGGGCTGGAGATCACCGCCTTCGTGATCGAGAACATCTCGGTGCCGCCCGAGGTGGAGAAGGCCATCGACGCCCGCTCGTCGATGGGCGCCATCGGCGACCTGAACGCCTACGTGAAGTACCAGATGGGCGCCGGCATGACGCAGGGCGGTGAAGGTGCCGCGGCCGCGGCCGTGCCGGCGCAGATGGCCATCGGCTTCGGCATCGCGCAGGAGATGATGAAGAACATGCAGCCCGGCGCCGCGGCCGCCCAGCCTGCCGCGGCCACGGCTGCCGCCGCCGTGCCCGGCCTGGAAGTGCTGACGCCCGAGCAGGCCGCGCAGGCGCTGGGCGTGGCGGTGGAGGACGTCATGGCCGCCATCGACGCCGGCGAGCTGAAGGCGCGCCGCATAGGCAGCGCCACGCGCATCGCGCGCGAGGCGCTGCAAGCCTTCCTGCGCGGTGAGTGAGCGCGGCGCGACCGGCCTGAGCGCCCCCGCACCCGCGCCCGTGGGCCTGGCGCTGGGCAAGCACCCGTGCCCCGAATGCGGCGGCGACCTGGAGTGGAACGCCGCCCGGCAGGCGCTGCGCTGCCCCTACTGCGGCACCGTGGCCCAGGCGGCACCGCAGGCGGGCGAGGGCGCCGCGCCCATCGTCGAGCACGACCTGGCCGCCGCGCTGGCCAACCCCGCCAGCGGTCGCGGCTGGGGCACGGCGCGGCGCGAGGTCATGTGCCAGAGCTGCCACGCCATCTCGGTCTTCGTCGACGGGCGCGTGGCGCAGCGCTGCGACTTCTGCGGCTCGCCCGCCATCGTGGCGCACGAATCGCAGGGCGACGCCATCACGCCGCAGAGCGTGCTGCCCTTCAAGGTGGGCGAATCGCAGGTGCGCGACGCCATCCGCCGCTGGTACGGCACGCGCTGGTTCGCGCCCAACCGCTTCAGGCGCGCCGCGCTGACCGACACGCTGCACGGCATCTACCTGCCGTACTGGACCTTCGACGCCCACGTGGCGGCCGACTGGACGGCCGAGGCCGGGCACACCTACTACGTCAGCGAAAGCTACATGGAGAACGGCCAGCACCGCACGCGCCAGGTGCCGCGCGTGCGCTGGGTGCCGGCCGCGGGCAGCCTGCGCCACTTCTTCGACGACGAACTGGTGCCCGGCAGCACCGGCGTGCACGCGCCGCTGCTGCGGCAGGTGGAGCCGTTTCCCACCCGCACCGACCTGCGCCCCTACGCGCCCGAGTTCGTGCGCGGCTGGACGGTCGAGCGCTACCAGATCGACCTGCGCCGCGCTGCCGAGCTGAACATGGCCGACATGCAGCGCCAGACCCGCGCCCTGTGCGCCGCCCAGGTGCCCGGCGACACGCAGCGCAACCTGCAGGTGCGCAGCCGCTACCAGGGCCGCAGCTTCAAGCACGTGCTGGTGCCGGTGTGGCTGGTGCGCTACCGCTACGGCAGCCGCGACTTCCAGATCCTGGCCAACGGCTACACCGGCCAGGTGGCCGGCGAGCGGCCGTACAGCTGGGTGAAGATCGCCCTGGCGGCGCTGCTGGCACTGGCCGTGCTGGCGCTGCTGGTGGTGTTCGGGCAGGGCGGGTGAAAGGTGAGGCGGCGCGCGTCGGGACCGAAGGCAGGCGCTGCGCCTCAACCAAGCGCAATCATCACCCCTCAAGATAATGGGGAGTATATGCCTACAGCGCTTGATAGACGGGCGCTGACGGATGGTATGTGTTGGAGTATATGGCCATGCCCGCCGGCTGGCACGGCTTGGCTGCACCTGATTCCATTGCGGCTTCTGAACGTGAACGATCGTCATCCCGGCGAACGCCGGGATCCCTGCCGCCCACGCGCGTCGTCTGGATTCCGGCGTTCGCCGGAACGACGAAATCCATGTCGTCGCGATCTGAAAATGGGTTGAACCCGACCTCGGCACAAAAAAAAGCCTGCGCGCGGCAGGCCTTTTCATTGGTGGCGGATCAGGGCCGCATCACAGGTGCAGTGCCAGCGCGCCCGCCGCCTCGGCGATCTTGCTGCGCTTGGGTGCGCGGGGCCGCGCTGCCTTGCGGGCAACGGTTTTCCTGGCCGCGGGCGCCGGCGTGGCCGTCTGCACCCGGCGCTGGATGTGGGCCAGCGCCTCTTCCACCTGGTCGATCAGGATCAGGCACAGGTCGCCGGGCTTGAGGCGGTCCATGGCGCGGTCGATGGCGGTGAACTCGCCGTGGATCTCTTCCACCTTCGACGTGCGCGGCGCGCCTTCCAGGCCTTCGCGCAGCAGGCGCAGCACCTCGCCGTCGGCGCGGCCGCGCTGGCAGGCATCCTGGTATAGGATCACGTCGTCGAACGCCGCGCCCAGAATGCGCGTCTGTCCGCGGATGTCCTCGTCGCGCCGGTCGCCAGCACCGCTGATGACCACCGAGCGGCGCTTGGCCGGCATGTTCTCGACGCCCGCCACCAGCGCCGCGATGGCATCCGGGTTGTGGCCGTAGTCGGCAATCACGGTGGCGCCGCGGTAGTCGAACACGTTGAAGCGGCCGGGCACGCCGTGCAGGTCGCTGATGAAGCTGGCCAGGCCTTTCTGGATCGCGTCCCACGGCGTGCCCACGGCCCAGGCCGCGGCCACCGAGGCCATCACGTTCTCGACCTGGAAGCCGATCTGCCCCTTGCGCGTGAGCGGCACGCGCGCCAGCGGCAGGCGCTTGATGAAGGCGCCCTCGACGCAGACCACGTCGCCCCGATCCACGAACACCACGCGCTTGCCCTGCGCCATGTGCGTGGCGATGACGGGGTGGTGTCCGTCCTGCGCGAAGAAGGTCACGCTGCCGGGGCAGTGCGGCGCCATGGCCACCACGGCCGGATCGGCGGCGTTGAGCACGGCGGTGCCGGTGGGCGCCACGTTGAGCACGATTACGCGCTTGAGCACCTTCAGGTCTTCCAGCGTGGTGATGTAGTTCAGGCCCAGGTGGTCGCCGCCGCCCAGGTTGGTGACGATGGCGACGTCGCACTGGTCGAAGGCCAGGCCCTCGCGCAGCAGGCCGCCGCGCGCGGTTTCCAGCACGGCGGCGTCGACGTCGGGGTGCGCCAGCACGTTGCGCGCGCTGCGCGGGCCGGAGCAGTCGCCGCTGTCGATCTGGCGGCCGTTGACGTACACGCCGTCGGTGTTGGTCATGCCCACGCGCAGGCCCTGGCTTTTCAGCAGGTGGGCCGTCAGGCGCACGGTGGTGGTCTTGCCGTTGGTGCCGGTGACGGCGATTACCGGCACGCGGCCGTTGCCGCCATCGGGGTACATGTGGTCGATCACCGCCTTGCCCACGTCGCGGCCCTTGCCGAACGAGGGGCTGACGTGCATGCGCAGGCCGGGCGCGGCGTTGACCTCGACAATGCCGCCGTTCTGCTCTTCCAGCGGCTTGATGACGGTTTCGCACACCACGTCGACGCCGCAGATGTCCAGGCCCACGGTTTGCGCGGCTTCGATGGCGCGCGCGGCCACTTCGGGGTGCACGCTGTCGGTCACGTCGGTGGCGGTGCCGCCGGTCGAGAGGTTGGCGTTGTTGCGCAGGATGACGCGCTGGCCGGGGATCGGCACCGAATCCGGCGTGAGGTTCTGCGCCGCCAGGCGCGCCTCGGCGATGGCGTCGATGCGGATCTTGGTGAGCGAGGTGCCGTGGCCCTCGCCGCGGCGCGGGTCCTTGTTGACCTCGGCCACCAGCTCGCGCACGGTGTGCTGGCCGTCGCCGATGACCAGCGGCGGATCGCGCCGGGCGGCGGCCACCAGTTGGTTGCCCACCACCAGCAGGCGGAAGTCGTGGCCGGGCAGGTAGCGCTCGACCATCACGGCGCCGTAGCGTGCGGCCTCGGTGTAGGCGATGTCGAAATGGGCGCGGTCGACGATGCCGACGGTGACGCCCTTGCCCTGGTTGCCGTCCTGCGGCTTCACCACCACGGGCAGGCCGATGTCCTGCGCGGCGGCCCAGGCGTCTTCCAGGTCGGTGACCGGGCGACCCAGCGGCACCGGCACGCCGGCCGAGTGCAGCAGCTTCTTGGTCAGGTCCTTGTCCTGGGCGATGGATTCGGCGATGGCGCTGGTGCCATCTACCTCGGCGGCCTGGATGCGGCGTTGCTTACTGCCCCAGCCGAACTGCACCAAGCTGCCACGCGTCAGGCGCTTGATGGGGATGCCGCGCTGCAGGGCGGCGTCGACGATGGCGCCGGTGGACGGGCCCAGGCGCTCGTCCTCGTCCAGCTCGTGCAGCTCGGCCAGCACGGCGGCGACGTCGAAAGGCTCGCCTGCGGCGGCGGCGCGACACAGCGCCTGCGCCTTCTCGAAGGCCAGGCGGCCCACGGCTTCCTCGGTGTACTGCACGGCGACCTGGAAGGTGCCTTCGATCTCGGTGGGGGTGGTGCGGCTGAAGGTGACGGGGCAGCCGGCCTGCGCCTGCAGCGCCAGCGTGGTCAGCTCCAGCGCGTGCGCCATCGAGATCGGCGTGCTGGGCTTGTTGGCGTGCAGCGCGCCCACCTTGGGAAACAGCTCGCGCAGGCGCTGCTCGAATTCAGGGGTGGTGTGCAGGTCGCGCTCGGCCGCGTCGCAGGTGATGACGGCTTCGATCGCCGTGTGGCGGCTCCACAGGTTGGGGCCGCGCAGCGCGCGAATGCGGGTGACTTCCATGGGATGTCCTGATGACGATGACTTAGGGAAAACGAGCTGGGAGGCGTTTCAGTGGACAGCCGGCGCCGCCTGCACCTCACAAAAATGCAACAAACTGGCACGGATCAGGTCGGGCGGCACGCCCAGCGCCCAGGCCGCGCCCACCGCCGCCAGCACGTGCGGGCGCACGTCGCCCGGCAGGCGGGTGGTGAGTTCGGTGAACACAGGTGCTGACAGCTTGACCAGGCTGGTTTCATCGGCGCCGGTGGCCAGCACGATGTCGTCGCCACGCGCCAGCACGGCCCGGCCCTTGCGCGCACGGTGCGCGGCCACGTCGGCCTGGCCGGGGTCGATGCTGTAGAGGATGACCTCGCCGTCCGAGTAGTCGGCCAGCGCCAGCACCTCGGCGTCGTCGGCGTTCAGCACGGCCGCGCCCTGCGGCAGCACCACGTCGATCTGCGTGCGCACGATGTTGGGCATCTGCTCGGCGTCGGTGACATACAGGTCCTGCAGGCCCTCGGGGCCGGGCATGGCCATGACCACGCCGACCTGGCAACGGTCGTAGGGCAGGCCTTCGGCCAGGATGTGGCGCGGCGAGGTCTCGAACACCGCCGCCTGCACGGTGCGGTTGATCAGCATGCGCTCGCCGGGCTCGTAGCCCAGCGCGCTGGCCTTGGACAGCTGGCGCGCGCCCAGGAACAGGCCGTCGCCGCAGGCCAGCGCGGTCTGCTGGCCTTGCAGTTGCAGCAGCGCTGCGATCAGCCGCGAGGCCAGCGCGCTTTCGCCGTCGCCGATCAGGCCGACGATGGGCACGCGGCCGGTGCCGTTGCCGGGGAACAGGTGCTCGGCAATGGCCTCGCCCACCGGCTGGGCGCGGCCCACGGCCGGCTTCAGGTGCATCAGCAGGCCGGGGCCGGCGTTGACCTCGACGATGGCGCCGCCCTGGGCGCGAAGCGGCTTGGCGATGTCTTCCACCACCAGGTCGATGCCGGCGATGTCCAGCCCCACCACGCGGGCGGCCAGCGCCATCTGCTCGGCGATGTCGGGGTGCACCTGGCCGGTGACGTCGATGGCCATGTTGCCGGTGCGCTGCACCACGGCGGTTTCGCCGCGCGGCAGCACGCTGTCAGGGGTCAGGCCTTGGCGTTGCAGCAGCAGCAGCAGCACGGCGTCGCCCGCGCGCAGGGTTTCCAGCGGCAGGTGTTCTTCTTCGCCGCGGCGCGGGTCGGTGTTGACCTGGGTGTCGATCAGCTGGCCGATGGTCGATTTGCCATCGCCGCTGACGTGGATGATCTCGCCGCGCGTGGCCGCCACCACCTTGCCGCCCACCACCAGCAGGCGGTGTTCCTGGCCGGGGATGAAGCTTTCGACGATGACCTCGGAGCCCTCGGCCTCGGCGGCGGCGAAGGCGTGCATGACTTCCTCGCGCGTCTTCAGGTTCAACGACACGCCGCGCGCATGGTTGCCGTCGGACGGCTTGACGACCACGGGCAGGCCGATGTCCTCGGCGGCTTCCCAGGCGTCTTCGGCCGATTCCACGGTGCGCCCCTCGGGTACCGGCACGCCGGCGGCGGCCAGCAGCTGCTTGGTCAGGTCCTTGTCGCGCGAGATGCCTTCGGCGATGGCGCTGGTGCGGTCGGTCTCGGCGGTCCAGATGCGGCGCTGCGCGGCGCCGTGGCCCAGCTGCACCAGGTTGCCGTCGTTCAGGCGGATGTGCGGGATGCCGCGTTCGGTGGCGGCATCGACGATGCAGGCGGTGCTGGGGCCCAGGCACTGGCGATCCACCAGGTCGGTCAGCCGGGCGATGGTGGCGGCGACGTCGTAGGGGCGGTCGTTGATGGCCGCCATGACCAGGTCGCGGGCGGATTCGATGGCCAGTTTGCCGACCGCCTCGTTGCGGGTGCGGATGACCACCTTGTAGACGCCGTGTTCGCCCGTCATGCGCGCCTTGCCAAAGCCGGTCTTCATGCCGGCCTGGGTCTGCAGCTCCAGCGCCACGTGCTCCAGGATGTGGCCGGGCCAGGTGCCGTCGCGCAGGCGCATCAGAAAGCCGCCGCGCCGGCCGACGCTGCAGCGGTGCTCGATCAGGCCGGGCAGCCAGGCGGTGAGCCGCTCGTAGAAGCCGGGCAGGGCGTTGGAGGGGTAATCCTCCAGCTCGCCGATGTCGACGATGGCCTCGATGACGGCGCGGTAGGTCCAGATGTTGGGGCCGCGCAGGTGCGCCATGCGGCGGATCACGATGTCGGCGAAAGTGCGCTGCGGCGCTGCCGCCGAGGCCGGCGCCACGGCAGCGCTGACGCCGGGGGCCGAGGGATACAATCCGCCACCGCTCGAGGGGCCGTGCTCGTTCTGGTCGATTCTCCGCATCGCGCTGTGCTCGCTTTCAGTGTCTGATTCGTTGTAGGGGGCCACTTCCTGCGCTTGCGTGGCCCCGTTGCTGAATTCCATGTCGTCTCGTTCCATCCCCGATCCCGTTGGCTCCGCACCGGCCTGGCCGGCGGCAGATCGGGCGGGAATGCCGCTGCGATCCTCAGAAAACGCGTTGGGATCGCTGGAAGTTGACTTGAACCACCGGCTGCGCTTTGGCAGCGGTGAACTGGTCATTACAACCCAGCGGCTGATGGCGAGGTTTCCGGATGAAACAGCCTGGAATGCCTGGGAACTGGCCCCCGATCTGGCCCTGAGCCACCACGACCACGCCGGTGTGGGCACGCTGGAACTGCGCGACGCCACCGGCCGGCTGGCGGGCTGGCGCTACACCCTGGGCCGCAACCCGGCGGCGCTGCGCTTTCTGGGCCAGTTCGAGCAGGCGATGGCGGGGCTGGCGTCTGCCGGCGGCCCGGTGCCGCACGAAATCGGTGCGCCCGAAGCCCGCCCCGAGCCCTTCGACACCGAAGACAGCGCCGAAGGCGCAGAAGACAAGCCGCCCTCGACGTGGACCCTGTTTCGGCTGTGGCGCTTCGCCCGGCCATACCAGTGGCAGCTGCTGGCCGGCTTTCTGCTGACGCTGGCCGCCACGGCCGCCACCCTGGTGCCGCCGTACCTGACGATGCCGCTGATGGACAAGGTGCTGATCCCGTTCCAGAACGGCCAGCAGATCGACACCGGCTATGTGGCGCTGCTGCTGTCCGGCTTGGCTGGCGCGGCGCTGCTGGCCTGGGGCCTGGGCTGGGCCAAGACCTACATCCTGGCGCTGGTATCGGAGCGCATCGGCGCCGATTTGCGTACAACGACTTACGAACACTTGCTCAAGCTTTCACTCGAGTACTTCGGCGGCCGGCGCACGGGCGACCTGATGGCGCGCATCGGCTCGGAGACCGACCGCATCAACGTGTTCCTGTCGCTGCACCTGCTGGACTTCGCCACCGACGTGTTGATGATCGCCATGACGGCGGCCATCCTGTTCTCCATCGACCCCACGCTGGCGCTGGTCACCCTGGTGCCGCTGCCCATTATCGGCTGGCTGATCCACGTGGTGCGCGACCGCCTGCGCACCGGCTTCGAGAAGATCGACCGCGTCTGGTCGGAAGTGACCAACGTGCTGGCCGACACCATTCCCGGCATCCGCGTGGTGAAAGCCTTCGCGCAGGAAGACCGCGAAGCCGGGCGCTTCCGCGAAGCCAACCGCTACAACCTGGCCGTCAACGACAAGCTCAACAAGCTTTGGTCGCTGTTCTCGCCCACCGTCACGCTGCTCACTGAAATCGGCCTGCTGGTGGTGTGGGCGGCGGGCATCTGGCTGGTCAGCCGCGGGCAGATCACGGTGGGTGTGCTGACGGCCTTCATCGCCTACATCGGGCGCTTCTACAGCCGGCTGGATTCGATGAGCCGCATCGTCTCGGTGACGCAGAAAGCGGCCTCGGCCACCAAGCGCATCTTCGAGATCCTGGACCACGTCTCCAGCGTGCCCGAGCCGAAGAACCCCGTGCCGCTAGAGCACGTGCAGGGCCGCATCGAGATCAGGAACGCCGCGCTGCGCTACGGCAACCGCTCGGTCATCCGCGGGCTCAACCTGAGCATCGCGCCCGGCGAGATGATCGGCCTGGTGGGCCATTCGGGCTCGGGCAAGAGCACCATGGTCAATCTGATCTGCCGCTTCTACGACGTGACCGAGGGCGCCATCGAAGTGGACGGCGTGGACCTGCGCCAGGTGCGCGTGGCCGACTACCGGCGCCACATCGGCCTGGTGCTGCAGGAGCCGTTCCTGTTCTTCGGCACCATCGCCGAGAACATCGCCTACGGCAAACCTGATGCGACACGCGAGGAGATCGTCGCCGCCGCGCGCGCCGCCCACGCGCACGAGTTCATCCTGCGGCTGCCGCAGGGCTACGACTCGCTGGTGGGCGAGCGCGGGCAGGGCCTGTCGGGCGGCGAGCGCCAGCGCATCAGCATCGCGCGCGCGCTGCTGATCGACCCGCGCATCCTGATCCTCGACGAGGCCACGGCCTCGGTCGACACCGAGACCGAGCGCGAAATCCAGAAGGCGCTGGACAATCTGGTGCGCGGGCGCACCACCATCGCCATCGCGCACCGCCTGTCCACCCTGCGCAAGGCCGACCGGCTGGTGGTGATGGACAAGGGCCTGAAGGTGGAAGAGGGCACGCACGAGGCGCTGATGGCCCGGCGCGGCGCCTACTGGCGGCTTTATGAAGCGCAGGCGCGGCAGGAGAAGGCCGAGCGCGAGCGCATGCTGGTGGTTGACGACGCGGAACTGGCGCCACCCGCCGTGTCTGTCGCCGGCCCGAGGGAGGAGCGGCCATGAGCGTTCTCACCGTGTTCGACCTGCGGCGCGATGCCTTCGGCCGCCTGGTGCTTACCGACGCCGAGGGGCGCGAGCATGTCGGCGTCGTTGCCGTGCGCGCTTTCCCTATCTCAGCGCCCGACGAGGGCGTGAGCGTGGTCGACGGCGACGGCCACGAACTGGCCTGGGTGCCGCGCCTGGACGCGCTGGACGAAGCCCGCCGCACGCTGCTGACCGAGGCGCTGGAGCAGCGCGAGTTCATGCCGCGCCTGCTGCGCGTGACGGCCGTCAGCAGCTTCGCCACCCCCAGCACCTGGAGCGTGGAAACCGACCGCGGCCCGACCAGCTTCGTGCTGAAGGGCGAGGAAGACATCCGCCGCCTGGGCCCAGGGCTGCTGATCGTGAACGACGCGCACGGCGTGCAGTACCTGATCCAGGACCTGCTGGGCATGGACAAGCACAGCCGCAAGCTGCTGGACCGCTTCCTCTGACGGCCGCCGCGGCAGGCGCGTGGCCAGGGCAGGGGGGGGACCTGCTGAATTTTTTGATCAAAGAAAAAATGCTCTGGCGCCCAATAGATGGGCGCAAGCAGCTATTAATTTCATTTCGTCTATCGGCGTCAAGTGTCTATCGCTTGATTTACAGCATGTGAGGTGACTCCGCCGCTGCGCGGCGTGATGACGAAATGATGAAATGACGAAAAAGACGTCAGTGAGTCGCGGAATGCCTCGCACCTGGCGGGCGTCATGGCGGCGCAGCCGCCGTCATCGAAGCGCAGCGAGGTCATTTCGTCATCGCGAAACAGTATCAGGCCGCGCCCGCGTGGCAACTGGTGAACACATCGCGCCCCGCGTCGTGCACCTGGGTCTGCACGCCCAGCAGCCCCAGTGTGGAATGGAAATAGTGGTCGTGCGACAGCTGCTCGTCGCGCTGCCGCGCCAGGCAGCCCTGCGTGATGTGGTGCTGCTGCTCGAACGTGGGTGAGAGCCAGAAGATCCACGGCACGTGCTTCTGCGCATCGGGCGCAAAGCGGTAAGGCAGGCCGTGCAGGTACAGGTTGTTCTCGCCCAGCGATTCGCCATGGTCCGACAGGTATTCCATCGCCGGCGCCCAGGCGCCCTCGTGCTGCTTCAGCCATCCGATGGTCGAGGCCAGGAAGTGGTCGGTGTAGAGGAGGGTGTTGTCGTACGCGTTCACCACCTGCTCGCGCGGGCACTGCTGCAGCGCATTGGTGGTGCACTCGGCCATGAACTGCTTGAAGCCGGTCGGCGTGCGCCTGTAGTACGCCGGGCCGTGGCTGCCCATCTGGTGCATGAACACCACCACGCCGCGCGCGCGCCGCTCGGCCGGCAGCTGGGCAATGCGCTCGTCCAGCCCGCGCAGCATCACCTCGTCGAAGCACTCGTCGTCGGCGCACAGGTCGGCGCCGTTGGCCTGCAGCTGTTTGTAGTCCACCTTGGGCACGCGGTCGCACACGCCCTTGCAGCCGCCGGGCTGGTTGTCGAGCCACAGCACCGCCAGGCCGGCGCGCTGCAGCACGTCCACCAGGCCTTCGGTGTTGGTCTGGCGGTTCTCGAAGGCTTCGCGCCCCAGGTTGGAGAACATGCACGGGACCGAGGCGGCGGTGTTGGTGCCGCACGACCAGACGTTGCGCAGGCTCACCACGCGCTCCTGCGCCAGGCGCGGCGTGGTGTCGCGCGCGTAGCCGTTCAGGCCGATGTGGTCGGCGCGCGCCGTCTCGCCCAGCACCATGATCAACAGCGGCGGCCTGGCGCCCGCTGCCAGCGCGGGCAGGTGCGCGTCTTCACCCAGCGGCGCCACGGCCACGCCGCTGCGCTGGATCGGCTTGCGCCCCATGATGGCCAGCGCGTAGAACGAATTGAGCGGGTTGACCAGATAGCGCAGCTGCGTGTGGTTGCGCATGGTGGCTGAAAAATCCTGAAAGAAAATGCCTCCAGCGCCCGCCAGTACGGCGCAGGAAGCTATCAATAAAATAGCGTTCTGACCCGTCTGTCGCAGCGGCGTGGCCCAGCGCAGCGGCGTGCGCCACAGCAGCGCCAGCGGCAGCGCACCCAGCAGCAGCAAGGCGCCCAGCATGCGCCAGCTCAGCAGCTCGCGCGCCTCGCGCGTGTCGGTCAGCAGCACGTTGACCATCATGGTGCGGTCGATCACCACGCCGTAGGTCAGCATGAAATACGCACCGACCGCGGCCGACAGCAGCACCAGCGCCAGCACCGGCTTGAGCGTCCAGCGCCAGGCCAGCAGGCTGAGCAGCGCCACGTGCACGGCGGCAATCATGACGCCGAAGGCGATGCCGAAGGCCAGCCCGCGGCCGTTGGCCAGCTCCGGCAGCCCCGCCAGCGCGCGCCACAGCGCCAGGTTGGCGATGCTGGCGATCCACAGCGCGGCCAAGATGATCGCGGTGGCGGGCCGCAGGGCGCCGCGGGGTGGGCGTGTCAGGGGGCCGGGCTCGGCCCAGGTGGGGGATGCGGAATTGGCCAGCATGGCCGCGCAGTGTGGCGATGCTGGCTGAAGCTTGGCTTAAGGTGGCGCGCGACGCCCCTCATGGCACCGTGATGACGACCTTGCCCTTGGCCCTGCCGGTTGCCACGTAGGCCAGGGCGTCTGCCGCCACGTCCAGCGGGAAGACGCGATCCACCACCGGCTTGATGGCGCCCGCCTCGATCAGCGCGGTGATGTCGCGCAACTGGCCGCCGTTTGCTGTCATGAAGAGGAATGCGTAGCGGATGCCGCGCTGCCGCGCCTTGGTTCGGATGCCGTGGCTGAGCAAGCGCAGGACTTGCCTGATGGGCCACGACAGCCGCAGCTGGTCCGCCATGTCCGCGGTGGGCGGGCCGGAGATGGAGATGAGTTGGCCGCCGGGCTTGAGCACCTGCAGCGACTTCTCCAGTTCGTCCTTGCCCAGGCTGTGCAGCACGACGTCGTAGTCGCGCAAGACGGTTTCGAACGCCTGCTGCTTGTAGTCGATGACGACGTCCGCACCCAGCGCCTTCACCGCGTCGACGTTGGCCGTGCTGGTGGTGGTGGCGACATGGGCGCCCAGGTGCCTGGCGAGCTGGATGGCGATGGTGCCCACCCCGCCGGAACCGGCATGGATGAAGACCTTCTGGCCGGCTTTCAGCTGCGCGATCTCGACCAATGCCTGCCAGGCCGTGAGGCCGACCAGGGGAATCGACGCGGCCTGCGCCATGCTCAGGTTGCGCGGCTTGGGGGCCACATCGTCTTCGCGGACGGCGATGAACTGGGCGAAGGTGCCGATGCGCTCCTGATCGGGGCGGGCATACACGGCGTCGCCGGGATGGAAGCGGCGCACGCGCGGGCCGACGCGCACGACCGTGCCGGCCATGTCGTTGCCGAGGATCAAGGGCAGGCGGTAGCGGAGGATCGGCTTCAGCGCGCCGGAGCGGATCCGGATGTCCAGCACGTTGACGCTGGCCGCGTGGATCTGCACCAGAACGTCATCGTCGCGCAGTGCGGGCTCAGGCATGTCGGCGATCTGGCCGACTTCGTTCTTGCCGTAACGATGGATGACGAAGGCTTTCATGTCGAGGGGGCGTGTTGGAGTGGAGGGTGAGCTTGGTGTGCTGCGCGCCGTGCTTGCTGCGCACCGTTGCCGAGCCAGCGCCTGCAAACAGGCCGGCTCACCGCAGGGCAAGGAACGCGAGGAACGCCAGCGTCAGGCTGGCGGTCAGGATGATGCCGAACAACGTATAGGCCGGCGCATCGAGCGCCGCACCGGCGCTGATGGCCACGGCCGCACAACCCATCTGCAGAAAGCCGAGCAGCGCCGAGGCGGCACCCGCCTGGCGGCCGAAGGGCTGCAGCGCGATGGCGGTGCCCAGCGGGTTGATCATGCCCATGCCCAGCAGGAACACCGTCAGCGCGGCTGAAAAAAAGACGATCTCCTGCCGGCCGAGCAGGATCGCCACGCCGCCGAGCAGCGCGATGCCGATGCCGGCGCGGGCCGCCCGCACGGCGCCCCAGCGGCGGGCCACGCGAGGCGCCAGCCAACCGGCGCCGAACACCACGAACACGGTGGACGCGAAGAAGATGCCCAGCCCCCACGGCGAGAAGTGGAAGCCGGTCATCAGGATCGCCGGCGCCATCGCGAAAAAGGCGTACAAGGCCCCGATGACGAGGCTCACCGCCAGCGCCGGCGTGATGAAGCGCCGGTCGGCCAGCAGACCGCCGTAGGTGCGCAGGATGGCGGCCACGGAGAAGGCCGCGCGCCGGTCGGCCGCATGCGTTTCGCCCAGCCTGGCGTGGTAATGAATGGCCAGCACCACGGCCAGCACGGCGACGAAACCGAAGCTGGATTGCCAGCCCAGCCCGCTGTTCAATGCGCCGCCGAGCAGCGGCGAAAAACCCGGTGCGGCCGCCATCGCCACCATGATGAGCGCGAGCGTGCGCGCCAGCGCCTCCCCGTCGAACAGGTCGCGCGCAATGGCGCGCGACAGCACGGAGGTCGCGCACACGCCCAGCGCCTGCACCACGCGCCCGCCAATGAGCTGCGGCAAGGTGGTGGCGAGCGCGCAGATCGCGCTGCCGGCAACGAAGATGGCGAGGCCGGACAACACCAGCCACTTGCGGCCGAACCGGTCCGACAGCGGCCCGACGAAAAGCTGGCCCACCGCGAAGGCCACGAAGAAACTGCTGAGCGTGGCGCTCAGGTCGAGCACCGAGGTGCCAAGATCGGCCGCCATGTCGGGAAAGGCCGGCAGGATGATGTTGGTGGCCAGTGCGCCCAGCGCCGCCAGGCCGGCCAGCAGGAACAGCTGTTCCGGGGACAGCCTGGCCGGCGTCTGCCGCGTCTCATCGGCTGGCATAAGAGGAGTTCGCTCCTGCATCGTGCGCTCAGGTGGACGGTTGTGTCTGGCGGCGCCGGTGGCGGCCACTTTCGTCAACCGGTGCAGCGGCGTCTTCCGCGGTGCCATCGGCGCCTTCGTCAAGGCAGGCGATGCAGGTGTCCAGCAGGGCATGCAGCGCTGCCACGCGCTGCGTTCCAAGGCGCTGGTTGAGCGCCAGCTGGGCCGCCTTCCAGGCGCGCTGCCCTTCGGCGCGCTTGGCGCGGCCGGCCTCGGTGGCTTCGACGAGGCGGCTGCGCGCATCGCTGCCCGCGCCGATGCTCAGCCAGCCCTGGGCCACCAGGGGCTGCAGGTTGCGGGTCAGGGTCGAGGCATCCATGTGCATGCGCCTGGCCAGTTCGCCCGGGCGCACCGGCCCCAGCCCGACCACGTGCGACAGCAGCGCATACTGGGTGTTCTTCAGGCCCGTCTCGGCGACATGGCGGTCGTAGTGGCGCGTCACCATGCGCGTGAGCTGGCGCAGCTTGAGGTTCGTGCACCCTTGGGGCGTGGCGGCGTTCTGCATGCGAAAGATTGTATCTGCAAGTGTTGTATATGCAATCATTATCGAGCGATCCGTCGTCGCTGGCGGTTCATGGCCTCAGCGGTGAGCGGGCCCGGGCGATCAGCAAGAAAAAACCGCCACGGCCGGTTCGGGCGTGGCGGTCGGGACCGGTCAGGGGTGGGTGGTGGTCAGGCCCCGAAGAAGCTCTTGAGCCGGTCGGTCCAGCTTTCGGTGCTGGGCGAATGCTTGGCGCCGCCTTTTTTCAGCGACTCGTCGAACTCCTTCAGCAGCTTGCGCTGGTGTTCGGTGAGCTTGACAGGCGTTTCGATGCTGATGTGGCAGTACAGGTCGCCCGGGTAGGACGAGCGCACGCCCTTGATGCCCTTGCCGCGCAGGCGGAACTGCTTGCCGGCCTGCGTGCCGTCGGGGATGTCGATGGCGGCCTTGCCGTTCAGCGTGGGCACCTCGATCTCGCCGCCCAGCGCCGCCTGCGCGAAGCTGATCGGCACCACGCAGTGCAGGTCGTCGCCGTCGCGCTCGAAGATGTCGTGCTTCTTGGTGCGGATCTCGATGAACAGATCGCCCGGCGGGCCGCCGTTGGTGCCGGGCTCGCCGTTGCCGGCCGAGCGGATGCGCATGCCGTCGTCGATGCCGGCGGGGATCTTCACCTCCAGCGTCTTCTGGTTCTTCACCTTGCCCTGGCCGTGGCAGTTGCCGCAGGGGTCCTTGATCAGCTTGCCGGTGCCGCGGCAGTGCGGGCAGGTCTGCTGCACGCTGAAGAAGCCTTGCCGCATCTGCACCACGCCCTGGCCATGGCAGGTGCCGCAGGTGGTGGCGCTGGTGCCGGGCTTGGCGCCCGAGCCGTGGCAGGTGTCGCATTCGTCCCAGCTGGGGATGCGGATCTGCGCGTCCTTGCCGGCGGCGGCTTCCTCCAGCGTGATCTCCATGGCGTAGCTGAGATCGGCGCCGCGGTATATCTGATGGCCGCCGCGCCCGCCACGGGCGCCGCCGAAGATGTCGCCGAAGATGTCGCCAAAGGCCTCGGCAAAGCCGCCGAAGCCTTCCGGCCCGCCGCGCATGTTCGGGTCGACACCCGCGTGGCCGTACTGGTCGTAGGCGGCCTTCTTCTGCGGGTCGGACAGCATCTCGTAGGCTTCCTTGGCCTCCTTGAACTTGACCTCGGCGCTGGCCGCCGCCTCACCCTGGTTGCGGTCAGGGTGGTATTTCATCGCCAGCTTGCGATAGGCCTTCTTGATCTCGTCGTCGGACGCATTCTTGGGAACGCCCAGGACTTCGTAATAGTCGCGCTTGGTGGCCATCAACGTTTCTCGAAACTGCTCAGACAAACGCCGCGCAGCCGATTCCGGGGAATCTTCTGCGCGGCGGCAAAGGCGGTGCGCGGGCGGTGGTCACCGGCGCACGCCGTGGCTTCAGTCCTTCTTGACTTCCTTCACTTCGGCGTCGACCACGTTGTCGTCGGCCGCGGCGGAAGCCTGTGCACCGGCACCAGGGGCAGCGCCCGCACCGGCGGCCTGGGCGGCAGCGGCCGCGTCGGCGTACATCTTCTCGCCCAGCTTCTGGCTGGCGGTCATCAGCGCCTCGGTCTTGCTGTCGATGGCGGCCTTGTCGTCGCCCTTCAGGGCTTCCTCGACGTCCTTGATGGCGGCCTCGATGGCATCCTTCTCGCCGGCTTCCAGCTTGTCGCCGTGCTCGGTGAGCGACTTGCGCACGCTGTGCACCATGGCGTCGCCCTGGTTGCGCGCCTGCACCAGTTCCAGCTTCTTGTGGTCCTCGGCCGCGTTCAGCTCAGCGTCCTTCACCATCTGCTGGATCTCGGCCTCGGACAGGCCCGAGTTGGCCTTGATGGTGATCTTGTTTTCCTTGCCCGTGCCCTTGTCCTTGGCGGACACGTGCAGGATGCCGTTGGCGTCGATGTCGAAGGTCACCTCGATCTGCGGCAGGCCGCGCGGCGCCGGCGGAATGCCTTCCAGATTGAACTCGCCCAGCAGCTTGTTGCCGCTAGCCATCTCGCGCTCGCCCTGGAACACCTTGATCGTCACCGCCGGCTGGTTGTCGTCGGCGGTGGAGAAGGTTTGGGCGAACTTGGTCGGGATGGTGGTGTTCTTGGTGATCATCTTCGTCATCACGCCGCCCAGGGTTTCGATGCCCAGGCTGAGCGGGGTGACGTCGAGCAGCAGCACGTCCTTGCGGTCGCCGCTGAGCACCTGGCCCTGGATGGCGGCACCGACGGCCACGGCCTCGTCGGGGTTGACGTCCTTGCGCGGCTCCTTGCCGAAGAACTCCTTGACCTTGTCCTGCACCTTGGGCATGCGCGTCATGCCGCCGACCAGGATCACGTCATGGATGTCGCCCACGGCCACGCCGGCGTCCTTGATGGCGGTGCGGCAGGGCGCGATGGTGCGCTCGATCAGTTCCTCGACCAGGCTTTCCAGCTTGGCGCGGGTCAGCTTGATGTTCAGGTGCTTGGGGCCCGAAGCATCGGCCGTGATGTAGGGCAGGTTGATGTCGGTGGCGGCCGTGCTCGACAGCTCGATCTTGGCCTTCTCGGCGGCTTCCTTCAGGCGCTGCAGGGCCAGCACGTCCTTGCTCAGGTCGACGCCTTGGTCTTTCTTGAACTCGCCGATCACGTAGTCGATGATGCGCTGGTCGAAGTCCTCGCCGCCCAGGAAGGTGTCGCCGTTGGTGGCCAGCACCTCGAACTGCTTCTCGCCGTCGACGTCGGCGATCTCGATGATCGAGACGTCGAAGGTGCCGCCGCCCAGGTCATAGACGACGATCTTGCGGTCGCCCTTTTCCTGCTTGTCCAGGCCGAACGCCAGCGCCGCGGCGGTGGGCTCGTTGATGATGCGCTTGACTTCCAGCCCGGCGATGCGGCCGGCGTCCTTGGTGGCCTGGCGCTGGCTGTCGTTGAAGTAGGCGGGAACGGTGATGACGGCCTCGGTGACCGGCTCGCCCAGGTAGTCCTCGGCGGTCTTCTTCATCTTGCGCAGGATCTCGGCGCTGATCTGGGGCGGCGACAGCTTCTTGCCGCGCACTTCCACCCAGGCGTCGCCGTTGTCGGCGGCCACGATGCTGTAGGGCATCAGGTCGATGTCCTTCTGCACTTCTTTCTCGCTGAACTTGCGGCCGATCAGGCGCTTGACGGCGTAGATGGTGTTCTTGGGGTTGGTGACGGCCTGGCGCTTGGCCGGCGCGCCGACCAGCACCTCGCCGTCTTCCTGGTAGGCGACGATGGACGGCGTGGTGCGCGCGCCTTCGGCGTTCTCGATCACCTTGGTCGAGTTGCCTTCCATGATGGACACGCAACTGTTGGTGGTGCCCAGGTCAATGCCGATGATCTTTCCCATGTTGTTCTCCGTGAATGCTCAAAAAAGGTTGAATGCTTTGAAACTGCGGTTGCGCGGGGGCTTTTCAAGCCGGGCGCAGGGCTTTATTTGGGCGCGGTGACCGTGACCAGCGCCGGGCGCAGCACGCGGTCGGCAATGGTGTAGCCCTTCTGCAGCACGCTGACCACGGTGTTGGCTTCCTGGTCGGCGGGCACCATGCTGATGGCCTGCTGGTTGGCGGGGTCGAAACGGTCGCCGGCGGCGGGGTTCACCTCGACCACCTTGTTGCGCTCCAGCGCGGCCAGCAACTGGCGCAGCGTGGCCTCGGTGCCTTCGCGCAGTTGTTCGGCGCTGGCGTTGTCCACCTTCAGGCCGGCCTCCAGGCTGTCGAGCACGGGCAGCAGGCTTTCGGCGAAGGATTCGACGGCGAACTTGCGGATCTTGGCGATCTCGTCGTCGGCGCGGCGGCGGGCGTTCTGGGCTTCGGCCTGGGCGCGCAGCGCCTGGTCGGTCAGCTCGGCCACCTTGGTCTTCAGGGTCTCGACCTCGCCCAGGGCGTTGTCGAGTTGGGCTGCCGCATCAGCCTCGTTGGCGGCGGCTGCGGCCTCCAGCTCTTCAGGGCTCATGGGCGGGTCCATGGGGTCGAAAAAGGGGGGCTGGGGGGGCGTGTTCCGAGGGTCTGACATGCTCTGCAACAGAAAAAACGGTCTGGTGGAGGATAAGGCTCGTGTTCTCAGATGGATGCGGCCCAAGGCTTTTCAAGTGTTTTTTCGGGGCGAAAAGCGCTGCCAATGCGCCTGAAAACCGCCGGAAAACACCCCGCAGAAAGCAACAGGCCGCCCGAAACGGCGGCCTGAATGGGTTGGCGCGGACCGAGCTGGCGCGTCAGCCCGAGACTCCGAGCAGCTCGACGTCGAACTTGAGCGTGGCGTTCGGCGGAATCACGCCGCCGGCGCCGCGCGCGCCATAGCCCATCTCGGGCGGGATGATGAGGGTGCGCTGGCCGCCCACCTTCATGCCGGCCACGCCTTCGTCCCAGCCCTTGATGACCATGCCGGCGCCCAGCGGAAACTGGAACGGGTCGCCCCGGTCGCGGCTGGAGTCGAACTTGGCGCCTTGCTCGCCATCGTTGTAGAGCCAGCCGGTGTAGTGGACGGTGACCGTGGCGCCTTTCCTGGCCTCGGCGCCGGTGCCGGGCTTGACGTCGGTGATCTGCAGGCCGGTGTTGCTCATGATTTTGCTTCTGTGTTGATAGCTGCTGGCGCTTGATGGGCGCCGGTTGCAGCCGGATTTGATTGAGAAAGAAAAGGCGGCCATGTGCCGCCTGTGAAAACAGGGGGGAAGGGCGCCGGCCAGGCCTGCGCATTCACCCCTGGGGTTCGATCACTTCTTCTTCGATTGCGCCGCCACCCACTTGGTGGCGAAAGCCTGCAGATCCGACAGGCGTTTGACCAGGTCGGTGCCGCTGAGCGTGAGGCTGTAGCCGTCGGAGCCGTGCGTGACCAGGTTGGCGGCGCGCAGCTCTTTCAGGCGGGTGTTCAGGGTGTTGGGGGTGATGCCGCCCACGCTGTCCTGCAGCAGGCGGAAGGTCTGGGGATGGCCATCGCGCAGCGCCCACAGCACGCGGATGGCGTAGCGCGCTTCGAGCAGCGCCAGCAACTGGCCTGTGGCGGCGTTTTCTTTGGAACTCATGTCAGGCTTCTCCTCAGGTTCGCTAGGTGCGTCAGGCGGACTATATCGCAAATTGGTAGCACGCTAGCAGTTTCATAGCTCCTCAAGCCAGCAGGCCGTGGGGTTGGCGCTACAAAAATTACGCACCCCTCTGGCGGGGCGGGAAAACCCTAGCCAAGGTAGAGCTTCTGCAGCAGGCGGATCAGCGTGCGGCGCTCGGCGGTGGTCAGGGCCTGGGTGGACTGCGCTTCCAGCCCGGCCACGGCCAGTTCGGCCTGCTGCATCAGGGCCCGGCCCTCGGCGGTGAGCTGCAGGCCCAGGGCGCGGCCGTCCTGCGGGTGCGGGTGGCGCACCAGCAGGCCGCGCTTTTCCAGCGTGCCGATCTTGCCCACCAGGTTGGGCGGCAGCAGGTTGAGGGCACCGCACAACTGCTTCGAAGTGATACCCGGGTTGTGAAAAATGATCGAAAGTATCGAAAAATCAACGATGCGCAGCCCGAACCTGGCCATGCCCGGCAGGATGTGGCCGATGACGGCCAGCGCTGCCATGCGCGCGTTGTAGCCGACCAGGGTTTGCAGGTAGCTGCTGTCCACCGTGTCGACGGCGGCCGGCGCGGGGTCGAGGTCGGCGCTGGGGTCGGCGGCGGTGTTCACGGGGCGGCCACGGGCAGTCGCTGGCTGATGATGGCGCAGCGCATGTCGAACTCGGGCAGCACCCAGCGGCCCAGGGCCTGGGTCGCGGCGCGCCAGCGCTGCGGCTCGGGCGCCGCGTCGGCGGCGGCCTCAAGGCGCGCGCCGGCCCAGCCGAGCAGGGCGATGGCGACGGCGCGCAGGTAGTCGTCGGCCACCCAGTAGGCCAGGGTGGCGTCGTGCGCGCAGGCGCCGGCCAGCGCGCGGGTAAGGGCCTGCAGGCGGTCGAAGCAGGCCGACACGGGGGCGGCCAGGGCGCCCGAGCCCAGGTCGGCGCAGGCGTGGTCCAGCAGCGCGCACAGGCCGGCGCCGCCGTCGGCCAGCACCTTGCGCACCAGCAGGTCGATGGCCTGGATTTCGTTGGTGCCCTCGTAGATCATGGCCACGCGCGCGTCGCGCACATGCTGCTCGATGCCCCATTCGCGCACGTAGCCGTGGCCGCCGAAGACCTGCAGGCAGTCCGATCCGCCGTGGAAGGCCTGGTGGGTGCAGGCGCTTTTCAGCACGGGTGTGGTCAGCGCGCACCAGCGCTCGGCCTGCTGGCGGCGCGCCGGGTCGGGGTGGTGTTTGGCGATGTCGAGTTCCAGCGCGGTCTGGTAGGCCAGCACGCGGCTGGCGTCGAGCCAGGCGCGCTGGGTGTTCAGCGTGCGCTGCATGGCGGGGTGTTCGATGATGAAACTGGCCCCCACGCTTGCCGCTGCGCGGGCTGCGCTGCCCCCCGAGGGGGCGCTCGCGGCTCGGGGCGGCCCGTCGCCGCTCGGGCTGGTTTCCTTCGCCCCCGGCGCGCGCATCTGCTTGCGCTCGTGCGCGTAGGCGTCGGCCTTCTGCCAGGCGGCCGACAGCAGGCCGATGCCTTGCAGCGCCACGTGCAGGCGGGCGGCGTTCATCATCACGAACATCGCATTCAGGCCCTTGCCGGGCGCGCCGACGATCCAGCCGCGCGCGTCGTCGAAGCGCATGACGCAGGTGGGCGAGCCGTGCAGGCCCATCTTTTCCTCTATGCGCTCGCACACCACGGCACTGCGCGAGCCGTCGGCGTAGAACTTCGGCACCAGGAACAGCGACAGGCCCTTGGGCCCCGGCGGTGCGTCGGGCAGGCGGGCCAGCACCAGGTGCACGATGTTGTCGGTCAAATCGTGCTCGCCGCCGCTGATGAAGATCTTGGTGCCGTTGAGCAGATAAGTGCCGTCGGCCTGCGGCAGCGCGCGGGTGGCGCACAGGCCCAGGTCGCTGCCGGCGTGCGGCTCGGTCAGGCACATGGTGGCCAGCCATTCGCCTGTGGCGATCTTCTGCAGGTACTGGCTTTTCAGCGCCTCGCTGCCGTGGTGCTTCAGGCATTCGTAGGCGCCGTGCAGCAGGCCGGGCGCCATGGTCCAGCCGTGGTTGGCGGCGGAGAGGCTTTCGTACAGCGCCGCATCAAGCACTGCGGGCAGGCCCTGGCCGCCGTCTTCGGGCGCGGCGCTGAGCGCCGGCCAGCCGGCCTGCCAGAAGGCCTGGTAGGCGTCGCGAAAGCCGGGCGGCATGGTGACGGCGCCGCCGTGCCACTGGGCTCCGAGCTCGTCGCCCACGCGGTTGAGCGGGGCGATGCGGCCGCTGACGAGCTTGCCCATCTCATCGAGCAGCTGGCGCATCAGCGCCTCGTCGGCCTCGGCGAAGGCGGGCAGGGCGGCCAATTGCCGAGGCGCCTGCAGCACATTGAACAGGATGTGGTTCAGCGCATCGACGGGGACTTGGTAGGCGTTCATGGGCTGGTCAAATGACTGCAATGACGCCGCCGCTGCGCGGCGGGCAGGACGAAATGAAGGAGACGGGCGGGGTGGATGAGACAGATCAGGCGATAGCCATTTGGCGCAGCATGCCAATATCAAAAAAGAAGCTGCTTGCGCCCGGTGGATGGGCGCTAGCGGCCTTTTTCATGGAGAGAAAAATTTAGAAGGTCCCCCCCCACTTTCATGACGCCAGCGCTTGTGCTTGGCGGGCCGCGCCCTGTCATGGCGGCGCAGCCGCCGTCATCCACGCCGCGCAGCGGCGAAGTCATGGCGCGCCAGCGCCGTCATCGCCGCCATCGCCGCGCGCGTCGGTTGGTTTACTTCTCCACCTTGAACTCGCCGCCGGTCACCCGCATCATCACGCCGGTGTCGTCGGTGTAGCCCCAGTGGTCCTGCGCCGTCCAGTTCAGCACGCCGTGGGCCAGGGTGGTCTTGCCAATCTTCTCGAAGGCGTCGCGCAGGGCGGCGCGGAACTCGGGCGTGCCGGGCTTGGCGGTTTTCAGCGCAATCGGCACGGCCTTTTCCATCACGATGATGGAGTCGTAGGCGTGGCCGGCGAACTGGTTGCGCGAGCCGGGGCCGTAGGCCTTCTCGTACTGCTGCACGAACTTGATCGCCTCGCCGCGGGCGGGGTGCGAATCGGGCAGCTGCTCGGCCAGCACCGCCGGGCCGCTGACAACGAAGCCGCCCTCGACCGACTTGCCGCCCACGCGCATCAAATCGCGCGTGGCGGCGGCGTGGGTCTGGTAGATCTTGCCCTTGTAGCCGCGCTCGACCAGCGCCATCTGCGGCATGGCCGCGCCCGAGCCGGAGGCGACGACCAGCATCGCATCGGGGTTGGCCGACACGAGCTTGAGCACCTGGCCGGTCACGCTGGTGTCGGCGCGGGCAAAGCGCTCGACCGGGCCGAACTTGATGCCGGCCTTTTCGGCCTGCGGGCGGAAGTCGTTGAGCCAGGTCTCGCCATAGGCGTCGCTGTAGCCCAGGAAGCCGACGCTCTTGACGCCCTGCTTTTTCATGTGCTCGATGATGGCGTGGCCCATCACGGCGTTGGACTGCGGCATGCGGAACAGCCACTTGTCCTTGCCCGCGGGCACGGCCACCGGCGACCAGGCGATCTGCGGCGTGGCCGATTCCTCGGCCACCTGGGCCATGGCGGCGGCCACCGGCGTGGCCACCGAGCTCATCAGCACGTCGACCTTGTCGGCGGTGACCAGCTTCTTGGCGTGCTGCACGCCCTGGGTCGGGTCGGTGGCGTCGTCGAGCACGATCACGTTGAGCTTCTGGCCGGCGATCTCCTTGGGCCACAGCTTGGCCTGGTTGCCGGCCGGAATGCCCAGGCCCGAGGCCGGGCCGGTCATGGGCGCGATGACGCCGATGGTGATCTGCGCCATCGCGGCGCCGCTGGCGGCGATGGCGGTGGCGGCCACGATGGCCTTGAGGGTGTAGCGGGTCATGGGTCGTCTCCTTGGTGGGTGGTTTAAAAAAGTGACTGCGGATCAGGAACAGGCTTCCTTGATGAAGTCCGGGACAGGAATGGCCTGCAGGCGGCCGCCCTCGGGGTGGATGCAGAAGGCGCGCGTCTCGCGGCCTTCGCACAGCACCACGCCGTCCTTCTTGACCACGTGCTTCTGCACGAAGGTCTTGGCGGCCCAGCTTTCGATGCTGGTGTGCACGTGGATCAGGTCGCCGTAGGTGGCCGGTTTCATGAACTTGGTGTGGATCTCCAGCAGGGGCGTGCCGATGATGCCGGTGGTTTTCTTCAGCTCGCGCCAGGGCGGGATGCCACACTCGACGAAGAAGTGCAGCGAGGCCGCGTCCATCCACTTGCTGAAATTGGGAAAGAACACGATGCCGGCGGGATCGCAGTCGCCGAACATCACCTTCACGTCGTAAACGGTTTCTTTGCTCATGGGGTTGCTGGGGTTTTCACGAGGTTGTTCGATGACGGAATGACTTTGCCGCTGCGCGGCTTCAATGACGAAATGACTCGTCCGTCATCGAAGCGCAGCGAGATCGTTTCGTCATCAGCGCGGCGCCATGCGCAGCGCGCCATCCAGGCGGATCACCTCGCCGTTCAGGTGGCCGTTGCTGACGATGTGGCAGGCCAGCTCGGCGAACTCTTCCGGCTTGCCCAGGCGCGACGGGAAGGGGATCGACGCGGCCAGCGACTGCTGCACGGGCTCGGGCAGCGTGCGCATCAGCGGCGTGTTGAACAGACCGGGCGCGATGGTGCACACGCGGATGCCATGCTGGGCCAGGTCGCGCGCCATGGGCAGCGTCATGCCGACCACGCCGCCCTTCGACGCGCTGTAGGCCTGCTGGCCCACCTGGCCGTCGAACGCGGCCACGCTGGCGGTGAACACCATGGCGCCGCGCTCGCCGTCTTCCATCGGCTCCAATTTGGCGCAGGCGGCTGCGAACAGGCGCGCGGCGTTGTAGGTGCCGATCAGGTTGACGTTGACGACCTTGGCGAAGTCTTCCAGCGAGGCGGCATTGCCGTCCTTGCCGATCACGCGCTTGGCGGTGCCGATGCCGGCGATCTGCATCAGGATGCGCGCCGGGCCGTGCGCGGCGGCGGCTTCGGCGAGGGCGGCTTCCATGCTGGGGCCGCTGGTCACGTCGGCCTGCAGCGCGATGCCACCGATGTCGGCCGCCACTTTCTTGGCGTTGTCGAGGTTCACGTCGAGCACCGCCACCTTGGCGCCCAGGCGCGCCAGCTCGCGCGCCGTGGCCTCGCCCAGGCCCGAGCCACCGCCGGTGACGAGGGCTGCTTGTCCTTTGATCTGCATCTTGGTTTCTCCTGAATTAATAGCTGCCTGCGCTGGTGGGAAGGGGCTGATAGCTTGAAAGGCTTAAAAACTTCCGTACGCAGAGGGCGCAGAGGTTTCGCAGAGGGCGCAAAAGAACAGCCAAAAATTTTTTCGGTTTTTTCTGCGTCCTCTGCGGAATCTTTGCGTCCTCTGCGTCCGGCTGTTGGTGGTCTTGTCAGGCGCCCGGGTTTTCGAGCAGCAGCGCGATGCCTTGGCCGCCGCCCACACAAGCTGACGAGATACCGTACTTGACGCCATCGCGCTGCATGGCGCGCGCCACCGTGATCGTCAGCCGCACGCCCGTGGCCGCCAGCGGATGGCCGAGCGCGATGGCGCCGCCGTTGACGTTGAGCTTGTCCAAATCCATGCCCAGTTCCTTGGCCACGGCCAGCGTTTGCGCGCCTTGCGCCTCGTTGACCTCGAAGCGACCAATGTCGTCGAGCTTGAGGCCGGTGCGCTCCAGCAGCAGGCGGATGGCCGGCGCGGGGCCGATGCCCATGATCTCGGGCGGTACGCCGACCGCCGCCGCGCCGATGATGCGCGCCAGCGGCTGCTTGCCATGGGCCTTGGCATACGCACCCGAGGCGACCACGGCCGCGGCGGCCGCATCCACCAGCGCCGACGAATTGCCGCCGGTCTGCACGCCGCCCTCGAACACCGGCCGCAGCTTGGCCAGCACCTCGATGGGCGAGGGCCGCGGGTGCGTGTCCTGCGCCACTTCAGTCACCTTGCCTTGCAGCTTGATGCCGCGTGGCTTGTAGCCGTCTAACTCGAACTTCTCGGTGACCACCGGCACGATCTCGCCGGCCAGGAAGCCGCTTTCCTGTGCCGCCACCGCCTTGGCGAAGGACTGGTGCGCGAACTCATCCACCTGTTCGCGCGTGATGCCGTATTTCCTGGCCAGGTTCTCGGCGGTCTGGATCATGTTGATGCCGGCGGCCGGGTCCTTCAGCGCCTCCCACATGTAGTCCTTGAAGCCCACCGGCGCACCCAGCTTGAAGCCGGTGCGGTGGTCGAAGGCGGCGATGGGGTTGCGCGTCATGCTCTCGGTGCCGACGACCAGCGCCGCCTCGCAAGCGCCGCCCTGGATGTGCTCGCCCGCCTGGCGGAACAACTCGAAGCCGGTGCCGCAGATGCGCTGCGCCATGATGGCCGGCACCGCCACTGGCACGCCGGCGTACAGGCCGATGTGGCGCGGCAGAAAGAACTGATCGAAATCGCCCGGCGCCATGTTGCCGGTGACGACCGAGCCGATGTCCGACGGCGCCACGCCGGCGCGCTTGAGTGCTTCGCGCGCCGCCTTGATCCCGAGGTCGGTGGGCGAGATGTGGCCCAGCGCGCCGCAGTAATCGACCATCGGTGTGCGCACGCCGTCGAGCATCCAGACGTCGTTGAAGGGGGTGAAGAATCCTTGGGTGGCCATTGTTTGTCCTTGTCTTTCTCTTACTCCCTCTCCCGCGCGCGGGAGAGGGCAGGGGTGAGGGTGCTTTACTCCCTCCCCCGCTGGGGGAGGGTTGGGGTGGGGGCTGACCATGCACCAGTGCGCATGGACGCCAGCCCCTCACCCCCACCTCCACCGCACGAAGCAGAGCTTCGCGGGGACCCCGGGCCCTCTCCCCAGAGGGGCGAGGGAGTGAATACCGAGCAGGTCACAGGTTCACGCCCGGCTTGATGACGATGTGCCCTGGCGGCTCGTCATACAGCGCCTGCACCAGATCGTCGCGGTGTTTCAGCACGGCGCGCTGATTGATCGACCCCTTGTCGGTGACTTCACCCAGGTCGATCGACGGCGGCTCGGCCATCAGCATGAGGCGCGTGACACGGTTGGCGCTGCCGGTGGCGGTGAGCGAGAGGTCGGTGACCAGGCTCTGGAACTTCTGCAGCACGGCGTGCTGCTTCAGCACCGTTTCAAAAGGCGCATCGGGCGGCAGATCGACCAGCGAGCGCACTGCCTGCGTCGGGAACACCAGCGCGCCCACTTCGTGCCGGTTCAGCCCGGTGACGACCACGTCCTGGATGTACGGCGCGCCGCCGGCGATCACGCGCCCGCGCAGCGGACCGACGCTGACGAAGGTGCCGGTGGCCAGTTTGAAGTCTTCCGCGATGCGGCCGTCGAAGCGCAGGCCCTTGTGCTTGTCCGCCACGTCGACCCACAGCACGGCGTCGCCGGTGCAGAAGAAGCCTTCCTCGTCAAACGCCTCGGCCGTGGCCTCGGGCGCGCGCCAGTAGCCGGGCGTGATGTTGGGGCCGCGGTAGCGCAGTTCGGTCTTGCCGTCGATGGGCACCAGCTTGCATTCCATGCCCGGCGTGGGCAGGCCCAGTTCGCCGGCCTTGATGTCGGGACTGGTGGGGAACAGGCCGTAGGGGCTGGATTCGGTCATGCCGAAGCCGCAGGTCATGACGATGCGCTCGCCGACCTCGCGCTCGGCGCTCTCGAACAGCGAATCCCACACCGGCTGCGCCAGCGAGGCACCGGCGAAGAAGAACATCTTGACGCGCGAGAGGAAGTTGCGGCGCAGCGCGTCGTCCGTCTTCATGGCGTTGGCAATCGCCTCGAAGCCGGTCGGCACGTTGAAGTACATCGTGGGCGCGATCTCGCGCAGGTTGCGCAGCGTTTCGCCCACCAGCGCGGGCGTGGGCTTGCCCTCGTCGATGTAGAGCGTGCCGCCGTTGTTCAGCACCATGCCGACATTGTGGTTGCCGCCGAAGGTGTGGTTCCAGGGCAGCCAGTCGATCAGTACGGGGCGCTCCTCGGTCAGGATCGGCATCGACTGCCGCATCTGCTGCTGGTTGGCGCACCACATGCGGTGGGTGTTGATGACCGCCTTCGGCAGCTTGGTCGAGCCGCTGGTGAACAGGAACTTGACGATGGTGTCGGGCGTGGTGGCTTGCTGCGCGGCATCCACCGCGGGCGTCGGCTCGGTGGCCAGCAGCTCGGACAGCAGCGTGGCCTTTCGGCCCTTCAGGTTCGGGTGGTCGGCGTGGCGCGAGACCGCGATCTCGCAATCGGCCGGCGCAGTGGCCGCCAGCGCCGGGCCGTAGCGCTCGCCGTCCTCGGCCCAGATCAGCCCGGGCGTCAGCGTGTCGATCACGTGGCGCAGCTTGCCGTAGTCCTTGCTGATGGTGGAGTAGGCGGGCGAAGCCGGCGAGAACGGAATGCCCGCGTAGATGCAGCCCAGCGCCAGCAGCGCGTGGTCGATGCCGTTGTCGCTGAGGATGACGACGGGGCGCTCCTGCGACAGGCCGCGGTCGATGAGCGCCTGGCCGATGCGGCGTGCAGCGTCCAGCGTCTGGGCGTAGCTCACGCGGCGCCAGTCGCCCAGCTGACCGCCCGTCAGGCGCTCACGCTGGGCGACGAAGGTTTCGTCGGGGGTCGTTTTCGCCCAGTGGACCAGGCGGTCGGACATGCGCTCGCCAAAAGGCTGCAGCGGCACGTCGGCGGCCAGGTGCTGCACGCCGCCGTCTTCGCCGCGCACGTTCACCCGGGTGACGCCGAAGGTCAAGGGGCGGTACTTCGGTGGCGCTGCCGCAGCGCCGGTCGCGTTGCTCATGCTTGTCTCACTCCACTCTTTTTTTGATAGCTGCTCGCGCTTGTCCATCAGGCGCTGGAGGTCAAAAAGGCTTCAAGCCTTCTTCACCTTGGTGCCGGCCTTGCCTTCAAGAAAATCGCGCACACGCTGTTTCGCTTCAGGCGCGGCCTGGGCGATGGCGCTGATCAGCGCCTCGGTCATGAAGCCGTGGTCGGCCGGCTGCTCGGCGATGCGGGGCAGGGCGTGCATCAGCGCGTAGTTGGTCAGCGGCGCGTTGGTGGCGATGCGCTCGGCCAGTTCCATGGCCTTGTCGAAGGCCTGGCCTTCGGCCACCAGGTACTGCGCAAAACCCAGGCGCTCGCCGTCCTGCGCGTTGTAGACGCGGCCCGTGAGCATCATGTCGGTCATGCGCGCCACGCCGATCAGCTTGGGGATGCGCACCGAGCCGCCGCCGCCGACGAAGATGCCGCGCGTGCCTTCGGGCAGGGCGTAGAAAGTGGTGGCGTCGGCCACGCGGATGTGCGCGGCGCTGGCCAGCTCCAGCCCGCCGCCGACCACAGCGCCGTGCAGCGCGGCGACCACCGGCACCGGGCCGTACTGCACCGCGTCCAGCGCCATGTGCCAGCTGCGCGAATGGTGCAGGCCCTCGCCGGCATCGCGCTCCTTCAGTTCCGACAGGTCGAGCCCGGCGCAGAAATGCTCGCCTTCACCGTCGATCACGGCGGCGCGCACGCTGGAAGGCAGGTTCTGGAAGGTGTCGCGCAGCGCGGCGATGAGGCCGTCCGACAGCGCGTTGCGCTTGGCGGCGCGCGTCAGACGAACGACGGCGATTTCCTTCTTCTTGCCCGCGAGTTCGAGCGAAATGTCTTGACTGGGCTTGGCCATGGGGTCTCCTTGGGCGTCATTATGGTTATCAACGATAACTAAAAACAAGCTGTCTGGCGGTCTTCCCGGGGAGGGTTTTCCCTTGATTCATCCAGACCAAGCGCGCTTGGCAAAATGCAAGCGATGTCGGCAGCGCGTGGGCGCCAGTGGTCGGCAGTTCAGGAGCCTTCATGACCCGACGCCAGTTTCTGCTTGCCAGCGCCGCTGCCGCACTCTGCCCGACCGCCGCCGTCGCTGCGACCAAATTCCCCGCCAAAGCCGTGCGCATCGTGGTGCCCAATGCGCCCGGCGGCGCGGCCGACATCACCGCCCGCGCGGTGGGCGAGCACATGGCCCGCACGCTGGGCCAGCCCGTGGTGATTGACAACCGCCCCGGCGCCGGTGGCGTGGTGGCAGGGCAGACGGTGGCCAACGCAGCGCCCGATGGTCACACGCTGCTGCTGATCTCCAGCGGCACGGCGGTCAGCGCGGCGTTGTTCAAGGCGCTGCCGTTCGACACCCTCAAGGCCTTCACGCCCGTGGCGCCGCTGGCCACCTTCGATCTGGTCATCGTCGCCAACGAGGGCGGCGACTTCCGTACGCTGGGCGATCTGCTCCAGTTCGCGCGCCAGAACCCGGGCAAGCTCAACCTGGGCACGCCCATCATCGGCACCACCCAGCACCTGGCGGCCGAGCTGTTCAAGAGCGCGGCGGGGCTGGACTTGCAGGTGGTGCCGTTCAAGGGCACGCCCGACGTGATCACCGCCATCCGCAGCGGCCAGCTGCACGCCGGGCTGGACATCCTGAGCCCGCTGCTGGCGCAGATCCAGGGCAAGGCGCTGCGGCCCCTGGCGGTGACGGGTGCCCGGCGTTCGCGCGTGCTGCCCGATGTACCCACGGCGCAGGAACTGGGCGTGAAGGGCCTGAACGCCGCATCGTGGAACGGGCTGGCCGTGCCGGCCAGGACGCCCGCGGCGGTGGTCGAGCAACTGAACAAGGCCGTGAATGCTGCGCTGGCCGATGCCGGCGTGCGCCAGAAGCTGGAGGCGCTGAACCTCGATCCGCACCCTGGCACGCCGCAGGACGCGGCCCGCATGCTGTCGGGCGACATCCGGCGCTGGAGCGAGGTGATCGACAGGGCGGGCATTGCCCGGCAATGAGTTTTCAAGCCATTTAGGGCCTGAGCGCCCGCCAGTAAAGCGCAAGCAGCTCTTTTATTGATAGCAATGGCGCCGGATGCGGCGTCGGCGGCGAGCGCTCAGGTCGTGCCAGCGGCGCGTCGGGTACGCACCGCGGTGGCCGGCAGGCGCAGCATGGCGGTTTCGATGCGCGCCGCCAGCTCGATCAGGCGCGGCCGGATGCTGTGCAGCAGGTAGTCCGGCGGCAGCACGAAGCCGGGGCCGCCGCAACTGAGCGACAGCAGCGGCCGACCGCTGCCGAGCCGCAACGGCCGCGCAATGGCGTTGATGCCGGCCTGCCAGCCGCCCACCACCATCGTGACCCCATCGCGGCGGTGCTGCTGCAGCGCCTCGTCGATCTCGGACGAAAGCCGTGGCCAATCCCTGGGGCGGCGGTTCTGCAGGCTGCGCAGCACGGCGTCGCGGTCCTTGGGCTCGCAGCCGGCCAGCCAGGCGCGGCCCATCGACGTGACCGCCAGAGGCAAGCGCGAGCCGATGCGCAACTCGCGGTTGTGCAGGTCCTTGCTGCGGCAATGCACGAGGTACACCATCGACAGGCGGTCGCGCGCGCCCAGCGCCACCTCGGCCCGCGCGAAGTCGGCCAGCTCCTGCATCAAGGGGCCGGCCACGTCGTTCACGTCGAGGTTCGCCACCATGGTGCTGCTGAGCGCGAAGGTGGCCACGCCCAGGCGGTACTTGCCCAGTTCCTCGACGTGGTTCAGGTAGCCCAGCCGGGTCAGCGTATACGTCAGCCGAGACACCGTGGACTTGGGAAGCCTGCAGCGCTGCGCGATCTCCTGGTTGCCCAGCAGCCGGTCGCCGGCGCGGAAGCAGGCCAGCACCTCCATGCCGCGCGCCAGGGCGGTGACGAAGTGGCGGTCTTCCTTGGCGGGGCCGGCGGGGTTTTCGTTCATGTCGTGATGGGGTCGGGTGCACGCTTCGGTGGGCTGCCGGCACGGCGGCCGCATCTGCGGCCTGCGCAAAGCCGAGTCATCCACGTGACTTCGATGCGTTCATTTTTTTCGGGGTTTACCCGATATCGTTCTGCAGTGCAGAACCACGATCCTACGGCAGAAGGGCGCTGGTTAAGCTGAATTCCCTCTCTCACGGTGACTTGTTGGAAGGAATCCGCCAGGATGCAGAACAGAACGATGGAGACCAGCGTGGCCCCGCCAGGCCTGCGGCGCACCAAGCGCCAAGCGTGGCGGCGCGGCGACTTGTACATGAACAGGAGTGGCGCCTGATGGACATGTTCCTGCAGCAGGTGCTCAACGGCCTCACGCTGGGCGGCGTCTACGGGCTGGTGGCGCTGGGCCTGACGCTGGTGTACGGCATCCTGCACGTGCCCAACTTCGCCCATGGCGCGTTCTACATGGTGGGGGCGTTCGTTTCGTTCCATGCCATGACGGCCTGGGGCTTCAACTATTGGGTGGCGATGGGCGTGTCGGCACTGGCGGTGGCGGCGCTGTCGGTGCTGGCCGAGCGCATCGTGTTCCACCCGCTGCGCAACGCCTCGGGCCTGCACCCCATGGTGGCGGCCATCGGCGTGCTGCTGTTCCTCGAGGCGGCGGCGCAGGCCATCTGGGGCGCCGACTTCCAGCGCATGCAGACGCCTTACCCCGGCATCATCGACCTGGCGGGTGTCACGGCGCCGATCCAGCGGCTGATGATCATCGGCGCGGCCTTTGCGCTGATGGTGGTGCTGCACCTGTTCCTGACGCGCACGGTGATGGGCTCGACCATCATCGCCATGGCGCAGAACCGCGACGGCGCCTCGCTGGTGGGCATCGACGCCAACCGCGTGGCCATGCTCACCTTCGCCATCTCGGGCGCGCTGGCGGCCATCGCGGCCACGCTGTACGCGCCCATCAACCTGGTGTTTCCGGCCATGGGGCACCTGGTGATCACCAAGGCCTTCGTCATCATCATCCTGGGTGGCATGGGCAGCGTGCCGGGTGCCATCGTGGGCGGGCTGATCATCGGCTTTGCCGAGAGCTTCGGCGCGTTCTACATCTCGACCGACTACAAGGACATCATCGCCTTCGTGCTGCTGGTGGTGATCCTGTCGGTGCGCCCGCAGGGCCTGTTCGCCAAGGGAGCACGCTGATGGCCTGGCTTGAAAAATGGGGCTGGTGGCTGCTGATCGCCGCTGGCCTGGCGTTTCCGCTGCTGGCCAGCAACGACTACCTGCTGACGGTGATGGGCAAGGCCTTCATCTTCGCCATCGCCACGCTGGGGCTGAACCTGATCACGGGCTACACCGGGCAGTTCAACCTGGCGCACGCCGGCTTCATGGCCGTGGGTGCCTACACGGTGGGCATCCTGACCGTCGACCACCAGGTGCCGTACTGGATCGCCTTCGCGCTGGCCGGCGTCGTCACCACGGTGCTGGGCTATTTCATCGGCATCCTGTCGCTGCGGCTGCGCGGGCACTACTTCTCGATCTTCACGCTGTGCGTGGGCTACATCATGTTCCTGGTGATCGAGAAGTGGGAGGGCCTGACGCACGGCACCGTCGGCATCATGGGCATCCCCGCACCGTCGCTGGGCTTCATCACCTTCGACTCGCCGCTGTCGCTGTACTACCTGGCGCTGCTGTTTCTGGTGGTGGGCGTGTGGGCCATGCGTCGCATCGTCGGCTCGCTGCTGGGCCGCACCTTCATGGCGGTGCGCAACAGTGAAGAGTTGGCCGAGGCGCTGGGCACCAACCTGATGCGCACCAAGACGCTGTCCTTCATGCTGTCGGTGTTCTACGCCGGTATCGCCGGTGCGCTGTACGCGGGCTACGTGCGTTTCATCGGCCCCGACATCGCGGCGGTGGAGCACACCTTCGACATGACCATGTTCATGATCGTCGGCGGCCTGGGCACGGTGCTGGGCCCGCTGCTGGGCGCGCTGGGCATGCCGTGGCTGACGCAGTACCTGCAGTTCCTGCAGGAATACCGCTTCCTGGTGTTCGGGCCGCTGCTGGTGTTTCTGGTCATCTTCGTGCCGCACGGCATCGTGGGCACCTACCTGGGCTGGCGCGCGCGCCAGGCCGCGCAGAAGTCGGAGGCGCGCCGTGCTCAAGATTGAACACCTGACCAAGCGCTTCGGCGGGCTGCTGGCGGTCAACGACGTCAGCACCACCATCGAGACGGGCAAGATCAACGCCATCATCGGCCCCAACGGCGCCGGCAAGACCACCTTCTTCAACCTGATCGCCGGCGTGCACAAGCCCACCTCGGGCACCATCACGCTGCAGGGTGACGACGTGACCTCGCTGCGGCCCGACCAGGTGGCGCAGCTGGGCGTGGCACGCACCTTCCAGACCACGTCGCTGTTCGACATGGCCACGGTGCTCGACAACCTGATCGTCGGCCACCGCCTGCGCACCAGGTCGGGCCTGCTGGACGTGCTGCGCGGCTCCAGCCTGCTGCGCGAGGAAGAGCGCATCTGCC
The DNA here is from genome assembly GCF_042680925.1 of Ottowia beijingensis. NCBI lineage: Bacteria > Pseudomonadati > Pseudomonadota > Betaproteobacteria > Burkholderiales > Comamonadaceae > Ottowia > Ottowia beijingensis. The sequence continues at coordinate 622,161 of NZ_JBHUEP010000007.1, forward strand.
GCGAGAAGGCGCGCGACGCGCTCAACTTCGTCGGCGGCTCGCACCTGGAAAACCGCATGGCCGGTGACATCTCTCAGGAAGAGCGCAAGCGCGTCGCCTTTGCGCTGGCGCTGGCCACCAACCCGCGCCTGCTGCTGCTCGACGAGCCGGCCGGTGGCGTAAACCCCGACGAGACCCAAGGCCTGGCCGAGCTGATCCGCAAGATCGTCAAGAGCGGCATCACCGTGTGCCTGATCGAGCACAAGATGAACATGATCATGAGCCTGGCCGACAAGATCATGGTGCTGAGCTACGGCGAGAAGATCGCCGAGGGCACGCCGGCCGAAATCCGCGCCAACCCCGTCGTCATCGACGCCTACCTGGGGAGCGACCATGCTGACGCTTGAGAACGTATCGCTCAACTATGGCAGCTTCAAGGCGCTCGACGGCGTCACGCTGCACGCGAAGCAGGGTGAACTGGTGGTGCTGCTGGGCGCCAACGGCGCGGGCAAGAGCTCGATCTTCCTCACCATCAGCGGCATCCACCGCGCCGCCGGCGGCAGCATCCAGTACGACGGGCAGCAGCTGATCGGCCGCAAGCCCTCGGCCATCGTGCAGGCGGGCGTGGTGCAGTGCCCCGAGGGGCGCAAGCTGTTCCCCATGATGTCGGTGCAGAAGAACCTGATGCTGGGGGCCTACGTGCACCGCCGCGATGGCGAGGGCAACCGCCAGCGGCTGGAGGACGTCTACCAGCTGTTCCCCATCCTGCGCGAGAAGAAGGACGACCCGGCCGGTTCGCTCTCGGGCGGGCAGCAGCAGATGGTGGCCATCGGCCGCGCGCTGATGGGCCGCCCCAAGATGCTGCTGCTCGATGAACCCTCGCTCGGCCTGGCGCCGCTGGTGATCAAGCAGACCTTCGAGGTCATCCAGCGCATCAACCAGGCCGGCACCACCGTGCTGCTGGCGGAACAAAACGCCTTCGCCGCGCTCAAAATTGCCCACCGCGCCTATGTGCTGGAGAACGGCCGCATCGTCATGGAAGGCGATCCCGAGAGCCTGTTGCACAACGACGAGGTGCGTCGTGCCTACATCGGCGCGTAGCCTTTTCGCAGCGTTGACCCGAGTTTTTCACCTGAACTGACCCAAGGAGACACCCATGAAGTTCAAGACCACGATCCGCCTGTGCGCCGGCCTGCTGACCGCAGGCGCCCTCGGTGCCGCCCCGGCGCTGGCGCAGGAGGTCGTCAAGATCGGCTACACCGGCCCGCTGAGCGGCGGCGCCGCGCAGTACGGCAAGAACGTGCTCAGCGGCATGGAGATGGCCGTCAAGGAAGTGAATGACGCCGGCGGCTTCGACGTGGCCGGCAAGAAGTACAAGCTGGAGCTGGTGGCGCTGGACGACAAGTACAACCCCAGCGAAGCCGCCACCAACACCCAGCGCCTGGTGCAGCAGCACAAGACGCCGGCGGTGCTGACACCGCACTCGGGCGGCATCTTCGCCATGCAGGCCATCAACGAGCAGCTCAAGGTGCTGGTGCTGGGCTATTCCAGCGTGCCGCAGATCACCGCGCGCGGCAACAAGCTGACGCTGCGCATCCCGCCCGAGTACACGGTCTACATCAAGCCGTTCATCGAGCAGACCATGGCCAAGTTCGGCAAGAACGTGGCCATCGCCAGCGCGGACCACGACTACGGCAAGGCCTGGGTGGCCGCGTTCAAGCCGGCCTGGGAAGCCGCTGGCGGCAAGGTGGTGGCCGAGAACCTGATGTCCTACAACCGCGCCACCGACTTCTACAGCGGCGTCAGCCGCGTGCTGGCGGCCAAGCCGGACCTGATGTTCATCGGCGGCGCCTCCGAGCCCACCGGCCTGGTCATCAAGCAGGCGCGCGAACTGGGCTTCAAGGGCGGCTTCATGATCATCGACCAGGCCAAGATCGACGAGATTGCCAAGATCACCGGCGGCCTGGGCCCGCTCGAAGGCGCGGTGGGCGTGCTGCCAGTCGTGGACGATCAGAAGCCCGCCGCCAAGGACTTCGTGGCCCGTTACCGCAAGTTCGCCAATGGCCGTGACCCCGGCACCGAGGCCATGTTCAACTACACCGCCGTGCATGTGACCGTGGACGCCATGAAGCTGGCCGGCACCACCACCGACGCCATGGCCATCCGCGCGAACCTGGACAAGGCTTTCAAGGCCATGCCGCCCAGCACCAACCCGTTCGGCTTCACCGGCGTGGATGACAAGGGTGGCACCACCGCCAACGGCCGCATCGCCGTGGTGGAAGGCGGTAAAGTCAAGGAAATTGCGATCAAGTAAACCCAGCCATTGATGGCCAGCGCGGCGCAGGCACCACGCCAGGCCGCCAGCTGCAGGAGGTCCCGGCTGTGCCGAGGACCTCCTGTTTTTTTGGAGCGACCGAAAAATGAGTGAGATGGTCCACCTGGGCTTCATCGGCTACGGTGAAGTCGGCAAGATATTCAGCGCCGGTCTGCGCGCCCAGCCCGGCGTGGCGCAGGTGGGCGCGTGGGACCTGAAGTTCGACCGGGCAGACACGCGCGAGGCCGAGCGCCGCCACGCCGCGCAGGCCGGCGTGCAGGCGCACGATTCATCGTCCAGCCTGTGTGCGGCGAGCGATGTGCTCGTTTCCGCCGTCACCGCCTCCAGCACGCTGGCGGTGGCCGAAGAGGCCGCACGCCATGTTCGCCCCGGCACCTGGTTTCTCGACCTCAATTCCGCCTCGCCCGGCACCAAGCAGCAGTGTGCCGCGCTCATCGAGGGTGCCGGGGCGCATTACATCGAAGCGGGCGTGATGACCTCGGTGCCGCCCTACGGCATCCGGGTGCCCATGCTGCTGGGCGGTGCCCGCGCGGGCGCGCTGGCCGAGCGGCTGAGCGCCTGGGGCATGGATGTGAAGGTGGTGAGCGCGCAGCTGGGCGTGGCCAGCGCCATCAAGATGTGCCGCAGCGTGATGATCAAGGGGCTGGAGGCGCTGGTGATCGAGAGTTATGCGGCCGCCCGCGCCTACGGCGTCGAGGACCATGTGCTGCCCACCTTGCAGGAAACGTTTCCGGGCATCGACTGGACCCAGCAGGGCGCCTATTTCTTCAGCCGCGTGGTGCAGCACGGCCAGCGCCGCGCCGAGGAGATGCGCGAATCCGCCCGCACGGTGCAGGAGGCCGGCTTCGAGCCCCTCATGACCCGGGCCATCGCCGACAAGCAGCAGTGGGTGGCCGACCAGGCACGGGCTGGCGTGTTCAAGGAATTGCCAGCGGGCGCTGCGTGGCAGGCCTTTGCCGATGCCTTGATCGCGGCGCGCAAGGGCTGAGCGTCCCCATCGACGCACGGAGCGGCGGGCGAGCAAGGCATCGGCGCTGAGGTCGCACGCTGTTGAATAATCCACGCGCGGTGCGCGGCGTGCGACCCGGGGGCGCGTCAGTTGCTCGCGTCGGGGCAGATCGATGACGCGCACGCCGGCCCTGTTGCTTGCCCATGCTCGACATTCTTTCCATCACCGGCCCCATCTACATCACCATCGCGCTGGGCTGGCTGGCCAAGCGGGCCGGCCTGTTCGACCGCGGCGACATGCGGGTGCTGGGCAAGTTCGTGCTGTACGTGGCGCTGCCGGCGCTGCTGTTCGATGCCGTGGCCAAGCGGCGTCTGGACGAGATTCTGGAGTGGCGCTACATGGCCGTGTTCGCGCTGGGCGCGCTGGCCACCATGGCGGTCGGCCTGTGGTGGATGCGCCGCGTGGCGCGCCAGCCCGCCGTGCTGAGCGTGGTGCAGACCATGGGCATGTGCTGCCCCAACTCGGGCTTTGTCGGCTACCCCATCAACCTGCTGCTGCTGGGCCCGGTGGCGGGCTTGATCCTGGGCATGAACATGCTGGTGGAGAACCTGCTGCTGATCCCGCTGCTGCTGGCGCTGATGGACGCAGCCAGCGGCGCGGGGCACTGGCGTGCGGTGGTGCGCGGTGCCGCGGCGGGGCTGCTGCGCAACCCGATGGTGCTGGGCCTGTCGGCTGGGCTGCTGGTGTCGCTGCTGGGCCTGCCCCTGCCGGCGGTGGCCGACCGCACGGTGGGCCTGTTCGCGCAGGCCAGCGCGGCGGTGTCGCTGTTCGTCATCGGCGGCTCGCTGGCGGGGCTGCGGATCAAGGGGCTGGGCGCGCAGGTGGCGCAGATCGCCGCGGGCAAGCTGCTCGTGCACCCGCTGCTCACGGTGGGTGCGCTGCTGGCTCTGGAGGCACTGGGCATGCCGCCAATGGATGCCGCCCTGCGCACCGGCGTGGTGCTGGCTGCGGCGTGCCCGATGTTCGGCATCTACCCCATTCTGGCGCAGAAGCACGGCCACGACGGGCTGGCCGCCGCGGCCCTGCTGGGCACCACGGTGGCCTCGTTCTTCACCATCAGCGCCGCGTTGTGGCTGCTGACGGGTTCATGAGTGAAAAGTGCCTGCAGCGCTTTTGTGGCGGGCGCAGGCAGCTATCAAATCAGAAGCGAATGCCGGTCGGGTTGGTGGTGGTGCGCTGGGGCGCCACGCTGGGGCCGGCGGGCGCTGGCGCAGGCTCGGCCGGCTCGGCGGCCTGGGCGGCGGGCGCAGCCGCCGCCGCTGTGCGCGCCACCAGCGGCGTGGCGGCGGGGCGGCGGTAGCTGGCGGGCAGTTGCGAGGCCTTGGGGTAACCGGCCGCGTCGAGGTACTGGCTCCACTCGCTGTCCGAAAAGCCCTTGAGCTGCTGGCCGCCGATGGTCAGCAGCGGCAGGCTGTTGTTGCCGGCCAGGCGCTGCAGGGCGGCGATGTCGTCGTTGGTCTCCACCGTCTTCTCGGTGAAGGGCACGCCGCGGTTGCTCAGCAGGTTGCGGCCGCTGTTGCAGGGTGCGCAGGTGGACGAGGTGTACAGCGTGACCGGGTAGCGCTGCACGGTCTGGTTGAGCTGGTAGGGCAGTGCGCCACCACCGCCCGACGCCGCCGCGCCGCCACTGGACACCGCCGGTGCGGCCTGCGTGGGCGGCTTGTCGGAGAAGGTGACCCGGCCATCCGGCCCCACCACGCGGTAGACCTGCGCCTGCGCCACGCCGGCCAGCAGCAGGGCGCCGGCGGCAGCGGCGAGCAATCGGGCGGAAGGGCGGTGGGGCACGGGCAACTCCTTGGTGCGGTGGTGGATGTGTGTCGGGATCAGGCCATGCCCTGATGGCGCAGCAGCGCGTCCATCGTGGGCTCGCGGCCGCGGAAGGCCTTGAACGATTCCATGGCCGGGCGGCTGCCGCCGGCTTCCAGAATCTCGCGGCGGTATTTTCGCCCCGTTTCCACGCTGGGCAAGCCATCGGGTGTGACGCTTTCCTCGAAAGCGGCGTAGGCGTCGGCGCTCAGCACCTCGGCCCACTTGTAGCTGTAGTAGCCCGCCGCGTAGCCGCCGGCGAAGATGTGGCTGAAGGTCTGCGCGGTGCGCGCAAAGGGCGCCGGTTGGATCACGGCGACCTCGGCGCGCACTTCATCGAGCAGCGGCTGGAAGTCATCCGCCGGGTCGTGCTCGGTGTGCAGCAGCATGTCGAACAGGGCGAACTCGATCTGCCGCACGGTCTGCATGCCGGCCTGGAAGTTCCTGGCGGCCAGCATCTTGTCGAACAGGGCGCGGGGCAGCGGCTCGCCCGTATCCACGTGCGCCGTCATGTGCTTGAGCACGTCCCATTCCCAGCAGAAGTTCTCCATGAACTGGCTGGGCAGTTCCACCGCGTCCCACTCCACACCGCTGATGCCCGAGACATCGCGTTCGTTCACCTGCGTCAGCATGTGGTGCAGGCCGTGGCCGAATTCGTGGAACAGGGTGATCACGTCGTCGTGCGTCAGCAGGGGCGGCTTGCCATCCACGCCCTCGGCGAAGTTGCACACCAGTTGCGCCACGGGCGTCTGCAACTGCGCGTTGTCGGGCCGCAGCCAGCGGGCGCGCACGTCGTCCATCCAGGCGCCGCCGCGCTTGCCGGCGCGCGCGCCGGGGTCGAGGTAGAACTGGCCGAGCAGTTTTCCGTCGCGCTCGATGCGGTAGAACTCGACCGAGGGATGCCACACGGGCGCGCTGTCGCGGCGGATGACGACCTCGAACAGCGTCTCGACGATCTTGAACAGGCCTGCCAGCACCTTGGGCGCCTGGAAGTACTGCTTCAGCTCCTGCTCGCTGAAGGCGTAGCGCGCTTCCTTGAGCTTCTCGCCGATGTAGGCCCAGTCCCAGGGCTGCGGGTCGGCCAGTTGCAGTTCCTTGGCGGCGAAGTCGCGCAGATCCTGCACGTCGCGCTCGGCGTAGGGCCTGGCCTTGGCGGCCAGCTGGCGCAGGAAGTCGATGACTTCGGTGGGCGAGTCGGCCATCTTGGGCACCACCGACACCTCGCCGAAGTTGGCGTAGCCCAGCAGCTGCGCCTCTTCGCGGCGCAGCGCCAGAATCTCGCGGATCAGCGGCGCGTTGTCGTACTTCACGCCGTCGCCCTCGGCCTGGTCGGAGGCGCGCGTGACGTAGGCACGGTACAGGCGCTGGCGCAACGCGCGGTCGTGCGCGAACTGCATCACGGGCAGGTAGCTGGGCAGCTTGAGGGTGAGCTTGTAGCCCTTCATGCCATCGGTTTCAGCCGCAGCGCGGGCGGCAGCCTTCACGTCGGGCGGCACGCCGTCCACCTCGTCCTCGGTGGCGTAGTACGCATAGGCGTCGGTGGCGTCGAGTGCGTTCTCGCTGAACTTCTGGCCCAGCTCGGCCTGGCGCTCCTGGATGGCGGCGTAGCGCGCCTTGGCCTCGCCCTGCAATTCGGCGCCGCCCAGCACGAAGCCGCGCAGCGCGTTCTTGTGCGCCTGGCGCTGCTCTGGCGTCAGCGCGTCGGGGTTCATGGCCTTGTACTTGGCGTACAGGCGCTCGTCGCTGCCCAGACGGGTCCAGAACTCGGTGATGGCGGGCAGGGCGGCGTTGTAGGCGGCGCGCAGCTCGGGCGTGTCCATCACGGCGTTGAGGTGGCTGACGGCGCCCCAGGCGCGGCCCAGGCGTTCGGTCGCCACGTCCAGCGTGCGCGCCAGCGTGGCCCAGTCGGCGGGCAGCTCGGGCGCCACGGCGGCCTCCAGGCCGGCTTCGGCACCGCCCAGCAAGTCGTCGATGGCCGGGGCCACGTGCTCGGGGCGAATCTGGTCGAACAGGGGAAGGTCGGAGAAGTCGAGGAGGGGATTGGCCATGGCGCGTCAGTTGGGGACGGAGGTGAGAATGTCAAGCATAAAGGTATAAAAATGATAGCTGCTTGCGCTTGTGGGACGTGCGCTGAAGCCCAATTTCGCCTGTCAATCTTCGGTCGCTGAAACAGCCGGACGCAGAGGACGCAAAGGATTCGCAGAGGACGCAAAAGTAAAACCTGATCTTTTTTGAATTCTTCTGCGTCCTCTGCGAAATCTCTGCGTCCTCTGCGTCCGGTATCTGGTTTTCGGTACGCGGCAGCCCACGCGCCGGCCGCCTCAGCGCCGCGCCCGCACATCCACCCCGACGAACACCGAGCGCCCGGCCGCCGGCTCGAAGAAGCGGCCGTTGCCCTCGTTGACGATGACCGAACCCGCGTAACGGCGGTTGCCGAGGTTGTCGATGCGCACGAACGCAACGCCTAGCGGTCTTGTCTGCAGCGTTGGGGAACGTTCGGTTTAGGCTTGTACCGGACACTGGCGACGACCCCTCGCGGAGTAAGAGGGGGGAAGACGCGAAGCGTCTCAGGGGGTGTTTCGCTTCAAGCGCTGGCGCGCTCGGCCGCCTCGATGGTGTTGACCAGCAGCATGGCGCGTGTCATGGGGCCGACACCGCCGGGCACCGGGGTGATCCAGCTGGCCACATCCTTCACGCCGGCAAAGTCCACGTCGCCGCACAGCTTGCCGGCGTCGTCGCGGTTCATGCCGACGTCAATGACCACCGCACCGGGCTTGACCATGTCGGCCGTCAGCACGTTGCGCTTGCCCACGGCGGCGACCACGATGTCGGCCTGCCGTGTCTGCGCCGCCAGGTCGGGCGTGCCGCTGTGGCACACGGTGACGGTGGCGTTGGCTTGCAGCAGCATCAGCGCCATGGGCTTGCCGACGATGTTGCTGCGGCCGATGACCACGGCGTGCTTGCCCTTCAGGTCGGTCATGCCGATGGATTCGAGCATCTTCATGCAACCGTAGGGCGTGCAGGGGCGAAAGCCGGGCTGGCCCACCATCAGCGCGCCGGCGCTGGCCACGTGAAAGCCGTCCACGTCCTTCTCGGGCGCGATGGCTTCGATGACGCCGTGGCTGTTCATGTGCCGGGGCAGCGGCAGCTGCACCAGGATGCCGTGCACCGCCGGGTCGGCGTTGAGCTGGGCGATGCGCGCCAGCAGGTCGGCCTCGGTCATGTCGGTCGGGTAGCGCTCCAGCGTGGCGCCCAGGCCCGTCTGCTCGCTGTCGGCCACCTTGTTGCGCGTGTAGACCTGGCTGGCCGGGTCTTCGCCGACCAGGATCACGGTGAGGTGCGGCTGCACGCCGCGAGCCTTGAGCGCCTGCACGCGGTGCGCCACGTCGGCGCGGACTTGGGCGGCCAGGGCGTTGCCGTCGATCAGCTGGGCAGTCATGATTCGGATTTACAAGAAAAATGGCTGCAACGCCCGTCCATCAAGCGCGAGCAGCTATTGAAATAGAAGCAAAGCGGGCTCAGGCCTTCGGGGCGTTCTGCCCCAGGGCGATCTTCAGCAGGTCGGCCACCGTATTGGCGCCCAGCTTTTCCATGATGTTGGCGCGGTGCGCCTCCACCGTCTTGATGCTGATGCCCAGGTCGTCGGCGATCTGCTTGTTCAGGCGGCCGGCGACGATGCGCTCGAGCACCTGCGCCTCGCGCCCGGTGAGCTTGGCCAGCAGCGCGTCGCGGCTGGCGGCCTGCTGGTGCTCGGTGAACAGGGCGCGGGCCTGCTCCAGCATGCGCTCGACCAGCGGCACCAGCTGTTCTTCCTTGAACGGCTTCTGGATGAAATCCATCGCGCCTTTCTTCATGGTGTCGACGGCCAGCGGCACGTCGCCGTGGCCGGTGATGAAGGCGATGGGCAGGGGCGACTTGCGCTCGAGCAGGCGGTCCTGCAGTTCCAGGCCGCTCATGCCGTCCATGCGGATGTCGACGATCAGGCAGGCGACTTCGCGCGGGTCGTAGCGGGCCAGGAAGACCTCGGCCGACTCGAAGCAGCGCACGCGGAAATCCTGCCCTTCGAGCAACCATTGAACCGAATCGCGAACGGCTTCGTCGTCGTCCACCACATACACCGTTCCTCGCTTCGGAATCAGACTCATGCCACTACCTTGGTGTTGTTGTCGGACGGGCTGGCGTCCTGCACCGGGCCGACCGGAATCCAAAAACTGAAGCGGCAGCCCACGACCTGGCCGGCATTGTAGAGGTTCTCGGCATGGATCCGGCCCTGGTGCGACTCGACGATGGAGCGGCACAGATTGAGGCCGATGCCCATGCCGTCGTTCTTGGTCGAGAAGAAGGCTTCGTACAGCCGGGCCAGCGCTTCTTCGGTCAGGCCGCGGCCGGTATCGGTGACGCTGAACTGCACCGCCGGCTGCTCGTCGACCTCGCGCTGGGTCACGCGCAGATCGACCAGGCGGTTGCCGGTGGCGCGCTGCGCCACGTCGATGGATTCGGCACCGTTCTTGATCAGGTTGATCAGCACCTGCTCGATCAGGATCGGGTCGACGTGCAGCGCCGGCAGGCGCGGCGCCACGTAATGGCTCAGGCGCACCTGGCGGCGGCGCAGTTCGATCTCGGCCAGCTCCACCACCTGCTCGACCATCGGCATCACCTCCGACCACTGGCGGCGCGGCTCGCTGCGCTTGACGAAGCTGCGGATGTGCTGCACCACCTGGCCGGCGCGCTGCGCCTGGCGTGCGGTCTTGTCCAGCGCGCCCAGCAGGTCGTCCTCGCTGATGCTGCCGCCCCGGATGCGCGAGATCATGCCGGTGCAGTAGTTGCTGATGGCCGTCAGCGGCTGGTTCAGCTCGTGCGCCACGCTGGAGGCCATCTCGCCCATGGTGATCAGGCGGCTGGCGGTCTGCGCGCGCTCGGCCTGCGCGGCGGCCTGTTCCTCGGCCTGGCGGCGCGCAGTGATGTCGGTGGCGATCACCATCTGCGCCAGGCGGCTGTCGACCCAGTTCAGGTAGCGCGAGCGCACTTCCAGCCATTTGCCCAAGCGTTCGATGTAGATCTCGGCATGCTCGGCCAGCGAGCCGGTGGCGATGCTGTCGAGCGGCAGGCCGGCGAAGGAATCGACGGCATCCAGGCTTTCGTCGGACAGCTGTGTCTCGGGCGTGCCGGCGCGCACCACCAGCTGCAGGTGCCCGTCGGTGGTGCCGCCGAACCACTGGCGGTACAGCTTGTTGGCGAACAGCAGCTCCTGGCTGCCCAGGGGTGCTACAGAAACAGAAGCATCCAGCGCTTCCAGCACGGTGGTGAAGCGCTCGTAAGAGGCCGAAAGCTGGCGTCGCACGCGGTTGGGCTCGGTGATGTCGGTCATCGACGCCATCCAGCCGGTCTGCTTGCCGGTGGCGTCGATCAGCGGCGACACGTAGAAGCGCGCATCGAACAGCGTGCCGTCCCTGCGCTTGACGCGCATCTGAAAGCCCGCCGGGTCGGAGCTGCCGATCAGCTCGTCGCTGAGCCGCGCGGCCAGCGCCTCGCGGTCTTCGTCGGGCCAGTAGGAGAACGGCTCGGTCTGGCCGATCAGCTCGTCCTCGGTCCAGCCGGTCATCTGGCAGAAGGCCGGGTTGACGTAAATGATGCGGCCCTGCATGTCGAGCGCACGCATGCCGGTCAGCATGGAGTTTTCCATCGCGCGGCGGAAGGTGGTTTCGGCCATCAGCGCCTGCTGGGCCTGCTGCCGGCGCTGCGACTGGCGCCAGTTGGCGATCAGCATCCAGGTCGTCATGGCCGCCAGCACCGCCACCAGCCAGAACAGCGTGCCGCCCACCACGCCCTGCGACGTGCGCCAGGCCTGCGCCCGCAGCACCAGGCCGTTGCCCACCGGCGAGACGGGAATGTCGAATTCGTTGACCTTGCCGCTCCAGGGCAGTCGGTCCGACAGGCCAGGGCGTTCCGGGATGCTCTGGCCGGCCAGCAGCTGGTCCTTGCCGTCGAACAGCGCCACGGCGTACTTGGCCAGCACCTCGGCGGGCACGCCGTAGCGCAGCAGGCCGTCGACCGAGAACTCGGCCAGCAACTCGCCGGCGAAGTGCGCGCGCGGCGTGATCGGCACGTGCATGTACAGCACAGGTTCCACGCCTTTTTCGGACAGCGGCTGCGTGTACACCGGCTGGCGCAGGTCGCGCGCCAGGTCGAAGCCTTCCAGCACCTCGCCCCGCTTCAGCTGCCCGTCGGCCACCCAGGCGCGCTGGCGCGGCACGCTGGGCGAGGTCTGCGTCGCCATCAAGCGGCGCTGGTCGTCGATCCAGCTCAGCGCCATCAGCTCGGGGTACTGCAACACCAGCGATTCGGCGCGGATGTCGAACTGCATGGGCGACATGTCGCGGTCCGAGATGTCGCGCGCCAGGCGCATGAACTGCTCCTGGCGCTCCAGCAGGCGCAGGCGCAGGCGCTGCTGGCTGTATTCCACGTCGCGCTTCACGGCCTCCTGCTCGCGGTGCACTTCCTCCAGCCGCAGATACCAGAACGCCGTGGCGATGGCGGCCAGAAACAGCAGCACGGCCGCCAGCGGGGCCAGGTGGATGAGGCGGTCCTGCCCACGAACGAGCCGTTGCCACCAGGGCAGCGGGGGCCCGGTATCGAGCAGGGTGGACGCGAGATCGGACGCCATGGCGGCAGTGTAGTGGCAGGGGTGCCGCGGCCTTCTCAACGAACGAGCGATCTCTGGGTGCGATTGAATTTCATATTGTGAATATATAAATCTCTATTTGAAAAAAACGTGGCTTTGTGGGATGATTCCGCTTGGTTCACAATGACTTTCATCACCCCATAAACAAGAGGAGACAAGCAGATGTCCGAAGAATCGCGGGCGCAGGCCGCTGCCGCCGCCGAAATCGACGCCCAGGAAACCCGTGAATGGCTGGATGCGCTGTCTGCCGTCATCGAGCGCGAGGGCCCGGAGCGCGCCCATGCGCTGCTGGAGGAACTGCTTGAACATGCGCGCCAGAACAGCATCGACTTGCCGTTCTCGGCCACCACCGGCTACGTCAACACCATCGAGCCCGAGCAGGAAGCCCGCAGCCCCGGCAACATCGCCATCGAAAAGCGCCTGCGCGCCTACATGCGCTGGAACGCGATGGCCATGGTGGTGCGCGCCAACCGCCTGAACCCCGAAGACGGGGGCGATCTGGGCGGCCACATCGGCTCCTTCGCCTCGCTGGCCAGCATGTGGGGCGCCGGCTTCAACCACTTCTGGCACGCCGAGAGCGAAGGCCACGGCGGCGACTGCATCTACTTCCAGGGCCACAGCGCGCCCGGCATCTACGCCCGCGCCTACCTGGAAGGGCGCATCACCGAGGATCAACTGGAGCACTTCCGCCAGGAGGTCGGGGGCAAGGGCCTGTCCAGCTACCCGCACCCCAAGCTGATGCCGGGCTTCTGGCAGTTCCCCACCGTCAGCATGGGCCTGGGGCCGCTGATGGCCATCTACCAGGCGCGCTTTCTGAAGTATCTGCACGCCCGCGGCATTGCCGACACCGCCAACCGCAAGGTCTGGGTGTTCCTGGGCGACGGCGAGATGGACGAGCCCGAGAGCATGGGCGCCATCAGCCTGGCGGCGCGCGAAAAACTCGACAACCTGATCTTCGTCATCAACTGCAACCTGCAGCGCCTGGACGGTCCGGTGCGCGGCAACGGCAAGATCATCCAGGAGCTGGAGGGCGACTTCCGCGGCAGCGGCTGGCACGTCGTCAAGCTGATCTGGGGCAAGGGCTGGGACGAACTGCTGCGCCGCGACAAGTCCGGCAAGCTCAAGCAGGTGATGATGGAGACGCTCGACGGCGACTACCAGGCCATGAAGGCCAACGACGGTGCCTGGGTGCGCAAGCATTTCTTCGGCAAGTACCCCGAAACCGCCGCGCTGGTCGAGCACATGACCGACGACGAGATCTGGGAGCTGCGCCGCGGCGGCCACGACCCCGAGAAGGTGTACGCCGCCTTCCACAACGCCCACCACCACAAGGGCCAGCCCACGGTGCTGCTGGTCAAGACCATCAAGGGCTACGGCATGGGCCAGGCCGGCGAGGGCAAGAACACCGTGCACCAGACCAAGAAGCTGGCCGACGAGGACATCCGCTACATCCGCGACCGCTTCAACATCCCGATTCCCGACAGCGAGCTGGAGCAACTGCCCTATTACAAGCCGGCCGACGACACGCCGGAGATGAAGTACCTGCATGAACGCCGCCAGGCGCTGGGCGGCTACCTGCCCACGCGCCGCGCCAGGGCCGACGAGAGCTTCACCATCCCCTCGCTCGACACCTTCAAGGCCGTGCTGGAGCCCACCGCCGAAGGGCGCGAGATCAGCACCACCCAGGCCTTCGTGCGCTTTCTCACGCAGCTGCTGCGCGACAAGGCCTTCGGCCCGCGCGTGGTGCCCATCCTGGTGGACGAGGCCCGCACCTTCGGCATGGAGGGGCTGTTCCGCCAGATCGGCATCTACAACCCCAAGGGCCAGCTCTACACCCCGGTCGACCGCGACCAGGTGATGTACTACAAGGAAGCGAAAGACGGCCAGATCCTGCAGGAGGGCATCAACGAGGCCGGCGGCATGGCCAGCTGGATCGCCGCCGCCACCAGCTACAGCACCAGCAACCGCATCATGATGCCGTTCTACGTGTACTACAGCATGTTCGGCTTCCAGCGCGTGGGCGACCTGGCCTGGGCCGCGGGCGACATGCAGGCGCGCGGCTTCCTGCTGGGCGGGACCTCGGGGCGCACCACGCTGAACGGCGAGGGCCTGCAGCACGAGGACGGCCACAGCCACATCCTGGCCGGCACCATCCCCAACTGCATCACCTACGACCCGACCTTCGGGCACGAGGTCGGCATCATCCTGCACCATGGCCTGAAGCGCATGGTGGAAAAGCAGGAGAACGTCTTCTACTACCTGACCCTGCTGAACGAGAACTACGCCATGCCCGGCCTCACGCCCGGCACCGAGGAGCAGATCATCAAGGGCATGTACCTGTGCAAGCCCGGCAGCGACTCAGCCGACAAGGGCGGCGCGCCGCGCGTGCAACTGCTCGGCTCGGGCTCCATCCTGCGCGAATCCATCGCCGCGCAGGAGCTGCTGCTGAAGGACTGGGGCGTGGCCGCCGACGTCTGGAGCTGCCCCAGCTTCAACCAGCTGGCGCGCGACGGCCAGGATGTCGCGCGCTGGAACTTGCTGCACCCCACCGAGCAACAGCGCGTGCCCTTCGTCACGCAGCAGCTCGAGCCGCACGCCGGCCCGGTGGTGGCGTCCACCGACTACATGAAGAACTACGTCGACCAGATTCGCGCCTTCATCCCCGCCGGGCGCAGCTACACCGTGCTGGGCACCGACGGCTTTGGCCGCAGCGACTTCCGCTACCGCCTGCGCGAGCACTTCGAGATCAACCGCCACTACATCACCGTGGCGGCGCTGCGTGCGCTGGCCGACGAGGGCAAGGTGCCGATGGACCGCGTGAGCGCCGCCATCAAGCAGTACGGCATCCAGGCCGACAAGATCAACCCGCTGTACGCCTAAAGGGAGACCCGTCATGGCATTGGTGGAAGTCAAGGTCCCCGACATCGGCGACTTCAAGGACGTGGCCGTGATCGAGCTGCTGGTCAAGCCCGGCGACACGGTGAAGGTGGAGCAGTCGCTCATCACCGTCGAGAGCGACAAGGCCTCGATGGAAATCCCCTCCAGCGCCGCCGGCGTGGTGAAGGAGGTCAAGGTCAAGCTCGGCGACACGGTCAACGAGGGCAGCGTTGTGGTGTTGCTGGAAGGCGAGGGCGCTGGTGCCGCCGCGCCCGCCGCGGCCAACGCAGAGGCGCCCGTCGGCGGTAGCGAAGTGGTGCCGGGTGCCAGCCAGGCATCGGCGGCTGCGCGTGCTGCCGACACGGCAGGTGCCGGCACGCCTGCACCCGGCGGTCTGGTCGAAGTGCGCGTGCCTGACATCGGCGACTTCAAGGACGTCGCCGTGATCGAGGTGTTCGTCCAACCCGGCGACACCATCAAGGTCGAGCAGAGCCTGATCACGGTCGAATCCGACAAGGCTTCGATGGAGATCCCGTCCAGCGCCGCCGGCGTGCTCAAGGAACTGAAAGTCAAGCTGGGTGACAAGATCAACCAGGGCGACCTGCTGGCCATCGTCGAAGGCGCGGGCGCCGCACCGGCCCCGACACCTGCACCTGCACCTGCAGCCGCGCCATCAGGTTCAGAGTCAAAACAGGCTCCAGCGCCCGCCCCACAAGCGCAAGCAGCTATCAAATCAGAAGTGATTGCCGCTGCGCCGCATGATCCCACCAAGCCACCACTGGGCCTGCCGCACGCCAGCCCCAGCGTGCGCAAGTTCGCGCGTGAGCTGGGCGTGCCGCTGGCCGAGGTGAAGGGCAGCGGCGCCAAGGGCCGCATCACGCAGGAAGACGTGCAGGCCTTCACCAAGGCCGTGATGGCCGGCACCCAGCGCACGCAGGCGCAGGGCGCTGCGGCACCGGCTGGCGGCGATGGCGCGGCGCTGGGCCTGATCCCCTGGCCCAAGGTCGACTTCGCCAAGTTCGGCCCTATCGAGCCGAAGCCGCTTTCGCGCATCAAGAAGATCAGCGGCGCCAACCTGCACCGCAACTGGGTGATGATCCCGCACGTCACCAACAACGACGATGCCGACATCACCGAACTGGAAGCGCTGCGCGTGCAGCTCAACCAGGAGAACGCCAAGGCCGGCATCAAGGTGACGATGCTCGCCTTCCTCATCAAGGCCTGCGTGGCGGCGCTGAAGAAGTTCCCCGAGTTCAACGCCAGCATCGACGGCGACAGCCTGGTCTACAAACAGTACTGGAACATCGGCTTCGCCGCCGACACGCCGAACGGCCTGGTGGTGCCTGTCATCAAGAACGCCGACCAGAAAGGCGTGATGCAGATCAGCCAGGAACTGGGCGAGTTGAGCAAGAAGGCGCGCGACGGCAAGGCCAGCCCCGCCGACATGAGCGGCGCCACCTTCACCATCAGCAGCCTGGGCGGCATTGGCGGCACCTACTTCACGCCGATCATCAACGCGCCCGAGGTGGCGATTCTGGGTGTGTGCCGCAGCGAGATGAAGCCGCGCTGGAACGGCAAGGACTTCGAGCCGCGCCTGATGTTGCCGCTGTCCTTGAGCTACGACCACCGCGTCATCGACGGCGCGGCTGCGGCGCGCTTCAACGCTTATCTGGGCCAGGTGCTGGCGGACTTCCGCCGCGTGCTGCTGTGAAGGGAACCACGACATGAGCGAAATTCAGGTCAAGGTGCCCGACATCGGCGACTTCAAGGACGTCGCCGTCATCGAGCTGCTGGTCAAGCCGGGCGACACCGTGAAGGTGGAGCAGTCGCTGATCACCGTCGAGAGCGACAAGGCGTCGATGGAGATTCCGTCGAGCCATGCGGGCGTCGTCAAGTCGCTGGCGGTGAAGCTGGGCGACACCGTCAACGAAGGCTCGGTGGTACTGACGCTCGACGCGGCTGAAGCCGCTGCTGCGCCAACCCCTCCCCCTCTGGGGGAGGGCAGGGTGGGGGCTGCCCCGGCTTCCAGCTCCGTCGCCGAGCCCCCACCCCAACCCTCCCCCAGCGGGGGAGGGAGCAAGCAGCCTGTGCCCGCTGCCGCCAGCTACAGCGGCCAGACCGACCTGGACTGCGACGTCCTCGTCCTCGGCGGCGGCCCCGGTGGCTACTCGGCCGCCTTCCGTGCGGCCGACCTGGGCCTGAAGGTCGTGCTGGTCGAGCGTTACGCCCAACTCGGCGGCGTGTGCCTCAACGTCGGCTGCATCCCGTCCAAGGCGCTGCTGCATGTGGCCGCCGTGATGGACGAAGTCAGCCACCTGGCGGCGCTCGGCATCGACTACGGCGGCGCGCCGAAGGTGAACATCGACCAGCTGCGCACGCACAAGGAAAAGGTCATCGCCAAGCTGACCGGCGGCCTGGGCGCCATGGCCAAGATGCGCAAGGTCACGGTCCTGCGCGGTTACGGCAGCTTCGTCGGCGCCCACCACCTTTCCGTGGAAGAAACCACGGGCACCGCCCAGGACAAGACCGGCGGTAAAAAGGTCGTGCAGTTCCAGAAGGCCATCATTGCCGCCGGCAGCCAGGCCGTGCACCTGCCCTTCATGCCCGAAGACCCGCGCGTGGTCGACTCCACCGGCGCGCTGGCGCTGGCGGGCGTCCCCCAGCGCATGCTGATCCTGGGCGGCGGCATCATCGGCCTGGAGATGGGCACGGTGTACAGCACCCTGGGCGCGCGCCTCGACGTGGTCGAGATGCTGGACGGCCTGATGCAGGGCGCCGACCGCGACCTGGTCAAGGTCTGGCAGAAGATGAACGCGCCGCGCTTTGACAACATCATGCTCAAGACCAAGACGGTGGGCGCCAAGGCCACCGACGCGGGCATCGAGGTGACGTTCGAAGGCGAGGGCGCCCCCGCGCCGCAAACCTATGACCTGGTGCTGCAGGCCGTGGGCCGCAGCCCCAACGGCAATAAGATCGGTGCCGACCAGGCCGGTGTCGCCGTCACCGAGCGTGGCTTCATCGACGTCGATATCCAGATGCGCACCAACGTGCCGCACATCTTCGCCATCGGCGACATCGTCGGCCAGCCCATGCTGGCGCACAAGGCGGTGCACGAGGCGCACGTGGCCGCTGAGGTCATCGCCGGCGAGCTGAAGGGCGACGAGGCGCTGGCGCGCAGCGCGTTCAATGCCCGCGTCATCCCCAGCGTGGCCTACACCGACCCCGAAGTCGCCTGGGTCGGCCTGACCGAAGACCAGGCCAAGGCCCAGGGCATCGCGGTCAAGAAAGGCCTGTTCCCCTGGAACGCCTCGGGCCGCGCCATCGCCAACGGCCGCGACGAAGGCTTCACCAAGTTGCTCTTCGACGACAGTCCCGAGGCACACGGCCACGGCCGCATCCTGGGCGGCGGCATCGTCGGCACGCATGCCGGCGACATGATCGGCGAGATCGCCCTGGCCATCGAAATGGGCGCCGACGCGGTGGACATCGGCAAGACCATCCACCCACACCCCACGCTGGGCGAAAGCATCGGCATGGCGGCGGAGGTGGCGCACGGCAGCTGCACGGATCTGCCGCCGCAGCGCAAATAGCGCTACTTATCCGATAGCTGGCCGCGCATGCCCCGAAAGGGCTGCGCGGCTTTTTCATGCATGGGATGGATGCTGCCCCGTCAGGGGCTAGCATCGCCAATCCAGCAGTCACAATTGGCAGCCATGTCCTCCCTCACGACCTCCTACGCTCCCGCGCCTGTCAAGCCAAGCCTCGCAGTCAAAGAGGACCAGATCGAATACGGCTTCATCGGCAAGCTCCAGGGCCTCAAATACGAATACCGCCCCGACATCCGCGACCGCGCCGCACTGGAGCGCAACTTCCGCGAGAAGTTCGAGGCCCTGAACCGCGTTCACCTGACCGATGGCGAATTCGCCCGCCTGCTGGACGAGATCGTCACCCCCGACGTATTCACCGCTGCCAAAACCCTGCGCAGCATCAACGCCTTCACCCGCGAAGACGGCACGCCGCTGAACTACACCCTGGTCAACATCAAGGACTGGTGCAAGAACACCTTCGAGGTGGTCAACCAGCTGCGCATCAGCACCGACTACAGCCACCACCGGTATGACGTGCTCATCCTCATCAACGGCGTGCCGTGTGTGCAGGTGGAGCTGAAAACGCTCACCATCAACCCCCGCCGGGCCATGGAGCAGATCGTTGACTACAAAAACGACCCAGGCAACGGCTACACCAAAACGCTGCTGAGCTTTTTGCAGCTCTTCATCGTCAGCAACCGCACCAACACCTACTACTTCGCCAACAACAACGCGCGGCACTTTGCGTTCAATGCGGACGAGCGGTTTTTGCCCATCTACCAGTTTGCGGACGAGGCCAACAAGAAGATCACCCAGCTCGACGAGTTTGCCGACAAGTTCCTGGGCAAGTGCACCCTGGGCCAGACCATCAGCCGCTACATGGTGCTGGTGGCATCGGAGCAAAAGCTGCTCATGATGCGGCCCTACCAGGTCTATGCCGTCAAGGCCATCGTGGACTGCATTCACCAGAACTGCGGCAACGGCTACATCTGGCACACCACAGGCAGCGGCAAAACGCTCACGTCCTTCAAGGCCTCCACGCTGCTCAAGGACAACCCCGATGTGGAGAAATGCCTCTTTGTGGTGGACCGCAAAGACCTGGACCGCCAGACCCGCGAAGAATTCAACCGCTTTCAAGAAGGCTGTGTGGAGGAAAACACCAACACCGCCACGCTGGTGCGCCGCCTGCTGTCGGATGACTACGCCGACAAGGTCATCGTCACCACCATCCAGAAGCTGGGCCTGGCGCTGGATGAAAACAGCCGCCGCAACAAGCAGCAAAAGAAAGACGGCAAGGCCACCTACAAAGAGCAACTGGCACCGCTGGCCAACAAACGCATCGTCTTCATCTTTGACGAATGCCACCGCTCGCAGTTTGGCGACAACCACCAGGCCATCAAAGAGTTCTTCCCCAAGGCGCAACTGTTCGGCTTTACCGGCACGCCCATTTTTGAGGCCAACTCCAGCCGCACGCAGATCGAGGACGAACAGGCTTCCATGAAAACCACGGAAGACCTGTTCCAGAAACAACTGCACGCCTACACCATCACCCACGCGATTGAAGACGCCAACGTGCTGCGCTTTCATGTGGACTACTACAAACCCGAGGGCAAGAACCCGCCCAGGCCCGGCGAGGCCCTGGCCAAAAAGGCCGTGATCGAGGCCATTCTGGCCAAACACGACACGGCCACCGCCCACCGCCGCTTCAACGCCGTGCTGGCCACCGCCAGCATCAACGACGCCATTGAATACCACCGCCTGTTTGACGAGCTGCAGCACGCCAGGCAGAAGGCAGACCCCGCCTTTGTGCCGCTCAACATCGCCTGCGTGTTCTCGCCCCCGGCAGAGGGCGATGCCGATGTGCGGCAAATCCAGGAAGACCTGCCCCAGGAAAAAGAAGACAACCAGGTGGACCCCGAGGGCAAAAAGGCCGCCCTCAAAGCCATCCTGGCCCGCTACAACGCCCGCTACGGCACCAACCACACCACAGCCGAGTTCGACCTGTACTACCAGGATGTGCAAAAGCGCATCAAAGACCACCAGTGGCCAGACGCAGACTTGCGCAAGGCTTTTCCGGCGGCCCCGCACCACAAAATCGACATCACCATCGTGGTGGACATGCTGCTCACCGGGTTTGACAGCAAATACCTCAACACCCTGTATGTCGACAAAAACCTCAAGCACCACGGCTTGATACAGGCTTTCTCGCGCACCAACCGCGTGCTGAACGGCACCAAGCCCTACGGCAACATCCTGGACTTTCGCCAGCAGCAAGCCAGTGTGGACGCCGCCATTGCCCTGTTTTCAGGTGAGAAGTCGGGCGAAGAGGCCCGCAAGATCTGGCTGGTGGACAAAGCCCCGGTCGTCATCCAGAAGCTGGACGCCGCCGTGCAAAAACTGGCCGACTTCATGCAAAGCCAGGGCCTGGCCTGCACGCCTGACGCCGTGCACAGCCTGAAGGGCGACGACGCCCGCGCCGCCTTCATCCACAACTTCAAAGAAGTGCAGCGCCTCAAAACCCAGCTCGACCAGTACACCGACCTGACGGAAGACAACGCCACCGCCATCGAACACATCCTGCCTGCCGAGCAATTGCAAGCCTTTCGCGGTGCTTACCTCGAAACCGCCCAGCGCCTCAAAGCCCAACAAGCCCAGCACGACAAAGGCAGCGAAGGGCAGGGCGGCGCAGCCGATGCGGTGGACCAGCTCGACTTTGAATTTGTGCTGTTTGCCAGCAGCGTCATCGACTACGACTACATCATGGGCCTCATGTCGCGTTTTTCGCAGCAGGGGCTGCAGGGCGGCGGCAAGCAGAAGATGACCAAGGACGAGCTGCTGGGCTTGATCCTGTCCGACGCCAAATTCATGAACGAGCGCGACGACATTGCCGCCTACATCCACACCCTGAAGGCGGGCGAGGGCCTGAGCGAAGCCGCCATCCGCGAGGGCTACACAAAGTTCAAGAAGGAAAAAGACAGCGCCGAGCTGACCGACATCGCCACCCGCCACCACCTGGCCCCCGCCGCGCTGCAAACCTTTGTGGACGGCATCTTGCAGCGCATGATTTTTGATGGCGAGGTGCTGAGCGATTTGATGGCCCCGCTGGAGCTGGGCTGGAAGGCCAGGGCGCAGGCAGAAACGGCGTTGATGAAAGAGCTGGTGCCGTTGCTGCAAAAGCGGGCCGAACAACACGGTGGGCGCGAAATTTCGGGGCTGAGTGCGTATGAGTGAGCAAGCCTTGACCGAGGCCGCGCTGCTGGAGCGCATAGCCCTGGGCGAGCACACCCGCCAGCAGTTCAAGCGCAGCTTCCACAGCCCCGACGCTATGGCCGCCGAACTGGCCGCCTTTGCCAACAGCGGTGGGGGCACCTTGTTGATCGGTGTGGACGACGACGGCTCCATCGCCGGGCTCAGCGCCGCCGATGTGCGCCACCTGAACCAAATGCTCAGCAACGCCAGCAGCCAGCATGTGCGCCCTCCCATTCACCCCCGCACCGAAAACGTGCCAACCCGCGCCGGGCTGGTCATGGTGGTCACCGTGCCCAACGGCCTGGCCAAGCCTTACCTGGACCGCCAGGGCCGCATCTGGGTCAAACAAGGGGCCGACAAACGCCATGTGACCGCGCGCGAAGAAATGCAGCGCATGTTCCAAAGCGGTGGCCTGGTCTATGCCGATGTGGTGCCCGTGGCAGGCACCACCAGCGCCGATCTGGATGAACCCGCCTTTCGCCGCTACCTGGCCCAGCACTACAGCGCAGACACCGCCCAAGCCGGGCTGCCGCTGGACGCCGTGCTGCAAAACCTGGGCCTGGGCGATGGCCATGAACTCACCTTGGCCGGCCTCATGCTGTTTGGCCACAACCCGCTGCGCTGGCGGCCCGCGTTCACCATCAAGGCCGTCGCGTTTTATGGCACCAGCATTGCCGACACCCACTACCAAGACAGCCAGGACTTCAGCGGCACCCTGCCCACCCAGTACGCCGAGGCGCTGGCCTTCATCAAACGCAACCTGCGCCGCGTGCAAGGCAGCCAGGGCTTCAACTCGCCGGGCATTTTGGAAGTGCCAGAAATCGCCCTGCAAGAACTGCTGGTCAATGCGCTGGTGCACCGCGACTACTTCACCAGCGCCTCCATCCGCATTCTGGTGTTTCGCGACCGCATCGAAATCATCAGCCCCGGCCCCCTGTCCGACAGCCTGAGCATTGACGACATCCGCCACGGCAAAAGCAACCGCCGCAACCCCACGCTCAGCGAGCACGCCTTTCGCCTGCTGCCCTACCGTGGCATGGGCAGCGGCATCCCCAGGGCGCTGGGCGAGTGGCCGCAGATCGAGCTGATCAGCGAGCTCAGCGGCAACCAGTTCACGGCCCTGGTTCGGCGGCCCCAAGGGCTGTGGGAGAGTGCCTCCGAACAAGTCGAGACCCCAGCAACCGAACAAGCAACCGAACAAGCAACCGAACAAGTAACCGAACAAGTAACCGAACAAGTAACCGAACAAGTAACCGAACAAGTTCGCCGCTTGTGCCTGGCCTTGCAGCAGGGTGCCAAGGGGACCAAGGAGCTCATGCAAATGCTCGATCTCAAACACCGCCCCAGCTTTTTGGACGGCTACTTAAACCCAGCCTTGCAACAGCACCTGGTGGAGATGACCCAGCCCGACTCGCCCCGCAGCCCTACACAGAAATACCGCCTGACGGACAAAGGCCGGAGTGCATTGAAATGAATGAAGAGAAGAAATTGGTGCCTAAGCTGCGGTTTCCGGAGTTTCGGAGGGCTGAAGGGTGGGAGATGACTCTGCTTGAGAAGTGCCTAGGCTATCAACAACCAACTCCGTATCTCGTTAAAGATGAACGATACAGCCCAATCTTTAAGACTCCCGTTTTAACTGCTGGGAAGACTTTCATTCTTGGATATACGAATGAAGAGCATGGAATCTTCCGCGAAGGTTTGCCCGTAATCATCTTTGACGACTTTACAACGGCTACGCAGTTCGTTGATTTCCCGTTCAAAGCCAAATCTTCCGCAATGAAAATATTGCTGGCCAAGGATGGAGCGAACATCAAGTTCATGTTTGAAACACTGCGAAATGTTTCATTCGAAGTTGGTGCACATGAGCGGCATTGGATTTCCACCTTTGCACCTATGCTGGTGCCCATACCTAAAACTGCCGAACAACAAAAAATCGCCGACTGCCTGAGTTCCTTGGACGAACTGATCGCCGCGCAAGCCCGCAAAGTTCATGCCCTCAAGACCCATAAAAAAGGGCTGATGCAGCAGCTTTTCCCCCGCGAAGGCGAAACCCAACCGCGTCTGCGGTTTCCTGAGTTTCGGAATGCGGGCGAGTGGAAGAGACAAAACCTGGAGGATTTGAGCGAGACGATTTCATCGGGGAAAGACAAGTCTGCACAAGATGGCGCTTTTGACTTGTACGGCTCAACAGGGGTCATCGGCAGGACAAATAGCGGCAGCTTCAGTGGCATTTATATTTTGGTTGCACGTGTCGGTGCGAATGCTGGGCTTTTAACTAAAGCTACCGGGGAGTTCGGCGTCACCGACAACACGCTCGTCATTACGCTCAAGAAACGGCAAGTCATAGGCCTAGACTTCATTTTCTTCTATCTCTATCAGGTTGGCCTGAACAAAATGATCTTCGGCTCTGGTCAACCGCTAATTACCGGTGGACAACTGAAAGCGTTGACCATTCAAGTTCCAAATGCGAAAGAACAACAGCGAATCGCCGACTGTCTCAATTCCCTCGACACCCTCATCACCACCGCCACGCAAGAACTCGAAACCTTCAAGACCCACAAAAAAGGGTTGATGCAGCAGCTTTTTCCTCCGGCGCAGGAGGTGGCCGCATGAACAGCCTGATTCTGTACACCACCGACGACGGCAAGAGCCAGATTCAGCTTCGGGCCGACTTGGGTACGGTGTGGCTGACCCAGTTGGAGATGGCAGAACTGTTTGACGCCACCAAGCAGAACATCTCGCTGCACCTCAAAAACATCTTTGAGGATGGTGAATTGGATGCGGCGGCAACTGTCAAGGAATCCTTGACAGTTCAAACCGAGGGCACGCGCCAGGTGCAGCGCCCCGTCACGCTCTACAACCTCGACGCCATCCTGTCCGTGGGCTACCGCGTGCGCTCGCCGCGTGGCGTGCAGTTCCGCCGCTGGGCGTCCACGGTGCTCAAGGAGTATCTGGTCAAGGGCTTTGTGATGGACGACGAGCGGCTGAAGAACCCGGACGGCCGCCCGGACTATTTTGACGAGATGCTGGCGCGCATCCGGGACATTCGGGCTTCGGAAAAGCGCTTCTACCAAAAGCTGCGCGACCTGTTTGCCCTGGCGGCGGACTACGACAAGACCGATGAAGCCACGCAGACCTTTTTTGCCACGGTGCAGAACCTGCTGCTGTATGCGGTAACGCAAAAGACGGCCGCGGAATTGATCGTGAGCCGGGCCAACCCTGCCGACCCGCATTTCGGCCTGCTGACCTGGAAGGGCGCCCAGGTGCGCAAGCAGGACATTGTGGTGGCCAAAAACTACCTGACCGAAGACGAAGTGGACACCTTGAACCGGTTGGTGGTCATCTTTCTGGAAACGGCAGAGTTGCGCGCCAAGCGGCAGACCATCACCAGCATGGGCTTCTGGCGCGAGAACGTGGGGCAGATCATTTTGTCCAACGGGTTTCCGCTGCTCAGCGGGGCAGGCACCGTCAGCCACGCCCGCATGGGGCAAAAGCTGGAGCCGCTGTACCTGGACTTTGACCAGCGCCGCAAGGCCGATGAAGCGCGTGTTGCGGACGCGCAGGATGACGCTGAATTGAAGGCGCTGGAAAGCACCATCAAGAACCGCCCCAAAAAATGACCGAACAAAACCAAATACAACTGGGCAAGACCCTGTGGGCCATTGCCGACCAGCTGCGCGGGGCCATGGACGCGGACGATTTCCGCGATTACATGCTGTCGTTTCTGTTTCTGCGCTATCTGTCAGACAACTACGAGACCGCCGCCAAAAAGGAGCTGGGCAGCGATTACCCCCAGCTGGCGGACGATGACGGGCGGGTGCCCTTGGCCGTTTGGTACGCCGACAACGCGGCGGATGTGCCCGCGTTTGAAAAGCAGATGCGCCGCAAGGTGCACTATGTGATCAAGCCGGATTACCTGTGGAGCAGCATTGCGCACATGGCGCGCACGCAGCACCCGGGTTTGCTCGATACGCTGCAAGAGGGCTTCAAATACATCGAAACCGAGTCGTTCCAGAGCGCGTTTGGGGGGCTGTTTTCCGAAATCGACCTGGCCTCGCCCAAGCTGGGCAAGACCTACACCGAGCGCAATGCCAAGCTGTGCGTGGTGATTCAGAAGATTGCAGAGGGGCTGGCCGATTTTTCCACCAGCGTGGATGCGCTGGGCGATGCCTATGAATACCTGATCGGCCAGTTTGCGGCGGGCTCGGGCAAGAAGGCGGGCGAGTTTTATACGCCGCAGCAAATCTCGGACATCCTCTCCGCCATCGTCACGCTGGACAGCCAGGAGCCCAAAACCGGCGCCAAGCAGCGGCTCGACAGCGTGATGGACTTTGCGTGTGGGTCGGGCTCGCTGCTGCTGAACGTGCGCAAGCGCATGGGGCCGCATGGCATTGGCAAGATTTACGGTCAGGAAAAGAACATCACCACCTACAACCTGGCGCGCATGAACATGCTGCTGCACGGGGTGAAGGACACGGAGTTTGAAATCTTCCACGGTGACACGCTGGCCAACGACTGGGACATGCTGCGCGAGCTGAACCCGGCCAAGAAGCCCGCGTTCGATGCCATCGTGGCCAACCCGCCTTTCAGCTATCGCTGGGAGCCCAACGAGGCCATGGCAGACGATGTGCGCTTTAAAAGCCACGGCCTGGCGCCCAAGTCCGCAGCGGACTTCGCCTTTTTGCTGCACGGCTTTCACTTTCTGAAGGACGAGGGCGTGATGGCCATCATCCTGCCGCATGGGGTGCTGTTCCGGGGCGGGGCGGAGGAGCGCATTCGCACCAAGCTGCTGAAGGATGGCCACATCGACACGGTGATTGGCTTGCCGGCCAACCTGTTCTATTCCACCGGTATTCCCGTGTGCATCCTGGTGCTGAAGAAGTGCAAGAAGCCGGACGACGTGCTGTTCATCAACGCCGCCGAGCACTTTGCCAAAGGCAAGCGCCAGAATCAACTGACGGATGAGCACATCGCCAAGATCATCCAGACCTACCAGTTCCGCGAGGAAGAGGCCCGCTACTCACGCCGGGTGGGAATGGCCGAGATTGAAAAGAACGACTTCAACCTGAACATCTCGCGCTACATCAGCACCGCGGTGGGCGAGGCGGAGATTGACCTGGAGGTGACCCACCGCGAGCTGGTGGACATCGAAGAGGCGATCACGGCCGCCAGGGACAAGCACAATGCTTTTTTGAGGGAGCTTGGGCTGAAACTGCTGCCGTGACGACGCTGGTTGCACGAAGGCACGACGCTGTGATCCTTTGACATCACCGTTGCGGCCTGCAGGCCGCAACGGCGGGCAAATTTGGCGGGTGTGGCCCACTCCAGCGCAGAGTGGGGACGAACAATCTCGTCGTCGTTCTGACGCCGGGCGCGCGTCAATCCACCTTCGCCCCCGACGCCTTCACGATCGGGGCCCAGTTGTGCACTTCGGCGGCGATGAACTTGCTGAAGTCCTGCGGGCTGTTCTTTTCGGCCACGGCGCCGAGCTTGGCGTAGGCCTCCTTCACTTCGGGTTTGTCGAAGGCCGCGTTCATGGCCTTGTTGAGCTTGTCGACGATGTCCTTGGGCGTGCCCTTGGGCGCGATCAGGCCGAACCAGGAACTGACGTCGAAGGGCTTGACGCCGCTTTCCTCCAGCGTGGGCACGTCGGGCGCGGTGGCGGACCGCGTCTTGGTGGTGACGGCCAGCGCCTTCAGCTTGCCCGACTGCACGTGTGGCCACGACGCGGGCATGTTGTCGAACATGAACTGCACCTGGTTGCCGATCAGGTCGGTCACGGCCGGGGCGCTGCCCTTGTAGGGGATGTGCTGCGTTTTCAGCCCGGTGCGCACCTTGAACATTTCGCCCGCCATGTGGATGGACGTGCCGCTGCCGGACGAGGCGTAGGAAATCTTGCCTTCGTTGGCGCGCGCCCAGTCGATGAATTCCTTGACGTTTCTGGCGGGCACGCTGGGGTGGACGACCAGCATGTTGGGCACTTTGGCGCCCAGCGCCACGGCCTCGAAGTCGCGGTTCAGGTCGAACTTGACGTTGGGGTAGAGCGTCTGGTTGATCGCGCTGGTCACCGCCACGAACAGCAGGGTGTAGCCATCGGGCGCCGCCGCGGCCACCATGTCCGTCGCGATGTTGCTGCCACCGCCCGGTTTGTTGTCCACCACGAAGGACTGGCCCAGATCGGCGGTGAGCTCCCTGGCCATGATGCGCGCCACGATGTCGGTGGTGCCGCCCGCCGAGAAGCCCACCACGATGCGTACCGGCTTGGTCGGGTAGCTGCCTTGCGCGGCAGCCCCCAGTGCGCAGAGCGCGAAACAGGCCCCGGCAACGCGGGCGAGCTGGCGACGGGACAGGGTGTTGAATGCCTTCATGAACAACGGTTCCTTTCGCTGGGGTGAAGCCCACGGTGGGCGGCAAAGCTCACTTTAGGAAGATCGTTGAGCGTCTGGCAAGAGGTGTTTCCCTCTGATGCCCGATCCGCGGGTGATGCACGGTGCGGGCCGGGCGTGGCACCCGCGCTTTCGGCACGCGTGGTGAATGCCGCGACAATCCTCCCACCGGGTCGTGGACGGCATTGATATGTCATGAAAACGATAGCTGCTCGCGCCCGGTGGACGGGCGTTTCAGCCACTTTTTGCTTTAAATTTCCCATCCATCTCCTCACACGATGAACGAACTCCTGCGCGCCATTGACGGCATGGCCTGGCCCGGCGATGCCGTCCGCATCTTTCACGGCCGCGGAGGGCGCTACCCAGGTGAGGAGCACTGGGTGCTGGACGCCTACCCGCCGGTTTTCGTCCTCACCAGCTTCGCGCCGGTGACGGATGCGCAGCTCGCCACCATCGGCGATGCGCTGCAGCGGCGCTGGGCGCAGATCGCACCGGGCGGCGTGCCGCTGAACTGGGTCTTTCAGCAGCGCGGCGAGGCGGCACGCGGCGCGGGGGCGGACGCCACCCGCTTGATGAGCGGCAGCGTGCCCGATCCGCAGGTGGTCACGGAAGGCGCCACGCGCTACGGCGTGCACGTGCTGCGCGGCCAGAACCATGGCCTGTTTCTGGACATGGCGGAGGGCCGGCGCTGGGTGCGCGAGCAAGTGGCCGGGCACGCCGCTCGCGCGCCAGGGCGCGGCCCCAAGGTGCTGAACCTGTTTGCCTACACCTGCGCGTTTTCCGTGGTGGCAATGCAGGCCGGTGCAGCGCAGGTTGTCAACGTGGACATGAGCCGCGGCGCGCTGGCCGCCGGGCAACAGAACCACCGCCTGAACGGCATCGCCAGCGGCGCCAGTTTCCTGGCGCACGACGTCTTTTCGTCCTGGGGCAAGCTGACGCGCAGCGGTCCCTACGATCTGGTGATTGTTGATCCGCCCAGTTACCAGAAGGGCAGTTTCGTCGCCACCAAGGACTACCCGCGGCTGATGCGGCGCCTGCCCGACCTGCTGGCGCCCGGCGGCCAGGCGCTGCTGTGCCTGAACGCACCGGAACTGGGCCCCGCGTTCCTGGACGACGCGATGCGCGAACAGGCGCCCGGCCTGCAGCGCGTCGGTCGGCTGCCGAACCCGCCGGTGTTTGCCGACCGCGACGAAGCGCGCTCGCTGAAGGTGATCGTCTACCGCGCACCGGCCTGAGCGGCGCACGCGCTGCGCTTGATCAGCCTGCCGCCCTGGTCAGCCTTACTGGCCGCGTTGCCGCCGGCGCGCGCCGACCGTCAGATCAGCGCCTGGATGCGTTCCCACTCGGCCGCGGTGACCGGCGTGATCGACAGGCGGTTACCGCGCTGCAGCGCGCGCATGTCGGCCAGTTCGGGCACGGCGCGCAGGTCGGCCAGCGAAACCAGGCGCGTCTTGCGCAGCGCCTGCACGTCCAGCAGCAGCCAGCGCGGCTTGTCGGTCGGCGATCGGGGGTCGTGGTAGGGCGATGCGGGGTCGAACTGCGTCGGGTCCGCGCGGGTGGGCGAAGCGACGCGCGCCAGCCCGGCAATGCCCGGCGCCGGGCAACTGGAGTGGTAGAACAGCACGCCGTCGCCGACCTGCATCGCATCGCGCATGAAGTTGCGTGCCTGGTAATTGCGCACGCCGGTCCAGGGAACGGTCTGGCCGGGCGCGGCCAGGGCGTCGTCGATGCTGCACTCCGCCGGCTCGGATTTCATCAGCCAGTAGCGCGGGGCGCGGTTGGCGGTGGTCAGCGGCGGTGCGGCGGCGCAGGTGGGTCGAGCGGGCATGGGGCAATTGTGCGCGCCAGGGCGGCGCTTGGCGCAGACCCGTCACCACGCCAAGAATTTCAAAGAAATCAGGCGTTGAAGCAGGCTGGACCTGCGCCAGAAGCTATCAACGGTATAGCGGATGAGGCGCTGCGGCCTGCCGAGTCAGAGCCGCGCCAGCCGCTCCAGCGCGGCGCGCAAGGTGTCGTCCTTCTTGGCGAAGCAAAAGCGCACCACTTTCTGGTCGAAGCCATCGCCGTAGAAGGCCGACAGCGGGATGGCGGCCACGCCGATCTCGCGTGTCAGCCACTGGCAGAAGTCGGCTTCGCTCAGCTCGCGCTCCGGCACGGCCAGCTGATCGATGGCGACGCTCTGGAAGTAAGTGCCTTCGCACGGCAGCAGGCGGAACTTGGTGCGGGCCAGCCCGGCGCGGAACAGATCGCGCTTGGCGGCGTAGAACGCGGGCAGGTTCAGGTACGGCGCCGGGTCCTGCATGTAGCTGGCCAGGCCGTGCTGCATGGGGGTGTTGACGGTGAACACGTTGAACTGGTGCACTTTGCGGAATTCGGCGGTGAGCGCGGCGGGGGCGGCGACGTAGCCGACCTTCCAGCCGGTGACGTGGTACGTCTTGCCGAAGCTGCTGACGATGAAGCTGCGCGCGGCGAGGCCCGGATAGCGCGCCACGCTTTCGTGTTGCAGCGGGGCGTAGACCATGTGTTCGTACACCTCGTCGCTGATCACCAGCACGTTGGTGGGGGCGAGCAGTTCATCCAGCCGGCGCATGTCGGCGGGCGACCAGACGGTGCCGCTGGGGTTGTGCGGGGTGTTGATGATGATGGCGCGGGTCTTGGGGCTCAAAGCGGCGGCGATCTTGTCGAAATCGGGGCGGAAGGTGCCGGGGGTGAGGGGCACGCGCACGACGGTGGCGCCGGCCAACTCGATGTTGGGGACGTAGCTGTCGTAGCAGGGCTCGAGCACGATGACTTCGTCGCCGGGGCCGACGCAGCACAGGATGGCGGTGAGGATGGCCTGGGTGGCGCCGGCGGTGACGGTGATTTCTGCCGCGGCATCGTAGCGGCGGGCGTAGAGCGCTTCGATTTTTGCAGCAATGGCCTCGCGCAGCGGGGCGATGCCGGTCATGGGCGGGTACTGGTTGTGGCCCTGCTGCATGGCGGTGGTGACGCCGTCGACCAGCTTGGGGTCGCAATCGAAATCCGGGAAGCCCTGGCCCAGGTTGACGGCCTTGTGCTGCACGGCCAGCGCCGACATGACGGTGAAGATGGTGGTGCCGACGTTGGGCAGGCGCGAGGGGAAGGTGGGGGTGGTCATGGGGCGAAGTGAAATTTTGATAGTGGGTTGCGCTTGTCAGGTAATGGTTTCAAGAGAAAAATATCTGAAAATGGCTATTGACGGGCGCAAGCAGCTATTGTTATTGATGATTCTTGGCAGTGTTGAGGGAGCGGGCTTGCCCGCGATGGGGCCTGCGTGTGGGTGATGCGCTGCCATCGCGGGCAAGCCCGCTCCCACAGCACGAGGGCTTCATCATCGGCGGTGCCATCGTGCTCACAGCTCATAGTCGGCCACGTGGCCGGTCATGGCTTTGAGGATCAGGTTCTTGTCGAGCCGGTCGGACAGCAGGCTGGCGAAGTGGTAGACGAAGTCGCGCAGGTAGGCGCCGCGCTTGAGGGCGATGCGCGCCACGTTCTGGCCCAGCAGCTGGCCCAGCGGGCGGGTGGCGAGGTCGGTGTCCTTGTCGGCGGCCACGGCCATCTCGGCCACGATGCCGATGCCCAGCCCCAGGCGCACGTAGGTCTTGATGACGTCGGAGTCGATGGCCTCCAGCACGACGCGGGGCGTGAGCTGGCGCTGGGCGAAGGCGTTGTCGATGCGGGTGCGGCCGGTGAACGAGGGGTGATAGGTGATGAGCGGCTCGGACGCAATGTCCTCCAGCGTCAGGCGCTCCTTCTTCGCCAGCGGGTGGGTGGCAGGCAGCACCAGCACGTGCTGCCATTCGTAGCAGGGCAGGGTGACGAGTTCGGGGTAGTTGGCCAGCGATTCGGTGGCGATGCCGATTTCGGCCGTTTCCTCGATCACCATGCGCGCCACCTGGTCGGGCGCGCCCTGGTGCAGGCTGATGTTGACCTTGGGGTATTGCTCGCGCAGTTTGGCCACGGGCAGTGGCAGCACGTAGCGCGCCTGGGTGTGGGTGGTGGCGATCGACAGCGTGCCGGTGTCCTGCGCGCTGTATTGCTCGCCAATGCGCTTGAGGTTGCCGACCTCGCGCATGATGATGGCGATGCTGTCGAGCACGTGCTGGCCGGGTTCGGTGATGCGCTTCAGGCGCTTGCCGTGGCGGGTGAAAATGTCGATGCCCAGTTCTTCTTCCAGCTCGATGATGGCCTTGGAGACGCCGGGCTGCGAGGTGTGCAGGGCCTTGGCCGCTTCGGTCAGGTTCAGGCCCCGGCGCGCGGCTTCTTGCACGAAGCGGAATTGGTGCAGGTTCATGGGGTTTGTTGAATATAGAACCCCATCATTATGCCGAAACCCGTCTAAGGGTGGCCGCTCTGCAGGGCGGCGGCGGCCATGGCGTGCAGCACGTCGGGGTGCTCGGCAATCGCGGCTTGCAGCGTGAAATCAATGCCCGGATGCTGGGCGCGCAGGGCATCGACGAGGCGCGGCAGATCGTCGCGCGCGTGCCGCCCGGTGCCCAGGAACATGGGCCACACGGCGATGGCGGTGGCGCCGCTGCCGGCCAGCTGCGCCACCACGGTCTCCAGCGTCGGCTCGGTGTATTCAAGATAGGCGCAGGCCACGGCGGCACCGGGTGCCAGGGTGCGGATGCGCTCGGCCACGGCCTCGATGGGTGCGCGCCACAGCGGATCGCGCGAGCCGTGGGCGAACAGCACGATGGCGGGGCGGGTTGATGGCGCGGTCACGTTACTGCCTCAATACCAGCCAGCCGAAGGCGCCCAGCGACAGCAGCGAATAGATGATGCCCGGCGCGGCGGCGGCCAGCCAGGGCTCCCAGTTGCGCAGGTTGCCGACAAAGCCGAACACGTTGTTCAGCAGGAAGAAGCTGATGCCCACCAGCACGCCCACGAACACGTAGCCGGCGATGTTGCCGGCGCGGAAGTGCAGGTAGGCGAAGGGCAGGGCCAGCACCATCATCACCAGGCAACTGAGCGGGTAGAACACCTTGCGCCAGAACTCGATCTCGTAGCGCTGGGCGTTCTGGCCGTTGTCCTGCAGGTGGTTGATGTACTGGAACAGGTCCACCGTCTGCATGCGGTCGGGGCTCAGCAGGGCAGCGGCCACCATGTCGAGCGAGAGCCCGGTGGGCCATTGCCACTCGGCCAGCCGGACGACTTCGACGCGCGGCTGTGCGGCCTGGGTGGCCTGCTCGAAGCTGCGGCGCTCCACGTCCTGCAGGTCCCAGCCATGATCGCCAAAGCGGCCGTGCGCGGCCTTGGTGGTGGACAGCAGGCGCCCGCTGTCGTTGGCGAACTCGTAGATGCGCACCTGGTTCAGGGTGCCGTCGGACGCGAGCGCGCCGACGTTGACCGAGTAGTTGCGGCCCTCCTGCCGGTCCTTCATCCAGGCGCCGGTGCGGCCCACGGTGATGTCGCCCAGAAAGCGCGCCTGCAGCGTCTGCGCCGTGCGGTTGGCAGCGGGAGCCACGTAGTCGCCGAACACGAAGGTGACGGCCACGAACGCCACGCCGAGCAGCAGCAGCGTGCCCAGCGCGCGCAGCGGCCCCAGCCCGCTGGTGCGCAGGATGGTGAACTCGGAGCTGCTGGCCAGCCGCGCCATGACGAAGATGGTGCCGATCAGCACGGCGATGGGCAGCAGCTCGTACAGGTGGTTGGGCACCTGCAGCGCCACGTACAGCAGCGCATAGCCCACGGTGTAGCCGCGCGATGCACCCTGGTTCAGCTCGCCCATCTGGTCGACCATGTCGAAAAAGAAGAACAGCGCCAGGAAGGCCAGGGTGACGAAGCCGACGGCGCGCAGCACCTCGCTGTAGATCAGGCGGCGGATGGTTCTCATGCGGTGCCCCGGCGCGCCGGCAGCAGGCGCCGCACGCTGAACCAGCCGGCATGGCGCGCCAGCAGCGCCCCCATGGCCAGCGCGAAGATGCCGCCGTGCAGCAGCAGCATGAAGGGCAGCAGCCCGATCTTGCCGTGGCCGATCCAGCTCTCGCCAACGCCGATCAGGTTGTAGTAGGTGGCGAAGGCGAACAGCGCGAACATCAGCCCCGCGCTGCGGCCCACGCGCGGGTTCACGCGCGTGGCGGCCAGGGCGATGATGACGCAGTTGAGCGCCGCCAGCGTCAGCCCCAGGCGCCACGACAGCTCGGCCTTGTGGCGCGGCGTGGGGTCGCCCATCAGCACGGTGGTGCGCTTCATGCGCGGCGAATCGTTGTCGGTGGGGCCGACGATCTGCGGGCTGATGCGGTTGCCGTATTCGACGAAGTTGCTCACGCGGGTTTCGCCGCTGGCGGTGTCGGTCTCCAGGCGGTAGCCCTTGTCCAGGATCACGAAGCGCTCGCCCTTGACCACGTCGAGCCGGCCGCTCTGGGCGGAGGTCACGGTCTCCATGCCGCGCTCGTTGGCGGCGATGAAGATGTTGTTGCCGGTCTGCGCGTCGGCCGTGTCCTTGTCGATGAAGAACACGCGCTGGCCGCCGGCCGATTCGATGAAGCGGCCGGGCGCCACGCGCTCAATGTCGCCCCGCCCCTGGTAGCGGTCGCGCAACTCGCGGATCTGGTGGTTGGACCACGGCCACACCACGATGGCCAGCACCGCCACCGCCAGCAGCACCGGCCAGGCAAAGCGCAGGATGGGCTTGAGAAAGGTGAACAGCCCCTGGCCGCTGGCGAACCACACCACCATCTCGCTGGCGGCGTACATGCGCGTCAGCGTGGCGGTGATGGCCACGAACAGGCTGAGCGTGAGGATGGTGGGCAGGTGGCCGAGCACCGTGAAGCCCATCACCAGCATCACCTCGGACGGGTTGACGCGCCCCACCGAGGCCTGGCCCAGCGTGCGGATCAGCATCACCGTCATCACGATGGTGACCAGCACCACCAGGGTCGCGCCGAAGCTGCGGCCCAGCTCTTTGCGCAGGGAGGAATCGAATAACATCGCGCGAGAGAAGGAAAAACTGGATTATGCACCTCGAACTCAGACCGCTCCGCCTGGCGGAAGCCGCCGCCGGCAAGACACCCGCCCTGATCGTGCTGGTGGCCGATGGCTTTGAACCCGGCGACGACGCGCTGTCGGCGCTCATCGAACGCGCCCGCGGCAGCGAGGACTTCAAGACCGAGGCCGGTTCGGTGCTGTCGAGCTATGGCGCCGCCCGCGTGGCGGCCGAGCGCGTGGTGCTGGCCGGCGTGGGCGATGGCAGCGCCGCCAAGGTGCGCAAGGCCGTGGGCGCCGCCGTGGGCGCGCTCAAGGGTAGCCCGGCCAAGGCGCTGACGCTGTGCTTTGCCCAGTCGGCCGACGAAGGCGCCCTGCGCGCCGCCACGCTGGCGCTGGCCGACGCGTGCTACGTCTACACCGCCACCAAGAGCAGCAAGAAGCCGAAGGGCGACAAGGACAAGGCCAAGGAGCCGCCACGCATCACCGAGGCCGTCATCGGCGTGCCCGAGGCCGAGGCGCTGCGCGAGCCGTTCCGCCAGGCCGTGGCCATTGCCAGCGGCGTGCGGGAGGCGCGCGAATGGGCCAACCGCCCGGCCAACCACGCCACGCCCACGATGCTGGGCGAGGCAGCGCAGGCGCTGGGCAAGCTACCGCGCGTGAACTGCGAGGTGCTGGGTCCGAAGGAAGTGGCCAGGCTGGGCATGGGCTCGTTCCAGGCCGTGGCGCAGGGTTCGAAGGAAGAATTGCGCTTCATCGTGCTGCGCTACGACGGCGCCGCCAAGTCGCAGGCGCCGGTGGTGCTGGTGGGCAAGGGCATCACGTTCGACACGGGTGGCGTGTCGCTGAAGCCGGCGCCCGAGATGGACGAGATGAAGTTCGACATGAGCGGCGCGGCCAGCGTGCTGGGCGTGTTCCGCACGCTGGGCGAGCTGAAGCCGGCGGTGAACGTGGTCGGCCTGATCCCCGCGTGCGAAAACATGCCCGATGGCGGCGCGCTGAAACCCGGCGACGTGGTCACGAGCATGAGCGGCCAGACCATCGAGGTGCTGAACACCGATGCCGAAGGCCGCCTGGTGCTGTGCGATGC
Source organism: Ottowia beijingensis (assembly GCF_042680925.1). Lineage (NCBI taxonomy): Bacteria > Pseudomonadati > Pseudomonadota > Betaproteobacteria > Burkholderiales > Comamonadaceae > Ottowia > Ottowia beijingensis. The sequence continues at coordinate 658,106 of NZ_JBHUEP010000007.1, forward strand.
GCTGACCTACGCCGAGCGCTTCAAGCCACGCGCCGTGATCGACATCGCCACGCTGACCGGCGCCTGCGTGATCGCGCTGGGTGGCGTGCGCAGCGGCCTGTTCGCCAGCGACGATGGGCTGGCCGATGCCCTGCTGGCCGCTGGCGACCGCGCCGGCGACCTGTGCTGGCGCCTGCCGCTGGACGACGACTACGCCGAGGCGCTGAAAACCAACTTTGCCGATGTGGCCAACGTGGGCGGCCGCCCGGCCGGTGCGGTGACGGCGGCGAAATTCCTGCAACGCTTTGCATCCGAGTTCGCCTGGGCGCACCTGGACATCGCCGGCACGGCCTGGAAGGGTGGCGCCGCCAAGGGCGCCACCGGCCGACCGGTGGGCCTGCTGGTGCATTACCTGCTGGGGCAGGAGGGCGTGGCGGCAGCCGAGCCCAAGCCGGCCAAGGCCGCCAGGCGCAAGTCCGGCAAGGGCAAGCGCGGCTGATCCGCCTGCGGCCGCAAGGGGTCGGAAGTCATGACTGAGGTGGCCTTTCATTTCAACGTGCCCGACAAGCTGGGCTACGCCTGCCGTTTGCTGCGCAAGGCCTATGCCGCGGGCGGGCCGGTGGGCGTGGTGGCGCCGGCCGATACGCTGGACGCGCTGAACACCCAGCTGTGGAGCTTTTCGGCGCTGGATTTCATCCCGCACTGCCTGGCCACTGCGCCCGCACCCGTTCTGGGCGCCACGCCCATCGTGCTGGCCGAAAACTGTGCGCAGCTGCCCCAGGCCGGGGTGCTGGTGCACCTGGGTGCTGCCGTGCCGTCGGGCTTCGAGCGCTTCGAGCGCCTGATCGAGCTGGTGGCCACCGACGACACCGACCGCGCCCACGCACGCCAGCGCTGGCGCCACTATGCCGACCGCGGCTACCAGATCAAGCGGCACGACCTGGCCGCCAAGGAGTAAGCCTTGTCGAACGAAGACGCCCCCGCCGCACAGCCCCCGCGCTTCGTGCCCACGCTGACCGAAGTGGTGAAGATCGACACCGCGCCCGAGCCCGCGCAGGTGCCGCCGGCCGCCGCCGAAGCCGCGGCAAATCCGGTCCCCGCCGTGCCCCCGGCCGTCAGCGCCGCCGATCACGCCATGGCCACGGCCGACGAGCTGCTGGCCCGCCTGGGCCCCGATCTCGACCGCCTGATCAGCGAAGCCATCGGCCGCGTGCTGCATGAGCAGATGCTGGGCTTCAACGGCCGGGTGCAGAAAGCCGTGGCCGACGTGGTGCGCGAGGCCGTGGCCAAGTCGCTGGTTCAGGGCGATTCGGGGGCGCGCCCTCTAGGTGAAAACCCGTAATTCGGCATCGGTCAGACACTAGCGTGTTCCCTGATGTCGCTGACCGGCCGCATGCGCTAACGTTTCCGGCTTAACCAACACCTTGGAGGTAGTGAAATGAATTTGAAGCTGACTTGGGCCGCGGCCGTGGTGGGTGCCTTTGTTGCCGTGGGCTGCAGCAAGAAGGAAGAGGCCCCAGCCCCCGCACCAGCGCCCGCGCCAGCCGCCGAGGCACCTGCCGCCGCGCCTGCACCGGCCCCAGCGCCCGCAGCCGCCGCAGGGGGTGAGACGCAGGTCGTCAAGATCGGCCACGTGGCGCCGGTGTCGGGCCCGCAGGCGCACTACGGCAAGGACAACGAGAACGGCTCGCGCATGGCGATCGAGGATCTGAACACGCAGAACATCGTCATCGGCGGCAAGACCATCAAGTTCGAGATCCAGGCCGAGGACGACGCCGCCGATCCCAAGCAGGGCACCGCCGCCGCGCAGAAGCTGTGCGACGCCAAGGTGAACGGCGTGGTGGGTCACCTGAACTCGGGCACCACCATCCCGGCTTCGAAGGTCTACAACGACTGCGGCATCCCGCACGTCACCGGCGCGGCCACCAACCCTGACCTGACCAAGCCCGGCTACAAGACCACCTACCGCATCATCGCCAACGACCTGGCGCTGGGTGCTGGCCTGGCCAACTACGCTGCCGACAACCTGAAGCTGAAGCGGATCGCCGTCATCGACGACCGCACGGCCTACGGCCAGGGCGTGGCGAAGGTGTTTGCCGAGACCGCCAAGACCAAGGGCATCGAGATCGTGGACGAGCAGTTCACCACCGACAAGGCCACCGACTTCATGGCCATCCTGACGGCCATCAAGTCGAAGAATCCCGACGGCATCTTCTTCGGTGGCATGGACGCCCAGGCGGGCCCCATGCTGCGCCAGATGGAGCAACTGGGCCTGGGTGAAGTCAACTATTTCGGTGGCGACGGCATCTGCACCACCGAGATCGCCAAGCTGGCTGCTGGCGCCAAGACGCTGGGCAAGATGATCTGCGCCGAAGGCGGCTCTTCGATCCAGAAGATGCCGGGCGGCGTGGAGTGGAAGGCCCGCTACGACGCCAAGTACCCCAATCAATACCAGATCTACAGCCCGTACACCTACGACGCGACCATGCTGCTGGCGGACGCCATGAAGCGTGCCGACTCGGTCGATCCGGCGGTTTACACGGCCAAGCTGGCCGAGTCGGACTACAAGGGCGTCACCGCCAACATCCAGTTCGAGCCCAACGGCGAGATGAAGAACGCCGCCATCACGCTGCACCACTACGTGGACGGCAAGAAGACGCCGCTGGATTGATGCTGTCCGTCACCGCAACCGCGCACGCGGTTGCGGTTGGCGACACAGGCCACCTTCGGGTGGCCTTTTTCGTGGGCGTCAGTGATTCCCCGTGTCGCGCGGCCACCAGCGGTCTGCACGGAGACGCCGGGCCAGCGATGCGGCCACCGGCAAGGGTTCACCGTGCAACTGCGCTGCCGCAATCTCGCCACACAGCACGGCCAGCGTCAGGCCGCGGGCTCCCAGGCCGGCCAACAGATGCAGCGGCAGGGGTTGCTCGTTTGCTTCTATTTCAATAGCTGCTGGCGCTTTGTCGGTGGCGCTTATGGCCACTTTTTCTACTGAAGCCGCGTTGCTGGCAGCACCCCACGCGCCAACGGCGGGCAGGCGATCGGGCAGGGTGGCGCGCACCGCAGCCCAGGCCTGGGCGCGGCCGTCGGACCATTGGCCTTGCAGCGCCTCGGCGGCGCGCGGCAGCAGCTCGGACAGGCGTTCGAGGTTGGCGTCGTGATCGGCGGGCAGCAGTTCGGGCTGCGTGTTGCCACGCTCGAAGGTGGAGCCGGTGATCCACCAAGGCCCGTGCTCGCCCGGCAGATGCGCGATCAGGCTGCCCTGGCCGTTGACCGGGAAGGGCGGCAGCGCATCGGCGGCCGTGCCATCGGGCATGAGACCGAAGGCGACCTGGCCGCGCAGCGCGTGCAATGGTGGTGCGGCGGGCGCGGCTGTCTGCAGCAGCGCCAGCGAATCGAAACCGGCGGTGATGAACACCTGTTCGGCCTCGGTGATGAACTCGCCGCCTGCGTCTACCACGCGCCACAGCGCCCCGTGCGACTCGATGCGGGACACGGCTGTGTCGCCGCGCCAGGTGATGCGTGGGGCCTTTAGCATGGCGCGCACCAGGGTGGCCGGTCGAATCCACCCGGCCTGTGCATGCCACAGGGCCTGGTGGGCGTCGTCCAGCCGTACGCCAGCGATGGCCGCGTTTTCAATGGTTTCCTGGTTGTCGGAGGCCACAGAATCGGTACGAGTCGCTTCGGTTTGCGGGGCATCCTGCCAGCTCGGCGGCAACCGGCGTTCGCCGGGTGCGTGGCGCTCCAGAACGCCGGTCGCACCGAAGTCGGTGCCTTCGCGCAGCAGCGCCTGCGCGCGCTGCAAGGTGGCGCGCACGCCGGCGCGTGTGAGGCGCGACAGCGGGCGATCGTCGGGCGAGACATGCGGCGCCACCACGCCGGCCGGCAGGCCGCTCGCACCACTGGCAGGCTCGGCGGCGCGGTCCAGCACTGTCACCTGCCAGCCGCGCTGCGCCAGGCTGTACGCCACCGAGGCGCCTGCCAGACCGGCGCCGATGACCACGCAGCGCCCCGGCCCCGCCACACGCGCTGGCTCATCGGCGAGGGTGCGACGGCGTGCCGCCCAGCGCGGCGCATAGCGGGCCTGCAGTGCGTGCCGCTTGGGGGGCAGGCCGGGCACGCGCTCGACGTCGAAGCCGGCCGCCGTCATGGCTTCACGCACCTCGCGCGCCACGCACCAGGTGGCCGCACGGGCACCGCGCCGCGCCAGCCGCGCCACGGCCTTGAGTGTGTGCAGGCTCCACATGGCGGGGTTGCGCACGGGGTCGAAACCGTCGAGGTAGATGGTGTCGTGCTCACCCGTCAGCTCCGCCAGCGCGGGTTGCACATCGCCGATGGACAGCGTCAGCTGCACGCGCTCGTCATCCAGCCGCAGGCGGTGCACGCCCGGCAGCAGGCCATGCCACCGGGCCGCCAGTTCGGCGGCCAGCGGTGCCAGTTCGGGGAAGGCGGCGACGCTGCGGATCAGGTCGGCGGGCTCGGGCGGGAAGGCTTCGACCGCGCTGTAGAACAGGCGGGCCGGGCGCCTGGGGTCTTGCCGCCATGTGTGCCAGGTGGCGAGGAAGTTGAGGCCGAGGCCAAAACCTGTCTCCAGCACGGCCCAGCAGGGGGCGCCTGCCCATGCCGTGGCTTCTTCAGCCGTCGACAGCAGGCCACAGCCCTGCAGGAACACTTGACGCGCCTGGGCGAGGCCGCCGCGACCGTCACTGCCCGTGTTGCGGTAGATGTCACCGAAACGCGGGCTGAAGGGCGTGCCATCGTCGCGCCACTGGATGGTCGGGTTGGTCATCCTTTTTTGCTAATCAATTGATAGCTGCTCGCGCTTGTCAGACGGGCGCTGGAGGCCAATTTGATCAATAAGGCAGTTCCTGCGGCCCCATGCCGACGTAGTCGGGCGCCGGGTCGGTCGCAAAGCGCTGTGCGCTGATGTGCGTGTGTCCCAGCCGCAGCGCCTGGGCCACGCGGTGCATGCCGTCCATCACGCCGCCGTCGGCGCTCAGGATGATGGGCCAGCGCAGGTCGCAGGCGTCCATCAACTGCACGTGAAGGGCGATGGCGCGCGGCGTGGGCGCGTCGCCCTCGTGGCTGAACCAGTAGGGCTCGTCCAGTTCGCGGATGTCGGTCAGCGGCACCTGGGTTACCGGCAGGTGGCGCGCCAGGCGGATCAGCCGGTGCACGTCCCAGGCGCGCAGGCCGTCGGGGCCGGGGCGAAAGTGGTACTGGCGGCGCAGGCGCGCCAGTTCGGCTTCGGAGCGTCGGCCGTGGGCTGCAACGGCTCAGGCGCTGGGCGGCACGTAGCCCGCGGCCTGGTCGGCGCCGGCGCCGAAGAAGTGGTTCTCCATCTGGCGCTTGAGGTATTCGCGCGCCCGCTGGTCGGCCAGGTTCAGGCGGTTCTCGTTCACCAGCATGGTCTGGTGGCCCAGCCATTGCTGCCAGGCTTCCTTGCTGACGCTTTCCCAGATGCGCTTGCCCAGCTCGCCGGGGTAGGGCGGAAAGTCCAGGCCCTCGGCTTCCTTGCCGAGCTTGATGCAGTTGACCATGCGTGCCATGTAAATCCTTGCGTTGTTCGTGTGTCTTGGGGGGTCACGGGACTTTAGCAAGTTTGCCCAAGCCCTGATCCGCATGCTGACTACACTGGCCGCTGCTTTCGCGCCCCTTCCGGATGATCGCCATGACCGACCTGCCGCTGCCCACCCTCGATGCCGACCTGTTCGCCCGCGCACAAGCGCTGCTGGACGACGAATGGCTGTCGGCCGACCCCGACCTGGCACCCGTGCTGCCCATCGTGCTGGCGCGCGGCGTGGGGCAGGACTGGCACAAGGCCGGCACCTTCCGCCACCACCTGGTGGGCGTGGCACGCAGCCTGGCGCTGTGGCGGCAGCCGCGCGACGTGCGCCTGCTGGGCCTGCTGCACAGCGTGTACGGCAACGCCTATGTCGATCTGGTGAAGTTCGACGCCGCCAGCGAGCGCGCCCGCCTGCGCGAGGCCGTGGGCGAGCCGGCGGAGGAGCTGGTGCACCTGTTCTGCACCGCCTCGCGCACGCAGTTCACGCAGAAGGTGCAGGCTGGGCAGATCGAGCCCGACGGCAGCGTGGTGCTGGATGACCGCACGCTGCCGCCCGATGTGGTGGCCGCCTTCACCGTGGTCAGCATGGCCGACTTCTGCGAGCAATGGTTTGCCTGGCAGGAAGACATTTACGCCGGCTTTCCCTTCCTGCACCAGACGCCGCAAGCCGTGCACTGGGCCGCCGCGCTGTGGCCGGGGCCGATGCGCACGCCCAGCCGCATTTATGCGCTGATCAGCCGCCTGGGCGCGGCACTGCGGCACCCGGCGCTGCAGGGGCGGCTGCCCATGCCGCCGGTGTTCGACCACTGCACCCGCGTGCTGCCCGAAGCCGACGAGGCCGCCGCCTCGGCGCTGTACTGGTCGGTGGTGCAGCAGCAGCAACCGCTGGTGCAGCCGCAGGCCAGCATCGCCACGCTGGAGCAGGCCGTGCGCCTGAACCCGTGGGTGGGCGAGCCGCAGATGCTGCTGGCGCAGCTGTACCTGATCGCCGGCCGCCACGACGATGCGCGCGCCGCCGCCGAGGGCGCGCTGCAGTGCTACAGCAGCTGGGGCAACGCCTGGGACAAGCGCGTGCAGTGGGACGCCTGGATCGCCTGGGCGCGCATCCTGCGCCAGGGCGCCATCACCCGCGACTGGCCCGAGCGGCTGGACAAGCTCAACAACGTGGCGCTGCGACCGGACGCTGCATAAGCGCATGACGAAATCGTCTGAGCGCGGTGCGTGGCACCACGTGATCGGCGGCTAGACTGCGGCGATACCGCCTGGATTTCAGGTTTTCAAGTGTTTTTGGCCTCCAGCGCTTATCCAGCAAGCGCTGGCAGCTATTTTTTTTATAGTTATCGACCTTTCAGGAGAACCCCATGTCGCAGCAATGGAAGTTTGAAACCCAGTCCGTCCACGCCGGCTATTCGCCCGACCCGACCAACAAGTCGGTCGCCGTGCCGATCTACCAGACCGTGGCCTATGCCTTCGACAGCGCGCAGCACGGCGCCGACCTGTTCGACCTCAAGGTGCCGGGCAACATTTACACCCGCATCATGAACCCCACCAACGACGTGCTGGAAAAGCGCGTGGCGGCGCTGGAGGGCGGCATTGGTGCGCTGGCCGTTGCCTCGGGGCAGGCGGCCATCATGTACGCCATCCAGACCATCGCCGAGGCGGGCGACAACATCGTCAGCAGCACCGCGCTGTACGGCGGCACCTACAACCTGTTCGCCCACACGCTGCCGCAGCTCGGCATCACCACGCGCTTTGCCGACCACCGCGACCCGCAGAGCTTCGACAAGCTGATCGACGAACGCACCAAGGCCGTGTTCGTCGAGAGCATCGGCAACCCGGCCGGCAACATCACCGACATCGCCAGCGTGGCCGCCATCGCGCACCGGCACGGCGTGCCGCTGATCGTCGACAACACCGTCGCCAGCCCCTACCTGATGCGCCCCATCGAGCACGGCGCCGACATCGTGATCCAGTCCCTCACCAAGTACATGGGCGGCCACGGCACCTCGCTGGGCGGCGCCATCGTCGACAGCGGCAGGTTTCCCTGGGCCGAGCACAAGGCGCGCTTCAAGCGCCTGAACGAACCCGACGTGAGCTACCACGGCGTGGTCTACACCGAGGCCCTGGGCCCGGCGGCCTTCATCGGGCGCGCCCGCGTCGTGCCGCTGCGCAACACCGGCGCGGCGCTGTCGCCCTTCAACGCCTTCCAGATCCTGCAGGGCATCGAAACCCTGGCGCTGCGCATGGACCGCATCTGCGAGAACACGATGAAGGTGGCGCAGCATCTGCAGCAGCACGCCAAGGTGGCCTGGGTCAGCTACGCCGGCCTGCCCGATCACGAAGACCACGCGCTGGCGCAGCACTACATGGGCGGGCGCGCTTCGGGCCTGTTCACCTTCGGCGTCAAATCCGCCCCCGGCGACGATGCCCGCGCCGCCGGCGCGCGCTTTCTCGACGCGCTGCAGCTGTTCACGCGCCTGGTCAACATCGGCGACACCAAGTCGCTGGCCACGCACCCGGCCAGCACCACGCACCGCCAGCTCTCGCCCGAAGAGCTAGCCAAGACCGGCGTGAAAGAGGAAACCGTGCGCCTGTGCGTCGGCATCGAGCACATCGACGACCTGCTGGCCGACCTGGATCAGGCGCTGGCGAAGGTGTGACGCCGGCTCTTGGCATCAAGAATCGCATAAAATGATGTCGATATTGATGCAGGAATCGTTTCAATGCGTACCACCGTTACCCTGGATGAAGCCTTGCTCGGGCGCGCCGGCGCGCTGAGCGGCGTGCAGGACCGCTCGGCGCTGCTGGCCGAAGCGTTGCGTGCCCTGATCGAGCGCGAAAGCGCGCGCCGCCTGGCGCGGCTGGGCGGCAGCGAGCCGCGGCTGGCGGCGGCGCCACGCCGCCAGGGCGAACCCGCACCCAAGACCAGGCGCCCATGATCCTGGCCGACACCTCGGTCTGGGTCGATCACCTGCGCCAGGGCGATGCCGATCTGGCGCGGGCGCTGGAGCAGGGCGCCATCGCGATACACCCTTTCGTCATCGGCGAAATCGCGCTTGGCCATCTGAAGAACCGCCGTGACGTGCTCGACCTGCTGGCTGCCTTGCCGCCGGCGCCGCAGGCCGAGCACGACGAAGTGCTGCACGCGGTCGAGCAGCACCAGCTTGCCGGCCGTGGCCTGGGCTGGATCGACGTGCATCTGCTGGCCGCCACGCTGCTGGCCGCCGATGCCCGGCTGTGGACGCGCGACAAGCGCCTGCACGCTGCGGCGACCGATCTGGGCGTTGCTTGGGCGCCAGAATCCCATTGACGCCAGCGCCCGCGCCATGCCCGCCAAGGAAACCACGACTTCTACTACGAGGTGCTGGGCGAGACCAACGGGATGATGCTGGTCTCGGTGACGGGCACGGCGGTGAAGATGGCCTGACGGCCAAGACCCCACCAGCGCAGCCGGTAAAAGCTGGCCCCGCCATGGGATGGGGGGTAAGCTGCTTCGGGACGTCGATCCCATAGGAGCGTGGTGGTGGTTGCCCGCGAACTGGCCTGCAAGAACCGGCTGCTGGCGCTGCTGCCGGACGAGGTGTTCGCGCGCTGGTGGCCCGAGCTGGAGGACGTCGACCTGCCGCTGGGCGCCGTGCTGCGCGAATCGGGCGCGCGCATCTCGCACGCGGTGTTTCCGCTCACGGCCATCGTCTGCCTGGTCTATCTGCTGGAGGACGGTGGTTCCACCGAGATTGCGGTGATCGGCCATGAAGGGCTGGTCGGCATGCCGCTGTTCATGGGCGGCGGCAGCACGCTGAGCCGCGCGGTGGTACAGAGCGCGGGCCGGGGGCTGCGGGTGCGCGCGGATTTCCTGATGACGGAGTTCGAACGCCAGCCGGCGGTCATGCAGCTGCTGCTGCGCTTCACACAGGCGCTGATGACGCAGATGTCGCAGACCGCGGTGTGCAACCGGCACCACGCCGTGGTGCAGCAGCTGTGCCGCTGGCTGCTGCTGAGCCTGGATCGCCTGCCCGGCAACGAACTGGTGATGACGCAGGAACTCATCGCCAACATGCTGGGCGTGCGCCGCGAGGGGGTGACCGAGGCGGCCGGCCGGCTGAGCCGCGAGGGCCTGATCGAGTACCGGCGTGGCCGCATCACGGTGTTCGACCGCCCGGCGCTGGAGCGGCGCGCCTGCGAATGCTACGGCGTGGTCAGGCGCGAGTACGACCGGCTACTGTCGCGCACGCTGCCGCTGCGGCGCTGAGGGCGGTCAAGGCCCGGTGGCGGTGGGTGGGTGCAGGATCAGTTCCTGCAGCACCAGGGCATCGTTGTGCTGCTCGTCGTGGGCTGAATAGACCATCGTCAGCACGCCCTGGCGCGCGATGTCGCGCAGCTGCGCCAGCAGCTGCGGCTTCTGCGCGATCTCGTCGGCGTAGCGGCGGCGGAACTCGGCCCAGCGCGACGGCTCGTGCCCGAACCACTTGCGGAGTTCGGTGCTGGGGCCGATGTCCTTGAGCCAGAGGTCCAGCGCCGCCGCGTCCTTGCGCACGCCGCGCGGCCACAGCCGGTCGATCAGCACGCGCATGCCGTCGCTGGCGGCGGGCGGCGCGTAGGCGCGCTTCAAGCGCACGCGGGATGCGGCGATGCGGCTCATCACTGGCGCCTTCGCTGGCCTCAACCCGCCGCCGGGTGGCGCGCGGCGTGCTGCGACATGGCGTCCAGCGCCAGGTTGGAGTGCGCATAGGCGGCGCCGGCACGCATCTCGGCGGCGACCCAGATGGCCTCCATCAGCTCCTGCTCGGTGGCGCCCTTGCGCAGCGCGCTGGCAGTGTGGCCGCGGATGCAGTAGGGGCACTGTGTGACATGGGCGACCGCCACGGCGATCAGTTCCTTGGTCTTGGCGGGCAGGGCGCCGTCGGCGAACACGGCCTTGCCGAAGGCCTGGAAGGCCTTGGTGGCATCAGGCGTCAGTTGCTCGCGCCGCGCGTTGAGTTCGCGCGAGGCCGGGGGGTACATGTCGGTGTTCATGCGGTGCTCCTCGTGGTCGTCGGGGCCGGGGCGGCGGCGGCCAGTGCGTTCTCGAACGCGCGTTCGGTGCGCAGGCCTTCGAGATCGCGGTGGACGAAGGCAGCTGCCAGCTCCTGCCCGGCGCGCCGGTAGGAGATGCGGCAGTCGCGTGCGTCGATGTCGCCGTCGATTACCACCTGGTCGAAGCCTTCGGCATGGCCCACGTAGGCCAGGCCGAAGTCGAACTGCTCGGTCCAGAAGAACGGCAGCATCTGGAAGCGCTCGCGCTGCCCCAGCATGTTGTGCGCCGCCACCTGGCCCAGGCGCTGCGCCACCACCCAGTGCGCGACGCGGATCGGCGCGCTGCTGTGCGGGTCGGGCCAGCGCGCGATGTCGCCCGCGGCGTAGATGCCGGGCACGCTGGTCTGCAGGTACTCGTCGACCGTCACGCCGCGATCCAGCGCCAGGCCCGCCTGTTCGGCCAGCGCCAGCGCCGGACGCACGCCGACGCCGATCACGACCAGGTCGGCGGCGAGCGTCTCGCCGTTCGACAGCAAGACGCCGCGCGCGTCGATGGTTTCGGGCGTGACGCCGAGGTGAAAGACCACGCCGTGCTGCTCGTGCAGGCGGCGCAGGAAGGCACCGACGTCGGTGCCCAGCACGCGCTCCATCAAGGCCGTCTCGCGCCCCACCACGTGCACGCGCAGGCCGCGCTTGCGCAGCGAGGCCGCCACCTCCAGCCCGATGAAGCTGGCGCTGATGACGACGGCTTGCCTGGCTGTGCCGGCCGCGGCCGCCAGCGCGCGGGCATCGGCCCAGCTGCGCAGGTAGCGCATGTGCGGCAGGTCGGCACCGGGCAGCGGCAGTCGCACCGGCTCGGCGCCGGTGGCCAGCAGCAGGGCGTCGAAGCCATGCCGGCTGCCGTCCTCCAGTTGCACCTCGCGCCGCGCGGTGTCGATGGCGGCCACGCGCATGCCGAGCCGCAGGTCGATGCGCTGGTCTTCATAGAACGACGCCGGACGCAGCGGCACCCAGTCATCGGATGCACTGCCGTCCAGGTAGTACTTCGACAGGTTGGGCCGGTCGCAGGGCAGGTCCGGGTCGGCGCTGAACAGGGTGATGCTGCCCTCGTGGCCCGCGCGGCGCAATGCCTCGGCCGCCGCCTGGCCTGCGGCGCCGCCGCCCACGATGACGATGGGTTGCAACACCTCGGGCGGCGCGGCCTTGCGCGGCAGGGTGGGGGTGCTCTGGCGCACGCAGACGCGGCCGTCGATTTCCTCGACCTGGCGGCAGGTGATGGGCTTGAGCGCCGGCGCGCGCACCGCCTCGCCGGTGCGCAGGCTGAAGGCCGCGTGGTGCCAGGGGCAGCGCACCGTGTCGCCGACCAGCAGGCCGTCGGCCAGCGGCCCGTTCCAGTGCGTGCAGACGGCGCCGACGGCGAACAGCTGGCCGCCCTGGCGCACCAGGATCAGCGACTCGCCATGCGCGTGGCCGAGCAGCATCGCACCGTCAGCGAGCGCCGACGAGGCCACGCCCTGGGCGAGGTCGGGGCCGGTGAGAAAAGTGTCGTCGCTGGCCATGGTCGTTCTCCGGTGGCGGTGGCGGCCCTCAGGTCACCACCAGGGTGCCGTTCATGTTGGGGTGGAAGGTGCAGGTGTAGGCAAAGCGGCCGCGCCTGTCGGCACGATAAGTCCAGCGCGCGCCTTCGGCGATGCTCTGCGAATCGAACACGCCAGCGCAGGTGACGGTGTGCGGAAACGGGTCCTTGTTGATCCACTCCACGCTGTCGCCGCGCCGCACGGTCAGGGTCAGCGGCGCATAGGCCGTTGCCGCCATGACGACGGTGTGCCGCACCGGCAGGCGCGCCCGCGCCCGCGCGACGGATGCCACCGCCATGCCGGCCGCGATCAGCAGCGCGTGGCGGCGCGTGCACGGGGCGTGGGGGGCTGCGGCCATGTCGATGCCTGCCTGCGCGTCATTTCAGCTTGGCCTGGATCTGTTTCGCGTGCTCCAGGTGGCCGACGAAGGCCGGCCGGGAGTTGACCAGCAGCGCCTTCAGCTTGGCGTTCTGTGCGCTCGGAATCAGGGTCTTGTCGATCGCATCGATGACCTGCGTGTGGTAGTCGACCTCGCGTGCGATGTAGGCCTTGTCGAACGCGGCGCCTTTCAGCGGCTCGAGCGTCTTGAGCGCATCGACGCCCCCCTGCTGGAGGCTTTGCGCCGTCGGGTTGTCCTCGGGCGTGAGCTTGAGCCGGTTCGCCAGTTCTGCGGCCTGCTTGTTGACGCCCGTGTGGTCGGTCACCATCTGCCTGGCAAAGGCCTTGACGTCGGCGGCGTGGGCCTTGGTCTGCGCAAACTTGCCGACGTCGATGTCGACCTGGTTGGCGGTGACGACGATGGCGGCGATCTGGGCATCGCTCGGGCCCTGGGCCATGGCGACCGAGGTGCCGGCGGCCAGCAGCACGGCCGAGAAGAGAATCGAGGGTCTGTTCATGATGCGCTCCTTCAGCGTTGGACCGATACCGGTTGTGCGAGGAGGCAGTCCGACAGGCTGCCGCGATGGGCGCCGACCGTTCGATACAAGCCCAGCATGCGCCGCGTGCCGGCGGCTGTCTGTGCGCCAGCGCACACAGTGCAAAAAGCCGATCAGCAACGAAAAAGCGACCGCCGTGGCGGTCGCTGGTAGCGTGGGCGCAGGGCCGAAGTGGCCTGGCGATCTGGCTGCGACTGGCGCCTGACGCGCCGGGATGAAGCGGCTTACACGCCGTCGCGGGCGATCCGCATGGCCTCGCGCAGCACGCCGATGTCGCCGATGTGGTTGGCCAGCAGCAGGATCAGGCGGGCGTTGACCATGGCGCTCTGCTCGTCGCTCAGGTCGCGGTGGGTGTCGATCAAGGCCTCGTAGAAATCGTCGCCGGGCGAGTAGGCCTGGAAGTAGCGCTGGCCGGCTTCGCTGAAGTTGGGCTGGGTGTTCAGGGGCATGGCGGGTCTCCGGTCGGTCTTCAGGCGTTGCCCGTTGCGCGGGCCACGGCTGCTTTGATTTTTGCAGCATCCAGCGCACGCCAGCGGCCGGCCACGTGCTGATCTGGCCGGCAAAGGTAGGTGGTGCCCGGCTGCAGGTCGTAGCGCTGGGCCACGCAGCCCTTGGTGTCGATCAGGGTCTTCAGGCCGGCGGGCGCCTGGCCCTTTCGGGCGACCACGATGGGCTCGACCGGGATGCCGCCCGCTTGCAGCTCACTCAGCGCTTGCGCGGCACCCGCGTCCAGTGCGTCCGCGTCCTCGACATAGTGCAGCGCCTGGAAGCGGTTGCCCATCTGGTGCAGCAGCCAGCCGTCGCCGCCGGCGGCCTGCACCGGCGCGTCGGCCATGGGCGCGCCGGGGATCATGTTGCCCTTGAAGGCGTCCGCATCCGGCGTGTTCAGGCTCGACGTCGCCAGCCAGCTGGGCACCGACAGGCGGCCGGAGTTGACCAGCGCGCGGGCGAAAGGGTAGTTGGCCGCCAGCTCCAGCACCGCGTTGCGGAAGGTCTTGCTGGTGGCGCTCTTGGGCGTGATGAAGTCGGTCGAGCGGGTCGAGTTCATGATGTTCTCGTCGGCCGCCCAGCCACGTTCTTCGGTGTAGGTGTCGAGCAGGGTGGCGGGGGCCTGGCCGTCCATCACCAGCTTGAGCTTCCAGGCCAGGTTGTCGGTGTCCTGGATGCCGCTGTTGGCGCCACGCGCGCCGAAGGGCGAGACCTGGTGCGCCGCATCGCCCACGAACAGCACGCGGCCATGGTTGAACCTGTTCATGCGCCGGCACTGGAAGGTGTAGATGCTGACCCATTCCAGCTCGAACTCGCGCTCGTCGCCGAGCATGGCCTGGATGCGCGGGATCACCTTCTCGGGCTTGCGCTCTTCCACCGGGTCGGCGTCCCAGCCGAGCTGGAAGTCGATGCGCCACACGTTGTCGGCCTGCTTGTGCAGCAGCACGCTCTGGTTGGGGTGGAAGGGCGGGTCGAACCAGAACCAGCGCTCGGCCGGGAAGTCGGCCTTCATCACCACGTCGGCGATGAGGAAGCGGTCCATGAAGATCTTGCCCTCGATGTCGAGCCCGAGCATGGTGCGAATGGGACTGCGCGCGCCGTCGGCGACCACCAGCCAGTCGGTGGTGAGCGAGTAGGGCCCGTCCGGCGTCTCGACGCGCACCGTCACCTGGTCTTCGCCCGGCACGACGGAGATGACGTTGCTCTTGAAGCGCATCTGCAGCTTGTCCGACAGCTGGCGGGCGCGCTCGATCAGGTATTCCTCGAGGTAGTACTGCTGCAGGTTGATCATGCCGGGGCGGTGATGATCCGCCTCGGGCCGCAGGTTGAAGTTGAACACCTCGCCCTCGCGCAGGAAGGTGCGGCCCACGTCCCAGCTCACACCCTTCTGCACGAACTTGTCGCCGCAGCCCATGCGATCGAGCACTTCCAGCGCGCGCTTGGCGTAGCACACGCCGCGCGAGCCGATCGACACGGTGTCGTCGTTGTCGAGCAGCAGCACATCCTGGCCCTGCTGCGCCAGGTCGATGGCGGCCGACAGGCCCACCGGGCCGGCGCCCACCACGACCACGGGGTAATGGCCGGTCTTGCCTTCGGTCAGCTCGGGCGGCTGGACGAACTCGAACTTGGGGTAGGTGAAGGTCTTTTGCACCGCTTGTCTCCTCGGGTTGGCGGTTTGAGTCAAAAGAGGCTGCAGCGCTTGATGGATAAGCGCAGGCAGCTATCAATAAATGAGCTTCTTGCTGTGGGAGCGGGCTTGCTCGCGATGAGCCGTTGTGCAGCGTCAGCCCTATCGCGGGCAAGCCCGCTCCCACAAGGAGGTGCCCGCACGGCGGGCTGGGCATCAAGCTTTCTGCAACTCGTGCCACATCTGCTGATCGCGCTCGGCGGTCCAGATGCGCGGGTCGCGGATGCCGCTGGCCTCGTCGTGCGCACGGGTCACGTCAAAGGGCAGGCAGTGCTCGTAGATGAAGACCTGGCCGAACTTCGGGTCCATGGCCTTGCGCGTGTGCTTCATGGTGGCGTTCAGGTCCATGCCCTGGGCCACGGCTTCCTGCGCGCTCTGGTACAGCGTGCTGACGAAGTCGCGTGTGTAGGCCAGGCCCTTCTGCACCTCGGCCGGCGTCAGCAGCGCCGGCCCGCGGCCGGGCACCAGCTTGTCGAACTTCATGGCGGCCAGGTTGTCCAGCGTCTGCGGCCAGTCGGCCAGGTAGGCGTCGCCGGTGTAGCAGGCCGCATCGGCCTCGACCAGATCGCCCGAGAAACAGGTGTTCTGGCTCGGCAGGTAGACGATGGTGTCGCCCTTGGTGTGGCCGCGGCCCACCTGCTTGATCTTCACCTCCAGCTTGCCCAGCCACAGCGTCATCTCGCCGGTGAAGGTCATCGTCGGCCAGGTCAGGCCCGGCACGCTTTCGACGGCCTGGAACAGGCGCGGGAAGCGGCCGATTTCCGAGTCCATGTCCTGCTGGCCGCGCTCGACGATCAGGTCGTAGGTGTCCTGGCTGGCGATGATCTGCTCGAGGCCTTCCGACTTGTAGCCGCTGGCGCCCAGCACGCGCACGGCGTGGTAGTGCGTCAGCACCACGTACTTGATCGGCTTGTCGGTGATCTCGCGGATCTTCTGGATCACACCTTGCGCGGCCACGGGCGTGGCGGTGGCGTCGATGATCATGCAGCCGTCGTCGCCGATGATGACGCCGGTGTTCGGGTCGCCCTCGGCGGTGTAGGCGTAGGCGTTGTCGCTGAGCTTTTCCCAGCTGATCTTCTTTTCTTCCAGGTCGGCCTGGGAGGCGAATTTCTTTTCGGACATGGCAAGTCTCCAGCGTTGTTCGAGATGGCCGATTGTAGGGACGAATTTAGTTATTCGTCAATCTATTTGCCAATGTTTAATTTTGAGGACGAGGTAGGGCGCGCTGGATGCCGTCGCTCGATCCAGTATCAAATCGGCCTCCAGCGCCCGTCCCTTGGGCGCGGGAAGCTATTGAAATGATAGTTTTCTGGCTACGCGCGATGGCCCAGCCGCCGCGACACGTTGCCGGCATGCTCGCGCAGCAGCTGGCCGGCGGGGCTGTCGATCTCGGCGTCGAAGATGCCCTGCGGCCCGATCATGGTCATCACCAGCACGATGTGGCCGGCGGCGTCGAACACGGGGGCGCACAGCGTGTTCACGCCCGGCTGCGGCATCGAGATGCCGCGCCCCATGCCGCTGGCGCGGATGTCGCGCAGCAGCGCCTGCACCTCGGGCGCGTCGAAGCTGGACGAGGCGCCGCCGACCACGCGGCGGTGCTCGTCCTCCAGCATGCTGCGCACCATCTTCTCGGGCAGGTAGGCGGCGAACACGCGGCCGGTGATGGTGTTGAACAGCGACATCACGGTGCCCACGCGCAGGTTCACGTGCAGCGGGTAACGCGGCTCGTCCAGCCGCACCACGGTGGGGCCCAGCTGGCCCCACACGGCCAGGGCGATGCTCAGATCCGAGCGTGCGGCCAGCTGCGCGGCCTCCTGGCTGGCCTCGGTCAGCGGGTCGAGCTGCTGCAGCGCGGCCAGGCCCATCTGCAGCGCGGCGGGGCCCAGTTCGTAGTGGCCGGTCAGCGGGTGCTGCTTGACCAGGCCGGTGGCCATGAAACTGACCAGATACGGGTGGGCCTTGGCCGGCGGCATGTCGGCCAGGCGCGCCAAGTCCTTCAGCGGCAGCGCGCGGCGCTGCTCGGTCAGCGCCTGCAGCACGCGCATGCCGACCTCGATCGACTGGATGCCGCGCTGGCGGCGGGGGGCGGCGTGGTCCTGGGCTTCTTCGCCCGGTTGCGGGCGGGCCCGTGTCACATCCTTTTCCGTCATGCGCGGCATTATGGGCCGGCGCCGCCGTACACCATTTCAACCAATCCCGCGGCGTGCAAGACTATTGAGTTTGGTGGATCATTAGCAGTTTGCTATTTACCAACAGGAACAACAACACCATGAGCAGCCCCCTGAACATCGCCGTCGTCGTCGGCAGCATTCGCAAGGATTCGTACAACCGCCGCTTCGCCGAGGCGCTGGCCAAGCTGGCGCCCGAAGGCGTGAAGTTCAACTTCTTGCGCATCGACGACCTGCCGCACTACGACCAGGACGACGATGGCGACAACGCCCCCGAAGTGCGGCGCCTGAAGGCCGAGGTGGAGGCCGCCGACGGCGTGCTGTTCGTCACGCCCGAGTACAACCGCTCGTATTCCGGCGTGCTGAAGAACGCCATCGACCAGGCCTCGCGCCCCTACGGCCAGGCCAAGTGGAAGGGCAAGCCTGCGGCCATCGTCACCGTGTCCTACGGCCCGCTGTCGGGCGCCATGGCGGCGCAGCACCTGCGCAACGTGCTGGCCGTGCTCGACATGCCGACGCTGAACCAGCCCGAGATGTACCTTCAGTGGAAGGACGGGCTGGTGGACGAGCAGGGCAACGTCGGCCCCGCCAGCAAGGATTTCGCGCAGAATTTCGTCGACACTTTCGTGGCCTGGGTGCGCCGTTTCAAGCACTGAAAGCCGCATCCGGGCTTTGCCCATCACCCTGCAGGAGATCTCCATGAGCCAGAAAACAGTTGCCGTCGTCGTCGGCAGCATCCGCAAGGAATCGTTCAACAGGCAGTTTGCCGAGGCGCTGGTCAAGCAGTTTCCGACCGAGCTGAAGGCGCAGTTCATCCGCATCGACGACCTGCCGCTGTACAACCAGGACGACGACGGCAACCCGGCGCCGCAGGTCACGCGCCTGCGGGGCGAGATCAAGGCTGCCGACGCGGTGCTGTTCGTCACCGCCGAGTACAACCGCTCGGTGCCCGGCGTGCTGAAAAACGCCATCGACCACGCCTCGCGCCCCTGGGGCCAGAGCGTGTGGGCTGGCAAGCCGGCGGGCGTGGTGGGTGTGTCGGTGGGCGCCATCGGCACCTCGCTGGCGCAGCAGCACCTGCGCAACGTGCTGGCCTACCTCGACATGCCCACGCTGGGCCAGCCGGAGATGTTCCTGCAGTGGAAGGAAGGTCTGGTCCAGGACGGCGCCATTGGGCCCGACAGCAAGGAGTTCGTGCAGAAGTACGTCGACGCCTTCGCCGCCTGGGTGAAGAAGCAGGCCTGATGCACAGCCCGGCGCCGGCAGCGGCGCGGCTGGCCTGACGAACCCGCGCCTGGCGCGGGTTTTTTCTTGGTGCGCGGGCGGGGTGTGTGGATCAGCAGGGCTGCTTGATGCGCAACCAGGCTCGGACAGCCTTGTAGGAGCGTGCTTGCCCGCGATGAGGCGCTTCGTCGCAGCCAGCGCCTGATCGCGGGCAAGCCCGCTCCCACACAGGGGATGCGATCCATGCGCCATCCGGGACTTCTTTGAAAAATAATAGCTGCCTGCGCTTGCTGCACAAGGATTTCAGATGTGTTTGAAAATGAAACTGTTCTATATCAGGCGCAAGCAGCTCCTGATAATGTAGTGTCCGCGTGTGCCCCGTACACCTTGCCGGCGGCCTGTTTATCAAGTCAAAATGGCATGAAGCGCAGGCTGTATCGGCGCCGATAGCTGCTAAAACAGAAGCAATCTGCCGCCGCATCGCGTCCGTCGTTCTGGGAACCTTTGCACACCCGGCGCGCTCCAATCGCCGCCGCAGCCCCCGCGCTGCCGGCCCGATGACAGACAATCCGCACCACCATGCTTGATTCGCTTTTCGCCCATCCCCGCCGCGTGTTCGGCGCCATCGCCCTCATCTGTGCCGGCATGCTGGCCTTCGGCATCCTGTACCTGCAGAACGTGGTGGGGCTCGAGCCCTGCCCCATGTGCATCGTGCAGCGCTATGCGCTCATCGTCGTGGGCGTGTTCGCGGCGCTGGCCGCCTTCTCCAAGGGGCCGGCCGGCTGGCGCCTGTGGGGCATTCTGGGCGTGGCCATGGCGGCCTTCGGCGCCTTCACCGCCGCGCGCCAGAGCTGGCTGCAGTGGAACCCGCCCGAGTTCGCCACCTGCGGGCGCGACCTGTTCGGCATGATCGAATCGTTTCCGCTGCAGCGCGCCATCCCCATGATCTTCAAGGGCGCGGGCGACTGCAGCGCGGTGGACTGGACGTTCCTCGGCGGCACCATTGCCAACTGGTCGTTCATCTGGTTCAGCATCTTCATCGTCACCATCCTGGTCACGCTGCTGAAGCTGCCGGCACGGCGCGGCGGCGTGATGCCGGCCTGACGCGCTGGCACGCGCATGAAAAAAGCGGCCCGCGGGCCGCTTTTTTTATTTCCGGGGAAGCCTGATCAGGCGCGCTTGATCAGCCGCAGGATCACGATCAGGATGATGGCGCCCAGCGTGGCCACCACGATGCTGCCCAGCAGCCCGCCGCCCACGGCGCCGCCCAGCGAGCCGAACAGAAAGCCGCCCAGCAGCGCGCCCAGAATGCCGACGACGATGTCGCCCACCAGGCCGTAGCCGCCGCCCTTGACGATCATGCCGGCCAGCCAGCCGGCGATCAGCCCCACCAGAATGAACCAGACAAGTTCCATGGCTTGTTTCTCCTTGCAAATGCCTTCGATGCATTCACTGTAGGCCGGCGCCCTGGGCCGTGCCGTAGGAGAAGCGCCCGCCGGACTGACAGCAGCGCCGTGTTACGTGCTACAGATTTTTCACCAGCACCTGGCTCTTGCGGTCCCAGTTGTACTTGCGCTTGCGCGCCTCGGGCAGCCAGTCCGGGTCGACCTGGCGAAAGCCGCGCTTGATGAACCAGTGCATGGTGCGCGTGGTCAGCACGAAGATGCTGGTCAGGCCCATCTCGCGGGCGCGCTGCTCGATGCGCTTCAGGATCTTCTCGCCGTCGCCCTGGCCCTGGCTTTGCGGCGACACGGTGACGGCGGCCATCTCGCCAGTTTTGGCCTCGGGGTAGGGGTAGAGCGCGGCGCAGGCAAAGATCACGCCATCGTGCTCGACGATGCTGTAGGCGCCGATGTCGCGCTCGATCTCGGTGCGGCTGCGCTTGACCAGGGTGCCGTCCTTCTCGAACGGCTCGATCAGCTGCAGGATGCCGCCCACGTCGTCGTGCGTGGCCTCGCGCAGGCTCTCCAGCTTCTCGTCAACCACCATGGTGCCAATGCCGTCGTGCACGTACACCTCCAGCAGCAGCGCGCCATCCACCGCATAGGGCAGGATGTGGCTGCGCTCCACGCCGTGCTCGCACGCCGTCACGCAGTGGCGCAGGTAGAAGCCCACGTCCATCGGCTGCTCGGGCATCGGCAGGCGCGCCATCAGCGCGCGCGCCTCGGCCAGCGGAATCTCGGTGTCGATAGGGTTGTCCTCGGCCTCGGGCTCCAGCGGGCGGATGCGCACGCCGGGCTTCTCGGTCAGGAACATCAGCTTGTCGGCCTGCAGCGCCATGGCCACCGAGGTGGCCACTTCCTCCATCGACAGGTTGAAGGCCTCGCCCGTGGGCGAAAAGCCGACCGGCGACAGCAGCACCAGCGCGCCGGTGTCGAGCGAATGCGAGATGCCCGCCACGTCCACCTTGCGCACCACGCCGGTGCTCTTGAAATCCACGCCGTCGATGATGCCCATGGGCCGCGCGGTGAGAAAGTTGCCCGAAATCACCCGCACCTTGGAGCCGGCCATGGGCGTGTTGGGCAGCCCCTGGCTGAAGGCGGCCTCGATCTCGTAGCGCAGCTGGCCGGCGGCCTCCTGCGCGCAGTCCAGCGCCACGTCGTCGGTGATGCGCAGGCCGTGCGAATAGCGGGCGTCGTGCCCCTTGGCGCGCAGCTGCTCGTTCACCTGCGGGCGAAAACCGTGCACCAGCACGATCTTCACGCCCATGCTCTGGATCAGCGCCAGGTCGGTGGCGATGTTGCCCAGCTTGCCGGCGGCAATCGCCTCACCCACCACGCCGACCACGAAGGTCTTGCCGCGGTGCATGTGGATATAGGGCGCCACGGCGCGGAACCAGGGGACGAAGGTGAAGTTGAAAACGGTGGACATGGGGAAAGGGCAGGGCTGGCGCGGCACCGTGGCCGGCAAAGCGTGAAGTGTAGCGAGCGGTGTGCCTTGCTCCATGAGGCGATGGCTGTCGATCGCTTCCCTATTGATAGCGAACACCGCTTGCTGGGCGGGCGCTGGAGGCCAAAAATGCTTGAAGTCTCAGCGGCGCGCGACGGAGGCGCCGCGTGTGGCCGCCAGGCGCCGGTACAGCGTGGCCCGGCTCAGGCCCAGCGCGCGCGCGGCTTCGGCCACATTGCCGCTGGCGTCGCGCACGGCCTGCTGGATGAGCCGTTCTTCCAGCGCTTTGAGCGGCAGGCGCGGCGTGGCAGGTGCTGGACTGGCTGCCGGTGCGCCGGGTCGCACGGCCTGCACGGCGATCCGCAGGCCCGACCACAGGGGTACAAGCGACGGTGCATCCCGCCCGGCCAGGTCGAACAGGTGTTGCCAGGGCAGGGCGAACAGATCGCCGGCGTGCACCCCGCCGTGTGCCAGCCCCGCCAGGGCGGGCAGCATCTGGCGCGCGGCGCTGTTGGCGCCCAGCACGGCGCCCCCGGCGTCCAGGCAGAGCACGGCATGAGCGGTTTCTCCGGGCAGCGCCTCACCCCACGCCAGGTGCAGGCGCAGCGCGTGCGGGGTGGCGTGCAGCAATGCGTCCTCGATGGCGCGGGCCGAGCGGGCCACCAGGTGCTGCAATTCAGGACGCTCGGGCGCCTCGATGCCGGTCAGATCCAGCATGCCGAGGCACTGGCCCTTCGGCCCCGTCAGCGGCGCGCCGGCACAGCTGTAGACGCTGGTGTCGCGGAAGAAATGCTCGCCTCGGTGCAGCCACACCGGCTGCTGCTCGCCCAGCGCCGCACCGATGGCGCTGGTGCCGATGCTGCGCTCCGAGAGGTCGACGCCCACGCGCGCAATGGCCTCGGCGCGGCGGTCGCGGCGGTCGATGGCGCCCGCGGTGTCGATCACGGCGCCGGCGGCATCGGTCAGGATGGCGAAGTAGCGGATCGGGGCCACGGCGCGCGCGAGGCGCTGCATCTCGGGGCGTGCCGCGGCAAGCAGGCTGCGGTGCGCTTCGTCGGCCCGCTGGCGGGCGGCGGCGGGCACCGCGTCGAAGCTGACCGGCTGCTCGGGCCGCTGTCCCTGCGCCAGGCAGCGCTGCCAGGAGCGCAGCAGCCACGCACGGTCGTTCCAGGCAGCGTGCAGCAGCTGGTCCGGCGGCACATCGCTGGTGAGCAGCGCGCGGCGCGTCTGTTCGATCTGCTGGAGCCGGTCGCGAGGCTTCATGGCTATGAAATCTGTTGCATAGGATCGCGTGCGGACGCCTGCGAAACCGCCCGTCTCAATCTGAGAATTTCGGCCGCCGGCAGGCCAGAACTAGGGTTTCACCTAGCCGCGGTCCCCGGGAGTGTTCCAAGAATGGAAGAGGCATTCTCACACCTACAAGACCATCCTGGAAGGAGACAGTCCCGATGAAAGTCGAACTCACCGTCAACGGCAAGCCGGTCAGCGCCGACGTGCCCGAGAACACGCTGCTGGTGCAGCTGCTGCGCGACACGCTGCGCCTGACCGGCACCCACGTCGGCTGCGATACCGCGCAGTGCGGTGCCTGCACGGTGATCGCCAACGGCCGCGCCATCAAGTCGTGCAACGTGCTGGCGGCGCAACTGCCGGGCGCCGAGGTGACCACCATCGAGGGCGTGGCGAATGCCGACGGCAGCATGCACCCAGTGCAGGCGGCAATGAAGGACTGTCACGGCCTGCAATGCGGCTTCTGCACCACCGGCATGGTGATGAGCAGCATCGATCTGCTCCAGCACCATCCCCAGGCCAGCGAGGCCGAGATCCGCGAGCTGCTGGAGGGCAACATCTGCCGCTGCACTGGCTACCAGAACATTGTCAAGGCGGTGCAGCAGGCGCAAAAGGCGCTGGCCTGACCCCGACGAGAAAACAAGGAGACAAGACATGGGTGCCAACGACTTTGCCAAGCTGCCGCACATCGGCGAATCCATGAAGCGCAAGGAGGACGAGCGGTTTCTGACCGGCGTCGGCCAGTACACCGACGACATCCACCAGGCCAACCAGAAGTACGCGGTGTTCGTGCGCTCGCCGCATGCGCATGCCGCTCTCAAGAGCGTCGATGTTGGTGCCGCCGAGAAGATGCCCGGCGTGGTGAAGGTCTTCACCGGCAAGGACATGGAAGGCAAGATGGGCGGGTTGCCCTGCGGCTGGCTCATCAGCAACCCCGACGGCTCGCCGATGAAGGAGCCGCCGCACCCCATCCTGGCGCACACCAAGGTGCGCTACGTGGGCGACCACGTGGCCATGGTGGTGGCCGACACGCTGCAGCAGGCCAAGGACGCCGCCGAGGCGGTGGAGGTGGACTACGACGTGCTCGATGCCGTGATCGACATGCGCACCGCCCGAAACGGCCCCGCGCTGCACGACGAGGCGCCCGACAACCACTGCTACAAGTGGACGCTGGGCGACAAGGCCGCGGTGGACGAGGCCTTCGCCAAGGCCGCGCACGTCACCAAGCTCGACATCACCAACAACCGGCTGATCCCCAACGCCATGGAGCCGCGCGCGGCCAACGCCAGCTACAACCGGGCCAGCGACGAGTACGTGCTGTACGTCGCCAACCAGAACCCGCACGTCGAGCGCCTGCTGCTCACCGCCTTCGTCCTGCAACTGCCCGAGCACAAAGTGCGCGTGATCGCGCCCGATGTGGGCGGCGGCTTCGGCTCCAAGATTTTCCTGTATGCCGAGGACGTGGCGGTGACTTGGGCCGCCCGGCAGCTCAACTGCGCCGTGAAGTGGACGGCCGAGCGCAGCGAATCGTTCGTGAGCGACGCGCACGGCCGCGACCACATCACGCACGCCGAAATGGCGATGGACAAGGACGGCAAGTTCCTCGCCATGCGCGTGCACACCGATGCCAACCTGGGTTCGTACCTGTCCACCTTCGCTTCCAGCGTGCCCACCATCCTGTACGGCACGCTGCTGGCGGGGCAGTACACGGCACCGCAGATCTACGTCGAGGTCGATGGCTGGTTCACCAGCACGGCGCCGGTCGATGCCTACCGCGGCGCGGGCCGGCCCGAGGCGACTTACGTGGTCGAACGTCTGGTCACGCGCTGCGCATGGGAGCTGGGCCT
Source organism: Ottowia beijingensis (assembly GCF_042680925.1). Lineage (NCBI taxonomy): Bacteria > Pseudomonadati > Pseudomonadota > Betaproteobacteria > Burkholderiales > Comamonadaceae > Ottowia > Ottowia beijingensis. The sequence continues at coordinate 682,767 of NZ_JBHUEP010000007.1, forward strand.
GTCGCAGGACGAGATCCGCAAGCGCAACTTCATCACCAGCTTTCCGTACCAGACGCCGGTGGCGCTGCAGTACGACATCGGCGACTACCACGCGTGCATGGATCAGGCGCAGGAGCTGGCCGACGTCAAGGGCTTCGAGGCGCGGCGCACCGCCAGTGAGGCGAAAGGCCTGAAGCGCGGCATCGGCTACAGCAGCTACATCGAGGCCTGCGGCCTGGCGCCTAGCAACATCGCCGGCGCTTTAGGCGCGCGCGCCGGCCTGTTCGAGGCCGGCGAGGTGCGCGTGCACCCCACCGGCAGCGTGACGGTGTTCACCGGTTCTCACAGCCACGGCCAAGGCCACGAGACGACGTTCGCCCAGCTGGTGGCGGCGCGTCTCGGCATCGACCCATCCCAGGTCGACATCGTGCACGGCGACACCGGCCGCGTGCCCTTCGGCATGGGCACCTACGGCAGCCGCTCGCTCTCGGTCGGTGGCACCGCCATCATGAAGGCCATCGACAAGATCGAGGCGAAGGCCAAGAAGATCGCCGCGCACCTGATGGAAGCCAGCGACGCCGACATCGAGTTCAGTGGTGGCGAGTTCAGCGTCAAGGGCACCGACAAGAAGATCCCCTTCGCCCAGGTGGCGCTGACGGCCTACGTGCCGCACAACTACCCGCTCGACAAGCTGGAGCCTGGCCTGAACGAAACCGCGTTCTACGACCCGACCAACTTCACCTACCCGGCCGGCACCTACATCTGCGAGGTCGAGGTCGACCCCGCCACCGGCGTGGTGCGCGTAGACCGCTTCACCGCGGTGGACGACTTCGGTGTCATCATCAACCCGATGATCGTCGAAGGCCAGGTGCACGGCGGACTGGTGCAGGGCATCGGCCAGGCGCTGCTGGAGCACGGCGTGTACGACCCCGAAAGCGGCCAGCTGCTGACCGGCAGCTACATGGACTACACCATGCCGCGCGCGGCCGACTTTCCCGAATTCAGGCTCGGCCACGTCTGCACGCCCTGCACGCACAACCCCATTGGCAGCAAGGGCTGCGGCGAGGCGGGTGCCATCGGCTCGCCGCCGGCCGTCATCAACGCGGTGCTCGATGCGCTCAAGCCCCTGGGCGTGACCGAACTCGACATGCCCGCCACGCCGCACCGCGTGTGGCAGGCGATTCAATCGGCCCAGGCTTGAGGAGACACGAACCATGTACGCATTCACCTTTGAACGCCCCACCACGCAAGCCGATGCGGTCAAGCTCGCCCAGGGCGGCGGCAAGCTGCTGGCCGGCGGGCAAACGCTGCTGGCGTCGATGAAGCTGCGCCTGGCTGCGCCCGAACAACTGGTCGACCTGGGCGGCGTGAAGGAATTGGCCGGCGTGCGCCAGGAGGGCGACGCGCTCGTTATCGGCGCCATGACGCGCCATGCTGACGTCGCCGGCAACGCCGACGTGAAAGCCATGATCCCCGCGCTGGCGGCGCTGGCCGAGGGCATCGGCGACAAGCAGGTGCGGGCCATGGGCACCATCGGCGGCTCGCTGGCCAACAACGATCCGGCGGCCGACTATCCGGCGGCGGCGCTGGCGCTGGGTGCCACCATCGTCACCACCGAACGCGAGATCGCGGCCGACGACTACTTCCAGGGCCTGTTCGCCACCGCGCTGGAAGAGGGCGAGCTGATCATCGCCGTGCGCTTTCCCAAGCCGCAGCGTGCCGCCTACATGAAGTTCCGCCAGCCCGCGTCGCTGTTCGCGCTGATCGGCGTGTTCGTGGCACAGACGGCGGATGGCGTGCGCGTGGCCGTCACCGGCGGCGGCAACGGGGTGTTCCGCCACACGGCGATGGAAGAGGCGCTGGGCAAGAGCTTCACCACCGAGGCCGCTGCCGGCGTCAAGACTGACCCGTCCGAGCTGAATGGCGACCTGCACGGCAGCGCCGAATACCGCGCGCACCTGGTCGGCGTGATGGCGCAGCGGGCGGTGGCGAAGGCGCTGGGTTGATCGATACCGAACTGGCCGAACAGCCCAACAGCCGGACGCAGAAGACGCAAAGGATTCGCAGAGGACGCAAAAAAAGAAGAAATTCTTGGTTGCTGGCTGCTGTCTTGGGATGTCGTTGAATGGCACGACAGCCCGTGCCATCCCAAAAGAAACTCCCTCTCCCTCTGGGAGAGGGCAGGGGTGAGGGCCAGCGGCGCATCACCGATCACGGCCACGTTTTCCCGATTGCAAGTGTTTTCGGCCTCCAGCCCTTGCCTAGTCAGTGCGAACAGCTATCAAAACAGAAGTCATGCCGCCCACTGCCACCATCGACACCCTCACCGACGCGCTGCAGGCGGCGGGCTATTTCGCCGACCGGCGGCTGGCGACGGCGGCGTTTCTGGCGCTCAAGCTGCAACGCCCGCTGCTGCTCGAGGGCGAGCCTGGCGTCGGCAAGACCGAGCTGGCCAAGTCGCTGGCGCAGGTATTGGGGCGCGAGCTGATCCGCCTGCAGTGCTACGACGGCCTGGAGCAGCGTGAGGCGCTGTACGAGTGGAACTACGCCGCCCAACTGTTGCACCTGCGCGCGGCCGAGGGCAGTGCGCCGTCGGAAGAGATCGAGCGCGAGGTCTACCAGCCGCGCTACCTCATCCGCCGTCCCTTGCTGCAGGCACTGCAGGCGCCGCCGCCCGGCGCGGTGCTGCTGATCGACGAGGTGGACCGCGCCGACGAGCCGTTCGAGGCTTTCCTGCTCGAATACCTGGGCGAATACCAGGTCAGCATCCCCGAGCTTGGCACGGTGCGCGCGGCGGCCACGCCGGTGACGATCCTCACCAGCAACCGCACGCGCGAGCTGAACGATGCTGTCAAGCGCCGCTGTCTGTACCACTGGCTCGACTACCCGGAGCGCGAGCGCGAACTGGCCATCGTGCGTGCCCGCGTGCCCGAGGCGCCGCAGGCCCTGGCCGACCAGGTGGCGGCCTTCGTGCACAAGCTGCGCAGCGCGCACGCGTCGCTGTTCCAGCGCGCGCCCGGCATCGCCGAAAGCGTCGAATGGGCCAGGGCGCTGGTCGCGCTGGACACCCTGGCGCTCGACCCCGAAGTGGTGCAGGGCACCGCCGGCGTGCTGTTCAAGCAGCGCGAGGACGTGGCGGCGCTGACGACGGAGCTGATCACGGAGGTGCTGGCGGCGGAGGAGGGGGCGTGAACAAGCTCCAACTCCGATGTCGCGCCGGTTTTTGCTCCCTCTCCCGCCTGCGGGAGAGGGCGGGGGTGAGGCTGGCTGTTCCTCCTTCCCCCGCTGGGGGAAGGCTGGGATGGGGGCCCGCCGCGCATCCCTGCAAGCGCCGCTGTCCCCTCACCCCAACCCTCTCCCCAGCGGGGCGCGGGCGCCATACCGCAAACCTGCAGCGCGTTGGGGCCAGGGCATGACCACCCTGCTCGGTGACGCCCGCACCGGCAAGCTGGCCGACAACCTCACGGCCTTCGGTCGTACGCTGCGCCGCGCTGGCGTGTCGGTGGACGCCGCGCGCATCGCGCTGGCGCAGCAGGCGCTGCAGCTCACGGGTGTCGAAGCCAAGCGGGACGTGGCCGCCGCGCTTGAAGCCGTGCTGGTCGGCCGCGAGCAGGACCGCGCCGTGTTCCGCGAACTGTTCGACGCCTTCTTCCGCGATCCCGAACTGGCCCACAAGCTGCTGGCGCAGATGCTGCCACGCGCCGAAGGCAGCGCCGTGCCGCCGCCGCAGCGCCCGCGCGTGCGCGAAGCGTTGATGCCGCACCGCGCCCAGGCACCGCGCCCGCCGCAGGCGGCCGACAAGGAATTCGAGTTCGACGCGGCCATGACCGCCAGCGACCTGGCGCGCCTGAGACACGCCGATTTCAACCAGCTTTCGGCCAGCGAATACGTCCTGGTCGAGCGCCTGGTGCGCGACATCCGCCTGCCCGTGCCCCGTGTGCCGGCGCGCCGCGTGCGCGCCGGATGGCGTGGCGCGCGCGTGCACTGGGCGCACACGCTGCAGGGGGCCGCGCACACCGGCGGCGAGGTGATGTCGCTGCACCGCCTGCAGCGCCGGCGCCAGCCGCTGCCCTTGCTGCTGCTGGTCGACGTGTCGGGCTCGATGGAGCGCTACGCGCGCCTGCTGCTGGCGTTTCTGCACGCGGCCACGCGCCAGATCGATGGCCAGCGCATCCAGCGCGACGTGTTCGCCTTCGGCATGCGGCTGGCCGACCTGACACCTGCTTTCCGCGAATCAGACACCGATGCCATGCTGCTGCGCGCCGGCCGCGCCATCGACGACTTTGCCGGCGGCACGCGCTTGGGAAGTGCGCTGGCCACGCTGCGCCTGCGCCACGCACGCCGGCTGGTGGGCCGGCGCACGCTGGTGCTGCTGGTCAGCGACGGCCTCGACACCGGCGAGCCGGATGAGCTGGCGCGCGAGCTGGCCTGGCTCAAGCGCCACAGCCGCGCGCTGTTGTGGCTCAACCCGCTGCTGCGCTACGACGGCTACGCCCCCAGCGCGCGCGGCGCCGCCGTGCTGCACCTCGCGGCCGACGGCATGCTGGCGGTGCACAACATCGCGCGCCTGCAGGATCTCGCCGCAGGCATCGCGGCGCTCATGAAAAAATAGCAAGCAGAGGAACCCATCCATGGACATGCAAGGAAGCCGGACCCTTTCCGTCACCCAGCAACAGGCCTGGGAGGCGCTGAACGACCCCGAGGTGCTGAAGCTGTGCATCCCCGGCTGCGACAACATCGAGGCCACCGGTGACAACGCCTATGAACTGACCAACGCCATCAAGGTCGGCCCCGTGGCGGCCAAGTTCAAGGGCAAGCTGAACCTGGCCGACGTGAACGCGCCCGACAGCTACACCATCCACTTCGAGGGCAACGGCGGCGCCGCCGGCTTCGGCAAGGGCAATGCGCAGGTCACGCTGGTGCCACACGACGAGGGGTGCGAACTGGGTTACACCGTGCACGCCTCGGTGGGCGGCAAGATCGCCCAGGTGGGCCAGCGCCTGATCGATGGCGTGGCCAAGTCGATGGCGGAGAGCTTCTTCAAGCGCTTCGACGAGGAAATGACCCGCCGCCACGGCCCGCCGCCCGAGGAGCAGGCCGTCGAACCGGGCAAGCTGAAGAAGATGTGGGGCAAGCTGACGGGCGGCGGCAAGGACGATGCGTCCACCTGAATCGCAACAGCCGAACGCAGAGGATGCAGAGGTTTCGCAGAAGACGCAGAAGAATCCAGATGAAATCGACGTTCTACCCTTGTGCAGACAGCGCCAGCAGCTATGTTTTTGAGAGTTCTTCATTGGCTGTTCCTTTTGCGTCCTCTGCGAAACCTCTGCGTCCTCTGCGTCCGGATGTCCGGCTGTTCGGCAGCCTGATCAAGGAGTAACCAGCCATGGAAAACATTGACGTCACCGTGCTGCGCGCGCTGCGCGACTGGCGCGCTGCGGGCCGGCAGGCGCTGCTGGTCACGGTGGTGCGCACCTGGGGCTCGTCGCCGCGGCCGGTCGGCTCCATCATGGCGCTGTGCGAGAACGGTGCAGTGGTCGGCTCGGTGTCGGGCGGCTGCATCGAGGACGACCTGATCGCCCGCTACGCCCGCCAGGGCGCGGCCGATGCGCTGCCGCACAGCGGCGCGCCGGGCTTCGCCAAATACGGCATCACCGCCGACGAGGCGCACCGCTTCGGCCTGCCGTGCGGCGGCACGCTGGAGCTGCTGTTCGAGTTCGATCCCGACCCGGCCAGTCTGGCCGAACTGGTGCGCGCGCTCGACAGCGGCCGCCTGATGCGGCGCCAGGTGCGGCTGGGCGACGGCCAGGTGACGCTGACGCCGGCCGACGCACCGGCCGAACTCAGCTTGGACGACACCCAGCTCACCAACACCTTCGGTCCCGAGTACCGCATGCTCATCATCGGCGCTGGGCAGATGAGCGAATACCTGGCCACCATGGCGCAGTTCTGCGGTTTTGCCGTCACCGTGTGCGACCCGCGCGAGGAATACCGCGGCGGCTGGTCGGTGCCCGGCGTGCAACTGGCGACCGACATGCCCGACGACGTGGTGACCGCCTTCAAGCCCGACAAGCGCAGCTGCGTCATCGCCCTGACGCACGACCCCAAGCTGGACGACCTCGCGCTGCTGGAGGCGCTGGGCAGCGATGCGTTCTACATCGGCGCCCTGGGCAGTCGCCGCAACAACGCGGCACGCCGCCAGCGCATGATCGAGCATTTCGGCCAGACCGAGGACAGCCTGAAGCCCCTGCGCGGCCCGGTCGGCATTTTCATCGGCAGCAAGACCCCGCCCGAGATCGCCGTCAGCGTGATGGCCGAGGTGCTGGCCGTGAAGAACGGCGTGACGTTGCCGCGCGACCTGGACGTGGCCCACGTGAAGGACCAGCAGGGTGCTGCCGCGGGCCCTCCAGCCTGCGTGTAGGGGTGAGCACGGCTGTTGCCCCCGCACCGGGCGCGCGCATGGGCGCCGTGCTGATGGCCGCTGGCGCGGGGCGGCGCATGGGCTACCGCCCCAAGAGCCTGCTGCGACGCGAAGACGGCAAGCCGCTGATCGCCCACCACCTGCGGGCGCTGGTTGCGGCGGGCCTGTCGGACGTGGTGGTGGTGCTCGGTCACCATGCCGATCGGATCGGCGAAGTGCTACAACAAGAGAAGCAGGCTGCGGCGTCCCCATCGGGGTTGCAATGGGTTTTGAACCTCAATCCGGACGATGGCCCAGGCAGTTCGCTGCGCTGTGCGTTGGCAGCGCTGCCTGCTGATTTGGACGCTGTGCTGGTCACGCTGGCGGACCAACCGCTCATCACCGCTGCCGACATGCTCAGCGTGCTCACGGCGTGGCGGGCGCGCGCGCCGGGCACGGCATTGCTGGTGCCGCGTTTTCAGGGTCAGCCCGGCCATCCGCTGATGTTCGACACCAGGGTGCGCCGCGATCTGATGGCCCAGCCCGTCGAGGCCGGCCTGCGCGACTGGCGCCGTGCACACCCTGCGCAGGTGGCATGGCTCGACGCCAACCACCCGCGCTACACCTTCGATATCGACACAGAGGCCGACCTGGCCCGGCTGGCCGCCGAGCACGGGGTCGTGCTGCGCTAGCGCCCAGGGCGCGCCGCTATCGGCGGATCGCCTGTGCCACCTCTCGCACCAGCCCCGCACCCTTGTAGATCAGCCCGGTGTAGATCTGCACCACATCCGCGCCGGCCTCGATCTTGGCCTGCGCATCGGCGCCGCTCAGGATGCCGCCCACGCCGATGATCGGAAAGCCCGCGCCCAGCGCCGCGCGCAGCTGGCGCACCACGCGGTTGCTGGCCTCGCGCACCGGCGCGCCCGACAAGCCGCCGGCTTCCTCGGCATGCGGCAGGCCCTGCACGGCATCGCGCGACAGCGTGGTGTTGGTGGCGATCACGCCTTCGATGCCGTGCCGGCGCAGCGCATCGGCAATGGCCTGCACCTGGCCTTGGTCCAGATCGGGCGCGATCTTCAGGAACAGGGGCACCTGCCTGCCGTGCTCGGCCGCCAGCTCGCCCTGGCGCGACTTGAGGGCCGACAGCAGCGCGTCCAGCGCGGCGTCGCTCTGCAGGTCGCGCAGGTTCTTGGTGTTGGGGCTGCTGATGTTCACCGTCACGTAGTCGGCATACGGGTACACGCCAGCCAGGCCGATCAGGTAATCGTCGGTCGCGCGCTCGATGGGCGTGGCCGCGTTCTTGCCGATGTTCAGGCCCAGAATCATGCGCTGGCCCTTGTCCGACGAGCGCGAGGCGCTATGAAAACGAGAGTTCTTGACGTTGCGGATGAAGACGTCGAGCCCTTCGTTGTTGAAGCCCATGCGGTTGATCAGCGCGTCCCTGGCCGGCAGGCGGAAGATGCGTGGCTTGGGGTTGCCCGGCTGCGCCAGCGGCGTGACCGTGCCCACCTCGACGAAGCCGAAGCCCATGGCGGCAAAGGCGTCGATGGCGCGGGCGTTCTTGTCGAGCCCCGCGGCCAGGCCCACGCGGTTGGGAAAGCGCAGGCCCGCCAGCGTCACGGGGTCGTGCACGCGCGCCTGCGACCACCCGCACTGCAACGGCGTGCCCTGGCCGCGCGCCAGCATGTCCAGGGTGAGTTCGTGCGCGGCTTCGGCGTCCATGTTGAACAGCACGGCGCGCGTCAAGCCGTAGGGGATCAGGGCCATTGGATAATTCTTTGCAAACCGTTTTGAAACTTGAGGAATTGTCGCAAATGACCCAGGACGAACTGAAAGCGATGGTCGGCCAGGCCGCGCTGGATTACGTGGTGCCGGGCGAAATCGTGGGCGTGGGCACCGGCTCGACGGTGAACAAGTTCATCGACGAACTGGCGCTGATCAAGGACCGCATTGCCGGTGCCGTGTCGTCGTCGGTGGCCTCCACCGAGCGGCTGCAGGCACTGGGTATCCAGGTGTTCGACTGCAATGCCGTGGGCGAGATCGCCGTCTACATCGACGGTGCGGACGAGATCGACGCCAAGGGCCACATGGTCAAGGGCGGGGGCGCGGCGCTGACGCGCGAGAAGATCGTGGCCGCGCAGGCCCGGCGCTTCGTCTGCATTGCCGACGAATCCAAGCTGGTCGACGTGCTGGGGCGCTTTCCGCTGCCGGTGGAGGTGATCCCCATGGCCGCCAACCGCATCGCACGCCAGTTCGCCGCCCTGAAGGCCGAGGCCACGCTGCGCATGCGCGATGGCGCACCGCTGGTCACCGACAACGGCCAGCACATCCTGGACGTGCGCGGGCTGGCCATCACCGATCCGCCGGGCTTCGAGAGCGAAGTGAACCAGTGGCCCGGCGTGGTCACCGTGGGCGTGTTCGCGCACCAGCGCGCGCAGGTGTGCCTGCTGGGCACGCCCACCGGCGTGCGCACGCTGCGCTTCGACTGATGGCCACCGCGCCGGTGTGGAGCGAGCGGCGCCTGCTCGCCATCGCGCTGCGCGCCATGATGGCGGTGGCGGTGCTGGCCGCCCTGGTGCTGAGCTGGCGCTACGCCGCCGGCCCGGCCGACCCCGAGGGGCCGCCCAGCGTGCGCGTGGTCAAGCTGCTGCCCGGCACCTTCCTGTGGGCCGATGCGCCTGCGGACGCACGCTACCTGCCCGACGGCCTGCGCGCCCAGGAGGCCGCGCGCCTGAAGCTGATGCTGCTGCGCGGCGAAGACGGCGCCGTGCGCGGCTTCTACCTGCCGCAGCAGGACGGCTTCGTCGGCGTGCCCACGGCGGCATCGCCTCTCACGCCCGGCATTCCGTGTGCCGATTTCGCGCCCGACTTCCGCGCCGGCGACATCGCCTGCCGCCAGGCCGCACCCGGCTTCGACTTTGCGCTGCGCCACCGCTGGTCGCTGCAGGGGCGGGCGCTGAGTGCCGGCTCGCCCGATCTGCACGCGGTGGCAGGCCACGAGGTGGACGGCAGTTGGTGGCTGCAGGCGGTGCGTTGACGATTTCAAGCCAAATCGGTCTTCAGCGCCCGTCCATACTGCGCCAGAAGCTACAAAAAACGGAGTTCCCGCCTGGGTGACAGCGCCGGCGGCGGCAGGGTGCCATCATCGGCCCTCAAGGAGAGCGCATGCAGAGTCTGAACTTCGGCCCCGTGCGGGTGTACCAGGGCGACAAATCCGGCAAGTACCCCGATGGCAACCAGGTGCTGGTGCAGGGCGCCGACACGCGCGTCGCCTTCGACACGCCCCAGGTGTCGCGCCACATCGGGCCCGACCTGGACGAGGTCGATCTCATCATCCTCGGCCACGTGCATGAAGACCACATGGTGGCGCTGGGCCGCCTGCGCAGTGCGCCCGTGCAGGTGCACCAGGCCGACCTGGCCGCCGCGCAGTCGTGGCAGGGGCTAGCGCGCCATTACGGCTACCCGCAGCCGGTGCTCGACGTGCTGCGCCCCATGATCGAGCGCGACTTCGACTACGCGCCGCGCCCCGACGCCACCGGCTACGCCGATGGCGCGCAGTGGGACCTGGGCGGCGGCGTGCGCGTGCGCGCCCACCACCTGCCGGGCCACACGGCGGGCCATTGCGCACTGGTGGTCGAAAGCGAAGGCATCGCCTTCATCGGCGACATCGACCTCACCGGCTTCGGCCCCTACTACGGCGATGCCTCGTCCGACCTGGGCCAGTTCCAGCGCAGCCTGCAGGCCGTGCGCGATCTCGATGCGCGCATGTGGATCACCTCGCACCACCGCGGCGTCGTCACCGAGCGCGCGGCCTTCCTGCAGGCGCTGGAGCGCTTTGCGGCCAAGATCGACGAGCGCGACGAGCGCCTGCTGGGCTACCTGCGCGAAGGCCCGCACACGCTGGACCGCCTGGTCGAGCGGCGCCTGCTGTACCCGGTGGGTTACGAACTGCCCTTCGTCGAATTCGCCGAGCGGCGCAGCATCCAGATGCACCTCGACAGGCTTGTGCAAGCCGGCCAGGTCAGCCGGGACGGCGAGGGCACCTACGCGCTGGCGGCATGATCGGCCGGGCGGCGGGACAAAGAAAAAGCGGCCACGAAGGCCGCTTTTTCTTGGATGGGAATCCCTGGCGGAGAGGGCGTCCGTTGCGGGGTTCACATCAAGTGGTCTCACAAAGACTAAAAATGCCACCTATATCAATGGGTTAGGTGTCATTCGTTCGCCTTGCATGGTATCACGAAACATCCTAGAATCGCAGTCACGATTGTGGATGCATTTGGGGGTGCCATGGTTAGGCGGAGAGAATTTACGCTGACTGCGAAGCAGGTAGAAAAGCAGTCCAAGCCCGGCCGCTACGGCGACGGGGGCGGGCTGTATTTGCAGGTACTGCCGACCGGCGCCAAGACCTGGGTGTTCCGGTTCATGCTCAACAAGCGCGCCCGTGAAATGGGGCTAGGAGGCGTCGCCACCTTTTCATTGGCGGAGGCGCGCGAGCGGGCGAGGGCAGCGCGTCAACTGCTGGCCGATGGTCTAGACCCTATCGAGGCGAAGCGCGAGGATGCGCTACAGCGCCGAATGGCCGACGCCAGCGTCATCTCATTCGACAAGGCCGCCGAACGCTACATAGACGCCCACGCGCCCGGCTGGCGCAATGACAAGCATCGCCAGCAATGGGAAAACACGCTGCGCGCCTACGCCAGCCCCGTGATTGGCGATCTGCCCGTGTCGCGCGTAGATACCGCTCATGTGTTGCGAGTGCTGCAACCAATCTGGACAAGCAAGGCAGAGACAGCATCGCGCCTGCGCGGGCGAATCGAATCTGTGCTGGATTGGGCGAAGGTGCAGGGCTACCGCGAGGGCGAGAACCCTGCGCGCTGGAAAGGCCACCTGGACAAGCTGCTGCCCGCCCGCGCGAAGGTGGCGAGGGTAGAACACCATGCTGCGCTGCCGTGGCGTGAAGTGGGCGCATTCATGGCCCGCGTGCGTGAGATGCCGGGCACGTCAGCGCGCGCCCTTGAGTTCATCGTCCTGACCGCGTGCCGCACGTCCGAGGCCATCAATGCCGAGTGGCGCGAGTTCGATCTGAGTACGAAGGTATGGACGATTCCAGCCGAGCGCATGAAGGCGGGCAAGGAACACATTGTTCCGCTGAGTGACGGCGCCCTGCGCGTCCTAACCGATCTGCGCGACCAATCGGACAGCGCCTATCTGTTCCCCGGCCCGAAGGGCGACAAGCCGCTTTCCAATATGGCTGGGTTGCAGCTACTCAAGCGCATGAATCGGGCCGATCTGACCGTGCATGGCTTCCGAAGCACATTCCGCGATTGGGCCGGTGAATCCACGGCGCACCCGCGCGAGGTAATCGAGCATGCGCTGGCGCACCAGTTGAAGGACAAGGCTGAAGCTGCTTACCAGCGGGGCACGCTGTTTGAAAAGCGCCGCGCCTTGATGGCCGATTGGGCCGCCTACTGTGACACCGTGCCAGCGACTGCGGACGTGGTGCCAATCCGGGGGGCAGCATGATCGCGTCGCCGGCAATCGAGGAGGTAAAGGCGCGTCTCGAGGGATTGCCGAACTTGAGAAACTTCGCTTTTCAGCGCCATGTCCTACAGCGCCTTTCAAGTGGTTTTGGCGCCGATCTTGTCTGGAAGCAATTTGGTGACGAGGCCTCACGAGTGGGCGCCGTGCTGGCCCGAGTTAATACAGCTTTCGATCTGACGGTGCGGGAATATGGACGGCCACCGGCATCGCACGAAAAAGAGGACATCGAGCGCGTCATTAGCTTGGCGAAAGAACTTAAATCGGCGATTCGGGCCATCATGCCGGGCGATTCAGTCACCAGCTATGCCTATGGTTTAGATGCCGAGGATGAGCCGGATATTCTGTTAGAACTGGGGTGGCATTCACTCAGAAAAGGGGGCTACCAAACCGGCTACCCGCTGGCGATCGCTGATGACGTGCTGGAATGGGCGATCAAGGAAGCCGAGAAGCGCAGGGACGGGCTACCGACCCGCGCATCCGTCAGGCCGGCCCAACACGATGAAGGCAAGACACCGGAGATTACGATGTTCATCCGGCATCTTGATTGGCAGTTTCGGCGGGAATTCAATGCCGGCAAGCCAACTGCAATAGCGCATATTGCTACAGCTATTTTTGACTTGAAAGATAATCCGCTAGACGCGAAGGATGTGGAAAAGCGGCTGCGCGATTCGCCGCTGAGATACCCCACCTAACGGGCAGATTTTCTTGCTTACGGGGGGATGGTATTTTCTGACCCGCCTACATGATTTGCATCAATGCGACGCGAATACGTTGCAGACCTTGAAAGGTTAATTGATGCAAACCAAGCGCTATCCCCCTTCATCCCGTCCGAAGCAGGGCGCGGAGCTTCTGGGCGTGTCCCTGCCGACTTTCTGGCGCTGGGCTGCCGAGAAACAAGACTTCCCCAAGGGCCGCCGCCTGTCTGCGCGCTGCACCGTATTTGATACCGCCGAGCTGATTGCTTGGCGCGAATCGAAAATGAAAGGCGGGCGCAATGAGCTTTGACCGCACCCGCCTACCCGACCCGCTGACCTACTACAGCGACACCGCTGGCCTGACTTTCCGCGAGCGCAAAGGCAAATGGCGCACCACGTCCTGCCTGCACTGCGATAGCAGCGACGCCATGCGGATCAACACCGATACCGGGGCCTTTGTCTGCATGACCGGCTGTGGCGCCCGTGGTGGTGACGTACTGGCCTATCACATGGCCGCACGCGGCCAGGGCTTTATCGACTCTGCCAAGGAGCTGGGCGCCTGGATTGACGACGGCAAGGACAGCGCCCGCACACGACCGACGCCGCTACCGGCACGCGATGCCCTGATGGTGCTGGCTGCCGAATCGAATCTGGTGGCCGTAGCCGCCGCCAACGTCGCCCACGGCGTGGTGCTGAGTCAGATTGACCTAACCCGCCTGCTGACCGCCGCAGGCCGCATTGGGCGCATTGCGGAGGTGTTCGCATGATGGCACTCGAAAGACCGCTGGAACGCGCATTCGCAGCCTTGGACGCAGACATTGCCGACCACCCGCCAGCAGGAGTTGCGAGTTGCGCGCCCCTAGCAACGCAACACGCAACTGCACCAGCCATCCGTGCGGTAACAGTGCAAGAGCTGGCCGGAATGCACTTCAAACCACGCGCGGAAATCCTTGCGCCGTGGCTGCACTCGCAAGACCTGTGCATGGTGTTCGCCGCACGCGGCATCGGCAAGACGCACTTTTGTCTAGCCGCAGCCTTCGCCATCGCCACCGGGGGCACCTTTGCCAAATGGAGCGCGCCACGTCCGCACAAGGTGCTGTACCTAGACGGCGAGCTGCCGGGCGCCTTGATGCAAAAGCGCCTGCTGATGCACGTCCCCGACGTGGAACCGGCGCCCGGCTTCCTGCGCGTCTTCACGCCCGACCTGCTGCCCGATGGGACGGCCATGCCGGACATATCGACACCGGAGGGCCAGGCCGCCATCGACGCCATGATCGAACCGGACACCGAAGTCCTGTTTATCGACAACCTGAGCGCCTGGGCGCGCACGGGGCGCGAGAACGAGGGCGAGAGCTGGCAACCGGTGGGCGAATGGCTGCTGACCCTGCGCCGCCGTGGCATCGCCGTGGTGCTGGTGCATCACGCGGGCAAAGGCGGCCAGCAGCGCGGCACCAGCAAGCGCGAAGACCTTCTGGACGTGGTTATCGGCCTGGGGCGACCGCAAGACTACGACCCTACGCAGGGCGCCGTGTTCGTGGCCGAGTTCACCAAGGCCCGCAACCTGGCCGGCACCGATGCTGAAAGCCTGGAACTGGCCCTGGGCGGCGACGAAGACCAAGCCACTTGGACTTACCGCACCGTGGAGGCAAGCACCTATGACCGCGTGGTGGCGCTGGCCAAAGAGGGCTTGAGCCAATCGGAGATCGCCGCCGAGTTGGAGATCAACAAGTCCAACGTCAGCCGGCACCTGCGCAAAGCGCGTGAGCTGGGCGACGTGCCGCCGGAGGCCAAGCGATGAGCCTGCGCGAGCAACTCAAGCGGGCAGTTGCGAGTTGCGCGCCTATAGAGACGCAACACGCAACTTCTGCGGCCAACGATGCAACCGGCAGCGCAACACCTGCGCAACCGCAGGGGCGTCAGCACGCAACTGGCACCGCAACACCTGCGCAACACCACGCAAAAACCAGCGCAACTTTGGCTGCACCGAGTTGCGCAACTGTTGCATCGGAATTGACAGCGCAACGGACGATGAAAAAGCTGCTGGCCGCCGCCATGCGCTGCTGTGACCGACACGGCGACGGTGCCGAAGCCCGCGCAGAAATGGAACGCCAGTGCCTGGAGATACCGCCGCACCTTCGGGGCGATCTGCTGGATTACTTCAAAAGCCACTACCCGGAATAGTGGGACAAGTTGTCCCACCCACAGCCCGCCCCGTGCGGGTTTTTTCTTGACAAGACGATTGAAAGACGCTATATATCACGCAGTATCAATAGTCTATGACTATTGCAACCCGCCCGGCGATTCGGGCACCTTTACGAAAGTGACCCGATGAAAGTAGCCGACCTGCGCGAAGCCCGCGCCCTGAAGGTAGCCGAAGCCCGCGCCCTGGTGGACAAGGCCGGTGCCGAGAAACGCAACCTGACCGCCGACGAGCAGAAAGCCTTCGACGGCCTGAAGGCCAGCATTACCGATCTGGAAGCGCAAGAGCAGCGCGCCGTGTTCCTTGAGTCTGCCGAGCGCCGCAGCCTGGGCACGCCCGACAAGGCCACCGCGAATCTGGAGGGCGCCGTCAACATCACCGACGCCATCCGCGCGCAGATTGAGCAGCGCAGCGTGACCGGCGCCCTTGCCGAGTTCCAGCAAGAAGCCAAGCGCAACGGCATTGAAGCCAAGCATGGGGGCGTGCTGATCCCGTCAAGCGTGTTCGAGAAACGCGCCACCATGACAACGACCGCGAACGCCGCCATTACCCCGGACGATCCGCGCCCCGATCAATTCATCGGCTTGCTGCGCAATTCGACCATCGTGCGCAGCCTGGGCGCGCGCGTGCTGTCGGGCTTGCGCGGCGATGTGGTGATCCCGAAGGCCACGGGCGCGAGTACCGCCTACTGGTTGAACGAGGGCGACCCGCTGACCGAAAGCAACCCGAGCTATTCCAGCATTCGCCTGGAGCCGAAGCACGTCGGTGCTTTGACCGCCTTCAGCCGTCAACTGGCCTTGCAGTCCAACCCTGCGATTGAGCAACTGCTGCGCGACGATATTGCCGCCGTAGTCGGGCTGGCCGTTGACAAGGCATTGATCCATGGCACCGCCGCCGCCAAGCAGCCTGTGGGCATCTTGAATGCTGCCGGTGCCCAGACCGCCAGCTTGGCAACCTTGGATTGGGCCGCCGTGCTGGCGGTGTTCGAGAAACTGGCGCTGGTGAACGTCACCCCCAATGCGATCCTGACGCACGCCAAGGTGGCGACCAAGCTGGGCAGCACCTTGAAGTCCACCACCGCAGGCGCTGACTACATCCTGCAAGGCGGCAGCATCAACGGCTTGACCGCGCATGTCAGCAACCAGCTTGACGCCAAGGCCGGTAGCCCTGCCAAGGGCCGCATGATCGTCGGCGACTTTGGCGAGCTGGTGATCGGTGAATGGGGCGCCACGGAAGTGCTGGCCAACCCCTACGCCGCCGGCTACTACGAACGAGGCGATATTCAGCTCCGCATCCTGCACACCATGGATGCCGTGGTGCGTCGCCCGGAAGCGTTCGTGCTGGTTGAAGACATCGCCATCGCCTAAGCCATGGATGCGCCAGTGATCGAACGTCGCGCCACCGCTGGCATCACCGCCAGCGGGCGCGTGCTGTCCGGCTACGCCGCCGTCTATGGCGTCGATACCAAGATCGGCGGTTTCACCGAACGCATCGCCCCCGGTGCATTCAAGGAAACGCTGGCCAGTGGCCGCGACGTGCTGGCGCTGGCTGACCACGATCAACGTGCCGTGCTGGGCCGCACCAAGACCGGCACGCTGACGCTGCATGAAGACGGGCACGGGCTGGCCTTCACGCTGGCGCTGCCCGACACGCAAGCGGGCCGTGATGTGGCCGCACTGGCGCAGCGTGGCGACCTGGGCGGCATGAGCTTTGGTTTCGTCGCTACTGATGAAGTCTGGCGCGGCGACACGCGCGAGCTGCGCGCCGTCGAGCTGCACGAAGTCAGCGTGGTGCAGGCATGGCCAGCCTATGAGCAAACCACCGTGAGCGTGCGCAATCGCCCGCCGCAGGTGGGCATCTTCAATGGCCGCGAACTACTTTGGCTGGACACATGCGACTGATCGAACGTGCCGCCCGCGTGCTGGGCCTGGAGCGCCGCGACGCGAACCCGAACGACGTGTGGGCCAACTTTGCCGCCCTGCGCACGTCGGGCAGCGTCACGCCCGAATCGGCGCAGTCCGTGGCCGCCTGCTACGCCGCTGTATCGGCCATTAGCGAAGCCATCGGCAGCTTGCCCCTGCACCTGTACCGCCGTGAAGGCGAAGACCGCGTGAAAGCCAGCGACCATCGTCTGTATGGCGTGATCCACCACGCGCCGAACGAGCATCAATCGGCCGTCGAGTTCTGGGAATTCATGGTGGCCAGTGCCTTGCTGCGCGGCAATGCGTTTGCAAAGATCATTCGCGCGTGGGACGGGCAGTGCGATGCGCTGATCCCGCTGCCTGCCGAGCGCGTGACCGTCATGCGCAAGGGCGACGTGATCGGCGGGTATGCGTACACCGACCGCGACGGCAAGATGGAACGCCTGCTACCGGCTGAAGTATTCCACCTGCGCCACCGTGCCGGCGCTGATCCGCTGATCGGCCAATCCCCGATTCAGGCTGCGCGTGCGGTGATCGAGCTGGCCACCGCCGAAGCCGAACACGGTACCGCGTCATTCCGCAACGGCACCAAGCTATCGGGCGTGCTGTCGTTCCCCGGCAAGCTGAAAGCCGAACAGCGCGAAGCCCTGAAGCAGAGCTGGGCCACGCAGTACAGCGGCGCAGCCAACGCAGGCCGCACCCCGGTACTTGAAGAAGGCGTGACCTTCAGCCCCGTGAGCATGAGCCTGGAGGACGCCGAATGGATTGCAGCGCGTCAGTTCTCAGTTCAAGAGGTGGCGCGGATATTCAAGATTCCGCCGGTTCTCATTGGCGACCTGACGCACGCCAACTTCAGTAACTCAGTCGAGATGAATCGATGGTTCATCACGCACACGCTGGGCAGGCACATGGCCGCGATTGAAGGGGCGATTGCACGCCAGTTGCTGACCGACGCAGGCCGGCGCATCTATTACCCTGAGTTCTCTGCCGAGGGCATGTTGCGCGGCGATTCCAGCAACCGGGCTGACTTCTACGGCAAGGGCATCGCATCAGGCTGGTTGCTGCCGTCCGAGGCCCGCCGACTTGAGAACCTGCCGACGATTGAGGGTATCGACCATGAAGACACTCAAGCAGCGCCAGCTTGAGACTGGCCGCACGCTGGCACTTGATGGCAAGGCATGGCGCCGTCTGCGTGCCGTGATCCTGGGCGAGCGCCCACTGTGCCAGCACTGCCTCGACCGGGGCGTGATCGAGCCGGCGACCGAGGTCGACCATGTGAACAACGACCCGAGCGACAACCGTCCCGAGGCGCTGCAATCACTGTGCAAGCCCTGCCATAGCCGCAAGACCCAGCGCGACATGGGCAAGCGCGTCAGCTATGGATGTGATAGCAAAGGCATGCCGCTCGATCCGAGCCATCCGTGGTTTCAGAAATCGCCAGCAACCGAGGCCGGCAAACCGCGCTGTTCCCCTCGCTTTAACGCTACCTGCTTAAAAAATAGGCAATTATGAAGCTCACACCCAAGCGCCACCGCTCCGATAGTGCCAAGACTGCCACCCAAGCGCACCAGAACGCCGCCCAAGCGCCTATTGAGCCGCCGGGGTATGTGACCCTGCCCGAGCCTTGCAAACCGTTCTGGGACGCCATCGTGACCGCCCGCGCCCGTGATCTTTGGACGCAAGCTGATCTTGTGCAGGCTGCGAACCTTGCCCGCGTACAGCACGCTATCGAATCTTCCCCGATTGGCTCCGACGAGCACGCAAAGCTGACCCGCCTATCCATGGCGCTGGCCAGGGCGGTGGCAGTGCATCCAACTGCTACTGCGGGACGTGCAGCGGATCAAGTGAACCAGAACACGGCAGAGCGCAAGGCACGCCAGGACGACGGGGACGAGCTTATCCCGAGGCTGCGCGCGGTATGACCCGCGCCGCCCGCGTCATCCGATTTATCGAGGGCTACTTGTGCGTCCCCGAGGGTAAGGACGTGGGCAAACCCATGGTGCTGGCAGACTTCCAAAAGAAGTTTCTGATTGACGTTTTCGACAACCCCCACGGCACGCGCCGCGCCATCCTGAGCATGGGCAGAAAGGGGGGCAAAACTGCGCTTATCGCCGCCATCCTCGCCGCGTTTGTCGTGGGCCCTGAAGCTCGACAGAATGCGGTTCTGGTTTCAGGCGCCTTGTCGCGTGAACAGGCATCGCTGGTGTTCCGGCTGTGCTGTCTCATGATCCAGCAATCCCCCAAGATTGCCGACCTGGTGCGAATCGTGCCATCGGGGAAACGGATCATCGGCCTGCCCATGAATACCGAGTTCCGCGCCATGAGTGCCGAGGCAAAGACGGCGATGGGCGCGAGTCCCCTGCTGATTATTGGGGACGAATGGGGGCAGGTGCGTGGCCCGCAAGACGACTTTATCGACAGCCTGCTGACCTCCCAAGGGGCACACGAAAACCCGCTGCAAATCATCATCAGCACGCAGGCTGCATCGGATGCGGATTGGCTCAGCGTGCAGATTGACGATGCCTTGAAGTCTGGTGATCCGAAGATTGTCTGCCACCTATACGCTGCGCCCGAAGGCTGCGACTTGATGGACGAGAGCGCCTGGAAGGCCGCAAATCCAGCCCTGGGTTTGTTCCGCTCCGAAGATGATCTTCGGGAACAGATGACGCAGGCGCAGCGCATGCCCAGCATGGAGAACAGCGCCCGCAATCTTTTGCTGAATCAGCGCGTCAGCACTGAATCGCCTTTCGTGTCGCCGGACGTGTGGAAGGGTTGCGCACTCAGTCCAAAAATGGACGCAGTGGATGGCCCTGTCTTCGCCGGCCTTGACCTGTCCGCCCGCACCGACCTGACGGCGCTGGTGATCGTCGGCAAGGTGGATGGCGTGTGGCAAGTACAGCCCCACTTCTGGACGCCCGAGCAAGGCATTCATGATCGTTCAAAGCGTGATCGCGCACCCTATGCCGTGTGGGCCGCTGAGGGCCATTTGCACACCACTGCCGGCGCCACCGTCGATTACGAAATCGTCGCGCAAGACATGGCCGCCATCCTTGCCGGCCTGGACGTGCAAGCCATTGCCTATGACCGCTGGCGCATTGATTTGCTGAAAAAGGAATTGGAGCGCGTCGGCTGCGATCTGCCGCTGGTGCCGTGGGGCCAGGGCTACAAGGACATGGCGCCCGCGCTGGATGCGCTGGAAGCCGAGCTGCTGAATCAGCGCATCGCCCACGGCATGCACCCGGTGCTGACGATGTGCGCCGCCAATGCCGTGGTGACCAAAGACCCGACTGGCGCCCGCAAGTTGGACAAGAGCCGCGCCACGGGCCGGATTGACGGCATGCAAGCCCTTGCCATGGCGATAGGTGTTGCCGTCGCCGCTGGTGAAGAACAAGGCCATGCGGCCAGTGAGTTCTGTTTTGTTTAACCCTAGCCGGGAGGGGCCGCAAGGCATCACCCGGACGTGCCTTAGTCGGCGAGTGGCACGGTTCCAAACTAACCCCGACAGCCGGTGGCCTTTGCAGGAAGGCGCGACCGGCACCTATTCACCGAAGTGCATTTCTGCACATCGCCCTTGAGGATCAACCATGCCCACACTTGAACAAGCCAAAGCCCATCTTCGCGTAGACCACACGCACGAGGATGATCTGATCCAGCGCATGATCGATGCTGCTACGTATTCCGTAGCGGATTACCTGGACATGGCGCACGAGGATATGGAACTGCTGGCGCCGCCCGCGCCCGTCGAGGCTGCGATCTTGTTGCGCGTGGCCGATCTGTACGAGAACCGCGAAGCCGTCACGGATCGCAGTCTGCACGACAACCCGACGTTTGCCCGCCTGCTGGCACCCTACCGGAGTCTGTCGGTATGAGGGCCGGCACGCTCGATCAATGGGTGACGCTGGAACAGCTTTCCGAGGGGCAGGACGAGGCTGGCCAGCCCTTCACCGACTGGATGCCGGTGTTTGATGCCTGGGCCGCAGTGGAGCCGCTGCAAGGCCGGGAATACATGGCCGCCATGGCCGTGGTGGCTGAAGTGACGGTGCGCATCCGCCTGCGCTACGTGCCCGGCGTCGATTCCACCATGCGCGTGAAGCACGGCGCCGACACCTACGGCATTCAGTCGGTGATTCACGTCAAGAGCGCCCAACGGGAATTGCAGTTGATGTGCAGGCGGGTGCAGTAGGGGCACCCACGCGCGCGCGGGAGGGGGTGCCAGACCGCACGCCGCAATGGGATGTAATTGGGGGTGTGGAATGAAAAACGGCCCGAAAGCCGCATGAAATAAGGCTTGCTGGCGGAGAGGGCGGGATTCGAACCCGCGGTGGGCTATTAACCCACACACGCTTTCCAGGCGTGCGACTTAAACCACTCATCCACCTCTCCGTGGAACCCGGCATTGTAGCAGCGCTCAGCGAAAGCCAGGCGGTGCGATGGATGCGTGGCCGTGGCTGCGCTGGGGCGGTGGCGGCCTTGGTGCAGGCCCGTGCCTGGCGTGCACTTGGGGTGCTGGCGTGGCGGGCAGAGGCGCCTCAATGGCAGGCGTTCGGCAAGCGTATTTTGGGAGTATATGCCTTTTGCGCCCGCCAGTCGGGCGCTGGCGGATAGGGTTATGGGGAGTATATGTAGCGCTCCCGCCCTCGCGCGTCAGCGCACGGGCGGCGTGTCGGTGCCGTTCTGGCCGGCCTGCACCATCTTCATGGCCGAAGTGATGAGGGCCGAGACTTCGGTCATGTTGCTGGGCACGACCAGGGTGGTGCGGGCTTGGGCGGCCAGCTGGCTGTAGGCGTCGACGGCGCGTTCGGCCACCTTGAGCTGCACCGCCTGTTCGCCGCCGGGCTGGCGGATGGCGGTGCCGATGCGGGCCAGGGCGACGGCGGTGGCGGTGGCCACTTCGGTGATGGCGGCGGCTTCGCCCTGGGCGTTGTTGATGGCGGCCTGCTTCTCGCCCTCGGACTTGGCGATGGCGGCCTGCTTTTCGCCGTCGGCCAGGTTGATCTGTTCCTGCCGCTTGCCTTCGGAAGTGGCGATGACGGCGCGCTTTTCGCGCTCGGCGGTGATTTGCGCCTGCATGGCGCGCAGGATTTCGGCCGGCGGCGTCAGGTCCTTGATTTCGTAGCGCAGCACCTTCACGCCCCAGTTCAGCGCGGCTTCGTCGATGGCCTCGACCACCTTGGCGTTGATCATGTCGCGCTCTTCGAAGGTCTTGTCCAGCTCCAGCCGGCCGATGACGCTGCGCAGCGTGGTCTGCGCCAGCTGTGAGATGGCCATGACGTAGTTGCTGGAGCCGTAGCTGGCGCGCATCGGGTCGGTGACCTGGTAGTACAGGATGCCGTCGACCTGCAGCTGCGTGTTGTCGCGCGTGATGCAGATCTGGCTGGGCACGTCGAGCGGGATTTCCTTCAGGCTGTGGCGGTAGGCCACGCGGTCGATGAAGGGCACGAGGAAGTTCAGGCCCGGTGCCAGCGTGGCGTGGTACTTGCCCAGGCGCTCGATGACCCAGGCGTTCTGCTGCGGCACCACCTTGACCGAGCGGGTGATGAAGATGACGGCGATGACGAGGAGGATGAGGGCGAGTTCCAAGGCGATGCTTTCTGAAGTTCGTGGGCTTGCGGGATGATGCCTGCGCGGGGTGGCACCGGTGTGTCAAAGGGTGCGCGGGGCGCTACAGCGGGTCGACCAGCAGGCGGCTGCCGACCAGTTCGGCCACGCGGTGGGGGCCGGGGCGCGGCTCGGTGCCGGGGCGGGCCAGCACGGTCCACTGCGTGCCACGGTAGCGGATTTGCGCCGTGCCGTCGGCGTTCCAGCCGTCGATCTGCACGGTTTCGCCCACGTCCAGGTTCACGCTGCGCTCGGAGCGCGGCGAAGGATCGCCCGGCCGGCGGCGGCGCACCAGGTAGCAGGCCACCACGGCCGCGCCGCCCACCACGGCGGCGATCACGATCTGGCTGCTGGGCGATGCGCCGGCATGCGCCGCCAGCGCGCCCGCCACGCCGCCGATGGCCAGCATCAAGAGATAAAAGGTGCCGCTGACCAGCTCCAGCGCCACCAGCACGCCGGTGGCGATCCACCACCAGGTTGAAAGGGCCATGTTCACCTCCTGCCGTTGTGATGTTGTAGGACGATTGACTTGCATTTTGGTTCAATCGCTCGCATGTAGCGGTGCTGACGCACCAATTCCGTACACTTCGCCGCTGCGTTGCCGCATCCCGGCTGGAGCCCGCCCCCATGAAATTCCGCTTTCCCATCGTCATCATCGACGAAGACTACCGCGCCGAGAACACCTCGGGCTTCGGCATCCGTGCGCTGGCCGAGGCCATCGAGGCCGAGGGCTTCGAGGTGCTGGGCGCCACCAGCTATGGTGACTTGAGCCAGTTCGCGCAGCAGCAAAGCCGCGCCAGCGCCTTCATCCTGTCGATCGACGACGAGGAACTGGGCAGCGACCCCGAGGCCGACCCCGCCGTGCAGGATTTGCGCAACTTCATCCAGGAGGTGCGGCGCAAGAACAGCGACGTGCCGATCTACCTGCACGGCGAGACCAAGACCAGCCAGCACCTGCCCAACGACGTGCTGCGCGAGCTGCACGGCTTCATCCACATGTTCGAGGACACGCCCGATTTCGTGGCCAAGCACATCGTGCGCGAGGCCAAGAGCTACCTGGAGGGCATCCAGCCACCGTTCTTCAAGGCGCTGCTCGACTACGCCGAGGACGGGTCGTACTCGTGGCACTGCCCGGGCCATTCGGGCGGCGTGGCGTTCTTGAAGTCGCCCATCGGCCAGATGTACCACCAGTTCTATGGCGAGAACATGCTGCGCGCCGACGTGTGCAACGCGGTGGAAGAACTCGGCCAGCTGCTGGACCACAACGGCGCCATCGGCGAATCCGAGCGCAACGCGGCGCGCATCTTCAATGCCGACCACTGCTTCTTCGTCACCAACGGCACCAGCACGTCGAACAAGATCGTGTGGCACCACACCGTGGCGCCGGGCGACGTGGTGGTGGTCGACCGCAACTGCCACAAGAGCAACCTGCACGCCATCATCATGACGGGGGCGATTCCGGTCTTCCTGAAGCCCACGCGCAACCACTTCGGCATCATCGGGCCGATCCCGAAGAGCGAGTTCGAGCCCGAGGCGATCAAGGCCAAGATCCGCGCCAACCCGCTCTTGAAGCACGTGGACGCCGACAAGGTGAAGCCGCGCATCATGTCGCTGACGCAGTCCACCTACGACGGCGTGCTGTACGACACCGAGGCCATCAAGAGCATGCTGGACGGCTACGTCGACAACCTGCACTTCGACGAGGCCTGGCTGCCGCACGCGGCCTTCCACCCGTTCTATGGGTCATACCACGCCATGGGCAAGAAGCGCGCGCGGCCCAAGCAATCGGTGGTGTATTCCACGCAGTCGATCCACAAGCTGCTGGCCGGCATCAGCCAGGCCAGCCACGTGCTGGTGCAGGATTCGCAGAACGTGCAGCTGGACCGCTACCTGTTCAACGAGGCGTACCTGATGCACACCTCGACCAGCCCGCAGTACAGCATCATCGCCAGCTGCGACGTGGCCGCCGCCATGATGGAGCCGCCCGGCGGCACCGCGATGGTGGAGGAGAGCATCGCCGAGGCGCTGGACTTCCGCCGCGCCATGCGCAAGGTCGAGGCCGACTTCGGCAAGGGCGACTGGTGGTTCAAGGTGTGGGGCCCGGACGAGATCGCCGAACAGGGCGTCGGCCGCGCCAGCGACTGGATCATCCGCAACGGCCGCAGCAAGGCCAACAGCTGGCACGGCTTCGGCAAGCTGGCGCCGGGCTTCAACATGCTGGACCCGATCAAGGCCACCATCGTCACGCCAGGGCTGAACCTGGACGGCAAGTTCGACAAGACCGGCATTCCGGCCAGCATCGTCACCAAGTTCCTGGCCGAGCACGGCGTGGTGGTGGAGAAGACGGGCCTGTACAGCTTCTTCATCATGTTCACCATCGGCATCACCAAGGGCCGCTGGAACACGCTGCTGACGGCGCTGCAGCAGTTCAAGGACGACTACGACCGCAACCAGCCGCTGTGGCGCATCATGCCGGAGTTCTGCCAGCAGCACCGCCGCTACGAGCGCATGGGCCTGCGCGATCTGTGCCAGCACGTGCACCAGCTGTACGCCAAGCACGACATCGCGCGGCTGACCACCGAGATGTACCTGAGCGAGCTGACACCCGCCATGAACCCGGCCGAGGCCTATGCCTGCATCGCCCGCCGCAAGGTGGAGCGCGTGGAGATCGACGACCTGGAAGGGCGGATCACCACCGCGCTGGTCACGCCGTATCCGCCGGGCATTCCGCTGCTGATTCCGGGCGAGGTGTTCAACAAGAAGATCGTGGATTACCTCAAGTTCTCGCGCGAGTTCTCGCTGCTGTGCCCCGGCTTCGAGACCGACATCCACGGCCTGGTGGAAGTGGAGGACGACAACGGCGACGTGCGCTACTTCGCCGACTGCGTGGCCGAGGACGGCGGCAAGCGCAAGGTCAGCCCCAAGACCGACATCCAGGACATGATCGAAACCCGCAAGAAGACGCCTTATGCACGCTCTCAATGAGATGGGGCAGGCTATGATTTGCTCCATTGAAAGGAGAAACGATGTTCCCTGAGTACCGCGACCTGATCACCCGCCTGAAAGGCGAAGGCACCAACAACCGCTTTCTGAGCCTGTTCGAGAAACACAACGATCTGGACCACCAGATCAAGGCGCTGGAAAGCCACGATGCCGGTGGCACGCACCTGGAGATCGAGACGCTGAAGAAGGAAAAGCTGCACATCAAGGACGAGCTGTACACCATCCTGAAGGCAGAGGCCGACGCCGGCGCGAAGTAAGTTGCCTGGCGTCTGATGAAGAAGCCCGCTGATGCGGGCTTTTTTTCGCCTTTTTCGGGCTGCAGCCCTGGTGGGTCGGGCGCGAGAAGCGGTCAGGGAAATACTGGCACCGCTGTTGTGCCGGCGTGGGCCGTAGGCAATGCGCTATTGAATAAATAGTGGCATGCGCTGGACAGATCACGATTTCAGGAGAAATACCTCTGAAATCAAGGAAAGGCGAGCGCAAGCAGCTATGCTTTTTGATGTTATGTCTTGCTGTGGGAGCGGGCTTGCCCGCGATGGGCGCTTCATCCCCACATCCGCCGAATCGCGGGCCAGCCCGCTCCCACACAGGCTGCCGACGATCAACGCCCCGGCCTGAACCGCGCCTCGTCCGCCCGCACCCGCATGAAGCTGGCAAAGCGCGGCAGGCCGCTTTTCTGGTGCAGGCCGCGGTAGCGGTAGGTCACCCAGCTGCCCACGGGTGGCGGATCGGCGCGCTGCGCGTCGGTGAAGCCGGTGCCCAGCGCAAAGCGCTGGCCTTCGGGCGTTTCCACCAGCAGCGCGCCCAGGCGGCCGGCGTGCTTGCCCTTGCCGGGCAGGTGCGCCACCACGCGCGCCTCGGCGTCGTCGTGGGATTTGAACTTCAGCAGGTCATCGCCGCGGCCGGCCCGGTGCAGCGATGCACCGCGGCGCAGCATCAGCCCTTCGCCGCCGCCACGTTCCACGTCGCGCAGCAGGGCCTGCAGTTCGGCGTGGCTGGCCACCTTGCGCTGCGGTACGGCCAGCACCCAGGGCTGGTCGATGCGCGCCACCAGCCCGGCCAGCGCGCGCAGGCGTTCGTCGAAGGTGCCGGGGTGCGCCGGCACGTCGAACACCATGTAGCGCAGCGCACGCCAGGCGGCATCGTCCGGCTGCTGGCGCGCCGCGGCCGACTGCGCCTGCTCGAAGCGGCCGCGCCCGGCCCACAACTCGCCATCCATCGGCTCGGCCGGCCAGCCGGCGGTGAACCAGGCGGGCGCGTTGATGCGTTCGCCACCGCGCGTGCGCAGCTGCTGGCCATCCCAGTGCGCACGCACGCCGTCGTACTTCTCGCTGACCCACCAGCCGCGCAGGTCCATGCCGGGGCGGTAATGGCCGGCCAGCTGCAGCGCGGGGGCGTCGCTGCGCTGCGCCCAGGCCAGTGGCGCGCGCAGGGTAGCGCAGGCCAGCAGGGGCGTGAGCAGCAGGAGGCGGCGGCGGTTCATGCTATGAATAGAGAAGCTGTCGGCGCTTGCTGGGTAAGCGCTGGAGGTCGATTTGGCTTGTGGTGGGTGACGCGGAATCTTGTGGGAGCGGCCTTGGCCGCGATGAGGCGCTTGACCTTCGCACGGCGCTGTATCGCGGCCAAGGCCGCTCCCACAATCAGAGTAAAAGCGGCGCCGCGGGTCAGCCCACCATGTCCGCGCTCAAGCCCGCCGTCTGGCTGAAGCCGCCATCGACGTAGGTGATCTCGGCCGTCACGCCGCTGGCCAGATCGCTCAGCAGGAAGGCGGCCACATTGCCCACGTCGTCGATCGTCACGTTGCGCCGCAGCGGCGCGGCGCTGGCCACGTAGCCCAGCAGCTTGCCGAAATCCTTGATGCCGCTGGCCGCCAGCGTCTTGATCGGCCCGGCGCTGATGCCGTTGACGCGGATGCCCTTGCCGCCCAGCGCCTCGGCCATGTAGCGCACGCTGGCCTCTAGGCTGGCCTTGGCCAGGCCCATGGTGTTGTAGTTGGGGATGCTGCGCAACGCGCCCAGGTAGCTCAGCGTCAGCAGCGCCGCCTTGTCGTTCAGGTAGGGCAGGGCGGCCTTGGCCATGCCGGGAAAGCTGTAGGCGCTGATGTCGTGCGCGATGCGATAGTTCTCGCGGCTCAGGCCGTCGAAAAAGTTGCCCGCGATCGCCTCGCGCGGCGCAAAGCCGATGGCGTGCACGAAGCCGTCGAACTTGGGCCAAGTGGCGCTCAGGTTTTTGAACATCGCCTCGATCTGCTCGTCGCTGCCCACGTCGCAGTCGAACACCAGCTGGCTGTCGAACTCGGCCGCGAACTCGGTGATGCGGTCCTTGAAGCGCTCGCCCACGTAGCTGAAGGCCAGCTCGGCGCCCTGCGCGTGGCAGGCCTTGGCGATGCCGTAGGCGATGGATCGGTTGGACAGCACGCCGGTGATCAGCAGCTTCTTGCCCGCCAGAAAGCCGGTGGGTTTGGTCATGGGTCTAGCTCCTCGAAAAATAGCGGCAGAATTGTCGCATGCGTGCATTGCTTGTGGCCTTCGGCCTGCTGTTCAGCCCCCCGGCGTGGGCTGCCCACGGCTATGCGCTGTGGGGCGACATGAAATACCCGCCGGGCTTCGCCCACTTCGACTACGTGAACCCCGCCGCGCCCAAGGGCGGCGAGCTGCGCCTGGTCAGCAACCTGCGCCTGTCCACCTTCGACAAGTACAACCCCTTCACCATCCGCGGCGGCGCGCCGGCTTATCTGAGCCAGCTGATGTTTGACACCCTGCTCACCGGCTCGCTGGACGAGGAGGGCGCCGGCTACGGCCTGCTGGCCGAGGACGTGACGGTGGCGCCCGATGGCCTGTCGGCCACCTTCCGCCTGCGCAGGGAAGCGCGCTTTCACAATGGCGACGCTGTGCTGGCCGCGGACGTGAAGCACAGCTACGACACCCTGGTCGGCCCGCACACCTCGCCCGCGTACAAGACCATGCTGATCGACGTGGACGGCGTCGACGTGGTGGACGAACGCACCGTGCGCTACCGCTTCAAGCGCGCCAACCGCGAGCTGCCGCTCACCGTGGGCGGCCTGCCCGTGTTCAGCCGCCAATGGGGCGAGGGCAAGCCCTTCAACGAGGTGGTGATGGAGCCGCCCATTGGCAGCGGGCCGTACAAGATCGGGCCCGTCAAGTTCGGCAAGGACATCACCTACGTGCGCGACCCCGACTACTGGGCGCGCGAGCTGAACGTGCGCCGCGGCACGGCCAACTTCGACCGCATCCTGGTCAAGATCTATCGCGACAACACCGCCCGGCTGGAGGCGCTGAAGGCGGGCGAGTTCGACCTCATGGCCTTTTATTCGGCCGGCGACTGGGCGCGGCGCGTGAACGGCAAGCGCTTTGACGCCGGCGAACTGGTCAAGGGCGAGTTTCAGCACAAGCTGCCCACCGGCTTTCAGAGCTACGTGCTCAACACGCGCCGCCCGCTGCTGCAGGACGTGCGCGTGCGCGAGGCGCTGGGCCTGGCGGTGGACTACGAGTGGATGAACCGCCAGATGTTCTACAACTCGTACACGCGCGTCAGCGGCCTGTTCGGCAACACCAGCTGCGCGGCCAGCGGCCTGCCGTCAGCGGAAGAACTGGCACTGATGGATCCCTTGCGCGGCCAGATCCCCGCCGCCGCTTTCGGCATTGCCTACACGCCCCCGCGCACCGATCAGCCCCAGGACCCGGCCGTCGGCGGCCTGCGCGAGAACCTGCGCCGCGCGCAGCAGCTGCTGGCCGAGGCGGGCTGGACCGTGCAAAGCGGCACCCTGCGCAACGCCCAAGGCCAGGCCTTCGTGCTCGAATACCTCGACAGCAACGAAGGCGGCGCCCGCGTCGTCACGCCGTGGATGCGCAACCTGGAAAAACTCGGCATCACGCTGCGCTTTCGCCCGGTCGATTTCGCGCTGTACCAGCAGCGCCTGCAGAAATTCGACTTCGACATCACCACCATCGCCTACGCCGGCACCGCCAACCCCGGCCAGGAATACGCCGACCTGTTCGGCAGCCAGGCGGCGGATACCGAGGATTCGGGCAATCTGGCGGGCGTGAAGAGCGCGGCGGTGGACAGCATCATCAGCTTGATGGTCAGCGCGAAGACTGAAGCACAGTACCGCGCCGCCTGCCGCACGCTGGACCGCGTCATCAGCCACAGCCACGTCCTGCTGCCGCAGTGGTTTGCCGGCACCCACCGCATGGCCTACAACGCCTGGCGGCTGGAGCGACCGAAGGTGACCCCGCCGTATTTCAGGGGGGAGACGTGGGCGATTGATACGTGGTGGGCAAGGAATCCACCGGGCACGCGCTAAAGGCAGGCGTCGCATTGATGACAAAAGGCACACGATTGCCTAAACTTGCGCCATGAAGCCGTTTCGGTGGTCTGTCGAGAAGAACGCGCTGCTCCAGCAGGAGCGGGGTTTGTCGTTCGAACAGATCACCGTCGCAGTCGAATCCGGGGGGCTGCTGGATATCGTCGCGCACCCGAACGCCGAGCGTTACCCGCGTCAGCGCATCATGGTGGTGGTGATCGACGACTACGCGTATTTGGTGCCCTACGTCGAGGAAGAGGATCACCTGTTCCTCAAGACCATCATCCCCAGCCGAAAGGCCACGCGCGACTTCATTGCCGCGAAAGGAGAATGACATGCCACGTCTCGATCCCGACGAACTGCAACTGCTGGAAGACTACGAGTCCGGCCAGCTGATCTCCGTTGCCACCAAGGCCGAACTGCAACGCCTGCGCGATGCTGCGCGCGCCACGGCGGTCAAGGACAAGCGCGTCAACATCCGCCTGTCGTCCGCCGACCTGATGGACATCCAGGCGCGCGCTCTGGCCGAGGGCATGCCCTACCAGACACTGATCGCCAGCGTGCTGCACAAGTATGTGTCGGGGCAACTGACGGAGAAGAAACCCGCTTGAGTCCGCAGCGGTGCGCCCCGCGGGCGACGATAGCCTGTGCTCCAGGCGAGCGAACGCGGTTTTGCGACCGCAGCCTGATGCACATACCATGCGCATATGAGTACGCCACACACCGTCTCGCCCCGCAAGCGCCCCGTCAACCTGACCCTGAGCGAAGACTTGGTGCAGGAGGCCGAGGCGCACAGTGGCAACCTGTCGGCCACGGTCGAAGCCATGTTGACCGAGTACGTAGCGCGGGAGCGCGATGCGCGCGCCGCCCGTCTGCGCGAGGCAGAGCAGTGTTGCGACGACTGGAACGCCGTGCTCGATGCGTGGGGCGGCTCTTTTGCTGACGACCATTCGCCCCTGTAGCCACGCGGGCGCGCTTGATGCCTCGATTCGATGTTCACATCAACCCCGGCCCGAGGCGTGACCAGGTGCCTTATCTGGTTTCAGTCCAATCCGCCTCGTCCGACCGCTATCGGCGCCGTCTGGTGGTGCCCTTGGCGCGCATCAGCGCGCTACCTCCCGGCAATCAGCGTCTTGGCATGTGCTGGATTTATTCGATTGGCCCACGTCCCAACGGAGAACTTGAAATGCAAGCGGTATTCAAGGATCGCAGGCGCACCATGGTTCCGAGCGATTGGTCGCAATGGACGCTGGTGGAAGCCTGAATCAGAAGAGCCATGTTCGCCTACATCCTCAAACGCCTCCTGTTGATGCTGCCCACGCTGCTGGGCGTGCTGCTGCTGACCTTCGCCGTCATACAGTTCGTGCCCGGCGGCCCGGTGGAGCAGTACCTGGCCGAGGCCCGCGCCGGGGCAGGCGGGGCGTCGGCCGAGGGCGGGGGCATGGCCTATCGCGGCGCGCAGGGCGTGGATGGGCAGCGGCTGGAGGAAATCAAGAGGCTCTACGGCTTCGACAAGCCGGCGCACCAGCGCTTCTTCCAGATGCTGGGGCAGTTCGCGCGCTTCGATCTGGGGCGCAGCTTCTTCCAGAACAAGGACGTGTGGCAGCTCATCAAGGAGAAGCTGCCGGTGTCGATCAGCCTGGGGCTGTGGACGTTTTTCATCAGCTACGGCATCAGCGTGCCGCTGGGTGTGGCCAAGGCGGTGCGGGCGGGCAGCCGGTTCGACCTGGTGACGACGCTGATCGTGCTGGTGGGCTACGCCATTCCGGGCTTCGTGCTGGGCGTGGCGCTGCTGGTGATCTTTGGCGGGCAGTTGCAGTGGTTTCCGCTGCGCGGGCTGACCTCGGCCAACTGGGACGAACTGAGCTGGGGCGCGAAGATCGTCGATTACCTGTGGCACATCACGCTGCCGGTGACGGCGATGGTGCTGGGCAGCTTTGCGGTGACGGCGATGCTGACCAAGAACTCGTTCCTGGAGGAAATCCGCAAGCAGTACGTGCTGACGGCGCGCGCCAAGGGCCTGACGGAGCGGCAGGTGCTGTGGAAGCACGTGTTCCGCAACGCGCTGATCCCCATCGTGACGGGCTTTCCGGCGGCCTTCATCGGCGCCTTCTTCACCGGCGCGCTGCTGATCGAGACGCTGTTCTCGCTCGACGGGCTGGGTCTGCTGAGCTACGAAAGCGTGATCCGCCGCGACTATCCGGTGGTGTTGGGCACGCTGTTCCTGTTCACGCTGATCGGGCTCATCACCAAGCTGATCAGCGATCTGACCTACGTGTGGGTCGATCCGCGGGTGAAGTTCGACTGAGCCTGTTGATCATTGCGTCATGCATGACACGCTGGCGGCCCTCACCCCAGTCCCTCTCCCAGAGGGAGAGGGGGGTTTTCCTTGGCGCGGCACGCGCTGTCATGCTTTTGGAATACGTCAATAGAAACGGCAGTTGACCGTTCGTCATCTTCGGTCAACCCCATGTACGTTGACTTTCACGGCTTCGATCACGCTCACCTGTCAGGTGAGCGCGTTGTGCACCGGATTTCACCGCTTTCGGTCCGCGCCATGCGGCGTTGCTCGTCCTTGCAGGCAAAACCTGGCACGCCTCATGGCACGCTCGGGCGCATCCAACTGCCGTTTCCAGGTTGAACGCAGAGGTCGCGAAGGTTTCGCAAAAAGACGCAGAAAGCATCATGGGCTTGTCGCCAACGAGTGAGGCATCTATCACTGGCGAAGCCTGCAAATGCACCAGGCTCCAAACATCGTTTTTTTTTGCGACTTTTGCGAAACCTCCGCGACCTCTGCGTTCAAAGGGCGGCGTATCCTCCAGTGCATGGACTTCCCATAAAAAAACTGAAAGCCGGCGCCGCGTCTGCGCTGACTGCTATAAATTACACAGCGTCCGGTCGCTTCAATCGTCCCGTGCGGACCGCAGCTCCCGCACCAGCGCCGCGCGTTCGGCGGCCCGGCGCGCGCTGGCCTGCGGGCCATGGCGCCCGGCCGCGCCCGATGTGCGTCGCGCGGCCAGTGCGGCCGCCACCGGGTTGCGCGGCGCAGGCGCGGCCACGCGCACGGCACGGTTGGCAGTGCGCGGCGGGCGGGTGGCGGTGGGGCGCTTCATGGTGGTCAATGCGGTGCGTCGGCGGGTGGTCCGGCGTCGACGCGGTTGGAGCCGCCTGGCGCGCCGTGGTTCCGTGCCCACTTTGGCCAACGCCATGTCACCCGCGTTACGCGCGGCGCGGCGCCGTTTTGCACAATGGCGGCTTCACCCGCAACCCCATTCGACACGGAGAGAAGCTTCATGCGCACCCGCATCACCGACATGCTCGGCATCCAATACCCCATCGTGCAGGGCGGCATGCACTTCGTCGGCCTGGCCGAGTTGGCCTCGGCCGTGTCCAACGCGGGCGGCCTGGGCATTCTGACGGCGCTCACGCAGCCGTCGCCCGCCGCGCTGGCCGAGGAGATCGCGCGCTGCCGCGGCATGACCGACAAGCCCTTCGGCGTGAACCTGACCTTTCTGCCCGCGCGCACGCCGCCCGACTACCCCGGCTACGTGCGCAGCATCGTCGACGGTGGCATCAAGGTGGTCGAGACGGCGGGCAACAACCCGCAGAAGTGGATGCCCATGCTGAAGGAAGCGGGTATCACCGTGATCCACAAATGCACCTCGGTGCGCCACGCGCTGAAGGCCGAGGCGATTGGCTGCGACGCGGTGAGCGTGGACGGCTTCGAATGCGGCGGCCACCCGGGCGAGGACGACGTGCCCAACTTCATCCTGCTGCCGCGCGCGGCCGAGACGCTGAAGATTCCCTTCATCGCCTCGGGCGGCATGGCCGACGGCCGCAGCCTCGTGGCGGCGATGGCCATGGGCGCCGAGGGCATGAATATGGGCACGCGCTTCATCGCCACGAAGGAGGCGCCGGTGCACGAGAAGGTCAAACAGGCCATCGTGGCCGCCAGCGAACTGGACACGCGCCTGGTGATGCGCCCGCTGCGCAACACCGAGCGTGTGCTGAACAACGCCGGCGTCGAGCGCCTGCTGGCCAAGGAGCGCGAACTGGGCGACAGGATCACCTTCGACGACATCGTGGCTGAGGTGGGCGGCGTGTACCCCAAGGTGATGCGCGATGGTGACCTGGACGCCGGCGCCTGGTCGTGCGGCATGGTGGCCGGGCTGATCCACGACATCCCGACGGTGAAGGAACTGATCGACCGCATCGTGGCCGAGGCGCAGCAGATCGTGCGGCAGCGGCTGGCGGGGATGGTGTGATCAGCGTGGCACAGCAGGTTTTCAAGCCATTTTGGCCTTCAGCGCCCGTCCTGCAAGCGCAAGCAGCTATTATTTAAATAGCGAATCACCGGGTTGAGCTGCGGCGGATCGCCCTCATGTAGGGCAGGTCCCGCCACCCGCTGCACCGCAGGGCCGGCGGGGATAATGCCGCACCCCATGACCGACCCGAGCCGCCGTTCCGCCCCCGCACCGCCCCGCCAGCCGCTGCCTGAGCGCGCGGGCCGTTCTGAAGTTGCAGCGGCCAACCAGCCCAAGCTGATCGACTTCCCCGAGTCGCTGCCCGTGAGCAGCCGGCGCGCCGAGATCGAGGCCGCGCTGCGCGCGCACCAGGTCGTCATCGTCTGCGGCGAAACGGGTTCGGGCAAGACCACGCAGTTGCCCAAGATCGCGCTGGCCATGGGCCGCGGGCGCTGCAACGCACCGGCCGGCCAGCGCGGCAAGCTGATCGGCCACACGCAGCCGCGCCGCATCGCCGCCACCAGCGTGGCCAAGCGCATTGCCGACGAGCTGCAGACGCCGCTGGGCGAGGTGGTGGGCTACAAGGTGCGCTTCAACGACCGGCTGTCGCCCGGCGCCAGCGTGAAGCTGATGACCGACGGCATCCTGTTGGCCGAAACGCAGACCGACCCGCTGCTGCGCGCCTACGACACGCTCATCATCGACGAGGCGCACGAGCGCAGCCTGAACATCGACTTCCTGCTCGGGTATCTGAAGCAGATCTTGCCGAAGCGGCCCGATCTGAAGCTGATCGTCACCTCGGCCACCATCGACGCGGATCGTTTTGCCAAGCACTTTGCCGATGCCAAGGACCAGCCCGCGCCGGTGCTGCTGGTGTCGGGGCGCACCTATCCGGTGGAGCAGCGCTATCGGCCCTTCGAGGAAAGCCGCGACCACGATTTGAACGATGCGATTGCCGAAGCGGTCGATGAAGTCTGGACGGGCAGTCCAGCGGGGGACATATTGGTCTTCATGCCCGGCGAACGCGAAATCCGCGACGCTGCCGAGCATCTGCGCAAGCACCTGTCGCACAGCCCGCTGACGCGCAACGCCGAGGTGCTGCCGCTGTTCGCGCGCCTCAGCCAGGCCGAGCAGGACCGCGTGTTCGACACGCACGGCGCGCCGCGCATCGTCATTGCCACCAACGTGGCCGAGACCTCGCTCACGGTGCCGGGCATCAAGTACGTCATCGACCCCGGCACGGCCCGCGTCAAGCGCTACAGCTACCGTAGCAAGGTGGAGCAGTTGCTGATCGAGCCGGTGAGCCAGGCCGCCGCCAACCAGCGCGCCGGCCGCTGCGGGCGCGTGAGCGACGGGGTGTGCATCCGGCTGTACGACGAGAAGGACTTTGCCAGCCGCCCGCGCTTTACCGACCCGGAAATCCTGCGCTCGTCGCTGGCGGCCGTGATCCTGCGCATGAAGAGCCTGCACCTGGGCGGCGAGGGTGGGCGGGTGGAGGATTTTTCGTTTCTCGATGCGCCCTCGGGCCGCGCGATTGCCGATGGCATCCAGCTCTTGCAGGAACTGGGCGCGATGGATGAGGCGCAGGAACTGACCGAACTGGGCCTGGAGCTGTCGCGCCTGCCGTTGGACCCGCGCGTGGGCCGCATGATTCTGGAAGGGCGCGAGCGCGGGGCGCTGCGCGAGGTGCTCATCATCGCCGCCGCCCTGAGCGTGCAGGACGTGCGCGACCGGCCGCTGGAGCAACAGGCGCAGGCGGACCAGGCGCATGCGAAGTTCGACGACGAGAAAAGCGAGTTCAGCGGCTATCTGAGGCTGTGGAAGTGGTTGCACGATGCGCGGGGCGGCCACGTGGTGAAGACGCGCGGCGAGATGGCCGCCGCCGAAGGGCGGGGCGCGGCAAAGCGGCCCGCCAACCTGGCGGCGCTGCCGGCGGCGCAGCGCGCGGCGTTGGCGATGGAGGCGGCGCGCAGGGCGTTGGGGGAATCGCCCTCACCCCCGCCCTCTCCCGCCAGCGGGAGAGGGGGCAGCAGCCGTCACGCTGTCACCGATGCAACCAGCACCAAGAAACTCCCTCTCCCGCGCGCGGGAGAGGGCGGGGGTGAGGGCCAGCATCCCACCCACAAACTCAGCAACCGCCAGTGGGAAAACCTGCTGCGCCAGAACTTCATCAACATCCGCCGCGTGCGCGAGTGGCGCGACATCCACACGCAGCTGCACACCGTCGTTGCCGAGCACAAGTGGCGCGAGAACACGCAGCCCGCGGGCTACGAGGCGCTGCACAAGTCGCTGCTCGCCGGGCTGCTGGGCAACGTCGGGCAGAAGATCGAAAGCGACGATGCGGGCGGGCAGGGCAGCGCGGGCGAATACCTGGGCGCGCGCGGCATCAAGTTCCACCGCCATCCCGGCGCGCACCTCAGCAAGAAGCCGGGCAGGTGGATCGTTGCCGCCGAACTGGTGGAGACCACGCGCCTGTTCGGCCGCGGCATCGCCACCATCGAGCCGCAATGGCTGGAAGAGGTCGGCGGCCATCTGCTCAAGAAACAGCTGCTGGAGCCGCACTGGGAGAAGAAGGCGCAGGACGTGATCGCCTTCGAGCGTGCCACGTTGTACGGGCTGGTCGTGTACTCCGGCCGGCGCAAGAGCTATGGCCAGGTCGATCCGCACGCCGCGCGCGAGATCTTCATCCGCGAGGCGCTGGTGAACGGCGAATGGCCCGACGACTGGGCGCGCCGCCTGCCGTTCCTGAATGCCAACGCCAGGACCATCGCCAAGGTGGAAGAGCTGGAGCACAAGAGCCGCCGCCAGGACGTGCTGGTCGATGACGAGCTGATCGTCGCCTTCTACGACAGCCAGATTCCGCAAGGCATCAGCAACGGGCGCGACTTCGAGCGCTGGTGGCGCGAAGCCAGCCAGGCCAACCCGAAGCTGCTGCACCTGACGCGCGACGAGCTGATGCGCCACGAGGCGGCGGGCATCACCACCGCCGCCTTCCCCAAGATGATTCGCTTAGGGGGAGTGGACTGCGCCGCCACCTATCTGCACCAGCCGGGCGACGCCAAGGACGGCCTCACCGTCACCGTGCCGCTGTTCGTGCTGAACCAGGTGAGCGAGGCGCGCTGCGAATGGCTGGTGCCCGGCATGTTGAAGGACAAGATCCAGGCGCTGCTGAAAAGCCTGCCGCAGAAGCCGCGCAGCCGCTTCGTGCCGCTGCCCGAGAGCGCGGCGCGGCTGAACGATATCCTGGGCGCACCGGAGGCGTTCGGCATCGGCAGCCTGACCGACGCGCTGCTCAAGCTGGTGCGCGAGGCGACCAGCCTGGATGTGAAGCGCACCGACTTCAAGCTCGACATGCTGCCCGCGCACCTGTTCATGAACTTCCGCGTGGTCGACGAGCATGGCCGTCAGCGCGGGCAGGGGCGCAACCTGGCGGCGCTGAAGGCCGAACTGGGCGGCGAGGCGCGCGGTGCGTTCCAGGCGCTGGCCGGGCTGAAGTCGTCTTTGCCCTCTCCCTCCGGTAGAAGGCCGGGTGAGGGCCACGCCGCCGAATCCAAGCCAAATCGGCCTTCAGACCAGACGGGACAAGCGCGAGCAGCTACAAAATCAGAAGCAATCACGCCCACTCTCGCCGACTCCCGCCACACCGCGTGGGACTTCGGCGAGCTGCCCGAGTTGATGGAAATCCGCCGCAAGGGCCAGGTGCTGGTGGGCTTTCCAGCGCTGATCGACGCCGGCGATGCCGTGACCATCGAGGTGTTCGACGAACCCGAAGTGGCAGCGGCCAAGCACCGCGCCGGCCTGCGCCGCCTGTTCGCCTTGCAGCTCAGGGACGCGCTGAAGTACCTCGAAAAGAACGTGCCCGATCTGCAAAAAATGGCCGTGGCCTACATGCCGCTCGGCACGGCGGAGGAACTGCGCCAGCAGATCATCGACGTGGCGCTGGAGCGCGCCTTCCTCGTCGATCCGCTGCCCGCGACCGAAGCCGACTTCAAGCGCCGCGTGGACGAAGGGCGCGCGCGCCTGACCCTAATCGCCAACGAGATCGCGCGGCTGGCGGGTGTAATCCTGACCGAATACGCCGCCGCCGCGCGCAAGATCAAGGACGCGAAAAACGCGCCCGAGGCCACGAAAGACGCCGCCGAGCAGCTGCAACGCCTGGTGCCCAAGCACTTCCTGGCCACCACACCCTGGGCGGCGCTGCAGCACTTTCCGCGTTACCTGAAAGCCATCACCCTGCGGCTCGACAAGCTGCGCGCCGACCCCGCGCGCGACACCCAGCGCATGGCCGAGGTGCGCGCCCAGGACCAGCGCTTCTGGCGCCTGGTGGCCGAGCGAAAGGGCGCCATCGACACGCGCCTGCAGGAGCTGCGCTGGCTTCTGGAGGAGCTGCGCGTGAGCTTCTTCGCGCAGGAGCTGCGCACGCCGCAGCCGGTGAGCGTCAAGCGGCTGGAAAAGGTCTGGGCGCAGGTGCAGGCCTGATTCCGTTTCCAGTTCAATGCGTCCATCGCCGTCATCCCGGCGAGGGCCGGGATCCATGTTTCTCGCACACGCCGTCTGGATTCCGGCTTGCGCCGGAATGACGAGATATGGCAGCCTTGATCTGGAATGGGAATGACGCGTCGCCATAATCGACTGGCGCCCGGTGGCGGCCCATCAACGACGAGGAGATGCCCATGAGCACCAACACCAAGCTGAGCGACCAGGCTCCCAAGGTCGAGAACCTGAAAACGCTGCTCAGCTACCAGGAGCAGGCCATCGTGAGCCGCATGCTGGTGAAGAACACCGGCGGCAACGTGACCCTGTTCGCCTTCGACGGCGGCGAAGGCCTGAGCGAGCACGCCGCGCCCTATGACGCGCTGATCGTCGGCGTGGACGGCGAGGCCGACATCATGCTGGGCGGCCAGCACCACGACGTGGGCGAAGGCCAGACGCTGCTGATGCCCGCCAATGTGCCGCACGCCGTGCACCCCAAGGGCCAGTTCAAGATGCTGCTGGTGATGATCAAGGAGATCAAGGCCTGAGGCCTTGATCCGCCGCTGCTTCGGGCGCATCACTGCGCCTCCAGCACCTCCAGCAGTTCGTGCTCGATGGCCAGCTGCGTCTTGGCGTGCTGCAGCGGCGCGCCTTGCAGCAGGAACATGTCTTCCACCCGCTCGCCCAGCGTGGTGATCTTGGCCAGTTCCAGGTCGATGCCGTGCGCGGCCAGCACGCGGGCGATGCTGTAGAGCAGGCCGACGCGGTCGCTGGCGGTGACGGTGAGCAGCCAGTGCTGCGCCTTCTCGTCCGGTCGCAGGTCGATGCGCGGGGCGATCGGAAAGCTCTTGACCCGGCGCGACACGCGGCCCAGGCGCGGCGTGGGCAGCGGGGCCTCGGTGTCGATGGCGGCGGGCAACTCGGCCTCGACCATGCCCTGGTATTCGGCGTAATCGTCCGGGGCGATGGGGTTGACGATCTGGAAGGTGTCGAGCGCGTAGCCGTCGCGCGTGGTGTGGATCTTGGCGTCGAGGATCGAGAAGCCGGCGCGTTCGAAGTAGCCGCAGATGCGGGCGAACAGATCGGCCCGGTCGCTGGCGTACACCATCACCTGCAGCCCTTCGCCCACGGGCGACAGGCGCGCGCGCACCAGCGGGCGCTGTGTCGGGGTCATGCCGTCCGTCACGCGCGCGGCCAGCTCGCGCGTGTGCCAGGCGATCTCGCCCGCGTCGTGGCGCATGAAGTAGCTGACGTTGAGCGTGTCCCACAGCCGCTGGTGCGCGTCGGGCGGCAGGGTCGCCTGCTGCAGCTGCGCCAGCGCCTCGCGCTTGCGCGACTCGATCACCGCGTCGGCATCGGGCGCCCGCCCGCCCAGGGCGCGCACGGTGAGCTTGTACAGATCTTCCAGCAGCTTGCCCTTCCAGGCGTTCCACACCTTGGGGCTGGTGCCGCGCACGTCGGCCACGGTGAGCAGGTACAGCGCGGTCAGGTTGCGCTCGTTGCCGACCCGCCGCGCGAACGCCTGGATCACCTCGGGGTCGCTCAGGTCCTCCTTCTGCGCGATGCTGGTCATGATCAAGTGCTCGCGCACCAGAAACTCGATCAGCCGCGCATCTGCCGGTTCGATGCCGTGCTGCTGACAGAAGCGGCGCGCCTCCAGGGCACCCAGTTCGGAATGATCGCCGCCGCGGCCTTTCGCGATGTCGTGGAACAGCGCCGCGATGTAGAGCAGCCAGGGCTTGTCCCAGCCGGCGGCCAGTTGCGAGCAGAACGGGTATTCGTGCGCGTGCTCGGCCATGAAAAAGCGTCGCATGTTGCGCAGCACCATCAGGATGTGCTGGTCCACCGTGTAGACGTGGAACAGGTCGTGCTGCATCTGGCCCACGATGCGGCGGAACACCCACAGGTAGCGCCCCAGCACGCTGGTCTGGTTCATCAGCCGGAAGGCGTGGGTGATGCCCTGCGGCTGCTGCAGGATGGCCAGGAAAGTCTGTCTGTTGACCGGGTCGTTGCGGAAGTGGCGGTCCATCACCGCCCGCGCGTTGTACAGCGCGCGCAGCGTGCGGGCCGACAGGCCCTTCAGGCCCGGCGTCTGCGCATACAGCAGAAAGGCTTCGAGAATGGCCCGCGGCTGCTGCTCGAACAGCTCGTCGTGCACCACTTCCAGCAGGCCGTCGCGGTCGACGAAGCGCTCGTTGATCGGGCGCTGCTTGGGCGCCGGCTCGCCCTGCGCGGCGCGCAGGTGCTCCTCGATGTTCTGCAGCAGGATCTGGTTGAGCTGCGTGACGGCCTTGGCCGCCCAGTAGTAGCGGCGCATCAGCACTTCGCTGGCGCGCAGCATCACGCGGCCGTCGTCGGCACGCTGGTGCTGAAAGCCGAAGGATTCGGCCACAGCGTTCTGCAGGTCGAACACCAGCCGGTCCTCGCGCCGGCCGGCGATCAGGTGCAGGCGCGCGCGCACCACCGACAGCAGCGCCTCGTTGTGGCGCAGCTGGCGCAGCTCGCGCGCCGTCACCAGGCCGGCACGGTGCAGATC
Source organism: Ottowia beijingensis (assembly GCF_042680925.1). Classification (NCBI taxonomy): domain Bacteria; kingdom Pseudomonadati; phylum Pseudomonadota; class Betaproteobacteria; order Burkholderiales; family Comamonadaceae; genus Ottowia; species Ottowia beijingensis. The sequence continues at coordinate 723,682 of NZ_JBHUEP010000007.1, forward strand.
CTTCCAGTGGCGGCCGATGCCGGCCGCGCGCGCCGTCCACAGAATGACCTGCAGGTCGCGCAGCCCGCCGGGCGATTCCTTGCAGTTGGGCTCGAGCGCGTAGGGCGTGTCCTCGTACTTCAGGTGGCGCTGGCGTTGCTCCAGCCGCTTGGCGACGAAGAAATCCAGCGGATCGAGCGCGGCCATGAAGCGCTGCTGGAACTCCTTGAACAGCTTGCGGTTGCCCACCACCAGGCGCGCCTCAAGCAGCGCGGTCTGCACCGTCAGGTCGGCCGCGGCCATGGTCAGGCATTCATCCACCGTGCGCACGCTGGAGCCGATCTCCAGCCCCGTGTCCCAGCACTGGCTGATGAAGGATTCGATGCGCCGGCGCAGCGCGGGGTCGTGCGCCGCCTGGCTGTCGGCGGGCAGCAGCAGCAACACGTCGACGTCGGAATGCGGAAACAGCTCGCCGCGGCCGTAGCCGCCCACGGCGACCAGGGCCGAGCGCGGATCGAACCCGTTGTCCTTCCACAGCGTGCGCAGCGCCTCGTCGGTCAGCTCGGCCAGGTGCGCCAGCGCGCGGCGGATGCCGCGCGTGCCGGCGCTGCCGCTGCGCAACTCGTCCAGCAGGGCCTGCTTGGCCTGGCGGTGCGCCACGCACACGGCGGGCACCTGCAGGGGGGCTGCGGCCGCTTCGGCACTCATGACAGCGGCCTCAGGCGGCGGCGCGCGCCATGCCCTTGACGAACTCAGGGATCGCCGGGCTGCCGGCAGACAGCGTCAGCACCTCGTAGCCGGTGGGCGTGACCAGCACCGTGTGCTCCCACTGCGCCGACAGGCTGCGGTCCTTGGTCACGATGGTCCAGCCGTCGGGCATTTCCTTGATGTCGCGCCGGCCGATGTTGATCATCGGCTCGATGGTGAAGGTCATGCCCGGCACCAGCTCTTCGCCCGTGCCGGGCTTGCCGTAGTGCAGCACCTGCGGGTCTTCGTGGAACTTCTGCCCGATGCCGTGGCCGCAGAACTCGCGCACCACCGACAGCCCATGGCCTTCGATGAACTTCTGGATCGCATGGCCGATGTCGCCCAGCCGCGCGCCGGGGCGCACCTGCTCGATGCCCAGCCACATCGATTCGTAGGTCAGCGCGCACAGGCGCCGGGCGGCGATGGAGCATTCGCCGATCTCGAACATGCGGCTGTTGTCGCCGTACCAGCCATCGGCGGTGACCACCGTCACGTCGACGTTGACGATGTCGCCCTTCTTCAGCGGCTTGTCGGCCGGGATGCCGTGGCACACCACCTGGTTGACCGAGGTACACACATGGCCGGGGTAGGGCGGGTAGCCTGGCGGCTGGTAGCCCACGGTGGCCGAGCGCGTGCCGTATTTGGCCATCGATTCGGCGCTGAGCCGGTCGATTTCCAGCGTGGTGATGCCGGGCTGGATGTGCGGCGTGATGTCGTCCAGCACTTGCGAGGCGATGCGGCAGGCCTCGCGCATGCCCGCGATGCCGGCTTCGTCCTTGATGGTGATGCTCATGGGCGCAAATTATCCCATCGGGTCTTTGGGCGTGCGGTCTGCAGGCCTTCCGGGGGCCGCGGCGGGCCGGCTGGCGCCGGTGCGCCGGATAGAATTGAGGGCTTCGCAGCCTGCCCCAGTCAGCGGTGGGCTGCACGACCCCGATCCGCCTTTTCCCGCGCCTTTTTCAGGCCCTTCGACGTGACCCAGCACATCCACTTCTTCGACGGCGGCAACGCCCTCAGCGACTTCCGCATCCGCCAGCTTCTGCCGCGCCTGCAGGCCGTGAACCCGGCGGTGGACAGCGTCAGTGCGCGCTACGTGCATCTGGCCGGTTTCGACACCGCGCCGCCGGCGGCTGATCTGGAGCGGCTGGCCGCATTGCTGACCTATGGCGACCCGGCCGCCGAAGGCGCGGAAGGCGAAGTCATCATCGTCGCCCCGCGCCTGGGCACGGTGTCGCCCTGGGCGTCGAAGGCCACCGACATTGCGCGCAACTGCGGCATCGCGCTGCACCGGGTGGAACGCATCGTTGAATACCAAATCGGCCTCAAACGAAAGCTGGTCGGGCGCCACCAGCTATCAAAAGATGACTTGACCGCCATCGCCGCATTGCTGCACGACCGCATGACGGAGAGCGTGCTGTCCAGCCGCGAGGAGGCGAGGGCGCTGTTCACCGAGCTGACACCGGAGCCGCTCGCGCACGTCGACGTGCTGGGGGGCGGCCGTGCGGCGCTGGAAAAAGCCAACACCGAATGGGGCCTGGCGCTGGCTACCGACGAAATCGACTACCTGCTGGATGCCTTCACCAAACTGGGCCGCAACCCCACCGATGTCGAACTGATGATGTTCGCGCAGGCCAATAGCGAGCACTGCCGGCACAAGATCTTCAACGCCCAGTTCACCATCGACGGCGTGGCGCAGGACAAGAGCCTGTTCGGCATGATCCGCCACACGCATGCCACCAGCCCGCAACACACCGTGATCGCCTACAGCGACAACGCGGCGGTGATGGAGGGGCACGATGTCGAGGTGTTTGAAGCAAAATCGGCCTCCAGCGCAGGCGGGACAAGCGCTGGCAGCTATGAAAAAGAAAGCGCCACGCGCCACGTGCTGATGAAGGTGGAGACGCACAACCACCCCACCGCGATCAGTCCCTTCCCCGGCGCCAGCACCGGCGCGGGCGGAGAGATCCGTGACGAGGGCGCCACCGGGCGCGGCGCGCGGCCCAAGGCGGGGCTGACGGGCTTCACGGTGAGCAAGCTGTGGGATTCGCCCATCGGCAAGCCCGAGCACATGGCCAGCCCGCTGCAGATCATGACCGAGGGGCCGCTGGGCGGCGCGGCGTTCAACAACGAGTTTGGCCGCCCCAACCTGGCCGGTTATTTCCGCGAATACGAGCTGGAAGCCGGCGGTGTGCAGCGCGGCTATCACAAGCCCATCATGATCGCCGGCGGTGTGGGCAGCATCGACGCGCGGCTGACGAGCAAGATCGAATTCCCGGCCGGCAGCCTGCTGATCCAGCTCGGCGGGCCGGGCATGCGCATCGGCATGGGCGGCGGCGCGGCGTCATCGCTGGCCAGCGGCACCAACGCGGCGCACCTGGACTTCGATTCGGTGCAGCGCGGCAACCCCGAGATCCAGCGCCGCGCGCAGGAGGTCATCACGCAGTGCCAGGCGATGGGCGAGGCCAACCCCATCCTGGCGATCCACGACGTGGGCGCGGGCGGGCTGTCGAACGCCTTCCCTGAACTGACCCACGACGCCGGCCGCGGCGCGCGCTTCGACTTGCGCGCCGTCCCGCTCGAAGAAAGTGGCCTGGCGCCCAAGGAAATCTGGAGCAACGAGAGCCAGGAACGCTACGTGATGGCGATCGCGCCCGCATCGCTGCAGCTGTTCGAGGCGCTGTGCGCGCGCGAGCGCTGCCCGTTCGCGGTGGTGGGTGTCGCCACCGAGGAGCGGCAACTGGTGGTCGATAATGCGCCGCTGCCCCTCACCCCAGCCCTCTCCCCAGAGGGGCGAGGGAGCAACAGTCAGGGATCGAGCGCCGCGCTGGAATCACCCCCTCTCCCGCTGGCGGGAGAGGGCCGGGGTGAGGGTGATGCGGCCGTGGACATGCCCATGGACGTGCTGCTGGGCAAGCCGCCCAAGATGCACCGCGACGTGACGACCGTGCAGCGCCAGTTCACACCGCTGAATCTGGACGGCCTGACCCTGCAGGACGCCGTGATCCAGGTGCTGAGCCACCCCACCGTCGCCAGCAAGCGCTTCCTCATCACCATCGGCGACCGCACCGTGGGCGGCCTGACGCACCGCGACCAGATGGTCGGCCCCTGGCAGGTGCCGGTGGCCGATTGCGCGGTGACGCTGGCCGATTTCAAGGGCTTTGCCGGCGAGGCCATGAGCATGGGCGAGCGCACGCCGCTGGCCGCGCTGGATGCGCCCGCATCCGGCCGCATGGCGGTGGCCGAGGCCATCACCAACCTGCTGGCGGCGCCCATCGAGCTGCCGCGCGTGAAACTTTCCGCCAACTGGATGGCCGCCTGCGGCGAACCGGGTGAGGACGCGGCGCTGTACGCCACCGTCAAGGCCGTGGGCATGGAACTGTGCCCGGCGCTCGATGTGGCGATCCCGGTCGGCAAGGACAGCCTGTCGATGCGCACGCAGTGGCAGGACGCCGGCGCCACGAAGAAGGTGACTTCGCCCGTCAGCCTGATCGTCAGCGCCTTCGCATCGCTGGCCGACGTGCGCGGCACGCTGACGCCGCAACTCGACCGCGAGCAGGACACGACGCTGGTGCTGGTCGATCTGGGCAAGGGTCGGCACCGCCTGGCCGGCAGCGTGTTGGCTCAGGCGCTGGGCCAGTCGGGCTGCCCGGTGAAAGACGGCGTGCCCGATCTGGACAGCGCGGAAGACCTGAAGGCGCTGGTGGCGGCCGTCAACCAGCTGCGCGCCGAAGGCAAGATCCTTGCCTACCACGACCGCAGCGACGGCGGCCTGCTGGCCGCAGCCGCCGAGATGGCCTTTGCCGGCCGCGTCGGCGTGGCGCTGAACGTGGACATGCTGGTGACCGAAGGCGACGGCATCAGCGACAGCCGCGCCGAGTACGGCGACGCCAAGAACTGGGCTAGCCAGGTCAGCGCGCGACGCGAGGAGCTGACGCTGAAATCGCTGTTCAGTGAAGAGCTGGGCGTGGTGCTGCAGGTGCGCACCGCCGAGCGCGACGCGGTGATGCAGGTGCTGCGCGCGCACGGCCTGAGCCAATGGAGCCACACCATCGGCAAGACGCGCCCTGCCGGTTCCTCTATCGACAAAGGGAAGGGCGAACTGAGCATCTGGCGCGACACCAAGGAAATCTTCAGCGCCAGCCTGCACGACCTGCAGCAGGTGTGGGACAGCGTGAGCTGGAAGATCGCCCGCGAGCGCGACAACCCGGCCTGCGCCGACGCCGAGCACGCGGCGGCGGGTGATCCGGCCGATCAGGGCTTGCACGTGCACCTGACTTTCGATCCCGCCGCGGACGAACGCCTTCGCCCGCTGGGGGAAGGCAGGGATGGGGGCCGCGCCGCCACCTCTGGGCCAGCCGCGCCCCTCACCCCCACCCTCTCCCCAGAGGGGCGAGGGAGCAAGACCGAACTCCCTCTCCCGCCTGCGGGAGAGGGCAGGGGTGAGGGCGCGCCGCAAGGCGCGGGCATCCTTCTCGCCCGCCCCAAGGTCGCCATCCTGCGCGAGCAGGGCGTCAACTCGCACGTCGAAATGGCCTACGCCTTCCACGAAGCGGGCTTCGAGCCCTTCGACGTGCACATGACCGACCTGCAGACCGGCCGTGCCAATCTGGCCGACTTCCAGGGCGCCGTGGCCTGCGGCGGCTTCAGCTACGGCGACACGCTGGGCGCGGGCATCGGCTGGGCGCGCTCGATCATGTTCAACACGCAGATCGCCGACCAGTTCAAGGCCTTCTTTGCACGCGGCGACACCTTCGCCCTGGGCACCTGCAACGGCTGCCAGATGTTCGCCGAGCTGGCCGACATCATCCCCGGCGCTCAAGACTGGCCGCGCTTCACCACCAACCAGAGCGAGCGCTTCGAGGCGCGCTTCTCGCTGGTCGAGGTGCTGGATTCGCCCAGCATCTTCTTCACCGGCATGGCCGGCAGCCGCCTGCCGATCGCGGTGGCGCATGGCGAGGGCTATGCCAACTTCACCTACCGCGGTGATGCAGCCAGGGTGATCCCGGCCATGCGCTACGTCGACAACACGGGCACCGCCACCGAGGCGTACCCGTACAACCCCAACGGCAGCCCCGGCGGCCTGACCGCGGTGACCACGGCCGATGGCCGCTTCACCGCCCTGATGCCGCACCCCGAGCGCGTGTTCCGCAACATCCAGATGAGCTGGACGCCACTCGACAAGAGCGCCTTCAGCCCGTGGATGCAGATCTGGCGCAACGCGCGGCGTTGGGTGGGGTAGGCCAGGGTGAGTCACGTGCTATGGTTAACAGCACTTGTAACAAACTTGATTCAAGGGAGAAGCAAAGCCATGCTGAAAGTGTCAAGCCGGTTGCGCCTCGTATTCCTGGCCGCCTTGCTGGCGGGTGCAGTCACCTCACAGGCGCAGTCGTCCGCCAGCATCGACTTCACGACCATCGGGGCCAGCCCAACAGGGGGCACGCTGGCCAACGGCGTGACATGGAGCGTCAGCGGCCCAGGCTTCTGGGAGAGCATCGTTGACGGCGTACACCGGTACCACCACTACACCTTTAACCAGAACCAAACCCAGACGTGAACCTTCGGGGAGGCGGTGGATGTGCGTTTCTCGCTGGCGGGGCTGAATTGCCCCAGCGAGGGCGTTCGCTTCGGCGGCGGCCAAACGGTTGTCGTGGAGTCGCTGGACCCGGTTCATATCTGGGACGAGACGGCGCAGACCGTCAGGCACGGCACGAGCAACACGCCCGCCAATGGCCCCAAAAGCTCCAGCTTCACGGTAAGCGGCGCCACGAGCTTGACGTTGACCGGTGTCAACGCTAACTGCCGACGCGGCCTGATCGCCTTGAGCGTCACGCGGCCTGCTGTGGGCGCTGCCGCGGTACAACCTGTGCCGGTTGACAACCCATGGGCCTTGCTGACGCTTTCCGTGGCGCTGGCCGGCGCGGCCGCTGTCGTGAGGCGGAGAAACCGCAGCAAAGCTGATGAGTGACTCTAATCCTGCCGGAAGCGTGGACCAACGGCGGATACCACAGCCGTTGAGACTCAAACACGCGTCAGCAGCAGCAGCGCCATGTAGCTGAAGTACGCCGCCACGAAGCCCAGGCCCTCGGTGCGCGTGATCATGTGGCCGCTGCGGAACACCGGCAGGCACACCATGGCCACAGCGGCGGCCACCGGCAGGTCGATGAACAGCAGCTCGCGGCTCACGTCGATGGCGCGCGGCGACACCAGCATCACCGTGCCCAGGATGGCCAGGATGTTGTAGACGGCGCTGCCCAGCAGGTTGCCGATGGCCACGTCGCGTTCGCCGCGCAGCGTGGCCACCACGGTGGTGACCAGCTCGGGCGACGAGGTGCCGAGCGCGACGATGGTCAGGCCGATCACCGCGTCCGACACGCCGAAGCGCGCCGCCAGCGCCGAGGCACCGTCCACCAGCAGTTCGGCACCGTAGATGGTGAGCGTGATCGACACCGCCAGCAGCAGGCCCTGCCGGATGAACTGCTGCCGGCGCTCGGCCAGCGGCGGCAGCGGCTCGGCGTATTCCTCCAGAAACTCGTCGGCCACCAGGCGCCGGTCGCGCCGGCTCGACTGCACGATGAGCGCGGTGTAGAACACGGCGGCCAGCACCAGCAACGCGCCCTCGGTGCGCGTCAGCACGCCGTCGATCGACATGATGATCAGCGCCAGTGCGGCGCCGATCATGGCCGGCACCTCCAGCCGCAGGCTGTAGGGCTGGATCGGCAGCGGCTGGATGGCCGCCGACAGGCCCAACACTAGCAGCAGCACCATGATGTTGGCGCCGGCCACGTTGCCCACCGCCAGCGCGCCCTTGCCCTCGGCGGCGGCGGTGATGCCCACCGCCAGCTCGGGCAGGCTGGTGCCGATGGCCACCACCGTGAGCCCGATGACGATGGGGCTGATGCGCAGCATATGGGCAATGCGCGTGGCGCTTTTCAGCAGCAGCTCGGCGCCCAGCACCACCACCGCCAGACCGCCCAGTAACACCAGCGCCGGGTGCAGCGCCGTCATGCAGCGCTTGCCTTCGGCGCGCTGGGCGCCGCGGCGCTCGCGCGGTGGCGCCGCCAGGCCTTTTCCAGCTCGACGGCGACGAACACCAGCGCAGCCAGCGCGATGCACAGGCCCAGCTCCCAGGCCGGCAGCGGCTGGGTCTTGAAGATCGGGTTGAGCCAGGGCACGTAGATGGTGGACATCTGCAGCGCGAACGTCAGCAGCACGGCGCCCAGCAGCGGCTTGTTGCTGAACAGGCCGATGGTGAAGAGCGAATCGTTCTCCGACCGGATGGCCAGCACCAGCGCCATCTGGGCCAGCGTCAGCACGGTGAACACCATGGTCTGCCAGTGCGTGTCGCCACTCTGGATGGCCCAGTGCTGCACGCCCAGGCACAGCGCCGCCAGCAGCAGCCCGATCCGCACGATGCTCCAGCCCAGGCCCTGCGCGAACAGGCTTTCCTGCGGCGGGCGCGGCGGGCGCCGCATGATGCCGCGCTCGGCTGGTTCGGCGGCCAGCGCCAGGCCGGGCAGGCCGTCGGTCACCAGGTTGACCCACAGGATGTGGATCGGCAGCAGCGGCATCGGCAGGCCGAACAGCGGCGCCGCCGACAGCGTCAGCACCTCGGCCGAGTTGCCCGTCATGGCGTAGCGCACGAACTTGCGAATGTTGTCGTAGATGCGCCGGCCCTCGCGCACCGCGCCGACGATGGTGGCGAAGTTGTCGTCCAGCAGCACCAGCGCCGAGGCCTCGCGCGCCACGTCGGTGCCGCCCTTGCCCATGGCCACGCCGATGTCGGCCGCCTTCAGCGCCGGGGCGTCGTTCACGCCGTCGCCCGTCATGGCGACGAACTGGCCGTGCGACTGCAGCGCCTGCACGATGCGGATCTTCTGCGCCGGATCGACCCGGGCATAGACGCGCACATCGAGCACGCGGGCCTTCAGCGCCGCGTCGTCCAGCTCGGTCAGTTCGGCGCCGGTGATGACATTGGCGGCGTCATTGGCCACGATGCCCAGCCGCTGGGCGATGGCCAGCGCCGTGGCCGGGTGGTCGCCGGTGATCATCACCGGGCGGATGCCGGCGCTGATGCAATCGCGCACCGCGGCGGCGGCTTCCTCGCGCGGCGGGTCGATCAGGCCGATCAGGCCGATCAGCGCCAGTTCGCTTTCGATGGCCTCCACGTCCGGCTCGGCCGGCAGCTGCGGCCAGGCGCGGCTGGCGAAGGCCATCACGCGCAGGCCCTGCGCGGCCAGGCGCTCGGCCTCGGCCAGCACGGCGGCCTGGTCGAGCGGCCGCCGCCCCTCGGGCGACCAGTGTGCGCTGCAGCGCGGCAGCACGCTTTCGGGGGCGCCCTTGGTGAAGGCCTCGAACACCGCACCGTCGCGGTGAAAGGTGGTCATGCGCTTGCGGTCCGAGTCGAACGGGAGCTCGCGCACGCGGGGCGTTTCTTCTTCCAGCTCGGGCTTCAGCAGGTCGGCCTGCGCGGCCACGGCCGTCAGCGCGGTCTCGGTCGGGTCGCCTTGCCAGACGATGTGGCCCTTGTCGTCGCAATCGCCGCTGGGGCAGGCGTCGTTGCACAGCGCGGCGGCGCGCAGCAGCTGCAGGTGGTGCGGGCTGGGCGCGGTCTGCTCGGCCTCGACCTTGGCCGGGTGCCAGGGCTGGCCGGCGGCCAACACCAGCTCGGCGTGCATGCGGTTCTGCGTCAACGTGCCGGTCTTGTCGGAGCAGATCACGCTGACGGAGCCGAGCGTCTCCACCGCCGGCAGGCGGCGGATCAGCGCGTTGAAATCCGCCATGCGCTTGGCGCCCACGGCCAGCAGCACGGTGACGACGGCCGGCAACGCCTCGGGAATCGCCGCCACGGCCAGGCTGATGGCGGTGAGCAGCATCAGCAGCCACGGCTCGCCGCGCAGCAGGCCGAAGGCGAACAGGCCGACGCAGATCAGCAGCACGATCAGCGACAGCTGCTTCGAGAAGCGCGCCAGCCGCAGCTGCAGCGGCGTGCTGCGGTCCATGGCGTCGTTCAGCAGGCCGGCCACCTTGCCCAGCTCGGTGCCCATGCCGGTGGCCACCACCACGCCGCGCGCGCGGCCGTTGGTCACCGTGGTGCCCTTGAAGCCGAGGTTGACGCGATCACCCAGCGCCAGGTTGTCGCCAACCAAGGCCTCGGTGCGCTTCTCGATGGTGACCGATTCGCCCGTCAGCGTAGATTCATCGACCTTGAGCTGCGCCGCCTCCAGCAGGCGCAGGTCGGCCGGTATCTGGTTGCCCGCCTCCAGCAGCACGATGTCGCCGGGCACCAGCTTGCTGGCCGGCACAGGTTGCGGCTGGCCGCCCCGCAGCACCTGCGCCTGGGCCGCCGCCAGCTGGCGCAGCGCGGCAATCGCCTGGTCGGCGCGGCGCGCCTGGGTGAAGCCGATCACCGCGTTGAGCACCAGGATGACGACGATGACCAGCGTGTCGACCCATTCGCCCAGCACGCCCGACACCACGGCTGCCGCCAGCAGCACGCCGATCATGAAATCCTTGAACTGATCGAGCAGCAGCGCCGGCCAGGGGCGCGCCTGCTGCGTGGCCAGTTCGTTGGCGCCGTGCGCGGTCAGCCGGCGCGCGGCTTCTTCGGGGGTCAGCCCGCTGGCGGGGTCGGTGCGCTGCGCCTGCAGCACCTGGGTGCCGGTGCGCAGGTGCCAATCGGATGGGGGAGGGGGGGCGGATGGTTCAGTCGCTTCAGCCATCGGTGTTCATGCGGGTGAAGGCCCATTGTGCAGAGCGCCCATGACAGGCTGTCTGACCTAGCCCAAGGTGCCGCCGGCCCTGTGCGGGCCAGCGCCGCGCGTCAGCGGTCCTGCGGCGGCTTCACCAGCAGCACCGGCACGGGCGACTCGTCGATCAGCTTGCGCGAGGTCGACGCGCCCTCGATCAGCCGGCGCCAGGGACCCAGCGCGCGCGAGCCCATCAGCACCATGTCGCAGTGGTGCAGCTCGATCAGTTCCAGCAGCGAATTCACCGGCTCGCCGCTGGCCACGGCGGTCTCGAAGGGGACGCCGGCCTCGGTCAGCAGGCGGGCCGAGGGCGCGATCAGGTCTTCACCGGCCTCGTAGGCGGCGTTCTCGATCAGCGCCGGATCCTGCGCGGTGACGATCTCGTAGAACGTGGCCTGCTCCTGCACGTTCACCAGCACGAAGCTGGCCTTCAGGCCTTCGCGCACCAGTTGCAACGCAAAGCGGGTTTCGTGCAGGGACAGGTCGGTACCGTCGACGGGGAGCAGGATTTTCATCAAATCGATCCGTTTACTATGGAAACAATAGCTGGTTGCGCAGTATATACGGCGCCAAAGCCCGTTTTCAGTCGGAAAATGCCGCGGGCGCCGGCCTGGTGCGGTAGAAGCGCAGCGCATGCTCGGCCGCCTCGCGTGCGCCTTGCTGCATCACGCCGCGCTTGATCTTGCCGACCACGTGCATCTCGCACGGCTTGCAGTCGAAGCGCAGGGTGAGTTTTTCCTTGCCGTTCACCAGCTGCAGCGGCTCGGCCTTCACCGTGCCCTTCACGCCGATCACGCCCTTGGCCTGCTTGGGGCACAGGCTTAAAGAGAAACGCACGCAGTGCTTGGTGATCATCAGGCTGACTTCGCCTTCTTCCTCGTGGCTTTCGTAGGCGGCGTCGATCACCTTCACGCCGTGCTGCGCATAGAAGTCGCGCGCGGCGTGGTTGAAGACGTTGGCGAGGTACGTGAGCGAATCCTCGGGGTAGGGCGCGGGCGGCTGCACCGGCTCGGCACGCGGCAGGCGCTGCCAGGCGGCCGCGCGGGCGGCTTCGAGCGCGGCGATGGCATCGCGCCGCAGCGCGTTGGCCACGCTGGCGGGCACGAACCAGGGGCGGGGCACATCGAGCACGATGTCGATGGGCGTGAAGATGGTTTCGCCCAGCTTGGCGAGCGATTCGCGCAGCTTGGCGTCGTTGTTTGCTTCATCTTTGGGAGCGGCGTGCGCAAGCTGGGTCTGCGCCGAGGCCGCATTTCCATCTTCATCGGTGACGCACAGCTGCAGGCCATCGGCGGTTTCCGACAGCTTCAGCCACACGCCGATGCGCCGGTCGGCGGACTTCTTTTCCAGCGTGCGCGCCCAGTCCATGCTGCGGTTGCGGTTGATCACCGTGCCCTGGCGCAGGTCGTGCAGTTGCGCCATCGGGTCTTTGGGGAACACGCGCCAAGCGCCATCACCCAGGTCTTCCACGCGGTTGCTCTGCGCGCCGACCAGTTCCTTCTGCGCGTCCCAGTAGCACAGGCCGTCGCCGTTCGACAGCTGCAGCGCTGCATCGTCGGCCATCAGCTCGAAGAGGTCGCTGCCCACGCGGGTGACGAAGCCGATGGGCTGGCCCGGGTTCTTGGGCGTGTCGAAGGCGCCGATGTCGTCCTTCCTGCCATTGACGAAGTAGTCGGTGAACTCGCGGTTGAAGTTCTGGTTCGGGTCGGGTGTGAAGGTGAAGGTGCAGCGGCCCGAAGATGCGCGCGTCAGTTCCGGTCGCTCGTCCAGGATCTCGTCGAACAGCCGGCGGTAATGGGCGGTGATGTTCTTCACGTAGCCCATGTCCTTGTAGCGGCCCTCGATCTTGAAGCTGCGCACGCCGGCGTCGATCAACGGCCTTAAGTTGAAGGACTGGTTGTTGTCCTTCATGCTCAGCACGTGCGCGTCGTGCGCCACGAAGCGGCCTTGCGCGTCCAGCACCTGATACGGCAGGCGGCAGGCCTGCGAGCAGTCGCCGCGGTTGGCGCTGCGGCCGGTGTGCGCATGGCTGATGTAGCACTGGCCGCTGTAGGCCACGCACAGCGCGCCGTGGATGAAGAATTCGAGCGTGCAGCGCGCCGGGTCGGTGGCGGCGCCCAATGCGTCACGGATGGCGGCGATCTCTTGCAGATCCAGTTCGCGCGCCAGCACGATCTGCGACAGGCCCGCGTCCTGCAGAAAACGCGCCTTCTCGGGCGTGCGGATGTCGGTCTGCGTGCTGGCGTGCAACTGGATGGGGGGCAGGTCGAGTTGCAGCAGCCCCATGTCCTGGATGATCAGCGCGTCGGCGCCGGCTTCGTACAGCTGCCAGGCCAGTTGGCGCGCGGGCTCCAGCTCGTCGTCGCGCAGGATGGTGTTGAGCGTGACGAAGATGCGCGCGTCGAAGCGGTGCGCGTGGCGGCACAGGCGCTCGATGTCGGCCAGCGCGTTGCCCGCGCTGGCGCGCGCGCCGAAGCCGGGGCCGCCGATGTAGACGGCATCGGCACCGTGGTTGACGGCCTCGATGCCGATGTCGGCGTCGCGCGCGGGGCTGAGCAGTTCAAGCTGGTGGGGCAGGGGCATGGTGCCGATTATCGGTCAAATCGGGCTTGGGCGCTTGTATGGCAAGCGCGGGCTGCTATTTAATAAATAGCAATCTGGCCCGGTGCTCTGTGGGAGCGGGCTTGCCCGCGATGGCGGCGTCCGCGCTCCCGGT
>NZ_JBHUEP010000007.1:736906-782152 GCF_042680925.1 Ottowia beijingensis
GCCCCATCGCGGGCAAGCCCGCTCCCACAGGGATGGGGCCAGATTCAGCGCTGCGGGTTGCCGCCCGAGAATTCACCAGCGGCGGGCATCTGCGTGGGTGCCGCGCGCGGCGCCTCGGCCGCCGGGCTGGCGGAGGCGGGTACGTCGGGCCGGCCAGCCTGCGGCTCGCGCGTGGCCTTGGCCAGCAGCGGCGCGCAGTTTTCATCATCCTCGGCACCGGGCACGGTGATGGGCACCAGCACCAGCGCCCCCGGCGCGGCGGCCAGCGCGGCCACGGCGGCGGCGGCGCGCACGATCAGCGGGCCGGGCTTGACGCCCACGTGCGGCTTGGCGAACGGCCCGCGCACTTCCAGCGGCGTGCGCAGCGAGAAGAACTTCAGCTCGTACGCCTTCGGATCGATGTCGATGTCGAACTGCTCGCGCCGCATGTCGGCGCTGCCGGTGACCTCGATCAGCGCCTCTTCGGTGTTGACCTTCACGTTCTGCATGTAGGCCACGCCGTCGCGGATGGGCACGTCGGCGATGGCGCAGCGCAGGCGAACTTCCTTGTCCTGGCCGAACAGCTTGGTGACGATGACGCTGCCCAGGTTCAGGCCCGCCATGTCGAGCAGCAGCGAACTCATCACGCCTTCGCGCACGTACAGCCTGGCCTCGCCATTGGCGGTGGCCAGGATCTGCGCCACCGACTGGCCGCGCCCGTCGAGCGCGATGCCGCCATCCACGCTGCCCAGGCTTTTCTTCATCAGCTCGATCTTGGGGAACAGCGCCGACAGGTGCAGGCCCTGCACGTCGCCGCGCAGCGACACCTGCATGGGCTTGGCGCGCGAATTCAGCAGCACCTGCGTGGTGAAGCGGCCCTTGGCGACGCCGAAGTCGAGCGGCGCCAGCTTGAGCTGGCCATTGTCCAGCACGGCATGCACCTTCAGACTGTCCAGCGGCACGGCCTCGGGGCGCTCGATGCGCTGGCCGGCGTATTCGAGGTCCAGGTCCATCCTGGCCCAGCGCGAAGTGTCGAAGGGGTCGTCGGGCAGCACCTTGCCGGGGCGCGGCTTCTTGTCGGGTTTGTTCGATTGGGCGCCGACCACCGGGCCCAGATCAGCCAGGCGAAGTAGTTTCGACTGCATCTTGCCCTTGAGCTGCGGGCGCGGCTGGCCCGAGGTGTAGGTCACGCTGCCGGCCAAGTCGCTCTTGCCGACCGTGCCGCTGAAGTCGTTGTAGGCCCACACGGCGCGCTCGGGCTCCAGCGTGCCGATCAGGTGCCCCTGGGTCTGGAACGGCGGCGTATCGGGCAGCACGATGCCGGTGAGGTCGAACAGGTCCGCCAGGCTGCCGCCCTTGAGCGTGACCTGGAAGTCCACGCCCGACAGATCGCGCGGGTTGGCGATGCTGCCCTCGGCCGTGGCGCCCAGGCGGCCGGCGCGGGCGTCGAGCTTGAGCGGGTAGTCGAGCTGTTCCTCGCGCAGCGACAGCAGCCCGCCCGCCTTGCCGCTGCCGCGCACTTCGGCCTTGTCGTGCCAGCCCGAGAACTCGAAGCCGATGCGGTAGCGGCCGTCCTCGGTCTGGTCGGCGGGCAGGGTGTCGACGGTGCTGGCGATGCTGAGCTTGCGCACCGTGTCGTCGTAGCCGAGCTGGCCCTTGGCCAGGAACAGGCGGCCCAGGCTGACGCGCCAGCGCTTGGCCGGGTCGGCGTTGGGGTCGCGGTGGAAGTCGATGGTCCAGTTGTTGTCGCCCTGGGCTTCGGAGGCGCGCTCCATCCGCACGTCGGGCTCGGTCAGGGCCACGCTGCGGATGTCGATGCGGCGCGCCAGCAGCGGCAGCAGGGCGATGTCGGCCGAGGCGCGGGCGATCTGCGCGAAGTGCGGGCCCTTGGCGGCAAAGCCGGGCGGGTTGCCGATGAGCACATCGTCGGCGTGCACGATCGGCGTGGGGATCCAGCGGCGCCAGCCGCTCTCCATCTGCTGCGGCCATTGCCAGTCGATGTCGAGCGGGCCGCGGATGGCGAACTCGCGGCCGATGGCCTGGCTGACCTTTTCCGACACCCAGTCGCGCGAGCGGTTCCAGTCGTTCCAGGTCAGCCACGCCAGCCCGGCGGCCAGCACCAGCAGCAGCGCGGCCAGCCCGCCCAGCACCCAGCGCAGGGCCGAAGGGCGGGCGGTGGCGGCTTGCGTGGGCGAGGAGGTCATCGGATGTCTGCGAAGTCGGCCGGGCCGACGGGTGGGCGGCCCCGCTTTCGGGCCGCGTTCGCATTCATGCTAGCCACGCCGGCGGCGCCTGTGTGGCTAAGATCGCCGCTTTCGCCATCCTCCTACACCGCCTTGCGCCGGCGCCCGGCGCGGCGCGAATGCTTGTCCGACATGGCCGCCACCCAGCCCCGCTTCGACGCCATCGACGCCCTGCGCGGCGCGGCCATGCTGTGGATGACGGCCTACCACTTCGCGTTCGACCTCAACCACTTCGGTCACATCCGGCAGAACTTCTACGAAGACCCGGTGTGGACCTGGCAGCGCACCGGCATCGTCAGCCTGTTTCTGCTGTGTGCCGGCATGGGGCAGGTGGTGGCGGTGCAGCGGGGCCAGAGCTGGCCGCGCTTTGCGCGTCGCTGGGTGCAGGTGGCGGGGTGCGCGGCGCTGGTGTCGCTGGGGTCGCTGTGGATGTTTCCGCGCAGCTGGATCAGCTTTGGCGTGCTGCACGGCATGGCGGTGATGCTGGTCGTCACGCGCTGGGCGCTGGTGCGCGGCTGGCTGCGCGGCGCCGTGCCCTGGCTGGCGGGCGCGGCGCTGATCGCGGCGGCGCCGCTGCTGGGAGCAGCGCTGCGCACGCAGGCGCCAGCGGCAATGGCGGCGGCCTTCGACAGCCGCTGGCTCAACTGGCTGGGCGTGGTCACCCTGAAGCCGCCCACCGAGGACTGGGTGCCGCTGCTGCCCTGGCTGGGCGTGATGTGGCTGGGCGTGGGCCTGATGCAATGGCCCACGGGACGCGGCTGGCTGGCGCGCCCGCCCGGCGCCGTAGGCCGCGCGCTGGCGCCGCTGGGGCGCTGGAGCCTGAGCTACTACATGCTGCACCAGCCGGTGCTGATCGGCGCGCTGATGGCCTGGGCGGCGCTGCGTTGAGCCTTGGCAAGCCCCAAATCAGGCGATAGCCATTTGGTGCGGGATAGCGGTTAAGAAAAAGGAGCTGCTGGCGCCCAGTGGATGGGCGCTGAATCCTTGTTTGATAGACCAAAAAATTTGAAAGGTCCCTCCCCCCGGTTGGCCTGCGGACTGATGCGGTGGGCTTTCAAGGCCATGACAAATGACCGCGGCTGGCGCCGCATGACAAATGACAAAGGCGCCATCTGTCATTGAAGCGCAGCGAAGTCATTGGTCATTTGTCATTCTTGAACCCGACCGCGCGCCCATGAAAAAGCGGGCAGCCCCGTGAGAGGGACTGCCCGCCGAGGCGGTGGCGCCGGCCTGGCTTATTCGACCTTGGCCTTGGCGCGCAGGTCTTCCTGGAACTTCACCAGCTTCTGCTGCTGCAGCTGCTGCACGATCTGCGGCTTGACCTGCTCGAAGCTGGGCAGCTCGGGCGCCTTGGCGTCGCGCACGTCGTCGACGCGGATGATGTGGTAGCCGAACTGCGACTTCACCGGCGCGTCGCTCAGCTGGCCCTTGTTCAGCTTCTTCAGTGCGTCAGCGAACTCGGGCACGTAGCCGGAGGGGTTGGCCCAGCCCAGGTCGCCGCCCTGGGCGCCGGAGCCGGGATCCTTCGACTGCTTCTTGGCGATGTCCTCGAACTTGCCGCCCTTCTTGAGCTGGGCAATGATGGCCTTGGCCTCGTCTTCCTTCTCGACCAGGATGTGGCGGGCCTTGTACTCCTTGGCGCCGGCGGCCGGCGCCTGGCTGCCGACCACGCGGTCGTACTCGGCCTTGGCTTCCTCGTCGGTGACCTTGTTCTTGGCCTGGTAGTCGGCGAACAGCTCGTTGATCAGCACGCTCTGGCGCGCCAGTTCCATCTTGGCGCGGAAGTCGGGCGAGGCCTCCAGGCCGCGGCGCTGTGCCTCCTGCATGAAGATTTCGCGCGCGATCACTTCCTCGCGCAGCTGCTTGTCCACCTCGGGCGGCACGGGCTGGCCGGTGCGGGCGGCCTGGGCCTTGATCTGCTCGGCCAGCGCGTCCAGGCGCGCCTTGGGCACCGGTTTGCCGTTGACGATGGCGATGTTCTGCGCCATGGCGGGCAGCGCCAGGGTGCCGGCCAACATTGCCGCGGCGGTGGCGGCCAGAAGCTGTTTTTTCATGATGTCTGACAAAGGAAAAGCCCGTGAAAGGGCCGGGATGAAAAGCGCGTGAAGGCGGTTTGGAGCCGGGCAGGGCCGGCCAGGTTCATCAGCGGGTTTCGATGGCGAGGGCGTGCACGCCGTCATCGTCGATGAATTTTTGCAGCGCATCATATACGAGGCGGTGCCGCGCCACGCGGGGTTGGCCTTCGAACAATGGTGACGAAATGCGCACCCGGAAATGGGTGCCGAAGCCGGTGCCGTTGGCACCGGCGTGGCCGGCGTGCTGCCAGCTTTCGTCCAGCACTTCGAGCTCGGTGGGTTGCAGCTGCTGGCGCAGGTGTTCGGCCATGCGGTCGGCCAGGGCGGTGCTCATGTGGAACCTCCGGGGGGCAGTTCGGCGCCGGGTTCGTCCTTCAGGTGGCGCGCCACGTACAGGCCCTGGCCGATGATGAAGGCGACCGGGAACACGTAGCCCCACAGCTTGAAGTTGGCCCAGGCGTCGGTGCTGAAGTAGGCCGCCACGTAACCGTTGATGGCGGCCATGAACAGGCAGTAACCGATCCAGGCGATGGTGAGCCGGTGCCACACGCCGTCGGGCAGGCTGAGCTGGCTGCCCAGCATCATCTTCAGGAAGTTCCTGTGGAACACCCACAGCGCCACGGCCAGCGCGACAGCCATGGCCACGTAGAGCACGGTGGGCTTCCACTTGATGAAGCGCTCGTCCTGCAGGAACAGGGTGAGTGCGCCAAACACCAGGATCAGGGCCAGCGTGGCCTTGTGCATGGTGGTCAGCTTCTTGTCGATGACATAGATGATGCCCATCTGCACCACGGTGGCGGCCATCAGCACGGCGGTGCCGACGTAGATGCCGTACAGCTTGTAGGCACCGAAGAACAGCAGGATGGGCAGGAAGTCGAGCAATAGCTTCATGGCGGGGGAGTGTATGCGGGGTCGAATGGCCGCGAAGCAGGCCACGCGGGAACGCCGTCGCTGGGGTTTCCCCGGCCACCAGCGTTGTCCCCCTCAGGGGGAAGGCGCCGAAGGCGACTCAGGGGGAGCCTGGAACTCCAGCGAAGCGGAGTTCATGCAGTAGCGCAGGCCGGTGGGCGCGGGGCCGTCGGGGAACACGTGGCCCAGGTGTGCGCCGCAGTTGGCGCACACGGTCTCGACGCGCACCATGCCGTGGCTCAAGTCGCGCCGCTCCTCGATGGCACCAGGAATCGCCAGCGAGAAGCTCGGCCAGCCGCAGCCGGCGTCGAACTTGGTGCCGGATTCGAACAGCTTGCTGCCGCAGCAGATGCAGTGGTAGCTGCCGTCGGCCCAGTGCTGTTCGTACTTGCCGGTGTAGGGGCGCTCGGTGGCGGCCTGGCGGGTGACCTGGTAGGCCACCGGCTCGGCCCCTTTTTCAGCCAGCAGGGCGCGCCATTCGTCGTCGGTTTTCTGGATCGGGTGGGTCATGAGGAGCAACTGATCTGGATGTGGGATGCCCAGTCGGGCGGGAAGCCGGCCCATTCGGGGTGGGCGGCGGGTTCGTCGAAGGGCGCTTCAAGTGCCGCGAGCAGACCTTCGACCATGGAAAAGTCTTTTTGTTTCGCCAGCGCGATGGCCTGCTCGGCCAGGTGGTTGCGCAGCACGATGGCGGGGTTGGATTTCAGCATCAAATCGGCATCTGGCGCCCGTCCATCCAGCGCTGATAGCTCTTTATATTGTAGCAAAATGTGATCGATGGCGGCGCGGTCGTGGAACAGGTCGCGCACCGTGTCGGCCGGCGCGCCGGCGGCGTGCTCGGCCAGGCGGCGCCAGAAGATGGTCCAGTCGGTGCGCTCGCGCGTCATCAGCTTGAGCAGTTCGCCCACCAGTGCGCGCGTGCCGTCGCTGGCTTGCGCAAAGCCCAGCTTGGCGGCCATGCGCCGGTCCAGCTCGGCCGGGAAGAGCTGCTTGTACGGCTCCAGCGCGGCCATGGCATCGTCGGGCTCGCCGATCAGCGGCAGCAGGGCCTGGCCCAGGGCGAACAGGTTCCAGTGCGCGATCTGCGGCTGGCGCTGGTAGCTGTAGCGACCGGCGTGGTCGCTGTGGTTGCAGATGTGGGCCGGGTCGAACCCGTCCATGAACTGGAACGGGCCGTAGTCGATGGTCAGGCCCAGGATGCTCATGTTGTCGGTGTTCATCACGCCGTGCATGAAGCCCACGGCCTGCCACTGCGCGACCAGCGCGGCCGTGCGCTGCGTGACGGCGGCCAGCAGTGCCGCATACGGGTTGGCGGCCTCGAGGCAATCGGGATAGAAGTGCTCGATCACGAAGTCGGCCAGGGTCTTCAGCGCCTCGGGCTGCCCATGGTGGCTGAAGTGCTCGAAATGCCCGAAGCGGATGAAGCTGGGCGATGCGCGGGTGACGACGGCGGCGGTTTCGGTCTCCTCGCGCCGCACCGGCTGGTCGGAGCCGGTGATGCACAGCGCCCGCGTGGTGGGAATGCCCAGGCCGTGCATGGCCTCGCTGCACAGGAATTCGCGGATCGACGAACGCAGCACGGCGCGGCCGTCGCCCATGCGGGAATAGGGCGTCAGGCCGCTGCCCTTGAGCTGCAGTTCCCACCACTGGCCATCGGGCGCCTGCACCTCGCCCAGCAGGTGCGCGCGGCCGTCGCCCAGCTGCCCGGCCCAGACGCCGAACTGGTGACCGCTGTACACGCTGGCCAGCGGATCGCTGCCGGCCAGCGGCCGGTTGCCCGAGAACGCCTCCAGCACCGCCTGCGCGCGCCACCAGCCCTCGTCCAGGCCCAGCGCGCGCGCCATCGACTGGCTGCGCGCCACCCAGTACGGCTTGCGCAGCGCCATCGGCGCCAGCCGGGTGTGGAAGGCCGGCCCCAGGCCGGCAAAGCGGTGGCGCCATGGAACGCCCAGTTCGGCCGGGGCGGCGGTCGGCTTCAAATCCTGCATGGCGCCATTGTGTAAGCCCCGCGCGCGACGCGCTGGCGCGGGGGTGGATGGGCCTGCCTGCGAAAGGGTGTGGCGGTCGCGCCCGCGGCAGGCCGGGGTGGGGCGATGAATTAGTATTTCGCCGAGCATCCATCAACCAAGAGGAGAACCTATGCTGGGCCTGATGCAGAACCACCCGCTGCTGATTTCGTCGCTGATCGACTTTGCCGCCAGGCACCACCAGGACGGGCAGGTGGTCTCGCGCCGCGTGGAGGGCGACATCCACCGCTACACCTGGGCCGATGTGCAGAAGCGCGCCAAGCAGGTGGCCAACGGGCTGGACGCGCTGGGCCTGAAGGCGGGCGAGCGCGTCGGCACGCTGGCCTGGAACGGCTATCGGCACCTGGAGCTGTACTTCGGCGTCAGCGGCTCGCAGCGCGTGCTGCACACCATCAACCCGCGCCTGCTGCCCGAGCAGATCGCCTGGATCGTCAACCACGCGGAAGACCAGATCCTGTGCTTCGAGACCAGCTTCCTGCCCATCGTGCAGGGCATCCACGCGCACTGCAAGACCGTCAAGCACTGGATCGCGCTGTGCGACGAGGACAAGCTGCCGAAGGACACCGGCATCCCCAACCTGATGAGCTACGAGGCCTGGATCGGCAAGCAATCCACCGACTACACCTGGCCGGTGTTCGACGAGAACACGGCCTCCAGCATGTGCTACACCAGCGGCACCACGGGCCACCCCAAGGCGGCGCTGTACAGCCACCGCTCGACGGTGCTGCACGCCTACGCCGCCGCGCTGCCCGACGTGATGGGCCTGTCGGCGCGCGATTCGGCGCTGCCGGTGGTGCCGATGTTCCACGTCAACGCCTGGGGCCTGCCGTATTCGGCGGCCATGGTGGGCTGCAAGCTGGTGTTCCCCGGCCCGGCGCTCGACGGCAAATCGGTCTACGAACTGATGGAAGGCGAGAAGGTCACCTTCGCCGCCGGCGTGCCGACGGTGTGGCAGATGCTGCTGGGCCACGTGGCGCAGAACAAGCTGAAGTTCTCCACCCTCAAGCGCACCGTCATCGGCGGCTCGGCCTGCCCGCCGGCGATGATCGACACCTTCCGCAACGACTACGGCGTGGACGTGCTGCACGCCTGGGGCATGACCGAGATGAGCCCGCTGGGCACGCTGTGCACGCTGAAGGAAAAGCACCGCGAGCTGCCGGAAGACCAGCAGATGGCGCTGCGCCTCAAGCAGGGCCGCGCGATCTTCGGCGTCGACATGAAGATCGTCGGCGCCAACGGCGAGGAGCTGCCGTGGGACGGCAGGACCTATGGCGACCTGTACGTGAAGGGCTCGTGGATTCTCGACAAGTACTTCAAGGGCGAGGGCGGCGACCCGCTGCGCGACGGCTGGTTCCCCACCGGCGACGTGGCCACCATCGATGCCGATGGCTTCATGCAGATCACCGACCGCAGCAAGGACGTGATCAAGTCGGGCGGCGAATGGATCAGCTCGATCGACATCGAGAACACCGCCATGGCGCACCCGGCCGTGGCCATGGCCGCCTGCGTCGGCATGCCGCACCCCAAGTGGGACGAGCGCCCCATCGTGGTGGTCACGCTCAAGCCCGGCGCCGAGGTGACGCGCGACGAACTGCTGGCCTTCTACGAAGGCAAGGTGGCGAAATGGCAGGTGCCGGACGACGTGGTCTTCGTCGACTCGATCCCCATCGGCGCCACCGGCAAGATGCTCAAGACCAAGCTGCGCGAGCAGCTCAAGGACTACAAGCTGCCGACGGCTTGACCTTCGTCAAGCGGCTGTCGCGCGGCCGGAGGCACCTGCGCGACAGCCCATCCGGAGAAACCCGGCTGCAAGAAATGGAGCGGGCGGATACGCTGCGGCACGTCGCTTTAGCCACATCCAACCAGGAGACCAGACGATGAAGTTCGCAGTCAAGATGCTCGCCGGTGCCGCCATGGCCACCCTGCTGTTCAGTGCCCACGCGCAGAAAGGCGAGACCGTCAAGATCGCCCTGATCGACCCGCAGACCGGCCTGATGGGCCCGCTGGGCACCAACCAGATGCGCAGCTGGCAGTACATGGCCGAGGAGTTCAGCAAGAACAACCCGGCCGGCGTCAAGTTCGAGATCGTCGCCTTCGACAACAAGCTCAGCCCGGCCGAAAGCGCTACCGCGCTCAAGGCCGCCATCGACCAGGGCATCCGCTACGTGGCACAGGGCAATGGCTCGGCGGTGCTGGCGGCGTTGGTGGACGGCATCTCCAAGCACAACGACCGCAACCCGGGCAAGGAGGTCATGCTGCTGAACTACGCCGCGGTCGACCCCGACTTCACCAACAGCAAGTGCAACTACTGGCACTTCCGCTTCGACGCCGACACGACAATGAAGATGGAAGCGCTGACGACTTTCATGAAGGACCAGAAGGACGTTCACAAGGTCTTTCTGCTGAACCAGAACTATTCGCACGGCCACCAGGTCGCCAAGTTCGCCAAGGAAGGCCTGGCGCGCAAGCGTCCCGACGTGCAGATCGTGGGCGAAGACCTGCACCCGCTGGGCCAGGTGCGCGACTTCGCGCCCTACGTGGCCAAGATCAAGGCGTCGGGTGCCGACACGGTGATCACCGGCAACTGGGGGTCCGACCTGGCGCTGCTGATCAAGGCTGCCAAGGAAGGTGGCTATGACGGCAAGTTCTTCACCTATTACACCGGCGTCACCGGCACGCCCACCGCACTGGGCAACACCGGCGAGGGCAAGGTCTATCAGGTGGCCTACTCGCACTACCACATGCCCGGTGAGATGGCCAAGTGGATGCAGGGCTTCAAGGCCAAGTTCAAGGACGACTTCTTCACCGGCGCCGTGGCGCACGCGTTCAGCGGCCTGAGCCAGGCCATGGCCAACGCCAAGTCGACCGACCCGGTCAAGGTGGCCAAGGCCTTCGAGGGCCTGAAGTACAAGAGCTTCAGTGGCGAGGTCGAGATGCGCAAGGCCGACCACCAGCTGCAGCAGCCGCTGTACATCACCCGCTGGCAGAAGGCCGATGCCAAGCACGCCTACAGCCCGGAGAACACCGGCATGACCCTGGTGCCGGTGGCCGAGTATCCGAACTACGTCTCCAGCACGCCCACCTCGTGCGCCATGAAGCGCCCGTCCTGAGCGGGGACGGTCCCGGCGCATGAGGCGCTTCGCGCGGGGGGCTGCGTGCCCTGCCCACCGGCCGGCGCCATGCCGGCCGTGCGCGAGCCCGCGCGCACCGTGCCCGCCGCCGGGCTCGAAGCGTCAGCAGGGACAGCCTTTACGGGCTTATAGGGGGGTATCTGCCTCCAGCGCTTGATTGACGGGCGCTGGCGGGCAGGCACAAGGGGAGTATGCAATCACGCCGCACCCGCAACGGGTTTCGGCGCTGACGGCCTGTCCAGCAGGCTGGTTTCGGGATCATCAACCAAGGGTTCGATCGATGGAGTTCTTCATCATCTCCATGCTCAACGGCCTGAGCTATGGGTTGTTGCTGTTCATGCTCAGCTCGGGTCTGACGCTGATCTTCAGCATGATGGGCGTGCTGAATTTCGCGCACGCCAGCTTCTACATGGTGGGCGCCTACATCGGCTACACGCTGGCGGGCGTCATCGGCTTCTGGCCGGCGCTGGTGCTGTCGCCCATCCTGGTCGCCATCCTGGGCGCGCTGTTCGAGAAGTACAGCCTGCGCAAGGTGCACAAGTTCGGGCATGTGCCGGAGCTGCTGGTCACCTTCGGCCTGTCGTACATCCTTCTCGAGGTGGTGCAGCTCATCTGGGGCCGCCCGGCGGTCGACTTCCGGCCGCCCGAGGTGCTGCGCGGCCCGGCCTTCACGCTGATCAACCATTCGGTCGAAGGCATGCGCTTCGTCTGGGGCGCGGCGCCCGACGGCGCCTGCCGCGCGGCCGACGCCGCGGTGCGCGTGGTGTGCTCGCCGTTCCCGGCCACGCGGGCGCTGATGATGGTGGTGGCCGTGCTCATGCTGGTCGGCATCTGGCTGCTGCTCACGCGCACGCGCATCGGCTACATCATCCAGGCCGCGCTGACGCACCCCGAGATGGTGGAAGCACTGGGGCACAACGTGCCACGGGTGTTCATGCTGGTGTTCGGCGCCGGCACCGGGCTGGCGGCGCTGGCCGGCGTCATCGGCGGCAGCACCTTCGTCACCGAGCCGGCCATGGCGGCCACCGTAGGCGCCATCATCTTCGTGGTGGTGGTGGTCGGCGGCATGGGCTCGCTGGCCGGCGCCTTCGTGGCCTCGATCCTGATCGGCGTGATCCAGACCTTCGCCGTGGCCTTCGACTATTCGCTCATCACCCTGGCGGGGCAACTGGGCATCCAGCTCAGCGATGCGGCGCGCGAGAACTCGCTCGTCAAGCTCACGGTGTCGCAGGTGGCGCCGATCCTGCCGTACCTGTTCCTGGTGCTGATCCTGATCTTCCGCCCGCGCGGACTGCTGGGCGCACGGGAGACCTGAACCATGAACACCTCCACATTGCCTGCCGTGCCCGCGCGGCTCAGCACCGCCCGCCTGCTGATCTGGGGCGGCTTCGCGCTCGTGCTGATCGTGGCGCCGCTGCTGTTCACCAGCAACCTGTCCATCACCATGCTGGCGCAGATGGGCATCGCCATCATCGCCTGCCTGTCCTACAACATCCTGCTGGGGCAGGGCGGCATGCTCAGCTTCGGGCACGCCGTGTACACCGGCCTGGGCTCGTTCGTGGTCATCCACGTGCTCAATGCCGTTGCCGCCGGGCGCTGGCACATCCCGGTCAGCCTGCTGCCGCTGGTGGGGGGGCTGGCCGGCCTGTTCTTCGCCATCCTGCTGGGTTACGTGACGACCAAGAAGTCCGGCACCACCTTCGCCATGATCACGCTCGGCATCGGCGAACTGGTGTTCGCCATGTCGCTGATGATCCCGGAGTTCTTCGGCGGCGAGGCCGGCGTGTCGGGCGACCGCGTGGTGGGCGAGCCTGTCATGGGCATCACCTACGGCCCGGCGCGGCAGCTGTACTACCTGATCGCCATCTACACCTTCGTGTGCGTGCTGCTCATGTACGCGTTCACGCAGACGCCGCTGGGCCGCATGCTGAACGCGGTGCGCGACAACCCCGAGCGGGTGGAGTTCATCGGCTACAGCAGCCAGAACGTGCGCTACCTGGCGTTCATCATCGCCGGCTTCTTCGCCGGCATCTCGGGCGGCCTGGCGGCGCTGCACTTCGAGCTGGTCACGGCCGAGGTGGTGGGCGCCAACCGCTCGGGCGCCTACCTTCTGTTCACCTTCCTGGGGGGCGCCACCGTCTTTTTCGGCCCCATCATCGGCGCCGTGCTGATGGTGATCGCCTTCGTGCTGCTGTCGGAGCTGACCAAGGCCTGGCTGCTGTACCTGGGCCTGATCTTCGTGTTCATGGTGATGTATGCCCCCGGCGGCATTGCCAGCCTGATCATGATGAACGTGCAGGTGGCGGCGCGCGGCAAGTTCGGCCGCATTGCGCCCAGCCTGGCGCTGATGCTGTTCGCCGGCGTGGTGACGCTGGCCGGCGCCGGCGCGCTGATCGAGATGATCTACAACCTGCAGCTGGGCTCGATGAGCGACGAAGTGCACTTCTTCGGCATGACGCTGCACGCCAAGGACATGGCGCACTGGCTGATCTCCGGCATCCTGTTCGTGGCCGGCGCCCTGGCGCTGGAATGGGCGCGCCGCCGCTACGCCCGCGAGTGGAGCGTGGTGCAGACCGAGATCGAGGAAGAAAACAAGCGCGCGCAGGAGGCGGCCGCATGAACGCCGTGACATCTGCATCCGACTACGCGATCGAACTGCGCGACCTGCGCAAGAGCTTCGGCAAGACCGAGATCATCCGCGGCGCCAACCTGGCGGTGCGCCCGGGCGAGCGCGTGGCCATCATCGGCCCCAACGGCGCCGGCAAGTCCACGCTGTTCAACCTGATCAGCGGGCGCCTCACGCCCTCCAGCGGCGAGGTGCTGCTGAACGGCCAGCGCATCGACGGCAAGAAGCCGTACGAGATCAACCGCATGGGCCTGGCGCGCAGCTTCCAGATCACCAACGTGTTCCCCAAGCTCAGCGTGTTCGAGAACCTGCGCTGCGCGCTGCTGTGGACGATGGGCTACCGCTACACGTTCATGCGCTTCCTGTCGCGGCTGCACGATGCCAACGCGCGCGCCGAGGAACTGCTGCGCATGATCCAGCTGCAGGGCAAGCGCGACGTGCTGGCCGTGAACCTGCCGTATGCCGAGCAGCGCGCACTGGAGATCGGCGTGACCATTGCCGGCGGTGCCGACGTGATCCTGCTGGACGAGCCCACGGCCGGCATGAGCCGTGCCGAAACCAAGCACTTCATCGAGATGATCCGCCAGGTGACCGAAGGCAAGACGCTGCTGACCGTGGAGCACGACATGGGCGTGGTGTTCGGCCTGGCCGACAAGATCGCCGTGGTGGTGTATGGCGAGGTGATCGCCTTCGACACGCCCGAGGCCGTGCGCGCCAACCAGCGCGTGCAGGAGGCGTATCTGGGTTCGTCCGTGGCGGACGCGCAGGCGGCGGGACACTGAGATGAGCGACAACATGCTTCACGTGCACAACCTGCACGCCTACTACGGCAAGAGCCATGTGCTGCACGGCGTCAACTTCGACGTCCGGCCGGGCGAGATCGTGGCCCTGCTGGGGCGCAACGGCTCGGGCCGTTCCACCACCGCCAAGGCCATCATGGGCATGGTGCACTGCGAGGGTTCGATCGAATGGAAGGGCCGCAGCATCCGCGGCCGCAAGACCTACGAGATCGCGCACATGGGCCTGGGCTACGTGCCCGAGGCGCGCGAGGTGTTTCCCAAGCTCACGGTGCACCAGAACCTGCTGCTGGGGCAGAAGGGCGCGGGCAAGAACAGCCGCTGGAGCTTCGACGACATGTACGCCATGTTCCCGCGCCTGAAGGAGCGCGAGCACACCGAGGCGGGCGTGATGTCGGGCGGCGAGCAGCAGATGCTGACGCTGTGCCGCACGCTGATGGGCGACCCCGACCTCATCATCATCGACGAGCCGACCGAGGGCCTGGCGCCCAAGATCGTCGAGCTGGTGGGCGAATACCTCCAGAAACTGAAGGCGCGCGGCATCTCGGTGCTGCTGATCGAGCAGAAGCTGACCATCGCCATGCAGATCTCCGACCGCGCGCTGGTGATGGGCCACGGCAGCATCGTGTTCGACGGCACGCCCGATCAGCTGCGCGCCGACGCGGCCACGCGCAAGGAGTGGCTGGAGGTGTGAGGCGGTTGGCCTGGCACCTGCTTGCTTGATTATTGATAGCTGCCGGCGCTTGCCACATAAGCGCTGCGGCCTGTTTTTGCTTGAAATGCACTGCCTCGGCTTCGGCCCGCATCGGTCGCGCCGTCACGCCCGGTCGCAGCGCCGGGCGCGCCAGCGCAGCGGTCGTTGCGGCCCGCCGCGTTACCCTTTGTCCCTGCGGCGACAAGACTGTTTGCAGCAACGCCCCGTCATCTTCCAAAATGCACGGGTTATCCCCGCGCGCGGATCAGGCCTGATCCGCGCCTCACAACAAGCAGGAGCCATTGCCCATGACCGCCGAATACAAGGTCCAAGGTGACGTCGCCGTCATCTCCATGAACAACCCTCCCGTCAACGGCCTCGGCTACGAGACGCGCGTGGGCATCACCAACGGGCTGGAAAAGGCCAACGCCGATCCGGCGGTGAAGGCCATCGTGCTCACCGGCGCGGGCAAGGCCTTCTCGGGCGGTGCCGACATCAAGGAATTCAACTCGCCCAGGGCCATGCAGGAGCCGATCCTGCTGTCGGTCATCACCGCGGTCGAGAATTCACAGAAGCCCGTGGTCGCCGCCGTGCATTCCGTCGCCATGGGCGGCGGGCTGGAGTTGGCGCTGGGCGCGCACTACCGCATCGCCGCACCGGGCGCCAAGATCGCGCTGCCCGAGGTCAAGCTGGGCCTGATTCCCGGCGCCGGCGGCACCGTGCGCCTGCCGCGCGTGCTGGGCGCCGAGACGGCGCTGAACATGATCGTCAAGGGCGACCCGGTGAACAGCGAAGTGCTGGCCGGTCTGCCGGGCCAGAAGCTGTTCGACAAGATGGCGGCGTCGCCCGAGTCGCTGCTCGACGAGGCCATTGCCTTCGCCAGGGAAGTGGCCGCCAAGGGTGGCGAGC
The DNA here is from genome assembly GCF_042680925.1 of Ottowia beijingensis. Taxonomy (NCBI): domain Bacteria; kingdom Pseudomonadati; phylum Pseudomonadota; class Betaproteobacteria; order Burkholderiales; family Comamonadaceae; genus Ottowia; species Ottowia beijingensis. Next base: position 752,297 of record NZ_JBHUEP010000007.1, read on the forward strand.
TGCCGCTGGTGCGCCATCTGCCGTGCAAACACCCGCAGGGGCCGGCGTACTTCCAGTTCGCGCGCAACATGGTGCGAGGCATGGCCAAGAACTTCCCCGCGCCCGAGAAGTGCGTGGACGCGGTCGAAAACGCCACCAAGCTGAAGTTCGACGACGCGCTGGCGAAAGAGCGCGAGATCTTCATCAACCTGATGCAGACGCCCGAGTGCAAGGCGCTGCGCCACATCTTCGCCGCCGAGCGCGCTGCCAGCAAGATCCCGGACGTAGGCAGCGACGTGAAGCCGCGCGCCGTGAACAAGGTGGCCGTCATCGGCGCCGGCACCATGGGCGGCGGCATCTCGATGAACTTCCTCAACGCCGGCATTCCGGTGACGATCCTCGAGACCAAGCAGGAAGCGCTGGACCGCGGCCTGGCCACCATCCGCAAGAACTACGAGTCGCAGGTCAAGCGCGGCAAGCTGAAGCAGGACAAGTACGAGCAGCGCGTGGCCCTGCTCACGCCCACGCTGAAGTACGAGGACATCGCCGATGCCGATCTGGTGATCGAGGCCGTGTTCGAGGAAATGGGCGTGAAGGAGCAGGTGTTCAAGAAGCTCGACGAGGTGATGAAGCCCGGTGCCATCCTGGCCAGCAACACCTCCACGCTCGACGTCGACAAGATCGCCGCCTTCACCAAGCGCCCGCAGGACGTGGTCGGCATGCACTTCTTCAGTCCGGCCAACGTGATGAAGCTGCTGGAGGTGGTGCGCGGCGCCAAGACCGCCAAGGACGTGCTGGCCACCGTGATGGCCATTGCCAAGAAGATCAGGAAGACCGCCGTGGTTTCGGGCGTGTGCGACGGCTTCATCGGCAACCGCATGATCGAGCAGTACAGCCGTCAGGCCGGCTTTTTGCTGGAGGAGGGCGCCACGCCGCAACAGGTCGACAAGGCGATCGAGAAGTTCGGCTTCGCCATGGGCCCGTTCCGCATGGGCGACCTGGCCGGCAACGACATCGGCTGGGCCATCCGCAAGCGCCGCTATGTCGAGAAGCCCGACATGAAGTACAGCAAGACCGCCGACCTGCTGTGCGAGATGGGCCGCTACGGCCAGAAGACCGGCGCCGGCTGGTACGACTACCAGCCCGGCAAGCGCGACGCCATCCCGTCCAAGCTGGTCGAGGAGATGGTCGAGAAGCACCGCAAGGATCAGGGCATCACGCCGCGCAAGATCAGCGATCAGGAGATCGTCGAGCGCCTGGTGTATTCACTCGTCAACGAAGGCGCGCGCATCGTCGAGGACGGCATCGCCAGCAAGGCCAGCGACCTCGACATGGTGTACCTGACGGGGTACGGCTTCCCGATCTGGCGCGGCGGCCCCATGAAGTACGCCGACCAGATGGGCCTGTTCAACGTGGCCGAAAGCATGAAGCGCTTTGCCCGCAACCCCAACGACGACGCCAAGTTCTGGCAACCCGCGCCGTTGCTGGCCAAGCTGGTCGCCGAAGGCAAGACTTTCAACTAAATACGGCTTCAGCCATTGATACACAAGCGCAAGCAGCTATAAATACAGGAGTATTGCAATGACCTCGGCCGTTATCGTTTCCACCGCCCGCACGCCCCTTGCCAAGAGCTGGAAGGGTTCCTTCAACATGACCCATGGCGCCACGCTGGGCGGCCATGCCGTCAAGCACGCCATCCAGCGCGCCGGCATCGACGCCGCCGAGGTGGACGACGTCATCATGGGCTGCGCCAACCCGGAAGGCGCCACCGGCATGAACATCGCGCGCCAGATCGCGCTGATGGCCGACTGCCCCATCACCACCTCGGGCATGACGGTGAACCGCTTCTGCTCGTCGGGCCTGCAGACCATCGCGCTGGCCGCGCAGCGCATCATCGCCGGCGAGGCCGATGTGTTCGTGGCCGGCGGTGTCGAAAGCATCTCGTGCGTGCAGCAGGAGATGAACCTGCACATGATCCAGGACCCGAACCTGGTGGCCAAGAAGCCCGAGATCTACTGGAGCATGCTGCAGACCGCCGAGCAGGTGGCCAAGCGCTACAACATCGGCCGCGACGCCATGGACGAATACGGCGCCGCCAGCCAGCAGAAGGCCTGCGCCGCGCAGGCCGCCGGCAAGTTCGACGACGAGATCGCCCCCATCACCGTCACCGCCGGCGTGGCCGACCCGGTGATGGGCCTGCGCACCAAGGAAGTGACGGTGAGCAAGGACGAGGGCACGCGCGAAGGCACCACCAAGGAAGGCATCGCCGGCATCCGTTCGGCGCTGCCCGGTGGCGTCATCAGCGCCGGCAACGCCAGCCAGTTCAGCGACGGCGCGGGCGCCTGCGTGCTGGTGAGCGAGGAGTACGCCAGCAAGAAGGGCCTGATGCCGCTGGGCCGCTTCCTCGGCTTCGCTGTCGCCGGCTGCGAGCCCGACGAGATGGGCATCGGCCCGGTGTTCGCCGTGCCCAAGGTGCTCAAGAAGCTGGGCCTCACGGTCAACGACATCGACCTGTGGGAGCTGAACGAAGCCTTCGCCGTGCAGGTGCTGTACTGCCGCGACAAGCTGGGCATCCCGGCCGACAAGCTGAACGTGAACGGCGGCGCCATCGCCCTGGGCCACCCCTACGGCGTGAGCGGTCAGCGCCTGACGGGCCACGCGCTCATCGAAGGCAAGCGCCGCGGCGCCAAGAAGGTTGCCGTGACGATGTGCATCGGCGGCGGCATGGGCGCTGCGGGCATCTTCGAAGTGCTGTGATCTAACCACCCAACAGCCGGACGCAGAGGGCGCAAAAACTCGCAGAGGACGCAGAGAAAACCGAAGAGTCCTACGAACGCCTTTGGTTTCCCACACCCCATCTGGAAGTGGTTTTTTCTGCGTTCTCTGCGAAACCTTGGCGTCCTCTGCGTCCGGCTGTTTGGCTGTTCGGCTGTTGTTCTCAAAACCGGTAGACGATGAACCTGCGCCAGACCCTCGACTTTCTGCTTTACGACTGGCTCGACGCGCCGACGCTCACGCAGCGCCCGCGCTTTGCCGAACATTCGCGCGAGACCTTCGACGCGGTGATGGAAACCTGCGAGCGCATCGCGCGCGAGAAGTACGCGCCGTTCAACCGCCTGGTCGATACCGAAGAGCCGCGCACGGTGACCGAGCCCGATGGCAGCCTGCGCGTGGTGCTGCCGCAGGCCACGCACGACGCTCGCGCCGCCTATGCCGAATCCGGCATGCTGGCCGCCGCGCAGGATTACGAGCACGGCGGCATGCAATTGCCGTACGTCATCGAAGCGGCCGCCAACGCCTTCTTCGGCAAGGCGTCGATCAGCATCGGCTCCAACCTGCTCACGGTGGGCAACGCCAACCTGCTGATGGTGCACGGCACCGAGTTGCAGAAGCAGGTGTTCGCCGCCAACGAATTCAACGGCCGCTGGGCCGGCACCATGTGTTTGAGCGAGCCGCAGGCCGGCTCGTCCTTGAGCGACATCACCACGCGCGCCACGCTGGAAGATCAGGACGATCCGCTCGGCCCGCGCTACCGCCTGCGCGGCAACAAGATGTGGATCTCCTCGGGCGAGCACGAGCTGACCGAGAACATCGTGCACCTCGTGCTGGCCAAGATCCCGGGGCCGGACGGCAAGCTGATTCCGGGCGTGAAGGGCATCTCGCTGTTCATCGTGCCGAAGAAGCTGGTCGACACCGAGGGCAACTTGACCGGCGTGCGCAACGATGTGGCGCTGGCCGGCCTGAACCACAAGCTGGGCTGGCGTGGCACCACCAACACGCTGCTGAACTTCGGCGAAGGCCAGTTCAAGGTCGATGGCGAAGCGGGAGCCGTGGGCTACCTCGTCGGCCAGCCGCACCAGGGCCTGCGCTGCATGTTCCACATGATGAACGAGGCGCGCATCGCCATCGGCATGGCGGCGACCATGCTGGGCCTGGCGGGCTACGAGGCCTCGCTGGACTACGCCAAGACGCGCACCCAGGGCCGCCCCGTGGGCCCTGCCGGCAAGGACCCGAGCCAGCCACCGGTGCGCCTGATCGAGCATGCCGACATCAAGCGCATGCTGCTGATCCAGAAGAGCTATTGCGAAGGCGCGCTGGCGCTGCTGCTGTACTGCGCCAAGCTGGTCGACGAGCAGCACACCGGCGATGCCGCCCAGGCCGACGAGGCCCGCCTGCTGCTGGAAGTGTTGACCCCCATCGCCAAGAGCTGGCCGAGCGAGAACTGTCTGGAGGCCAACTCGCTCGCCATTCAGATCCACGGCGGCTACGGCTACACGCGCGACTTCTCCGTCGAGCAGTACTGGCGCGACAACCGCCTGAACATGATCCACGAAGGCACGCACGGCATCCAGGGCATGGACCTGCTGGGCCGCAAGGTGCTGATGGAGGAGGGCAAGGGCCTGCAACTGCTGGCCGCGCGCATCCAGGCCACCATCGCCAGGGCCAGGCCGCAGCCCGCGCTGTCGGCGCACGCCGACGCCCTGGCGCAGGCCCTGGCGCGCGTGGGCGCGGCGACGAAAGCCGCCTGGGCTACCGGCGAACCCACCGAGGCGCTGGCCAACGCCGTGCCCTACATGCAGGCCTTCGGTCACGTCGTGCTGGCGTGGATCTGGCTGGAGCTGTCGCTGGCCGCAGGCGCTTCAAAAGACGAAGCGCACCGCGCAGGCGTGGCGGGCGCAACGACCTATTTCTATCATTACGAATTGCCCAAGATTGACGCCTGGCTGCGCGTGGTGGAAAGCCGCGACATGACCTGTGCCAGCATGCCCGAGGCAGCGTTCTGAACACCGATACCCGAGGAAGCCCATGACCCGCACCATCCAGCAACTCTTCGATCTCAAGGGCAAGACCGCCCTCGTCACCGGCGGCTCGCGCGGCCTGGGCCTGCAGATGGCGCATGCGCTGGGCGAGGCGGGCGCGCGCATCATGCTCAGCTCGCGCAAGGCGAGTGATCTGGAAGAAGCCGTGGCCGATCTGCAAGCCGCCGGCATCGACGCGCGCTGGATCGCCGCCGACTGCGCCATCGAGGCCGACATCCACCGCCTGGCCGACGAGACGCTGGAGCGCATGGGCGACATCGACATTCTGGTGAACAACGCGGGCGCCGCCTGGGGCGCGCCGGCCGAAGACCACCCGCTGGAAGCCTGGGACAAGGTGATGAACCTCAACGTGCGCGGCTACTTCATCCTGAGCCAGCGCATCGCGAAGAAATCGATGATCGGCCGCAAGTCCGGTCGCATCATCAACCTGGCCAGCATCGCCGGCCTGGGCGGCAACCCGCCCGAGATGCAGACCATCGCCTACAACACCTCGAAGGGCGCGGTCGTCAACTTCACGCGCGCGCTGGCCTGCGAGTGGGGCAAGTACGGCATCACCGTCAATGCCATCTGCCCCGGCTTCTTCCCCAGCAAGATGACGCGCGGCACGCTGGAGAACCTGGGCGTCGACAAGCTGATTGCCAACGCGCCACTGCGCCGCCTGGGCGACGACGAGGACCTGAAGGGCATCACGCTGCTGTACGCCAGCGACGCCGGCAAGCACATCACCGGCCAGTGGCTGGCGGTAGATGGCGGGGTGAGCGTGGTGACCGGGGGATGAGGTTGATGTGGGTGCGCCGGTATATCTCCCTCTCCCCTCGGGGAGAGGGCAGGGGTGAGGGGGCAGCAGTCCCTTCCCGATCAATGGCCTGTGTGCCATGGACCTGTCTGACCCTCACCCCAACCCTCTCCCGCCAGCGGGAGAGGGGGCAACGACCTCACCGCCAAACACCATGAGCCTCGACTTCGGCGCCGTCATCCCCTTCGTCATCGAACTCGGCTTCACGCTGGAGAAGTTCGAGGGCGGTGAATCCGTCATGCACTACGCCCCCCGGCCCGAGCATTGCAACTCGTTCGGCGTCACGCATGGCGGGGCGGTGATGACCTTTCTCGACGTCATCATGGCCACGGCGGCGCGCAGCGTGCAGCCGGGCATGGGCGTGGTCACCATCGAGATGAAAACCAGCTTCATGCGGCCGGCGCCGGCGTCGAAGAACGGCGAACCGCTGGTCGGCCAGGGCCGGCTGATGCACCGCACGCGCAGCATGGCCTTTGTCGAAGGCTCGGTGTTCGACGCCAGCGGCCAGCTGTGCGCGCACGCCACCGGCACCTTCAAATACGTGCCGCCGGCCGAGCGGCCCGACCACACCAAGGGGCCGTTGCCCACCGACTGATTTTTCAAGCCAAATCGGCCTGCAGCGCTTATGCAGCAAGCGCTGGCAGCTATCAAACTGAAAGCAAAGGAGATTCCATGCCCAGCAACCGCCAGATCCTGCTCGACAACCGCCCCGAGGGCGAAGCCGTCGCCGGCAACTTCAAGCTCGTCACCACCGACACGCCCGCGCTGAAAGAGGGCGAAGTGCTGGTGCGCCACCACTACCTGAGCCTTGACCCCTACATGCGCGGCCGCATGAACGAGAGCAAGAGCTACGCCCAGCCGCAGCCGTTGGGCGAAGTGATGATCGGCGGCACGGTGGGCGAGGTCGTCGAATCGAAGCACCCGAAGTTCAAGACCGGCGATCAGGTCGTCGGCATGGGCGGCTGGCAAGAATACAGCGTGGTCGACGGCAACGCGCCGGGCATGCTGCGCAAGGTCGATACCACGCACGTGCCGCTGTCGTACTACCTGGGCGCCGTGGGCATGCCAGGCGTGACCGCCTGGTACGGCCTGACGCAGATCATCGCGCCCAAGGAAGGCGAGACCGTGGTGGTCAGCGCCGCCTCAGGTGCCGTGGGCAGTGCCTACGCCGCGCTGGCCAAGGCGCGCGGCTGCCGCGTGGTCGGCATCGCGGGCGGGCCGGAGAAGTGCGCCTACGCGGTCGATGAACTCGGCTTCGACGCCTGCATCGACTACCGCCAGCACCCCGACGTCAAAACCATGGCCAAGGCACTGAAGGAAGCCTGCCCGAACGGCATCGACGGCTACTTCGAGAACGTGGGCGGCTACATCCTCGACGCCGTGCTGCTGCGCACCAACGCCTTCGCGCGCGTGGCCGTGTGCGGCATGATCGCCGGCTACGATGGCGCACCGCTGCCGCTGCAGAACCCGGCGCTGATCCTGGTCAACCGCCTGAAGATCGAGGGCTTCATCGTCAGCGAGCACATGGAGCTGTGGCCGCAGGCGCTGCAGGAACTCGGCACGCTGGTCGCGCAGGGCAAGCTGAAGCCGCGCGAAACCGTGGCGCAGGGCATCGAGAGCGCGCCCGAGGCTTTCCTTGGCCTGCTCAAGGGCAAGAACTTCGGCAAGCAACTGGTCAAGCTGATCTGACCTCATGGGCGCTGGGCGTGCCGGCCGGCGCGCCCTGTGGTATCGCCACACGCTCCCGGGCACACGTGCACACCGCTCCCGCAGCACCTCGCGGCCACAATCCGCGCGTCTGTACCGAGGAGATGGCATGCACGCCCTGATTCACCAACTGGCCCGGCGCTTCGCGCTGGATGACGGCCGCACGCAGCGGCTGTGGGCGCTTTCCGGCCTGCACCGGCGACCCGATGCGCTGGCAACGCACCTACACCGCGGCCTGGCCGTGCTGGCAGCGATGCTGCTGGGGGCGGGCCTGATCTTCTGGGTGGCGGCCAACTGGCAGGAACAGACGCGCGCCTTCAAGCTGCACCTGCTGGAAGGCGCCGTGCTGGCCAGCGCGGGGGCTGCGCTGCTGTGGCCGCGCGGGCGCACGGCGCTGTTGCTGCTGGCCACGCTGGCGCTGGGTGGCTTGCTGGCCTTCGTGGGCCAGACCTACCAGACAGGCGCCGATGCCTGGCAGCTGTTCGCCACCTGGGCCGCGCTGGCGCTGGTGTGGGCGCTGGCCGTGCGGCGCGATGCGTTCTGGGCTGTGTGGCTGCTGATCACCGGCCTGGCGCTGGCGCTGTGGTCGGGCGATGCGCTGTTCAGCCCCTTGCAGACGCTGCTGGGCGGCCGTTCGTCGCGCAGTCTGCTCACGCCCGTGCTGTGGGTGGCGGTGTTCCTGCTGCCGCTGGCCTTGCCGCGCTTGCGTCTGCTGCGCGAAGGCGCTGCCACGGCGCCACTCAGCTGGCGGCTGGCGGCGTTGATGGCGCTGGGCGCCTGGTGTGCCTATGCCGTCTTCGGCCTGCTCATGCGCGACCAGCTCTGGCAGTACTTCTTCAACGGTCTGCTGGTGCTGGGTGCAGCGGCGCTGGCGTGGGCGCTGCGGCCGCGCGACTTCGTGGTGCTGGGTCTGTCGGTTCTGGCGCTGAACGTGGTGGTGGTGGGCGGCTTCGCGCGCCTGCTGCTGGACGGCGCGCGCGGCGACAGCGCTGGCGTGACGCTGCTGCTGACGCTGATCGCCGCCGTGTGCGTGGGCACCAGCGGCACCTGGCTGTACCGCCTGCAGCGCGAGGAGGGCCAGGCATGAGCGCCGCCGCAATGACCGAGCGCCGTCTTATCGAACGCGCGCAGGCTGAGGGTCTGCTGCCACCTGAAGCCCGTGCGGCCTGGCAGGACGAGGCCGGGCCTTCATGGATCATCACCGTGCTCAGCTTCATCGGTGCGCAACTGGTGGTGCTGCCGTTCATGGGCTTCCTGGGTCTGCTGGCCAGCCGCTTCTTCTTTCAGCCGCCGGGCGCGTTCGTCATGGCAGCGGTGCTGATCGGCGGCGCCGCGCTGCTGCTGCGCGCGCGGCCTGCGATGTTCGTCACGCAACTGGCGTTCAGTGCCTTGCTGGCGGGGCTGGCCCTGCTGGCGATCGGCTTCGAGGGCGCGCTGCACAACCCGCAGTTGCTGACCATCCTGCTGGTGCTGCTGGGGACGGCGCTGTCGACCCGCGTCGCCTGGGTGCAGCGCGTGCTGGGCTTTCTGGTTGCCGGCGTGGCGCTGGCGGTGGTGCTGTGGCCGCTGGGCGCGGGCCACGCCGCCAACGACTGGGCGCGGTGGGAGTGGCGCTTCAGCGCCTTCCCGATGGTCATCAACGCCGCGCTGCTGGCGCTGGGCTGGGCGCTGTGGGTGGCGCGCGAACCGCGCGTGTCGGGCCGCCCATGGGCCGGTGCGCTGCATGCGCTGGCCGATGGCGCCGGCGTGGCGCTGCTGCTCGCGGTGGCGTATGGCGCCACGCGCCACTTCTGGTTGCTGGGCATGCTGCGCGGCGGGCCGGCGGGCTCGGCTGACGTGCCCACGGCCGGGCTGGCACGCATCTTCGATCCGGGCTGGCCGCAGCTGCTGCAGATCGCGTTGGTGCTAGGCGCGGCGATCTGGCTGCTGCGCCACTGGCACCTGCGCGAACGCTTGCCGGCGCGCGAGCTGGTGCTGCTGGCGCTGTTGTATTCGGTGCTGTTGGTGGGCTGCCTGGTGGTGCCGCACATCGGCGTGGTGGCGCTGGTCGGTACGCTGGCGCTGGGCACCGGGCGGCGGCTGATGCTGGGGCTGGCACTGGCGGCCCTGCTGGCGCAGCTGTCGGGCTTTTATTACGCGCTCGACTGGCCGCTGGCCCACAAGGCGGCGCTGCTGGCCGGCCTGGGCGCGGCGCTGGGGCTGGCGCTGTGGGCCATGCGCGCGCCGCCGGCGGCCACGTCGCAGCAGGTCGAGCCGCCACGTCCGCATTGGTCTGCTCTTGTGTTGATAGCTGCTGGCGCGCTGCTGTCCTTGGGTTTGGTGCATTTCGATGTGCAGAAGAAGGAGCAGGTGATCGCCCAGGGCCAGAAGATCTACGTGCCGCTGGCGCCGCGCGATCCGCGCTCGCTGATGCAGGGCGACTACATGGCGCTGAACTTCGCTTTTCCTGAAGGCGTGCGCAAGGCGCTGAACGAGGACGACCGGCTGGGTCTGAATCGCCACGCCCAGGTGGTGGCGACGCTGGACGCGCGCGGTGTTGCCACGGTGCGGCGTCTGGCGCAGGATGGCGCACCGCTGGCCGCGGGTGAGCGCTTGTTGCCCGTCAAGCGACTCCAAGGTGACTGGGTTCTGGTCACGGATGCGTTCTACTTCCCCGAAGGGCAGGGCGAGCCATTCGCGCAGGCGCGCTTTGGCGAGTTCCGCGCCTTGCCCGATGGCCGCGCGCTGCTGGTGGGCCTGGCCGATGAACATCTGCAGCCGATCGCACCCGCGCCGCGCAAGCCACGACCTTGAGGAGAACCACATGGCCGCCACGCACGACGTCTTCAACCAGGTCACGCCGCTGGCCGACGTGAATCTGTTCGCCGGCAACCAGGCGCTGCAGGATGCGCTGAAGTTCAACGCCCCCGGCCTGAACACCGCGCCGCTGGCCGCGCTGGGCCAGTTGGCCGGCAGCGCGGCCATGCAGAACCACGCGCGCCTGGCCAACGTGCACACACCCGAACTGCGCACGCACGACCGCTTGGGCCACCGCATCGACGAGGTGGAATTCCACCCCAGCTACCACGCGCTGATGGCCGCCGCCACCGAGGCTGGCCTGCACGGCACGCCGTATGCGCCCGATGAGCAGGCCAGCGGCCACGCCCATGTGAAGCGCGCGGCGGCGTTCCAGCTGTTCACCGAACTGGAACCCTCGGTGCTGTGCCCGATCTCGATGACCTACGCCGTCACGCCCGCGCTGCGCGACAACCCGGCCATCTTCAAGGACTGGGCGCCCAGGCTGGCTGCCCGCGCCTACGACCCGGCGCTGAAGCCCTGGCGCGACAAACCCGGCGTGACGATGGGCATGGGCATGACGGAGAAGCAGGGCGGCTCGGACGTGCGCGCCAACACCACGCGCGCGGTGCACGATGGGCGTGACGCGTGGGGGGAGCGCTATCGGCTGACCGGCCACAAGTGGTTCTTCTCGGCGCCGATGTGCGATGCGTTTCTGGTGCTGGCGTATGTCGAAGGGATGGGCGAGGGCGGCCTGTCCTGCTTCTTCCTGCCGCGCGTATTACCGGACGGAACGCGCAACACGCTGCGCATCCAGCGCCTGAAGGACAAGCTGGGCAACCAGGCCAACGCCTCGTCAGAAGTCGAGTTCGACGGCACTCTCGCCTGGCTGGTGGGCGAGCCCGGCCGCGGCGTGCCGCAGATTCTGGCCATGGGCACCATGACGCGGCTCGACTGCGCGCTGGGCACCAGCGGGCTGATGCGGCAGGCGCTGTCGATCGCGCTGCACCACACGGCCGAGCGCAGCGCCTTCGGCAAGCGCCTGATCGAGCAGCCGCTGATGAAGAACGTGCTGGCCGACCTGGCGTTGGAGAGCGAAGCAGCCATTGCCTTGTCGATGCGGCTGGCGCGCGCCTTCGACCAGCAGGGCGACGAGCAGCAGCGCCTGCTGGCGCGCGTGCTCACGCCCATCGCCAAGTTCTGGATCACCAAGCGCGGCAGCCTGTTCGCGCAGGAGGCCATGGAATGCCTGGGCGGCAACGGCTACGTGGAAGAGGGCGGCGAGGGCATCCCCGCGCGCATCTACCGCGAGATGCCGGTCAACAGCATCTGGGAAGGCGCGGGCAACATCATGGCGCTGGACCTTCTGCGCGCCTTGCGCAAGGGCGACGTAGCCGCCGCGCTGGCGCATGAGCTGGCGCCAGCGCGCGGCCAGCATGCCGCGCTCGACCGCATGATCGACACGCTGCCCACGCTGATTGACCACCACGCCACCGAAGCCACCGCGCGCACGCTGGCACGCGACGTGGCGCTGACGGTGCAGGCCGCGCTGCTGGCGCAGACCGCGCCGTCCGCCGTGTTCGGCGCCTTCTGCGATTCGCGCATCGCGCAGCGGCACGACGTGTTCGGCACGCTGGGCGCGGGCGCCGGCGTGGATGCGCTGATCGCGCGGGCCATGCCGGCTTGACCACAAACAATGGGAGTATATGGTTTTAGCGCCCTACTGGCGGGCTCTAGAGCATGACTACCTTGGGAGTATATTTTTCAAACCTTACCACTGAATGGAGACCGATTGATGATCAGCGACTTCAAAGGCAAGACCGCCGTGTTGACCGGCGCCGGCTCGGGCTTCGGCCTGGAGTGCGCGCGCATCGCCGCGCAGCGCGGCATGAACGTGGTGCTGGTCGACATCCAGCCCGATGCGCTGGCCGCGGCCGAGGCCGAGATCAAGGCCCTGGGCGTCAAAACCCTGGCGCGCCGCGTCGACGTCAGCAAGGCGCCGGAGATGGACCAGCTGGCCCGGCAGGTGCAGGAAACATTCGGCGCGCCGCACTTCGTCTTCAACAACGCCGGCGTGGCGGTGGGCGGCCTGGTCTGGGAGAACACCGTCAAGGACTGGGAATGGGTGCTGGGCGTCAACTTGTGGGGCGTCGTCCACGGCGTGCGCGGCTTCACGCCGATGATGCTGGAGGCGGCCAAGGCCGACCCGGCGTACCAGGGCCACATCGTCAACACCGCCAGCATGGCCGGGCTGCTGACGCCGCCCAACATGGGCGTCTACAACGTCAGCAAGCACGCCGTGGTGGCGCTGACCGAGACGCTGTACCAGGACCTGAAGCTGGTGACCGACCAGATCAGCGCCAGCGTGCTGTGCCCGTACTTCGTCGCCACCGGCATCAGCCACAGCGAGCGCAACCGCCCCGGCGACATGCCCGCGGCCGAGATGACCGCCTCGCAGCGCATCAGCCAGGCGCAGACCGACAAGGCCGTGAGCAGCGGCAAGGTCACCGCCGCCGAGGTGGCGTACAAGGTGTTCGACGCCATCGCGCACGACCAGTTCTACGTCTTCAGCCACCCCAGGGCGCTGGGCAACGTCAAGTCGCGCACCGATGCGATCGTCGCCATCCATAACCCACCCGACCCGTTTGCCGAACGGCCGGAGATCGGCGTCGGCCTGCGCGCGGCGCTGCGTGGTCAAGCGGCTTGAGGTCGCGGCCCAGGGTGCGTTAACTATGGTTTGGATAGCTGCTTGCGCTCGCCCCGCTTGCGCTGCAGCCCGATTAGACCAATTTCTTCTGATGGGCCGATAGGCATTCGCGCCATCGGCCGACAGCCGCCGACGCACGCGGCGCCTACAGTGCCCCCATGCCGTCGGCACCAGCCCCTTTGTTCCTCGTCTTCAACGCGGCGTCCGGGCGCGGCGACACGCCCGATGTCAGCCGGCACGTGGCCGAGCGCCTGCGCGCCGCCGGCCGGCGGGCTGAATGCTTCGTCGCCCGCCAGCCGGGTGAACTGGGCGCCGTCATCGGTCGCGCCGTCAACGCCGCCCGCGATGCGCGCGGCATCGTGGTGGCGGCGGGCGGCGACAGCACGCTGAACGCTGTCGCGCAGGCGGTGTGGAACGCCGGCCTGCCGATGGGCGTGCTGCCGCAGGGCAGCCTCAACTACTTCGGCCGCACGCACGGCATGTCGACCGATCTGGATGCCGCGGTGGACGCCTTGCTGGGCGCGCGCGTGCAGCCGGTGCCGGTGGGCATGGTGGGCGAGCGACTGTTTCTGGTCAACGCCAGCGTCGGCCTGTACCCGCGCCTGCTGGAAGCGGGCGGGCAGCGCCATGGCCGCAGCCGGCTGGTGGCCTGGATCGCCGGGCTGGGCACGCTGCTGCGCGGCCGCAGCCTGATGACGCTGGAGCTGCACGACGGCACCGAAACCCGCGTGGTGCGCACGCGCACGCTGTTCGTCGGCCACAACGATCTGCAGCTGCGCGCCCTGGGCCTGCGCGAACCGCTGGCCGCCGAAGCAGGGCGCCTGCTCGCCATCACCCTGCCGCCGGCGCCGCCGCTCGCCACGCTGTGGCGAATGCTGCGCGGCAGCATCGGCCGGCTGGACGGTGCCGCGCGCGTGGACAGTTTCTCCGTCGATCGGCTGGTGGTGCAGCCAGGCCGGGGCAGTGGCGGCATGCAGCTCGCCATCGACGGCGAGCTTGCGCACTTGCCGGCGCCGCTGGTGTTTCAGCTCGCGCCCCGGCCGCTGCGTCTGCTGGTGCCCACGGCCGCGCGCGGACTGCCCGGTCTGGCCGCGCAGTAGCACCCGCGGCTTCAGCGCGGTACCGTGTTGAGCCGGCGCTGCCATTCGTCGGGCAGCAGGTCGAACAACGGCGTTGGGTCGCGGTACATCATGGTGGAGAGCGAGCGCGTGTCCAGCTGCGGCAGGTTGTTGGCCGTGTCCAGCCAGGCCAGCTGCGACATCCAGGCGATGTTGATCGTGCCATCGGGCTGCGGGCGGGATGTGATCAGCGCCAGCATGCGCTTGGCCGCGGCACTGCCCTGGGCGGCAGCGGCCTGGTACAGCCGCATGGCTTCCGCGTAGTTGGCAGGCACCACGACGCCACGGTGCGCGCGCTGGGCTCTTTCCAGCAATCGATCGGCCTCCGTCGCGGCGGCCGACGCCGGCCGCGCATCCTTCAGATCGAGCAGTTTCAGATTGGCCGCGGCCGCGCGGGAGTGCGGCGCCGCGGCCTGCAGATGTTGGCGCGCGCTGCGCAGATCGCCGTTGACGATGGCCTCCAGCCCCAGCTCTATATGCGCCTGCGTATCGCCCTCGGCTGCGGCGCGTTCCAGCATCTGGCGCAGGGGCAAGCGCAGGCTGGTCACGCCCTGGGGGTCACTGGAGCGCACGGCAAGGGGTTGTGCGCGGCTCTCCAGCACCCATTCCAGATAGAGCGCCCGGGCACGGTGGTGCGCACGCAGTTTGTTGATGGCCTGCCGCGCGGCCGACGTGTCGGGCGGCCCCGCGCAGCCATCAAGTGCGCACCAGGCCAGGCCGGCGTTGGCCAGCGGCTGGCGTCCGAAACGCGTTGCGCGCTCGAACCACATCTGCGCCGAGGCCGTCGAGCGCGGCCCTGCGCCGCCGTGCAGGTCGATCAGCCCCAGCGTCCAGGCGGCATTGGCCGCCGCATTGGTGCTGCCGAAGCCCGACCGGGGTTGTGCCTGGCGGCGCAGCAGGTCCAGATCCCTGCGCACGGCAGGATCGGCCAGAAGGTTGCTCGTCTGACGCGCCTCCGGCAGCGCGGGCGATGCCGGCGCACGCACAGGCCCCAGTTGAGGGTCGGCAGCTCGCTGAGAAGGATTGGCCACCGGATCGGCTGGCGGCAACGGGTTGCGCGGCAAGCTGACGGCCGGCGCCTGACCGCTGGGCGCCTGGACATCCGGCACCCTTGCGGTCGGCGCCTGGATCTCAGGCAGCGTTGCCGCCCGCGCTGCTGCCTGTACCGATACGCAGGCGATCAGCAGGCTCGTGGCGACCATGCCCATGCGCCAGTCCGCGCCGCGCGGGGTGGCGCATCCGGCGGGCCCGCATGTTGACGCTGCGGTGCTCATGGCCCGTGCGTCGCCTTACTGGGCGGCGCCGTTCTTGCCCGCTGCGGCTGCGGCAGCGGGGCGCGCCGGCAGGATGCGCCATTCCAGGGTCTGCGCGGCCATGTTGCCGGCACCCACCGCGGCCTCGAATTGCTCACGCAAGGCTTGCAGCGACGCGACGCCCTGCATGCGGGTCAGCGCGGGCACGTTCAGCTCAGGCGGCATCTTCAGCATCGGGTCTTCGTTGGTGGCCACGCACATCAGCGCTTCCGAGCCCTTGGCGCCTGCGGTCAACACGAACGCCGGATAAGGCACCATCCAGTCGGGCAGCCGGATGGCCTGATTGGCCGACACCAGCGATTCGGGACTCAGCATGTTGGGCTGGATCTTGACGATGTTGCCATTGGCGTCGTTGATGTAGCAGAACAGGTGTGCGGCACGCGAAATCGTCGCCGACGCAAAGATGTGCGTCCCCGCCTCGAAAGCCGTGCGGTCCCGGCTGGTGTTCTCGATCTGCAGATCGATCGTGAAGGGTTCGATCTTCGTCTGGCCAGCACTCAACTCGGCCCATCCGACGCGCGCCAGCTGCCCGTCTTCGCCCACGGCCACGAAATCGCGCAAAGCGCGCTCATAGACGGGGAAGTCGATCTCGCCCGTGACCACCGCACCCACATCGGCCTGGAAGCGGCCGACCGCTTCGCGCAGCAGGGCGTGGCCCGGTGGCAGTGCCGTTTCGGACGCTGCGAGGTAGCCTCGGCTCGCCAGATAGCGCTGCACCATGCGCGAGCGCGTGGTGCGGTCGCCCTCGTCGTACCACACGCGCAGCTGGCGCTGGAATTCGGGGTGGGTGTTGTCCAGCGTCAGGCAGCGCCAATAGGGCAGGTGGGTCCACTTGCCCGCCAGCTCGATCGCGGCCAGCTCCACCAGGGTGCGCATCGCCGCGCCCGAGCCCTGCACGAGGTCGCGGCCGACGTTGAACTGCACACCGTAGGTACCAATGCGGCCGGCCAGATCCAGCCCCTGGCCCGAGGTGCCCATGATGACCTCGTTGGCCGAGTCCAGCCCTGGGATCAGCGTGCGCGTGCGAAAGTCGCCCAGGTGCATCTCCAGCCCGATGATGGTGGCGGCGCGGCTGCGGTCGTAGCCGGCTTCGATGCGCGCGCCCGAAAGCCCTGCACTGTGCCGGTTGCTCAGCACGTTCTGATCGACGAAGGAAATGGCACCGGACACATACAGCGCCGGACGCTGCAACTCCATCTGGTTGTTGTTGAGCAGGATGGTGGTCAGGTTCTGCACCGTGTCCTGGCGCGCGATGTCGACCTCGAAATCGACGTAGCGGAACGCATTCGACTGGCGCGACATCTGCGACAGCGCGGTGATCACCATTTCCTTGGCCGCCACCGGCACGCGCCCCGAGAAATCGGGGATGTACTTGCTGGTGATCAGCGTGGTCGGCACCTCGGCGTCGCGCATCATCCGGTCCATGCAGACCAGCGAGTCGCTGAAGCTGGACATCGAGCGGACCGGCCGCGTGGCGGGCCGGTCGGTGGCACTGGCGTAGGACTGGAAGAGGGCATCCTCCTTGGGCGACAGCGGGGTGGCGCAGCCCGAGAGGACGGCGACCGCGGCCAGAGCGCAGAACAGCAATGTCCGCGCTTTCCCTCCGCGTTCGGCAGCGCCCGAGAAGTTGCCGTGTCCCATGATGTCCTCCCTCCGCTCTGGCGAGCCTCTCAGTTGCTGGTGCTGGCGGCGTGCCGCGCAGCTTCTTATTTGCAGATGGTGACCACGTCGCCGCGCAGCACCGCGATCTGGTCTCCACCACTCATGCCGTAGCGGCCTGAAGGGCCGGCTGCGGTAGGGGCGATGGTGTTGCTCGCCACTTCCGTGGTGCAGGTGCGCTGCAGGGCGTTGCCGGTCTGCCGGCTGACGACATCGCGCTCGGTTTGGACAGTTCCGCTGCCGCCTTCGAGCGCGGAAAAAGCCTTGGCTTCATAGCGCGATACCTTGGCCTGCAGCCAGGACGGAATATCCGTTTCGTTTTCGATTTGCCCCGAGGGCTGAAACGGCGGAGCGGGCAGGGCCAGGTAGCTGACCTGACCGTTCAGCATGATCGGGTCCGAGCCGGGGGCGAACTGCGCCCAGCCGCTCTGCGCAGCGCAAAGCAGAACCAGGCCAGGGGCGATGGACAGGAGCTTGAGCTTCATGGCAATCCCCTTTCGACAAGAATAAAAACGGCGGAACCGGGACGGGGGCCACCGGTTCCGCCGTGCGCTTCAGGCCCTTTGATCGCTCATTCGCAGGTCAGGCAGGCGTTGTTGCTGGAGAAGTTCTGCACCGCCCTGGATCCGGTGCCAGTGGCCTTGGCAGCCAGGAAGGCGCCCTTGCCGAGGACGATCTGCAGTTGGTCGGCGCCGACGCCGACCGAGCCCACGTTGCTGGCCAGGTTGTTGTTCGCATACGAGTCGCTGGCACTTGCGTAAGCCAGCACGCCACTGTTCTTGAGCGCAGTGATTTGGGTCGACTCGACGCCCTGGTCGATCAGCACGCCGCTGGTGTTGCTGGACATGTTGTTGACGGCCTTGGAGTCGGCGCCACTGGCCCAGGCGATGGAAGCGGTGTTTTTCAGCGCGGTCACCTGGATGGTCGGGCCCTTCAGGACGATGTCGTGGGCGCACAGGTCGCAGGCCTCAGGCGTCGGCGAAGGAGACGGAGCCGGTGGATCCTTCGGCTTAAAACTTGCGTCTTGGGCCATCGCAGACGTGGCGACAAACGCAGCGGTCAGGAAAAGCAGTTTCGCGTTCATGATGAGATCCTCCAAAGGTGTGGTGAGACACGGATCCGGAGCGGCGGGCGAATTCCAGCAGTTCCGGGGGGTGACTCCGCCGCATCCGGCCTCCCTGTTTTTTCGGTGCTCGTCATGCGGTGTCGTCGGGGTGCAGTGTCCTGCGCATTCAGCCCGACACCAATCGCTACAAATGGATACGTCGTATGGTGGACATGTGGCATGTGTTTGGGGGCTCCAACCTCGCGGATCATGGCTCACTACAACAGCGCGCAGCTCCTGCTTGGATAGCATTCAACGGATTTCGATGGGGTAGTAACAAAAAGTGTTTATTGCAAATATTGGAAAAGAAGCGCAGGATATCCCTCTTCGATGTTGTGACAAAGCCTAAGTTTTTGTGCAAAGTTCACAACTTGTGCGCAGGAGATGTTTACAAACTCCGCGTTCAGCTCCCGAGTCGCAGGCGTCGCAGGCTTGGAGGGGTTACAGATGTTTCGAAACGCAGGCGCCGGGGGGATCGACATGAGCACAACCAACATGGACTGGAGGGACCCGGCGTCACCGGGCCGTGGGGGCAAGGCAGTTGACAAGCCTGCAGCACCGATGACTTTCGGATCGAGCTGGCCCGACTTCCTCATCGGCCAGCCCGATCAGCCGGTGCAGGTGCTGCTGGTGGACGACGACCCCCACATGCGCCGCGTGGTGTCGCAGGAGTTGCTGACCGACCCCCGCATCCACCTGGTGGGCCAAGGGGCGTCGCTGCGCGAGGGCAAGCGCCTGATTGCGCTGCACGAGTTCGATGTCATGCTGGTCGACCTGAACCTGGGCGACGGCACCGGGTTCCAGCTGATCGAATACATGAAAAGCATGCGGCCGGTGGCCGAGGCGGTGGTGGTGTCGGCCATGGAAGACGAAGAGCACGCCATTCACGCGTTCGAATTGGGCGCCACGGGTTATCTGATCAAGAACTCCTGGTTCGGCAGCTTCCCGCAAGCGGTGCTGCAGGTGGTCAACGGCGGGGCGTCGATCACACCCAACCTGGCGCGCCGGCTGATGAAGCGGCTGGATGGCAGCCCACGGGCTGCCGGCGTGCCCGCGCATGCCAGCCGCGGCGCGGCCTCGGGCGAGAAGCTGTCGGATCGCGAGCGCGAGATCCTGCGGCTGGTGGCCACGGGCCACACCAGTTGCGAGATCGGCAAGCGCCTGGGCATCAGCGACCAGACGGTGAACACGCACATCAAGAACATGTACCGCAAGCTGCAGGTTCGAACGCGAGCGCAGGCCGTGAACCTGGCGTCGATGCGTGGCCTGCTGTAGTGAGCGCTGTCGACGCGCAGGCCGTTTGACGTCGCGGCAGTGCCGGCCATGACCGGCAGGAGGGCCGGATAGCCATGTCCATCATGTGGCCGGTGCTGTTGCTGAGCCTCGGCCTGGCGGGCTACGCCCTGCTGGGCTGGCGCCAGCGTGGCGATACGCGCGATCTGCGCTATGGCCTGGCGCTGCTGGCCTGGTCCGCCCTGCTGGCGGCCGGCGAACTGGGGCGTCTGGGTGCCCCGGATGAAGTGGTGCGGGCCGCCACACGGGGCAGCTATCAACTCACGATCCTGGCCGTGTCGGCCTTCCTGATGGCCTGGGTGCGGGGCCTGGGCTGGGGCGACAAGGTGCTGATGGCCAGTCAGGCCGCGCTCGGCCTGTTTCTGGCGCCGCTGCAGGCGGCCGCGCTGCCGGCCGGATGGGGCCAGGCGTGGTTCTGGGTCAATGCGCTGGGCATCACCGCCCTGGTGCTGCGCCTGGCGCACGCCATCTGGCGCCGCACCGATGCCGAGAGCTGGATGGTGCTGCTGGTGGCCGTGCTGGGCCTGGGCGTGGTGCTGACCGACCTGCGGCAGGCCGCTGATGGGCCGGCACTGGTGTCGGTCTCGCACTACTTCTTTGCGGTGGCGCTGTTCGTACTGTGGCTGGCGCTGACGCAGCGCGTCGGCAACTCGCGCAGATCGATCGGCGAGGGCGGCTCGTCTGCGCACCAGGTGCAACGCCAGCTGGCCCAGGACCTGCACGATGGCGTGGGCTCGCAGCTGACCACCCTCATCTCGGCGCTCGATGCCGGCTCGCCCGAGCAGCGCGCCACCGCCGCCACGCTGCAGCAATGCCTGCTGGAGCTGAAGCTCCTGGTGGATGGCATCAACGAGGAGGGCTCGGTCGTCAGTCACCTGGCCAGCCTGCGCTATCGCATGCAGCCGTTGCTGGCTGCGGCTGGCATGGATCTGCAATGGCGCCTGGTCGATGAGGAGCAGCTCGAGCGCGCGCAAGGGCCCGCCGCGCGCCAGGTGCTGCGCGTGGCGCAGGAGGCGCTGGCCAACGCCGTGCGGCATTCCGGCGCCGACACCGTGGTGCTGAGCTGCTGCCACATGAACAGCGCCGACGCGCTGCTGCTGGAAATCGCCGACAACGGCAAGGGCATGGCGTACGAGCGCTATGCGCGCACCGCGTCGTCGGGCGAACCGCACCGTGCGTCGCACGGGAAAGGCCTTTCGGGCATGGTGCTGCGCGCCAGCCAGATGCACGGCCAGCTGAGCGTGGAAAGCGCGCCGGGCGAGGGCACGCGCGTGCGCCTGCAGGTGCCCATGGCGGCGCTGATCCAGCCGACGGCGGAACGGCGCCGCGCCCCGGCCTGATCCTGCCCGTGCCGCCTGCGGCGCGCGGCATCTGCTGTGGCAAACTTCCCCGCTTTTTTCGACTCGCCGGGCGGCGCCATGCCGCCGCGCGGCACGCACGCATGCTTTCCATCACCGCCCAGATCGCCGCCGAGCTCAAAGTACGTGAAAACCAGGTCGCCGTGGCCGTCGAACTGCTCGACGGCGGCGCCACCGTCCCGTTCATCGCCCGCTACCGCAAGGAGGCCACCGGCGGCCTCGACGACGTGCAGATGCGCGAGCTGGAAGCGCGCCTGGCCTACCTGCGCGAGCTGCACGAGCGTCGCGCCGCCATCCTGACAAGCATCGACGAACAGGGCAAGCTCACGCCCGAGCTGCGCGCCGCCATCGACGCCGCGGCCACCAAGCAGGAACTGGAAGACCTGTACCTGCCCTACAAGCCCAAGCGCCGCACCAAGGGGCAGATTGCGCGCGAGTTCGGCATCGAGCCGCTGGCGGATCAACTGTGGGCCGATCCGACGCTGGATCCGCAAGAAGCGGCCAAGCCCTTCGTGAAGGCAGAGAAAGGCGAGGGCGGCGAAGACTTCACCACCATCCCTGCCGTGCTGGACGGCGTGCGCGACATCCTGAGCGAGCGCTGGGCCGAGGACGCCACGCTGGTGCAAGGCCTGCGCGAATGGCTGTGGGCCGAAGGCCTGCTGCAAAGCAAGCTGGCCGCCGGCAAGAACGAGAACGACCCCGAGGTCGCCAAGTTCCGCGACTACCACGACTACGACGAGCCCATCGGCCGCGTGCCCAGCCACCGCGCGCTGGCGGTGTTCCGTGGGCGGGCGCTGGAGATTCTGGATGCGAAGCTGGTGGTGCCGGAGGCCGTCAGCCCCTCACCCCAGCCCTCTCCCCAAAGGGGCGAGGGAGTCAACAGCCGAGGCGCTGCGGACTCGCTCCCTCTCCCGCGTGCGGGAGAGGGCAGGGGTGAGGGTGTGGCGTCGTCGGCCAAAGGCCCAGCCCCCAGCCTCGCCGAAGGCCGCATCGCCCTGCACCTGGGCTGGAGCCACCAGGGCCGCCCGGCCGACGACCTGCTGCGCAAGTGCGTGGCGTGGACCTGGCGCGTGAAGCTCAGCCTGAGCACCGAGCGCGACCTGTTCGCCCGCCTGCGCGAAGATGCCGAGCAGGTGGCCATCAAGGTCTTCGGCGACAACCTGCGCGACCTGCTGCTGGCCGCGCCCGCCGGCGCCAAGGCCGTCATGGGGCTCGACCCCGGCATCCGCACCGGCGTGAAGGTGGCCGTGGTTGATGCCACCGGCAAGCTGGTCGACACCGCCACCGTCTACCCGCACGAGCCGCGCAAGGACTGGGACGGCAGCGTGCACACGCTGGCCAAGCTGGTGGCCAAACACGGTGTGCAGCTCATCGCCATTGGCAACGGCACCGCCAGCCGCGAGACCGACAAGCTCGCGGGCGACCTGATCAAATTGGTGCAAAAACAGGCTGCAGCGCTTGCAGAACAAGCGCCACCAGCTATTGAAAAGATAGTAATCAGCGAAGCCGGCGCCTCGGTCTATTCGGCCAGCGAATACGCCAGCCAGGAACTGCCCGACGTGGATGTGAGTCTGCGCGGCGCCGCCAGCATCGCGCGCCGCCTGCAAGACCCGCTGGCCGAGCTGGTGAAGATCGACCCCAAGAGCATCGGCGTCGGCCAGTACCAGCACGACGTGAACCAGAGCGAACTGGCGCGCCAGCTCGACGCCGTGGTCGAGGACTGCGTGAACGGTGTCGGTGTCGATCTGAACACCGCCAGCGCGCCCCTGCTGGCGCGCGTGTCGGGCCTGTCGGGCACCGTGGCCAAGGCCGTGGTGCGCTGGCGCGAATCGCACGGCGCGTTCAGAAGCCGCCAACAGCTGCTGGAAGTCAGCGGCCTCGGCCCCAAGACCTTCGAGCAGAGCGCGGGCTTTCTGCGCATTCGCGGCGGCGACAACCCGCTGGACATGACCGGCGTGCACCCCGAGACCTACCCAGTGGTGGAGCAGATCATCGTCAAGACCGGCAAGCCCATCGACCAGCTCATGGGCCGCAGCGAACTGCTCAAGCCGCTCAAGCCCGAAGCCTTCGCCACCGAACAGTTCGGCGCCGTGACGGTGAAGGACATCCTGGCTGAGCTGGAAAAACCCGGCCGCGACCCGCGCCCCGACTTCAAGGTGGCGCGCTTCAACGAGGGCGTGGAAGACATTGCCGACCTCAAGGAGGGCATGGTGCTCGAAGGCACGGTGAGCAACGTCGCCCAGTTCGGCGCCTTCGTCGACCTGGGCGTGCACCAGGATGGCCTGGTGCACGTGAGCCAGCTGTCGAACAAGTTCGTCAACGACGCGCGCGAGGTCGTCAAGGCCGGCCAGATCGTGAAGGTGAAGGTGCTCGAAGTGGACGTGCCGCGCAAGCGCATCAGCCTGACGATGAAGCTGGACGCGCAGGCGCCGCGCCGCGATGGCCCACGCGAGAACCGCTTCGAGCACGCCGGCCGGGGCGACCGCGGCCGCGGTGGCTACGCAGGCGGGCAGGGCAGGGGCAACGCGCCCACGCCCCAGGGCGCCATGGCTTCGGCGTTTGAAAAGCTCAAGGGCTTGCAGAGCAAATAGGCCTGCATCGCTTGTCTGGTCAGCGCCAGCAGCTATTGAAACGAGAGCGAAAAACAGATTCGGTCCAGCATCCGGCACCGTGGGGCGCCGAATGCGCGGTGGTCATCAGGCCGGCTTGGGCCAGGTGGCCAAAGGTACCGAGGGCACAGCCACGGTCGGCAAAGGCACCGTGGGCAGTTCGCGCGGCACTTCATCGTCGGGGTCGCTCTCGGGTGCGTGGCGCGTCATCGCGCGAAGCGCCGTGGTGGCATGGGCCGCGCCGGTCATCAGCGACAACCAGCGGACGGTGAATTGGGTCAAGAGCTGGTGCATGGTTTGTCTTCTCCATACATCGGCAGAAAGGGCGGTAGTCGGAACCTGTTCCGCCCCGCGTGGTGGGGCATGGTGCGCCACGTCCCCACTATAGGTGCGAGGCCGCACGAAGGCCAGAGTTCCCGCCCCGCCGGTGGGGGCGTGTTGTGACCAGCTGTGTCGCGCGCTTTGCCAGAATGCCCGCATGACGCCACGCCCCGTGCTCTACACCTTTCGCCGCTGCCCCTACGCCATGCGCGCCCGCTGGGCGGTGCAGGTGTCGGCGCTCGACGTGGAACTGCGCGAGATCACGCTGCGCGCCAAGCCCGCCGCCATGCTGGTCGCGTCGCCCAAGGGCACGGTGCCCGTGCTGGTGCTGCCGGGTGGCCAGGTCATCGACGAAAGCTTGGACGTGATGCGCTGGGCGCTGGCGCAGCACGATCCCGAGGGCTGGCTGACGCCCGCGCAGGGCACGCTGGCCGAGATGCTGGCCCTGATCGAGGCCTGCGAGCGCGACTTCAAGCCGCACCTCGACCGCTACAAGTACCCCGCGCGCTACCGCGCCGAGTGGGGCGGGGCGCCTGACGCGGGTGACAGCGATCCGTTGGCGCGCGCCTTTGCGGCGCAGCATTTCGATGTTGCCCAGGGCTTTCTGTCGCTGCTGGCGGTGCGGCTGGAGGGTGGTGCGGCACCGCGTTACCTGTTCGGTACCCGCCCCGCGCTGGCCGACTTCGCCATCGCGCCCTTCGTGCGCCAGTTCGCCCGCCACGACGCGGCACGCTTTGCACAGCAGACGGCGCCCGCGCTGTCGCAGTGGCTGGGCGCCTTGCTCGCGCGGCCCGATTTTGAGGCCGTGATGGCGCGGCAAGCAGTGTGGGCCGACACCGGCGCGCGCTAACATCAGTCGGTCCTGATATCCCACCCTGAAAGACCATGCAAAAAATCCTGCTCATCATCCATGCCGCGCCCTATGGCAGCGAGCGTTGCCTGTCCGCCCTGCGCCTGGCCCTGGCGCTGATGGGGCGCGAGGGCGAGAAGCCGCAGCTCGACGTGTTCCTGATGTCCGACGCCACCGTGCTCGGCCTGCCTAACCAGCAGGACGCCTCGGGCAACACCCTGCAGCAGATGGTGGAGCAGCTGGTGGCCCAGCAGGTGCCGGTGAAGGTGTGCAAGACTTGCGCCGGCAACCGCGGCCTGCTTTCGCTGCAGCTGATCGGCGGCGTCACCGTCGGCACGCTGGCCGAACTGGCCGACGCCACCATGGCGGCCGACAAGGTCATCACCTTCTGACGCCGCGCTTGCGGGCGCTGCGGCTGTACGCCGGCCCGGCCGCGTACCGCCACACGCGCTGCAGGCCAGCGGCTCGATCCCCTTCGTGCTGAAGGTGGTGCACGACATTCCGGGGGCGCCACGCGGCGCCTACTGGGACGGCGGCATCACCGACTACCACCTGCACCTGGCCTATGTCGCTTCATCTTCGATAGCTGTCAGCGCCCGCCCAGCAAGCGCTGAAGGCCGATTTGATGCTGAATTTGCCACCACCGGCGCGCTGGTGCTGTACCCGCACTTCCAGCAGGCGGTGGTGCCCAGCTGGCTGGGCGAGAGCCTCAAGTGGCGCCACCGCGCCACACCACCCCGAGCGCGTGCAGGCCTGGAGCAGTGCCGTGCAGGCGGCGCGGCAACTGGCGGACGAGTTCGAGGCCTGGCCGGCGCGGCCCGATCCGGCGCAGGTGCAGCCGCTCTGAGCGCCACGCGGGCGCCGCGCCGCGGCGGCTTATAACGTCATCCCGGCGTAGGCCGGGATCCATGTTTCTCCGCACACGCTGTCTGGATTCCGGCCCCGTAGCGCGGTACGGGGCAGGCTTTGCGCCGGAATGACGAGATAGGGCAGCTTTGATCTGGAATTGGAATTACATCGACTCGGCCAGCATCTGCCGGTAGTCGTCGGCGCTGGCGATGCGCGGGTTGGTCTTGTGGCAGTGGTCAAGCTGGGCGTGCTCGATCACGCCAGCCCACAGGTCTTCGGTCACGCCCATGGCGGCCAGGCCGGTGGACAGGCCCAGGCGCGCGGTCATGTCGTGCACGGCGTCGGCCACGTCGCTGCCGGCGGGCAGGCCCATGGCCTGGGCCATGCGCGCCAGGCGGTCTTCCTTCTGGATGCTTTCGGCCCCAGCGTTGAAGCGGATCACGGCGGGCAGGAACACCGCATTCAGCGTGCCGTGGTGCAGGCGTGGGTTGGCGCCGCCCAGGCTGTGGCTCAGCGAATGCACCGCGCCCAGGCCTTTCTGAAAGCCCAGCGCGCCGTGCATGCTGGCGGCCATCATGTTCAGGCGCGCTTCGCGGTCGCTGCCGTCCTTCGTCGCGCGCTCGATGTGGGCCCAGCCGCGGCGCAGGCCCTCCAGCGCAATGCCGTCGGCCACCGGGTTGAAGGCGGGGGCCATGAACACCTCCATGCAGTGCGCGATGGCGTCCATGCCGGTGGCGGCGGTCAGCATGGGCGGCAGGCCCAGGGTGAGCGCCGGGTCGCAGATGGCGGCCCGGGGCATCAGGCTCCAGCTGTGAAAACCCAGCTTGCGACCATCGTCGACGATGACGATGGCGCCGCGCGCCACCTCGCTCCCGGTGCCGGCGGTGGTGGGCACGGCGATCAGCGGCGCGGCCGCCTCGGTGATCTTGGGGCTGCCGCCTTCGATGGTGGCGTAGGTCTTCAGCGGGCCGGGGTGCGTGGCGGCAATGGCCACGCCCTTGGCGCAGTCGATGGCGCTGCCGCCGCCCACGGCGATCAGGCCGTCGCAACGCTCGCGCTGGTAGATCTCGGTGGCGGCGCGCACGGCGGCCTCGGTGGGGTTGGGCGGCGTGCCGTCGAACACGGCATGCGGCAGGCCCTGCAGGGCGTCGATCACCGGCTGCAGCACGCCGGCGGCACGCACGCCCGCGTCGGTCACGATCAGCGGCCGCGTGATGCCCACGCGCTGGCACTGCGCCGGCAGTTGCTGCACGGCGCCGTAGTCGAACTCGATCTGGGTGAGGTATTGGATGAGGGCCATGGGTGGATTTCCAAAGTACGATGTTCAGGTTTCATTATTCAGTCAAACCCACAGGAGATCGCTACATGAAGTCCCGCACACTACAAGCCCTGGCCCTGGGGGCCGCCGTGTCGGTGCTGGCCGGCTGCGCCAGCACCTCGGCCCCGGTGGTGGCCAACACGCCCGGCTGCCTGGACGACGTCGCCGTCAACCGCCTGCTGGGCGACTACAACGCCCGCCGCCCGGCCGCCAACCTGCCGGAGAACCTGACCATGGTCGACGCCAACTGCACCCGCAGCAAGCTGCAGCAGCGCCTGGCTGGCCAGGCCGGCCGCCTGGCGGGCTACAAGGCGGGCCTGACCAACCCGGCAGTGCAAAAGCGCTTCAACACCACCGAGCCGGTGTGGGGCGCGCTGTACACCAACATGCTGCTGAACAGCGGCGCCACCGTGGACGCCGCCTTCGGCGCCCGCCCGCTGTACGAGGCCGACCTGTTGGTGCGCGTGAAGAGCGCCGCCATCAACAACGCCAAGACCCCGGCCGAGGTGCTGGCGCAGGTGGACCAGATCATTCCCTTCATCGAACTGCCCGACCTGGTGGTGGAGACCCCCGCCAAGGTCAACGGCGCCGCGTTGAGCGCGCTGAACGTGGGTGCGCGCCTGGGCGTGCGCGGCGCGCCGCTGATGGTGCCGCAGGACGCCGTGGGCCAGGCCCGCGTGCTGAACGAGCTGCGCGACATGAACGTGCACCTGGTCGATGCCGCCGATGCGCCGCTGGGCGGCGGCAAGGGCAGCGACGTTCTGGGCCACCCACTGAACGCGGTGGTGTGGCTGGCGCAGGCGCTGAAGGCCGAAGGCCTGTCGCTGCGGCCGGGGCAGGTGGTCAGCCTGGGTTCGTTCTCGGCCCTGCTGCCGCCCAAGGCCGGCCAGAAGGTGACCGCGCATTACGACGGCGTGACCGGCCTGCAGCCGGTGACGGTGAGCTTCCGCTGATCGCCCAGGCATGCGCTGGAGCTATACCAATGATAGCTGCCAGCGCTTGCTGCATCAGCGCTGCAGGCCGATTTGGCTTGAAACCTGTGCCGGGCACGGTGCGCCGCCGTGGTGCGCCCTGAAGCTGGCGCGACAACCGCCCGGCCGGCCACCGCGCTGAGCAGTGGATTGCCCCTTCGGGCGCCACCCACAGGAGATCGTTCGCATGACCCGCATTCCGTCCCTCGCGGCCCTGGCACTGGCCGCCGTTGCGTTCTCGCCGCTGGCGCAGGCGCAGTACGACCAGCCCATCGGCCAGCCGCTGGGCCAGCCCTGGGGCACCGTGCCCTTCGGCAACCCGACCTATGGCAGTCCGGGGTACGACCCCTACGGCGGCCCCGGCATCACCTGCGAAAGCCGTGACGGCGGCTTTCAGGAGTGCGGCACGCCCTTCCGCGGCCGGCCGGTGATTGCGGAAACCCTCTCGTCCGCGGCCTGCATCGAAGGCCAGACCTGGGGCACGCGCGGCGTCGGCTCCGTCTGGGTGATGAATGGCTGCCGCGCCCGCTTTGCCGACACCTACGGCGGCCAGGCCGGCGTGGGTGGCTATGGCGACACGCGCTACACCGTGCGCTGCGAGAGCGACCAGGGCCGGCGGCGCGACTGCCAGGCGCCGGTGGCGGCACGCCTGACCCTGCTGCGCCAGATCTCCGACGCGCCCTGCATCGAGGGGCAGACCTGGGGCAGCCATTTCAACGGCCAGGTGTGGGTCAGCGGTGGCTGCCGTGGCGACTTCGGGCCCGCGCAGGGTTGGGTCAATCCGGACTACGGCACCGCCGCCAATGCCTACCGCTGCGAAAGCGAACAAGGCCGCCACCAGGAATGCCGCGCGCCGGCGCCCGGGCGCCAGATGCTGGTGCGCCAGTTGTCCGAAACCGCCTGCGTCGAAGGCCAGACCTGGGGCAGCCGCGACGGCGGCGTCTGGGTGCGCGGTGGCTGCCGGGGCGAGTTTGCTGCCGCCGACTGGGGCGGACGCAGCCCCGGCTACGGCCGCACCGTGGTCTGCGAAAGCGTGGAGCAACGTCTGAACCGCTGCAACTGGGACCCGCGCTGGGGCCGGCCGGCGCTGATCGACCAGCTCTCGCAAGACAGCTGCCGCGAAGGCCGCAGCTGGGGCTACGACGGCCGCGAGATCTGGGTCGACCGGGGCTGCCGCGGACGCTTCGGGGCACGCTGACGGCGCCGCGCCGCGCCGCGCCGCGCCGCGCCGCGGCGTGCAGCGGTGCGGCGCACCCTTTCCGTCACTACGTTATCAATAGCTGCCAGCTCCCGCCAGCAGGGCGCTGGCAGCTTATTTCATCATGAATCACTCGCCCGACATCCACGCCCGCCTGACCCCCGCCATGCGCCTGCTGGTCGAGCGCATGGCGCAGGCGCCTTACCCGCCCATGCACACGCTGACGGCGCAGCAGGCCAAGGCCGCCTACGCCAAGTCCATCGGCGTGCTCGACGTGCCCAAGCCCGAACTGGCGCGCGTGGAGGAGGTGCGCATCCCGGCGCGCGACGGCCACGCCTTGCCCGCGCGCCTGGTCGCGCCCAGTACTGACACCGGCCTCCCCGTGCTGCTGTACACCCACGGCGGCGGCTTCACCATCGGCAGCATAGAATCGCACGACACCTTTTGCCGCGTGCTCAGCGCAACCAGCGGCGCCGCCGTGCTGTCGCTCGACTACCGCCTGGCGCCCGAATGGCGCTTTCCCACCGCGGTGCACGACGCCTGGGATGCGCTGCACTGGCTGGCGGGCGAGGGCGGTCGCGCCCTGGGCCTCGATACCACGCGCATCGCCGTCGGCGGCGATTCGGCCGGCGGCACGCTGGCGGCCGTCAGCGCCGTGCACGCGCGCGACGCGGGGCTGAAGCTGGCGCTGCAACTGCTCATCTACCCCGGCACCACCGACCACCAGGACACCGACTCGCACGCGCTGTTCGCGCACGGTCCGGTGCTCGACAAGGCGCTGATCGACTGGTTCTTCCACCACTACATCGACAGCGTGGACCGCAGCGACTGGCGCTTTGCGCCGCTGAAAAGCGCCGACGTCGATAGCGTGGCCCCCGCCTGGGTGGGCCTGGCCGAATGCGACCCGCTGGTGGACGAGGGCGTGGCCTACGCCGACAAGCTGCGCGCCGCCGGCGTGCCGGTCGATCTGGAGATCTACCGCGGCGTGGTGCACGGCTTCATCACCATGGGCCGCGCCATTGCCGAGGCGCGGCAGCTGCACCAGGATGCGGCGGCGGCGCTGCGGCAGGCCTTTGGACTGCCAGCACCATGATCCCGGGCTGTGGGAGC
>NZ_JBHUEP010000007.1:782223-799402 GCF_042680925.1 Ottowia beijingensis
GCCCTATCGCGGGCAAGCCCGCTCCCACAGAACTTTAAGATCCATAGCTGCCAGCGCCCGCCGCCAAAGCGCTGGCCGCTGATTTGACTGAGAACAGGCAAACCGCCATGAAACCCACCGACTTCCGTCACCACCACCGCCTGCGCGTGCGCTGGGCCGAGGTGGACATGCAAAAAATCGTCTTCAACCCGCACTACCTGGCCTATTTCGACTGCGCCATCAGCGACTACTGGCGCGCGCTGGCCATGCCTTATGCCGCGGCCATGCAGCGGCTGGGCGGCGACATCTTTCTGCGCAAGACGGCGGTGGAGTTCAACGCCTCGGCCGAGATGGACGACCGGCTCGACATCGGCTTGCGCTGCGACCGCATCGGCGCCTCGTCGATGACCTTCGTGGGCGGCATCTTCCGTGGCGATCGATTGCTGACGGCAGGCGAGCTGGTCTACGTGTTCGCCGACCCGGCCACGCAGACCTCGCGGCCGGTGCCGGCGCCGCTGCGCGCGCTGATCGAGGCCTACGAAGCCGGCCAGCCCGTGACCCATGTGCAGACCGGCGACTGGGCCGCGCTGGGCGACGCGGCGCGGGCTCTGCGCACGGCGGTGTTCATCGAGGAGCAGGGCATCGCCCGCGCGGACGAGTGGGACGAGGCCGATGCCACGGCCGTGCACGCCGTCGTCACCAACCTGCTGGGCATGCCCGTGGCCACCGGGCGCCTGCTGCAGCAAGCGCCGGGCGAGGGCCGCATCGGCCGCATGGCGGTGGACCGCGCGCTGCGCGGCAGCGGGGTGGGGCGGCAGCTGATCCAGGCGCTGCAGCAGGCCGCCTTCGAGCGCGGCGACCGCCGCATCGTGCTCAGCGCGCAGCGCAGTGCCGAAGGCTTCTACCAGCGGCTGGGTTATGTGCCCGAGGGCGCGCCGTACGACGAGGTGGGCATTGCACACATCGGCATGGCGCGGTCGTTTGAAAACCTTTGAACGCAGAAGATCGGCACATCTTCAAGGGCATGGCTTTCCCACCACACCGCTGGAGGGCGGAAACAAGCGATAGCCATTTGGCGCCATGTTGAAGTATCAATAACGTAGCTGCTTGCGCCCGTTATCTGGGCGCAAAAGCCTTTATCAACCATGCAAAAAATCTGGGAAGTCCCCCCCCTTGCGGGAACCTCCTCAGCATCGCGCCGCGCCCAAGGCCGGCGGGCCGGCGGGCCGGCGTCGCCGCGCGTCAGAACCCCGCGCCCGGCACGTCCACGCGCGTGGTCCAGATCTGCGCCTCGCGCGCGGCCGCGCGGTGGTGCTCCATGAAGTCGGGCGCCACGCACAGGAACAGCGTGCGCCCGTCCGGCCCGCCCAGCGTGCAGGCAAAGGTGCCCTGCGCGCCGGTCGACACCTCCTGCAGCACGCGCCCGCCCTCGGCCACGCGCAGGGCGCGGTTGCCGATGGCGTCGGCCACCCACACGGCGCCTTCGGCGTCCAGCGCGCCGCCATCGGCGGCCACCTTGCCGCCGGCGATGTAGTCGTCCAGCTTGTCGCTTTGCACCAGCGGGCCGAACACCGCCCAGTCGCGGCGCGGGCCCAGGCTGCCGTCGGCGGCGATGTCGAAGGCCGACAGGCGGTTGCCCAGCGTTTCGTTGACGATCAGCGTGCGGCCGTCGGGCGTGGGCAGGATGGCGTTGGGAAAGTAGAGGTCGCGCGCCGCCTCGTGCACGCTGCCGTCGGGGTCGACGCGCGCCAGGCTGGCCGTCTGCACCCCGCCGCCGCCCATCAGATCGAAGCCGAAGTTGCCCACCCAGGCGCGGCCCTGGGCATCCACGGCCATGTCGTTGCAGTGGCCGGTGGCGATGTTCGACAGGTCGGCGTGCGTCACCAGCTGGCCATCGGCCTCGCGCCGCAGCACGCGGCGGTCGCGCATGGAGACGATCAGCAGCCGCCCATCCGGCAGCCAGCCCAGGCCCGAGGGCTGGCCCGGCACGTCGGCGATTTTTTCGACGCGGCCCTGCAGATCGCAGGCGATGACCTGGTGCGTGTAGAAGTCCGACAGCCACAGCCGGCCGTCGTGCCAGCGCGGGCCCTCGAAGAAGCTGTAGCCGGAGAGCAGGGTGTCGAAAGCGGGCATGGCGGTGTCTCCTCGTGGTGGTGTTGTGCCGGGCATGATAGGCCGGTCACGGCGATACCGCCTTCCACCGGCGTCCTGGCGGGCCGGCGGGCCTGCACGCGACGCTCTTATTCCAATTCCAGATCAAAGCTGCCATATCTCGTCATTCCGGCGCAAAGCCTGCCCCGTACCGCGATACGGGGCCAGAATCCAGACGGCGTGTGCGGAGAAACATGGATCCCGGCCTTCGCCGGGATGACGGCGATTGACGCGTTGAATTGCAGATGGAATTACTTGCGCCCTGCCCAGGCACGGCGGCCCAGCCATGCCACCGCGCCAACCAGCAACCACCGGGCCAAGGGGTGGTTCACGGGCACGGCGGTCACGCCCTGGGGCGCCGCCCGGGTGCTGACGCTGGCCGTGCCTGTGGCCGGCGGCACGGCCACCAGGCCGTTGACCGGGTCGGCGGTTGCGGTGGCGGTGTTGCTGACCTGTCCGGCTGTGACGTCCGCGGCGTTGAGCGTGTAGGTGGCGGTGGCCGTGGCCTGCGCGCCCACGGGCAGGGTGCCGGGGTTGGCCGCATCGGGCCAGGTGATGGTGAGGGTCGAAAGGCCGGCCAGCGGGTCGGTCAGCACCACACCGCTCAGCGGCACGTTGCCGGCGTTGGTGGCGGTGAGGGTGTAGGTCACCACGTCGCCCGCATCGCCCTGCGTGCCGTTGCCATTGGTGTCGGCCACGGCGGCGGTCTTGGCCAGGGTGAGCTGCGGCGCCGGCGTGGGCAGCACGGGCTGGCTGGCCGTGGCCGTGGCGGGCGGCACGGCCACCTTGCCGTTGACCGGATCGGCGGTCACGCTGGCGGTGTTGCTGACCTGCCCGGCCGTCGCGTCCGTGACACTGAGCGTGTAGGTGGCGGTGGCGGTGGCCTGCGCGCCCACGGGCAGGGTGCCGGGATTGGCCGCATCGGGCCAGGTGATGGTGAGGGTCGAAAGGCCGGCCAGCGGGTCGGTGAGCACCACGCCGCTCAGCGGCACGTTGCCGGCGTTGGTGGCGGTGAGGGTATAGGTCACCACGTCGCCCGCGTCGCCTTGCGAGCCGTTGCCATTGGTGTCGGCCACGGCAGCGGTCTTGGCCAGGGTGAGCTGCGGCGCAGGCGTGGGCAGCACGGGCTGGGTGATGCTGTCGCTGCCCCGCGGCGTGACGCCGCCCACGGGGTTGGCCGTGGCGGTGACGGTGTTGCTCATCTGGCCCGATGCCGCGTCCGCGGGGGTCAAGGTGTAGGTGGCCGTGGCGGTGGCCTCGGTGTTGACGGGCAGGGTGCCGGGGTTGGCCGGGTCGGGCCAGGTGATGGCGAGGGCCGAGAGGCCGGCCAGCGGGTCGGTCAGGCTCACGCCGGTGAGGGCGACGTTGCCGTTGTTGCGCACCGTGAAGGCGTAGGTCACCAGGTCGCCGGCATCGCCGGTGACGCCGTTGTCGTTGGTGTCGGCCACGCCGGCGATGTCTTTGCCCACCACCAGGCTGGGCTGTGCGCTCAGGCTGTTGCTGAAGGTGCAGACGATGGGCGCGGCGCCGGCGCCCAGCGCGCCCACGGTGAGGGTGAAGCCGCTCAGGCCGACGTCGCCCGTGCATTGCAGGCCGGCGTGGTAGGTGGCCGTGGCGGGCGTGAAGGTTTCGGCCAACTCGATCACGTCGCCGGCGAAAACGGTGGTGGGCGTGGCGTCGGTGGTGGTCTGGCCGCCCGGCGCGTTGGCGGCGGCCGTGGCGGTGGAGCTGAGCGAGTCGATCTGCGTGCGCACGGCGGGCGTGCCGGCCACACGGGTGGCGGTCAGCGTCGCGGTGTTGCCCACGGTGGCGCCGGCCCAGTGCTTTTTCAGCGTGAGCGTGGTGGCGGGGCAGTCGAGATCGTCGACGGTGATCGATGCGTTGTCGAAATTGGTGGGGTTCGACATGTAGATGGCGTAGGTGATCTTGTCGCCAGGCACCACGGTGGCGGTGCCGGATACCTGCGTCCAGCGATTCCACGGCAATGCGGGGGGTGAACTCACGGACGCGAGCAACACGCCCTCTCCGTCCACGGGCTGCACCCGACTGCCGGCCACCTGAACGTTGCCGCGCAGCAGGCGTACCGTGCCGCTGCCGCCGGTGCCGGTGTCGCGGCTGGAGAAATAGCCGGAGAACCGGAGCGTGCGCGGTCGGGTGTCACCGCTGCCGCAGCTGGGCACGACGAGGGTCTGGTACAGCTCGTTGACGCCGTCGATGTCCAGGTAATGCCGGCGAGTGCCGTTGGGGTTGGCCACCTCGGCATCGAAGTTGACGTTGATGCCGTAGTTGCAGGTGCCGCCGCCGGTTCGACCCAGGGCCGGGTCCACCGTCGTGCCACCGTCGACGGCGATGACGTTGGTGCGGCCACCGCCCGCCAACTGCCAGGGCGTGACCGACGCCCCCAGGTTATTGGCGCAAAGGGAGGGCGGCGGATTGTTCTCGAAGCCGCCGTTGACGAGAAGGTTGGCCGAAGGGGTCTGGGCCAGCGCCGGGGTGACCAGCGCCGCCAGCAGGCAGGCCCCGAACCAGGCGCCGCGCAGTTGCGCCACGGCGCGGTTGCGGGCAATGTCCGGGACACATGCCGGGTGATAGTGCGATGCCAGAGGGGGTGAGATGCGCACGGTGCGTTCCTGTCGTGTTGGAGGGCGCCGGCTGCCCATGCCGCTTGCGGGCACGGCAGCCGGCTTGGTGGTTCGCCCTTGGCGCCTGAGCGTAACGCGCCACATGGGGCGCGCCTATCGCAACAGGCGGCGGTGTGATTTTTATCACGCCGGCGAGCGGCCGCGCTTGTGGGTGGCGACGCTTGGAAAGTGCGCCGTTGCAGCGCTTCCAGGTCGCGGGCCAGAGCCCTCTCGCGCCGGGGTTTTCAGCAAATGCTCAGATGTCTTCCGCGAGCGGGTACGGAATCGCCAGCCCCGTCAGCGCCGGGCCGATGGCGCTGCCGACGTGCAGTGCGGCGCCAGCCGCCACCTCGGCCACCTGCAGCACGGCGATCACCGCTGCAGCGTCGTCTGCCGCGGCGGCTTGCGCAATCTGGCCCACGGGCTGATCGGGGTCGGCCGCCGAGAACACCTCCTGCCCTGCCTGCGCCGCACCCGCCACGTGGCCGACGTAGGCACGCCGCTTGATGGCGCCGCGGAACTGGCTGCGCGCCACCACTTCCTGGCCGGGGTAGCAGCCTTTCTTGAAGTTCACGCCGCCCACGCTTTCGTAGTTCAGCATCTGCGGCACGAAGGCCTCGACCACCGGCGGCGTGATGCGCGCCACGCCGGCCAGCACCTCGGCCAGCAGCCAGTCGGCTTCGGTCAGGGGCGCCACGCCGGCGGGCAGGGCGCTGCCGGCGGGCGCCAACCACAGCGTGCGTGCCACGCCGCCTGCGGCGGGCAGGGCGATGCGGTGCGCTGGTTTTTCGGCATCGTTTTGGGCCTCAGCGCCCGCCCCATCGGCGCTGGCAGCTATCAAATCAGGAGTTTCGCCGAGTTGCCCCCAGACCGCGTAATCCCCGGTCGCGTCGCTCAGCTTGAGCCTGGCGCGCAGCACGAACATCGACAGGCGCTTGAGCGTGGCGGGCAGGGTGTCGGCGCTGGTCACCAGCAGCAGTTCGTCGGGCGCGGTCTTCAGCACCTGAAAGCTGGCCAGCATGCGGCCCTTGGCGCTGCAGAAGGCGGCCAGGCGCGCCTCGCCCTGCTTCATCAGCACCACGTCCTGCGTCAGTTGGCCCTGCAGGAAGGTGGCGGCGTCTTCGCCCCGGGCGCGGATGACGCCCAGGTGGGACAGGGGGGCGATGCCGTTCGATGCGGCGACGGCGGGAAAGGCAGATACGGACTCGGACATGGGCTGAATTATCATGGCCGGCTCGTTTTCAGGACGTTCATAGCCCCGTGCGAACCCTATTCAAATTGCTGGCATTGCTGCTGGCGCTGGCCCTGGCGGCCGGCGGCTGGGCCTGGTGGTGGACGCAGCAGCCGCTGCCGCTGGCGGCCGAGAAGGTCGAGATCAGCGTGCCGCAGGGCGCCTCGCTGCGCACCGCCGCCGCCAAGGCGGTGGAAGGCGGCGTGCGCACCAACGCCGATCTGCTGCACGCGTTCTTCCGCTTCGCGGTGGGCGAGCAGACCATCAAGCCCGGCGACTACGCCGTCACGCGCGGCATGACGCCGGGCGACCTGCTGGGCAAGCTGGTGCGCGGCGACCGCATCGTGCTGACGGTGACGCTGGTGGAAGGCTGGACGTTCAAGCAGTTCCGAGACGCGCTCTCCAAAGCCGAGCATCTGCGGCACGACACGCAAGGCATGGCGCCGGCCGAGATCATGAAGGCGCTGGGCAAGCCGGGCGTGGCACCCGAGGGGCGCTTCTTCCCCGACACCTTCCACTACTTCAAGAACGCCAGCGATGTGGACGTGCTGCGCCAGTCGCTGCAGTTGATGGACCGGCGCCTGCAGGCCGCCTGGGACGCGCGCGCGCCCGGCCTGCCGCTGAAGTCGCCCGACGAGGCGCTGATCCTGGCCAGCATCGTCGAGAAGGAAACCGGCCAGGCCGGCGACCGGCCCGAGATCGCCGGTGTGTTCATCAACCGCCTGCGCATCGGCATGCGGCTGCAGACCGACCCGACCGTGATCTACGGCCTGGGCGATGCGTTCGACGGCAACCTGCGCCGCAGCCACCTGACCGCCGACACGCCCTTCAACACCTACACCCGCGCCGGCCTGCCGCCTACGCCGATTGCCATGCCCGGCAAGGCCTCGCTGATGGCGGCGGTGCAGCCGGCGCAGACCAAGTCGCTGTACTTCGTGGCGCGCGGCGACGGCAGCAGCAAGTTCAGCGAATCGCTGCAGGACCACAACCGTGCGGTCAACAAGTACCAGCGCGGCGGCGGCGCGCCCGCCCCGGCTCCGGCCGCCAGCGGCAACTGATGGCGGCGATGGCGACGATGGCGCAGACGGGCCTGTTCATCAGCTTCGAGGGCATCGACGGTGCCGGCAAGTCGACCCACATCGACGCGCTGGCCGACGCCCTGCGCGCTACCGGCCGCACCGTGGTGCTGACGCGCGAGCCCGGCGGCACGCCGCTGGCCGAGCAGATCCGCGCGCTGGCGCTGCACCAGCCCATGGACGCGCTGACCGAGGCGCTGCTGATGTTCGCCGCCCGGCGCGACCACATCCGCCAGGTCATCGCCCCGGCGCTGACACGCGGCGACGCGGTGCTGTGCGACCGCTTCACCGACGCGACCTTTGCCTACCAGGGCGGCGGGCGCGGGCTCGACTGGCAGTCGCTATCAAAATTGGAGCTTCTGGTGCAGGATACACGGGAGCTGGAGGCCGATTTGACCCATAAACCGCTGCTGCAGCCCGATCTGACCATCTGGTTCGATCTGCCACCCGCCGTGGCCGCCGAGCGCCTGGTGGGCGCGCGTGTGCCCGACAAGTTCGAGGCGCAACCGGCCGCCTTCTTCGACGCCGTGCGCGCCGGCTACGCCCGCCGCGCCGGCGAGGCCCCCGCGCGCTTCGCCCGCATCGACGCCGATCAGCCGCGCGACGCCGTGTGGCGCGACGTGCAGGCGGCGGTGCAGGGCAGGGGATGGCTGTGAGCGCGCCGGCCCCCTGGATTGCGCGCCAGCTGGAAAGCCTGCTGGCCCAGCGCGGCCACGCCTGGCTGCTGCAGGGCCCGTCGGGTCTGGGCCAGTTCGAACTGGCTGAAGCCCTGGTGCGCGCCTGGCTGTGCGATGCCCCCACGCCCCAGGGCGCGTGCGGCAAGTGCGCCAGCTGCCACGGCATCGACGTGCACACGCACCCCGACCTGGTGGTGCTGATGCCCGAGACCGACATGATTGCGCGCGGCTGGCCGCTGCCCGAAAAGGCGCAATCCGACATTGACGACAAGAAGCGCAAGCCCAGCAAGGAGATCCGTGTCGATGCCATGCGCGACGCCATCGAATTCGCCCAGCGCACCAGCGGGCGCGGGCGCGGCAAGGCGGTGCTGGTGTACCCGGCCGAGCGCATGAACCAGGTCACCGCCAACGCCCTGCTCAAGACGCTGGAAGAGCCGCCGGGCGACGTGCGCTTCGTGCTGGCCACCGACGCGGCGCACCTGCTGCTGCCCACCATTCGCAGCCGCTGCCTGGGCCACACCCTGCTGTGGCCGGACGCGGACGAGGCGCTGCCGTGGCTGAGCGCGCAGGGCATCGCGGCCGGGGAGGGCGCCGCCCTGCTGCGCGCCGGCGGCGGGCGGCCGGCCGAAGCCCTGGCGCTGGCGCAGGGCAAGGACAGCGCGCGCCGCTGGGCACTGCTGCCACGGGCACTGGCGCAGGGCGAGGCCAGCGCGCTGGCCGATCTGCCACTGCCCGAAGCCGTGGCACGGCTGCAGAAGCTGTGCCACGACCTGCTGGCGTTGCAGGTGGGTGCCGCGCCGCGCTTCTTCGACCGCGCCGATCTGCCCGAGCGGCCGCTGCCCGTGGGCGCGCTCACCAAGTGGTGGCAGCAGCTGGCGCAGTCGACACGCACCGCCGAACATCCCTTAAACCCCGGTTTGGCGACAGAATTCCTGGTCAGCAGTGCACGGCAGGCCCTAAACTCGCGTCGCTGAACCCCTTTTTGCACCGTCATGTCCACCAGCCCGAGCCAGAACGCCGCCCTGTCCACGCCCCGACCCAGCGTCATCCAGCTGGCGATCAAGGAAAAGGCGGCGCTGTACGCAGCCTACATCCCGATGTTCGCGGAAGGGGGCATCTTCATTCCCTCGGCGCGCGATCACAAACTGGGCGACGACGTGTACGTGCTGATCACGCTGCCGGACGACCCGCAGCGCTACCCGGTGGCCGGCAAGGTGGCCTGGATCACCCCGGCGCGCGCGACCGGCAACCGCACGCAGGGCGTGGGCATCCGCTTTCCGAAAGACGAGAAGTCGGAGCAGCTCAAGGTCAAGATCGAGCAGATTCTCGGCTCCGCACTGAGCTCGGACCGACCGACGCAGACCATCTGACGCGGGGGCTGCGGCCGGCCGGACGCGGCTCGCGCCGACAGCGCGCCTGCATGGGCGGTGCTAGCATCGAAATCAGTCATTTTTCTGCCAGCGCGCCGACGGGTTCGGCCGCTTGGCCTTGTGCATGTTCACCGATTCCCACTGCCACCTGACATTCCCCGAACTGGCGGGCGACATGGCCGGACTGCGCGCCGCCATGGCCGCTGCGCAAGTCACGCGCGCCTTGTGCATCAGCACCACGATGGAGGAGTTTCCGTCGGTGCAGGCGCTGGCCGCGCGCTACGACAACTTCTGGGCCACGGCCGGCGTGCACCCCGACAGCGAGGACGTGCACGAGCCGAGCGTCGATGAACTGGTGGCCGCCACCCGCCTGCCGCGCGTGGTGGCGGTGGGCGAGACCGGCCTGGATTACTACCAGATGGAAGAGCGCAAGGGCGGCCGCAGCATTGCCGACCTGGCATGGCAGCGCGAGCGTTTCCGCACCCACATCCGCGCCGCACGGCAGGCCGGCGTGCCGCTGGTCATACACACGCGCGCGGCGTCCGAAGACACGCTCGGCATCCTGAAGGAAGAGGGCGAGGAGGGCGGCCCCGGCAGTGCCGGCGGCGTGTTTCATTGCTTCACCGAAACGCGCGAGGTGGCCCGCGCCGCGCTGGACCTGGGCTTCTACGTGTCGCTGTCGGGCATCGTCACCTTCAAGAACGCCCGCGAACTGCACGAGGTGGCCGCGCTGGTGCCCGATGATCGCCTGCTGATCGAAACCGACGCACCCTACCTGGCGCCGGTGCCTTACCGCGGCAAGGTCAACACGCCGGCCTACGTGCCGCACGTGGCTGCGCGCCTGGCCGAGCTGCGCGGCACCACGGTCGAACGCATCGGCGAGATCACCAGCGCCAATTTCACCCGCTTGTTTCCGAGGGTTTCATCATGATCCGCAACGTCCGCAAGAGCATCACTGCCGTCGCATTCGGCCTGTTCACCGTCGCCGCCCTGGCCGATTCCGGCGCCTTCTTCCGCGCCATCAAGCAGGACAACGACGTCGCCATGCGCAGCCTGCTGGCCAGCGGGGTCGACCCCAACACCAAGGACGAAAAGGGCGTGCCGGGCCTGTACATGGCGCTGCAGGAAGGCTCGCTGCGTGTGGCCAGGCTGCTGATCGATTCGCCGCGGCTGAAACCCGAAACCCGCAACGCCACGGACGAAAGCCCGCTGATGATGGCCGCGCTGAAGGGCCACCTCGATCTGGCGCGGCAGCTGATCGCCAGGGATGCCGACGTCAACAAACCCGGCTGGACACCGCTGCATTACGCCGCCACCGGCGGTCATCTGGACATCATGCGCCTGCTGCTCGAAGAGCACGCCTTCATCGACGCTCAATCGCCCAACGGCACCACGCCGCTGATGATGGCCGCGTCGTACGGCACGCCGGAAGCCGTCAAACTGCTCATCGAAGCCGGCGCCGACATCCACATGCGCAACCAGAAAGGCTTGAGCGCCCTCGACTTCGCCCGCCGCGCCGAGCGCCGCGATTCGGTGGAACTGATGGAAACGGCGCTGCGCTGGTCGCAGCAGAAGCAAGGGCCGCGCGGACAGTGGTGATTGCCGGACGGCGCGCAGACCACTAAGCACTAAGCTGATGCGCAGCAGCCGGAAGGCCGCGAACGGGATGGCGTGGCGACCAGCTTCCCGGTTACGTAAACACCGCTCGGTGACGTGAAGATGCTTCGCGCAGTCGGCCCGCGACCCGCCGAGTGATCGGTACATGGCGCGCAGCTTGCGGCTTCGCTCGACGCGGCTTTGCACCACGTGGCCGGGTGGCCGACGCGGTGGCTTCACTTCATACGATGTGCATTATGTTAATAATAAACGAGGTGAAGCAGGATCAATCTGGGTCTCTACCTAAATTGCTGCGCTCGCGTCATCGAACAGATACGGCCCCTGGCCTGCTGAATCGCCGGAGCTGACGTTGAACGCCACCACTGGCGCGCTGAAGTCGCTGAAAGACGCACCCAGTGCGATCTCGCCGGTCGAGTGCAGAACGCAGTCGTTGCGCCGCAGCTGGACTTCGGCGTCGGGGTTCTCGCTGAAACGCACCCAGGTGCCGAAGCTGCTCAGGTCGGTCAGCACGAAGGCACCGTTGATGAACTCCAGGCGCGCGTGGCTGCGCGACACCCGCTGGTCCTTCACGACAAAGCCGCTGTCCGGAATGCGCCCGATGAACACCGGCAGTTGTGCGGCCGTGAACACCCGGGTCGTGCCGAACCAGGCCAGTGCGATGCTGCCGCCACTGCCGGCACCCGCACGTTGCGCCTCGGGCAACATGCCGCGCACGGTCATCAAGTCTGTCGTGACATCCTCGCTCCACTCGATCTGGAAGATCGACCGGGGCTCGGTCAATCCGCGCACGTTGATCATGCCCAGCGAGCGGTAACGCGCCGCGTCCATCACCCCGGGTTCGAGGTGGCCGGATTTGACGGCCGCTTCGCGATCCTGGCGCAGTTCGGCGATGACGCCCTCGTCTGCCCAGATGCCGTTGGCACCCGCCATGTCGGACAGGCGTGCCGCCAGGTTCACCGGGTCGCCATACACGTCGTCGTCGCGCTGCACCACGTCGCCGGAGGCCATGCCGATCTTCAGGCGCATGCGCAGCGGCTCGGGCCATTTTTCCAGGCGTTCGGTGTGGCTTTGCTGCAGGAAGATGGCCGATTCGACAGCCTTGGCACTGCGCGAGAACTGCGCCAGCACGCCATCGCCCAGAAACTTCACGGTGCGCCCTTCATGGGCCTCGCACACACGGCCGATCCACTGTGTCACCTTGGAGATGACATCGGCCACCTGGGCGTTCCCGAGCGCTTCATACGCGGCAGTGCTGCCGGTGAGGTCGATGAAGACCATGGTGGCGCGAACGTTCATCTGGACTGGTTTCCGATGGGAGCGGTCATGTAAAGCCGTTGCATTGGCAGGAATTCCCTTGTCTCGCCGCGGGCAATTGGCCTCAAAAATGATAGCACCCGACAGCCCTTGGGGCCAAGCATGATGCTGCCCAGGGTGGCGAACGCGTTGTTTTTCACGGAATCCGTGGTTGGTCCGCCGCGTCAGGGTGGCGTCAGCACAAGCGCTTCGCTATGATCGTAACCGTTGGTTATTAACGAAACTTCATGGTAACAACACCGATGAGATGGTTCAAGCACGGGTGGGTGTCTGCCCTGTATGGCCGCTTGTCCAGGCCGCAGGAGCCTGATGCGGAGCGCCTGGCGCACCGGATGGAAGATATCCGCATGGCCATGCTGGACATGCTGGGCGATCCCGGCGCGCAGCAATACCCGCAGGTCGCCCGCCGCATTCGTGCCGGTGGCGATGCCCTGGCGCTGTGGTACGCCCGCGCCGACTTGATGGCCGCCCTCGCCGGCCTGCATGGCGAGCAGGTGGCGCGCACGCGCATGGTCAGCCTGTCGGCCATGTTCGAGGGCATGTTGCCCAGGGGCATGGTGTCGCGCCCCACCACGATCCGGGCCTGATCGGCTGCGGCCGGCCGCGGCAGGCTGCGCTGCGGTTCAGTGCTGGTGCCCCCACAGCACCAGCGCTTCCCTGCCCTCCACCAGCACGTCCACCGGCAGTCCCACGGGCAGCAGCACCTTGGTGGGCACATGGCCGAAGGGCAGGCCCGTGAGCACGGGCACCTTCAGCCGGCTGCGCAGTTCCGCGACGACCTTGGCCAGCGAATAGCCCTTGTCATGGACGCTCAGGCTGTATTCGGTGAACTGGCCGAGCACGATCAGCTTCTGCCGCGCCAGCACGCCGGCGTGCAGCAATTGCAGCAGCATGCGTTCGATGCGGTAGGGGTGCTCACCCACGTCTTCCAGAAACAGCACGCCGCCCTTCACCTCGGGCCAC
This sequence comes from Ottowia beijingensis, assembly GCF_042680925.1. NCBI lineage: Bacteria > Pseudomonadati > Pseudomonadota > Betaproteobacteria > Burkholderiales > Comamonadaceae > Ottowia > Ottowia beijingensis. The sequence goes on from NZ_JBHUEP010000007.1 coordinate 795,223, forward strand.
CACGGCGTGCCCAGCAGCGACAGCACCATCGCCAGGTTACCGCCCCACAGCGGCGCCTGGCGCGCCACCAGGCCGTCCTTGCCGTTCAGCGCGGCGATGTCCGCGGCGGGCAGGCGCCAGCCCGTGCCTTCGCTGCTGCCGCTGACCATGTCGTCGAAGCAGGCCAGCATGATCTCGTCGGGGCCGCCCTGCCCGTTCGCACTGCCCAGCCCGCCATGGCCTTCGGCCGCGTCGCCGGCATCGGTGGCGCCGAAGCCCTCGCACACCGCCGGGCCGGCCCAGGTGACGGCGCCGGCCTTCTTCATCAGCGCCAGCTGCACCACCGTAAAGTCGCTGAAGCCGACAAAGCGCGTGCCGCGCTCGATGGCGCGGGCCATGGCCTTGTACGGAATCTGCTCCAGGATGCGCGTCAGCCCATAGCCGCCGCGCGAGATGAGCGCCACATCGGCCCCGCTGGCCGCGGCCCGCCCGATGGCGGCCAGGCGCGTGTCGTCGTCGCCGGCAAAGCGCTGCCAGCTGGCCAGTGCCGAGGGATCGACCTCGACCTCATGCCCCAGCGCCTTGAGCCGCGCCACACCGCGCTTGAAAGCCGCGCGGTCGCGCACAGCGCCGGAAGGGGAATACACGTAGACATGGGCCATGGCACGGCTTCTTTCAAATCAAATTGGCCTTTTGCGCAGACCAGTCCTGCGCAGGCAGCTATCAAAATTATAGATCGTCGCCCGGCTGACGCGGCGGTGAGGCGAAGTGCCGCAGCGCCCGCTCGGCAATCTGGCGACCATGCTCGGGCACGAAATGGCCCGCCTCGGGCAGCAGCCACGGTTCGGAGCAACCACGGATGTCGGCGTGCAGCGCGCGCATCACCGGTTCGCCCAGCACCGGGTCTTGCGTGCCGATCACCATCAGGCTGCGGCCCTGCCAGTCGTGCTGCCAGAAGTCGCGCGCGGCGCGCGAGAGGGCCGCGCCGTCGTCATCCGGCCGCTCGGGCACCAGGGCCGGAAACGCGCGCGTCGCGGCGCGGTGCCCGGCATCCGGGAACGGCGCGCCGTAGGCCGCGCTTTCGGCCGCGCTCAACTGCGGGTTGCCGCGCGCCAGCAGGCGGCCGATGTCGAACGCCGGGTTCCTGGCGCACCAGTCGCGCCAGGCCAGAAAGCCCGCCGACAGCGGCGCCTCACCCGTCGCCAGCGTGGTGTTCATCACCAGCAGGCCGGCGTAGCGCCGGGGCGCTGCCATGGGCAGCGTCAGGCCCAGCAGGCCGCCCCAGTCCTGCACCACCAGCACCACGTTGTGCAGGTCCAGCCGCTCGACGAGTTCGAGCAGCACCTGACGGTGCCAGCTGAACGTGTGCGCGTCTTCCTTCTTCGGCTTGTCGCTCTTGCCGAAGCCGATCAGATCGGGCGCTACCACGCGGTGGCCGGCAGCGGTGAAGACGGGGATCATGTGCCGCCACAGGTAGCTCCACGCCGGGTTGCCGTGCAGGCACAGCCAAGTGCGCGGGGCGTCGGGCGGGCCTTCGTCCAGGTAATGCAGGCGCAGGCCGGCCAGCGCCGGCAGATCGCAGACGTAGTGCGGCACCCACGGGTAGCCGGGCAAGTTGTTGAACGCCGAGTCGGGCGGGCGCAGCGCGTCGTCGCGCAAGGGGCTGGCGTTCACGCGGCGCGGCTTGAAGAAATCGCGCAGCAGCGCCGCGCATTCATCGGCCAGCACGCCGCCCTGCACCTGCGTATGGTGGTTCAGGCGCGGTTCGGCAAACAGGTTCAGCACCGAGCCGGCGGCGCCGGTCTTGGGGTCGGCCGCGCCGTACACCACGCGCCCCACCCGCGCGTGCAGCATGGCGCCGGCGCACATGGCGCAGGGCTCCAGCGTCACGTACAAGGTGCAGCCGTCGAGCCGGTAGTTGCCCAGCGCGGCCGCGGCGGCGCGCAGCGCCACGATCTCGGCGTGCGCGCTCGGGTCGTGCGTGCCGATGGGGGCATTGCGGCCGGTGGCGATCATGCGCCCGTCCCTCACCACCACGGCGCCCACCGGCACCTCGCCCGCGGCGGCGGCGGCCCGGGCTTCGGCCAGCGCCAGACGCATGGCGTCGGCATCGTTGGTCAGCACGGCTTCGGGCATGGTGGTTGCTTCAATATCAATAGCTGCCGGCGCTTGATGGGCGGACGCTGGAGGCCTATTTGGCTTGAAATCGCGCGCGCACGTCGTCACCGGGCATCGTCAGGCACGTCGCGCGGCTGCGCCTTCATGGCGGCGTCCAGCGCCTCCTTGTACTGCTGCTGAATCTGCCGGCTCTGGTCGCGCACGGTGGCGGGCGGCGCATCGGCACCGGTCGATGCGGCGGGCGGCGGCGGCGCCGGCACGCTGGCGCGCGTGGCGCCCAGTTGCTGCTTCGCCAGCAAGCCCACGATGACCAGCGCGGCCACCAGGCCCAGCAAACCGAAGATGCGCATGGCTCAGTTCCCTCCTTGGTTGATGCGGTCCGTCATGCCCAGTGTCTCCATCCAGCCTGCCAGCGCGCGCTCGTTCGGCATGCCCTGGGCACAGGCGCTGTGCAGCGCCGCGTGCGACTCTTTCCGGTGCTGGTTCAGCTTGAGCTTGCACTGCCAGCTGGTCACTGTCAGCTCGAACGCGACGATGCCCTGCAGCAGCTTGCCCGCCAGTTCTTCGTCCAGCGCGCGCCATTGCGCGGCATAGGCCGGCTCGTGGTCGCCGATCAGGCATTTGAGCAGGCGCTCCTTGCCCGCCGCATCGTTGTGCGGCAGCAGGGTGGCCTGCACAGTGCAGTGCACGGCGACGTAGTTCCACGTCGGCACGCGCGCCAGATCGGGGTACACCTGCGGCGACATGTAGGCGTGCGGCCCCAGAAAGCTGACCACCGCGCGCGGCCGCGCCTGCAGATGGCGCCACTGCGGGTTGGGCCGGGCCACGTGCCCGAGCAGCGTGAAGCCCGCCGCGTCTTCCCCATCGGGCGATGCCTGGGGCTGCAGGTGCAGCGGCAGGTGCGTGACGAAGGGCAGGCCCTCGTCGTCGGTGGTGATCAGGCTGGCGAACGGGTGCTCGCGCATCACGCGGGCGGCAAGGCGCGCGTCGCGGCTGGCAAAGTAAGGGGGCAGGTACATGGCGTGTGTGCGGCATCGGGCCGCAGGCACGATTCTGGCGCAAGGCAAGCGGCGCCGGCGCGGCAGCGTTCGATGCTATGCTCCTGATAGCTGCCGGTGTCGATGGCATAAAGGCTGCATACGGAATTTCTTTCAGGGTGACCAATCGCCTAATGCAAGGTTGAGCGCGTGAGCCGCTCTCCTGTGCGGCCAGCCCCAGCGCATCAACCCGATGGATTCTTCAATGACGCCACCGCCCCAGCCCGAGCAGAACGCCCTGTTCGACGAGCCGCTGGCGCCGGCTGATGCACCCGCCGCCGAGCCCACAGCGCCCCGGCCCGCCCGCCGCCCGCGCGCTGGCGTTGAGGCCACCGCCGTGGGCGACGCCACCCGCACACTCGCCGCCGCCCTGCCCCACGGGCTGCACCTGGGCACCTCGTCGTGGCACTTTCCCGGCTGGGCCGGGCTGGTGTGGGGCGGCGACTACGCCGAGGCGACGCTGTCGAAGCACGGCCTGGTCGCCTACGCCCGGCACCCGCTGCTGCGCAGCGTCAGCCTCGACCGCGCGTTCTACCGCCCCCTCACCGCCACCCAGTACGCGGGCTATGCCGCCCAGGTGCCGGCGCACTTCCGCTTCGTCGTCAAGGCGCCTGCGCTGGTGTGCGACGCGCAGGTGCGCGCCGAAGACGGCCGCGGCCGTGCGCCCAACCCGGCCTTCCTGAGCACGGAGCTGGCCATCCGCCAGTTCGTGCAGCCCGCGCTGGAAGGGCTGGGCGACAAGATCGGCGCGCTGGTGTTCCAGATCAGCCCCTTGCCACGCCACATGCTGGCGCGCCTGCCCGAGCTGATCGACCGCATCGGCGCCCTGCTGTCTGCCCTGCCCCGCCTGCAACCCGCTGCCCCCGGCGGCGTGATCGCGCTGGAAGTGCGGGATGCGGCCTTTCTGGCGCCTGAGCATGCCCCGCACCTGGCCCGCACCCTGCGCGCCGCGCGCGCCGCCAGCGGCAACCGTGTCACCTAGGGGTCTCCTCGTTTTCAGTGCAATAAGTGACGGTACGAAAAGCTAGCACTGGCGCGGAGGTGGT